>JAFTKH010000017.1 GCA_017453365.1 Clostridia bacterium
GCACTTTTCAGTGCTCAGAATTCGTGTTGTTCAATTTTCAATGAGCAAGTTTTGCCGTACCTCCTCGAGGTCAGCTTGTCTATTATACTACAATTCTTCCCTCTTGTCAAGCACTTTTTTCAACTTTTTTAAAGTTTTTTTCACAAGTTCACATAGATGTGCATTTAGCACAAATTTCCTTTAATAATGGCATGAAATAAAGACAAAATAATATCAGAGCCGAGAAAAGGCAAGCCACGATATGCGGCGAGCCGGCCTCTCGCCGCTCGATAATATAGATTTTTAAAAAAACAGGAGAATTATTCTAATGGCTAAGAACAATCAGGCTAAGGCAGCTCTTGAAAAGGTAAAGATGGAGGCAGCTAACGAGGTTGGCGTTACTCTCAAGCAGGGTGACAACGGTGACCTCACCTCTCGTCAGGCCGGCAGCATCGGCGGCCAGATGGTTAAGAAGATGGTTGAGTCCTACGAGAACTCGATAAAGGGCTAATTTCCACTAAAGCTTCTTTTCCGAATGAAACAGGACTGCGGAATTCCGCAGTCCTTTTCTACATTACGCTTACACTAGGATGTATAATTAATTAATAAGAAGAAAAACCAAAGCTGCAAAAGCGGCAGCAAATATGCCGGAGAGCATATTGACGGCATCGTTATCAATAAAGGAGAGCCCTCGAGCATGTTCTGTCGGCTCGCCACAATGAAGAGTCTTCTCCGTAAGCTTGCCGCAAATGCGGCATTTGTATTTCGCCTGAACAAGAGAGCCTAAAAGGCTATCAAAGACACCGCCGAGAAATGCAGCGCCCGTTATTATCAATGCTTCGGCGAAATCAACAACACCGAAGGCATAGGCTATCATACTCATACCGTACGCCGCGACGAGAGAGGAAAATGTACCGAGCAAGGACATTCCGCCGCTGATACCGCTCTCGCAAGCCTTCCATCTGAAGGGGTCGTAGGTGCGCTTCGCCGCGATGCCTATTCCCGAGGAAACCGTGTCGGCCAAGGCTTCCGCAAGAGCCGCCGAAAATGCTATTATAAAGACACGCTCACGAGAGCCGAGATAAAGTAATGCACATAGCCCCGCGAGCATCCCGTTTGCTATTACCTGCATATAATCGCGGCAGTCGCCCTTCGCCGTTTCCTCCGTTCTGCCCTGCTTTTTTACGCGTTTTTTGAATTTGTCAACTAAAACTGCAAGCACAAAGAAGGTTCCCAGAAGCACAAACCCGAAATTTCCGAGTGACACGGAGATAAATAGGTCAATGACAACAGCCATAACGACTCCGCCGAAGGTGAGTGCACGTTTTTTATATGCAACAGCTATAAACCAAGGTGAGAGAAGAATCGGCACAAGGTAAAACCCGATATTTTCAAAATACATAAAGCCTGCGGTGAGTGCAGTACATCCCCACGTTATCGTGATATTATCAAGGCCGCGTCCCGTTACAATCTCGAGTGTCACGGAAAGAAAAGCTATGGCAAGTGCATGCCATACGGAGAGCCCCATACCATAAATCAAGTTAAGAACAAAGGTAGCGCCGAAGGATGCTATGAAATTAGCAATGGTTCCAAACAGCGTTTTGTTTGCGTAAATATTTGGATTTCTCTTGGTAATAGCCTGTCCGACAACTCCTGCAAAGCCATCACCGACAGACGTACACATTATACCTACACCAAACGGGAGCATAACCTCCGGAACAAAGCACCCTACTATAGCAACGCCCGTCATAGCAACGGCATAATATACGGTGCCGGGGGCATTATCGTTATCCGAAGATATCATAGGCATCAGCTTCCACCTATATGCTGCGACGAGAAGAAGAAGGAAAAACACACAGACTGCAAGAAAATGCAGACCGGCTCCAAGAAAATGATAAAGTATCACCCATTCAAATCCTACAAATATATGAACAACCTTCCTGGTTATTTTCTTGGTTACTCCAAGCTTATACAGCAAAAGAGCAAAAAGCAGGCACAGAAATGCATAGCCCGCACCAAAGAGATATCCTTTTAAAATCTCCATTACACGTCCTCTTTTTATAAAAGTCCTCGTACAGTATACAATATTTTTCTATAAAAGTCAACATTTCTAAATAAATAAAAGAACGAAGACGGAAAATAATCACATCTTCGCTCTTTCAAGGAGAAAAACTATATCTCCTCATTATCAGTCGACTTATACTGGCTGTCCTCTTCCTCCGTATCAGGAATTACTTCCTTTCCGGGAATGACAATACCGTGCTTCATCGAATGAAGGTTCTCCGCAAGCTTCTTATCGATAATGCTCTGTTTTATAGCACTGACCTTCGCAATGTCGGAGAGTATTTCCTCACTTACCGTCCCGTCGGCGAGAGTAAGGTATTTTTCAAAGGAATCGGGATATACGAAGCTTTTTACAGCCCCTTCAAACTGTATAGTCATATACTTACCGTCCGTGGACACGACAGTGCCAAGACCGAACGCTTTATGTCTAACCTCGAGATTATCTAAATTCATATTGACCTCCGTAAACAAATATTAGCATACGCAATATTTTTTCGCCTTATACGTCAAAAGCGGTGGTAATTATAGCAGATATATATGTCCAAAGTATGAACAAACGAAAGTTTTTTTGTGTTTTTTACTTTTCGCTATCCAAATAGTATAAAAGACTCCGAACTTTTATGTATAATATGCCGATTTATGATAATTGTTACAGAAAAAATATGTCATAAAGGCGCCGCAACGGACAATACATCACCCGTTGCGGCAGTATAAATATTCAATTTAACCAAGCTCAACCATCGATTCATCCCATATTTCGGGTGCCTCAAAGCCAAGGAGATTTACTGTAGTTGCTGCAACGGACGAAAGACCGAGGTCCGTACGCTCTGTCTTAACAGAGTATTTATCAGCAGTGAAATTATCATATATTATAAAAGGAACGGGGTTGAGAGTATGACTGGTCTTCGCTTTAAAGGAGCCGTCCTTCCCTGCCTTCGGAGCTTTTGTCTTCTTATCTATCTCGTACATTTCATCAGCGTTTCCGTGGTCAGCAGTGATAAGAGCAACACCCTCAAGCTCATCGATAACCTTCAATATACGCGCGAGCTGAAGGTCAAGAGCCTCCATGGAGCACTCGGTCGCAAGGAAGGAGCCCGTGTGGCCTACCATATCTCCGTTCGGGAAATTCACGCGAAGATATTTATATTTTCCGCTGCGAAGGCACTCGATAAGCTTATCGGTTATTTCCGCGCACTTCATCCACGGCCTTTCCTCAAAGGGAACTACGTCAGATGGTATTTCTATATAGGTTTCAAGCTCCTCGGAGAATTTACCGGACTTATTTCCGTTCCAGAAATAGGTAACGTGTCCGTATTTCTGAGTTTCGGAGATTGCGAGCTCGGGAATACCGGCTGAAACAAGGTATTCTGTCATTGTATTTGATATTTCGGGGGGATTCACGAGAAAGCGTGAGGGGATATGAAGGTCGCCGTCATACTCAAGCATACCTGCATAAAGCACCTTCGGCACTCTCTTCCTATCGAACTTATCAAATTCGGCTCCGGACTCAAACGCCTTCGATATTTCTATCGAGCGGTCTCCTCGGAAATTAAAGAACACTACGGAATCTCCGTCCTCAACAGTGCCTACGGGCACGCCGTTCTTCGCGATTACAAATGCGGGAAGGTCTTGGTCTATAACGCCCGTTTCTGCTCTATAGGCAGTGATAGCCTCCTCTGCCGACGCAAACTGTCTTCCCTCTCCGAGGACGTGCGTCTTCCAACCGAGCTCGACCATTCCCCAGTTAGCCTCGTATCTGTCCATAGTTATCTGCATCCTTCCGCCGCCAGATGCAATAGCTATATCAAAGCTGTCGGAGCGCAGTGACTCAAGATATTCCTCGAAGGGACGAACGTAGTCAAGAGCGCTTGTCTCACCGACGTCACGGCCGTCGAGAAGTATATGGACTCTTACTCGCTCAACACCGGAGTTCTTCGCATTATCTATAAGTGCCTTTAAGTGGTCTATATGGGAATGAACGTTTCCGTCCGAGAAAAGACCGAGGAAATGCATAGTAGAGCCGTTTGCCTTAACCCCTGCGACAAGAGCCTGCCAGGTATCAGATGCAAAGAGCTTCCCCGTTTCAATTGACTGCGAAACAAGCTTTGCGCCCTGTGCAAAAACCTGGCCCGAGCCAAGAGCATTATGTCCGACCTCGGAGTTACCCATATCATCGTCGCTGGGAAGACCGACAGCGGTGCCGTGCGCTCTTATTGCGAGCATAGGATAATCCTTCATAAGTCTGTCGAGAGTGGGCGTATGAGCAGCGGCAACAGCATTCGCACCGTTATCAGGCGCGAGTCCAACACCGTCCATAACTATAGTAAGGAGTGGGCCATTGACTCCTTCGAAATTCTTTGATTTCACAAGCTTTGCCATAATAATGTACCTTTCGTTTATCAAATATCCGCATCCCGGACATAAAGATGTCCGTTATCGGTAATGTATTTCTTTCTTTCAGCAAGCGCATCACCGAGAAGCACCTCGAACATACGCTCGGTTTCCACAGCATCGGCAGGAGTTACCGCAATAAGTCTTCTCGTCGTCGGGCACATCGTGGTCTGCCACATCATCTCGGCGGTATTCTCGCCAAGACCCTTCGAGCGCTGTATGGTATACTTCTTATTTCCGAGCTTGGAGAGTATTTCGGTCTTCTCCTGCTCGTTATAAGCAAAATACGTATCCCCACCTGCCGTTATCTCAAAGAGCGGTGACTCGGCTATAAAGACCTTCCCCTTCTCAATCAGTGTCGGAAGAAGACGGTAAAACATCGTAAGAAGAAGTGTTCTTATCTGGAAGCCGTCCTCGTCGGCATCGGTGCATATTATTATCTTGCTCCACTTAAGAAGATTGTAATCGAAGGTGGAAAGCGCACCGGGCTTTTTCGTCTTTACCTCGACGCCGCACCCGATAACCTTAAGAAGATCTATTATGATATCGCTCGCAAATATCTTGTCATAGCTGCTCTTCATACAGTTGAGTGTTTTACCTCTGACAGGCATTATTGCTTGGAAATCAGCGCTTCTGCCGAGCTTACAGCTCGAAGCGGCCGAATCTCCCTCAACTATATATATCTCGCGAAGCTCGGGGTCCTTCGACGAGCACGGAATAAATTTCTCAACTCTGTTCGCAACGTCGATAGTACCTGTAAGCTTCTTCTTGATATCAACCTTATGCTTTTCAGCTTCCTCGCGCGAGCGCTTATTCAGGAGAACCTGATTTACTATTTGATTTGCAACCGAAGCATTTTCGGTAAGATAAATCTCGAGATTTTGCTTAAGAAAATCCGTCAAGGCCTTCTGAATAAAGGCATTGGTTATCGCCTTCTTCGTCTGGTTCTCGTAAGATGTTTGAGTAGAAGCGGAGTTAATGATTATAGCGAGGTTGTCCGAAATGTCCTGGAAGGATATCTTCGGCTCGTTTTTATTGTACTTATTCTGTGCCTTGATATGCTTGTCCAAGGCGTAGGCAAAGGCATTTTTCACTGCCTTATCGGGCGCACCGCCATACTCCAAGAATGAAGAGTTGTGATAATATTCTGTCATTCCGGATTTCGCAAAGCAGAAGGTTATCTCCGCCTTTACCTTATAATCGGGGAGGTCCTCTCTATCACGTCCCTTTGTTTCGAAGCGCCAAAGGACAGGCGGAGTGATAGTAATACCGTCGGTTATCTCCGCTATATAATCTGCGATACCCTGCTCGTAATAAAATTCCGAACGCTCGAATTTTCCCTTCGTGCGTTCTACCTCTAGAATAAATTTTATTCCCGCGTTTACGAACGCCTGACGGCGCATTGTAGCAGCAAGAAATTCTGCCGGAATATCTATCTCCTTAAATACTTTAAGGTCCGGGCGCCAGCGTATAATTGTTCCGTGGCGCTTATCTCCCGGCTTTATATCGGTCACAGAGAGAGTCCCTACAGGATTGCCCGCTTTAAAATTCATCTCGGAGACCATTTTATTCGAATAAGACCTAACGTTCATATACTCACTCGAATACTGTGTGGCGGTGGCTCCTAAACCGTTAAGACCGAGGGCGAACTCGTATGCCGCATTTCCCTCGTTATTGTCGTACTTACCGCCTGCGTAAAGCTCGCAGAAGACAAGCTCCCAGTTCCAGCGCTTCTCCTTATCGTTATACCCAAGGGGAACTCCGCGCCCAAAATCCTCAACCTCAATGGAAAGGTCAAGAAATTTCTTAACGATTATCTTATCGCCGTATCCCTCGCGCGCCTCGTCAACCGAGTTCGCGAGAATTTCTATAAAGGAGTGTTGACAGCCTATAAGGTCGTCAGAACCGAAGATAACAGCCGGTCTTTTCCTTACTCTGTCAGCACCCTTCAGTGATTTTATACTCTGCTCGTTGTAGTCCGCTTTTCTAACTGCCACGAAGTGTAAAACCTCCTAAATTAAGGTAAAACATAATATTACAGATGATATTATAACACGGGCAAAATCAATTGTCAAGGAGTTTTATGGCGTGCAAATCAGCCAAAGCGAAAAAAGAAAAGTTTGAAAGAAAGGGGCGGAGCGCTTGATTTTCCCGTTGCTCTATGCTACAATAAGATAAAAAACAGAGAGGTGTTTTTATGAAGCTTCTTATCTGCTCCGACATACACGGTGATATCGGCGGCGCCCGTGCCGCAGTAGATTTTTTCGAGAGGCATAGCTGTGACAAACTGCTCATTCTCGGTGATATTCTCTACCACGGGCCAAGAAACGACCTGCCCGATGGATACGCACCCAAGGCGGTAACAGAGCTGCTGAACAAATACGCAGACAGGATAATAGCAGTGCGCGGAAACTGCGACGCCGAGGTAGACGGTATGGTGTTAAAATTCCCTATAGATGCTGACTACGTTATACTCGATGACGGCAGCACCTATATTTTCGCGACACACGGACATCATTACAATACCGAGAAGCCCCCAGCGCTTCCCTCCGGGGCAGTTCTTCTGCACGGACATACACACGTGCAATGCTCTGTAGAATTCGGTAACGGCAACCTCTATCTCAACCCGGGCTCGGTGTCCTTACCGAAGGAAGGCAACCCGAAAACGCTTCTGATCTATGAGAACTCCGTGTTCACTCTTTACGACCTTGACGGAAATATTATGTGGGTGACAAATTCTTAATTTTTGATATTTATTTTTTGGCAGAGTGCATAGCATTTATCTTTTTTCAAGATGATGCTATGCTCTTTTTTCACACCGTTAACCTTCTCTGCATATATTATTTCCAGAAAAATTATGCGAGGTGCAAGCTATGGATTTTGCCTATTATAACGGGAGTTACTTACCTTATGACGACCTGACGCTTCCTCTCTGTGACAGGGCGATTTTTTTCGGTGACGGTGTTTACGAATGCCTTGTCGGTGGGGGCGGTGAGATATATCAATGGAGCGAACACATTGAGAGACTTCGCCGCGGAGTAGCTTTTATGCGGATGGACTTTTCCGCTTACGGCAAGCTTCTCTACATTGTAAAGAAGCTTATTGAGCTTACGGGGCTGCAAAGATATACCGTCTACCTTCAAATTTCGAGAAGAGCGGAGAGAAGAGTTCACGCGACACAGGATTTTTCACGCACAAACCTACTCGTAACGGTCACGGAGCTCCCCTCCTTCCCCCGCAGTGACGTTTCGCTGATTTCACGCAACGATATTCGCTACAAAATGTGTAACGTAAAAACCCTTAACCTTTTACCGTCTGTGCTTGCATCTCACGATGCTCTCTTAGCCGGCGCTGATGAGACTGTTTTCATCCGCGACGGAATTGTGACGGAATGCGCTCATTCAAACCTCTTCATTCTGGAGCAGGGCGTTCTTCTCACTCATAAAACTGACGAGCTTATTCTCCCCGGAATCACACGTGCAACGCTGATAAAAATTGCCGAGCGCCGAGGAATACCGACGCGTGAGTGCTCCTTCACCCTCGAACGGCTTATTGCGGCCGACGAGGTACTGATTACGAGCACGACACGGCTCGCCAGACGCGCGAGGAGCATCGACGGAGTTCAGCTCAAAATGAAGGCTGCGGCAACGGCCGAGCTGCTTATTGCCGACTTGCGCTCGGACTTTAGCGAATTTTGTTGTTAAATTACACAAAGATTGATAAAAAAATAACATACTTTTGCACTAAAATTTAGACTTTTTATATATAGTATTGCATTTTAAATTTAACTGTGGTATAATTGCTTAGTAATGTAAGTACTTTTGATTTTGCTCATCAAAGCTACGGCATTAAAAATACAGGAGGATTTAAAAATGCTCAAGAAACTTTCAACCGTTCCCTTCTCCGGAACGAAAGAGCAGGAAGCTCGCCTCAAGGCAGTTATTGAGGCAAACAAGCACGACAAGAGCCTTCTTATGGCAGTTATGCAGGAGGCACAGGGTATCTACGAGTACCTTCCCATTGAAGTGCAGAATATGATAGCAGAAGGAATGGACGTTCCGCTCGAGAAGGTATACGGCGTCGCTACCTTCTACGCACAGTTCTCCCTCACCCCGAAGGGCGCGTGCCACATCTCCGTATGTCTCGGTACTGCGTGCTACGTTAAGGGCTCGGGTGACATCTACAACAAGCTCCAGGAGATACTCGGTATCGGCGGTGACGAGTGCACACCCGACAAAAAGTTCTCTCTCGCAGCGTGCCGTTGTATCGGTGCGTGCGGCCTTGCTCCCGTTCTTACCGTCAATGACGAGGTTTACGGACGTCTCGGCGTTGATGACGTTGCGGGCATCATAGAAAAGTACAGATAAGACAAAAATTCTTCTTTTAAGGAAGTCGGTTTTATGAAGATTAGTGCAATCAAGGAGCTGCTTGATGCCGAGGTGCTGACGTGCGAGGAAGGTCTTGATAAGCACGTTTATTCCGCCTGCGGCTGTGACCTTATGAGCGACGTTCTCGCTTTTGTTAAAGACCAGGCAGTCCTCTTAACGGGTCTTGTAAATCCCCAGGTTATACGCACCGCTGTTATGATGGATATGGTCTGCGTCGTATTCGTTCGCTCGAAGGCTCCCTCAGAGGAGATGCTCGAGCTGGCGCGCGACAGCGGAATCGTGGTTATGAGCACCGAGAAGACGCTTTACACATCATGCGGTCTTCTTTTCAGTAACGGTCTTACGGGCGTAAGGTGAGGGCACGGTATGGCAGAAGAATTGGTTTTCCGTTTCGACGTTGACGGCGAGGATTTCACATCGGCGGGTCAGGCCTCCGTTCAGGTAAAGAAAAATCTACGTCAGC
The DNA here is from genome assembly GCA_017453365.1 of Clostridia bacterium. Taxonomy (GTDB): domain Bacteria; phylum Bacillota; class Clostridia; order Oscillospirales; family CAG-272; genus UBA1740. The sequence continues at coordinate 9,286 of JAFTKH010000017.1, forward strand.
TCGGTGTGGACTCCGAGGTCATCCGCCGTGTTTCCATCGCTATGTACGAGGGCGAAATAAATATGGTCATTCACGCGGGCGGCGGTACGGCGCTCGTAAAGGTATACCCCGACTGTATTGAAATCGTGCTCGAGGATCACGGTCCCGGTATTAAGGATATCGACCTCGCTATGCAGGAGGGATACTCCACCGCCACCGACACTATCCGTTCGCTCGGCTTCGGCGCGGGCATGGGGCTTCCGAATATGAAAAAATACACCGACAGTATGGATATCGAGTCTACCGTTGGCGTAGGTACCACCATAACTATGAGGGTGAATTGCCAGGAGGTGCTATGAACTACGTATACGAGCATTCCGTGACTCTCGACGAGAGCAAATGTACGGGGTGTACTGCGTGTCTTAAGCACTGTCCGACCGAGGCGATACGCATTCGCGACGGCCACGCAAAGATAAATCCCGAACGATGCATCGACTGTGGAGAATGCATAAGAGTTTGCCCTCACAAGGCTAAACGCGCTCTTTCGAGCAAGCTTTCCTCCATGGAGAAATTCAAGTGGAAAATAGCGTTACCCGCTCCCACTCTCTACGGTCAGTTCGACAACCTTGATGACGTTGACTACGTTCTCGACGGGCTGATAAAGCTCGGCTTCGACGAGGTATACGAGGTATCGAAGGCAGCGGAGCTTGTCTCCGCGTACACACGGCAGTATCTGAAGCTCGAGGGTGTCAAAAAACCCGCTATCAGCTCGGCCTGCCCCGTTGTTACACGTCTTATAGCTCTTCGTTTTCCCTCGCTCGCAGAACACATTATACATATGCTCCCACCTATGGAGGTAGCGGCGAAGCTTGCGCGCACGCGTGCGCTCGAGGCTCATCCGGAGCTTTCGGCTTCGGATATAGGCGTATGCTTCATATCCCCCTGCCCTGCAAAGGCGAGCTACGTAAAGAACGGCTTCGCGACGTACAGGAGCGAGGTTGACGAGGTGGTGTCTATCAAGGACGTCTATTTTCAGCTCATCGGCATAATGAGGAAGGATGACAAGATTGCCTCCCTCTCCGAGTCCGGAAGAATAGGCATAGGCTGGGCACGCTCGGGCGGTGAGGCAACCGCTATATTCAACGAGGATTATCTTGCAGCTGACGGTATCGACAACGTTATACACGTACTCGACCAGGTAGAGAACGGCAATATTCCGCATCTTGAGTTTATTGAGCTCAACGCTTGCACGGGCGGCTGTGTCGGGGGAGTTCTCACGATACAGAATCCCTTTATTGCAAAGGCAAGGCTTCAAGCTCTGCGTCGGTATATGCCGGTTTCAAAAAACGTACTTTCAAAAGAAGAGCTAACATACATTCCGGACTATTATCTCTTCGATGACCTTCCGGAATACAATCCGATATCAAGACTGTCCGACAACATAGCGAAATCTATGCGAATGATGGCGGACATACAAAATCTAAAAGCTGAACTGCCGGGTATAGACTGCGGCTCTTGCGGAGCGCCTAATTGCCGCGCCTTCGCCGAGGACGTAGTCAAATCTCTGGCTTGCCCCGAGGATTGTCCAATCAAGACACTGTGGGAAATAAAGGAAGGAGATAAGTGATGACGGTACGCGAGCTTGCATCTCACCCCGACTTTTCTCCTATCGCGATGCCAAATCCCGACCGCGAGGTAAAGGGCGCTTACATAGGCGACCTTTTAAGCTGGGTTATGGGACGGGCCAAGGCGGACACACTCTGGCTTACCATCATGTCGAACGTGAATGTCCTCGCTGTAGCATCGCTTGCCGACGTTTCTGCGGTCATACTGACCGAGGGTGTTACTCCGGAGAGTGACATCATAACAGCGGCTTCTGAAAAGGGTATCAACCTTATTTCCACCTCTCTTCCCTCCTACGGTGCAGCAAGGGTGTTGGTGGCGCTTGGATTATGAGAGAGTATAAATACGACCTTCACATACATTCCGCGCTTTCCCCCTGTGGGGACAACGACAACACTCCCGGCAATATTGCGGGTATGGCTCATATATCGGAGCTCGACATCGTAGCTCTTACCGACCATAACACCTGCAAAAACTGTCCTGCCTTTTTCGAGGCGGCAGAGAGCTTTGGCATCATACCTATAGCGGGTATGGAGCTGACTACTAGCGAAGATATACACGTGGTATGCCTTTTTGAGGAGCTCTCCTATGCTCTTGATTTTGAGCGTGAGCTCTCACGCTTCCGTGTGCTTATAAAAAACCGAACGGATATTTTCGGCGAGCAGCTGATATTCGATAGTGAGGATAACGTCGTAGGATATGAAGAGCACCTGCTCACAAATGCTACCACGCTGTCTGTAGAGGACGTGCCCAAGCTTGTTTCTCGCTTCGGCGGTGTATGCTATCCCGCACATATTGATAAAGATGCGAACGGCATTATTGCCGTGCTGGGTACTCTGCCAGAAACACCGATATTCACTGCGGTTGAGCTACACGACCTAAAGAGGCTAGACGAGTATAACGAAAAATACTCTCTACGCGGAAAATTCGTACTAACGGGCTCCGACGCTCACTATCTCGAGAACGTCGGCGACTGCTTTGGCACGGTGATGCTGGAGGCTGACAAGTCAGACCCATCCTCTGTGCGGCGCGAATTTCTTCGCAGGATTGGTGGCTTATGAAGGAATTATCACTGAATATTCTCGATATAGCCGAGAATTCGGTAAAGGCGGGCGCATCCCTTACCGAAATAATATTAAATGAAGAGAGCGACACTCTTACTATGACTGTAAGGGACAACGGCTCGGGAATGTCTGAGGAAACCCTTCGCTCGGTTACCGACCCGTTTTACACGACGAGGACGACGAGAAAGGTCGGGCTTGGCATTCCGCTTCTCAAGCTCGCTTGCGAGCAGACGGGCGGCACACTCACCATAACCTCGCGGCTTATGACTGCTTCCCTGCCGGGAGAAACGACGGTTACGGCTATCTTCAATACGGCGCACATTGATGCGACACCGCTCGGGGACGTTATCTCGACGGTGGTAACGCTCATTCAAGGGCATCCCAACAGAGACTTTTACTTTCTGCACAAGAAGGGGTCTCATACGGTCGAGCTTGATACCCGTGCTCTTCGCGAGGTGCTAGAGGACGTACCTCTATCGACGCCGGACGTGCTCGTGTGGGTACGTGAAAATCTCGAGGAGCAATACAAGGAGTTTATTATTTAATAAAATTATATATGAAAGGACACAGAAAATGAAATCTTTGGCTGAATTAAAGGCAATCAAAGACAGAATGAAGGACAAGGTTATCCTTCGCGAGGGCTCGGGTGACGTCCGTGTCGTAGTCGGCATGGCAACCTGCGGTATTGCAGCAGGCGCGCGTCCCGTCCTTAACGCATTCGTGGAGGGAGTAACCGCAGCGAAGCTTACCGACAAGGTAACGGTTTCGCAGACAGGCTGTATAGGCCTCTGCCAGCTTGAACCCATTGTTGAGGTTCACGAGGCAGGCAAGGAGAAGGTCACCTACGTTAAGATGACCCCCGAGAAGGTAGAGACAGTTATTGAAAAGCATCTTAAAAACGGCAAGGTAGTAACCGAGTTTACTGTTGCCGATGTATAAAATTTGGAGGTAAGTTATGATTCGTGCACATGTTTTGATTTGTGGCGGTACAGGCTGTACCTCGTCGGGCAGTAAGGCAGTCCAAGATGCGTTCGCGGAGAATATCAAGGCTTTCGGTCTTGAGGAAGAGGTTAAGCTCGTTCAGACGGGCTGCTTCGGTCTTTGTGCGCTCGGCCCTGTCGTTATCGTTTATCCCGACGGTACATTCTACAGCCGTGTAACCCCCGAGGACGTTAAGGAGATAGTTTCCGAGCATCTTTTTAAGGGTAGAGTTGTCGAGCATCTTGTTTACGCCGACACCGGAGCCGAAGAGGTAGTTGATAAGGCCAGCGTATCTCTCGGCGATACCGCATTCTATAAGTCCCAGAAGCGTATAGTTCTTCGTAACTGCGGCGTTATCGACCCCGATAGCATTGATGAATACATCGCTATGGACGGTTACGCAGCACTCGGTAAGGTACTCACAGAGATGACCCCCGAGGACGTTATCAAGGTGGTTTCCGATTCCGGTCTTCGCGGACGCGGAGGCGGCGGCTTCCCTACCGGACGCAAGTGGGCTCTTTGCGCACCCAACAAGGCTCCCCAGAAATACGTTGTATGTAACGCCGACGAGGGCGACCCCGGTGCGTTTATGGACCGTTCCATCCTCGAGGGCGACCCTCATTCCGTTATCGAGGCTATGGCTATCTGCGGTTACGCAGTAGGCGCAACCCAGGGTTACGTTTACGTTCGTGCGGAGTACCCCATCGCGGTTACCCGTCTTCAGAACGCTATCGCACAGGCTCGTGAATACGGTCTTCTCGGTAAAAATATCTTTGGCTCGGGCTTCGATTTCGAGCTTGACATCAGACTTGGCGCGGGCGCGTTCGTCTGCGGCGAGGAGACCGCTCTTATGACCTCTATAGAGGGCAACCGCGGTGAGCCCCGTCCCCGTCCTCCGTACCCTGCTGTTAAGGGTCTTTACAACTCTCCCACCGTTGAGAACAACGTTGAGACCTTCGCTAACATTCCCCAGATAATCCTCAACGGCGTTGAGTGGTTCACCTCTATGGGTACCGAGAAATCAAAGGGTACGAAGGTATTCGCGCTCGGCGGCAAGATTGAGCACACCGGACTTGTTGAGATTCCTATGGGTACTACCCTTCGTGAGATAATCTACGACATCGGCGGCGGTATCCCCGGCGGCAAGAAGTTCAAGGCTGCACAGACAGGCGGTCCTTCCGGCGGATGTATCCCCGCAGAGCTTATTGACACCGAGGTTGACTACGACAACCTTGTTTCCATCGGCTGTATGATGGGTTCGGGCGGTCTTATCGTTATGGACGAGGACACCTGTATGGTCGATATGGCGAAGTTCTTCCTTGAGTTCACGGTTGACGAGTCGTGCGGTAAGTGCACTCCCTGCCGTGTTGGTACGAAGCGCCTTCTCGAGCTCCTTGACAAGATTACCGACGGCAAGGGTACGCTTGAGGATATAGACAGACTTGAGGAGCTCTGCAACTACATAAAGCAGAATTCTCTTTGCGGTCTCGGACAGACTGCACCCAACCCCGTTCTCGCTACACTTCATTTCTTCCGCGACGAGTATATTGCTCACGTTGTGGACAAGAAGTGTCCTGCAGGAGTATGTAAGAGTCTTCTTTCCTTCTCCATTGACCAGGATAAGTGTATCGGCTGCGGCAAGTGTGCAAAGAACTGCCCTGTTGACGCTATAGCAAAAACAGATTATGTAGCACCCGGACACAAGCTTCCCTCTTACGCTATTGATACGGTTAAGTGTATCAAGTGCGGCGCTTGTATGGCAGGTTGTAAGTTCGGCGCTATTTCGAAGAAGTGATGAAAGGAGTGCGCTGATATGGAAATGTTAAATGTTAAAGTTAACGGTATTGCTGTCTCTGTACCGAAGGGCGCAACCATTCTTGAGGCTGCCCGTGCGGCAGGTGTGGAAATCCCCACCCTCTGCTTTATGAAAGAAAAGAACGAGATAGGTGCGTGCCGTATTTGTGTAGTTGAGGCTACCGGTGCACGCGGACTCGTAACTGCGTGCGTATATCCCGTGACCGAAGGAATGGAGATTCAGACGAATACTCCCAAGGTACGCGCTGCACGCAAGACCACCCTTGAGCTTATTCTCTCTACCCACGACAAGAACTGTCTCTCCTGCTCGAGGTCTACTAACTGCGAGCTTCAGAAGCTCTGCCTTGAGTACGGTGTTGACTCGAAGGCTTTCGAGGGCTTTAAGCCCGCCTATGAGCTCGACTATTCTACTCCCCACCTCGTCAGAGACAACAACAAGTGTATACTCTGCCGTAGATGTGTAGCGGTTTGTAACGAGCAGTACGTATCGGTAATCGGTGCTAATAACAGAGGTATTGATACCTGCATCGGCCAGCCCTTCAATATGACCCTTGGCGAGACCCCCTGTATCTCCTGCGGTCAGTGTACCGCAGTATGTCCCACCGCAGCTCTCGTTGAGCGCGACGACACCGACAAGGTTTGGGCAGCTCTTGCAGACCCGACGAAGCACGTTGTGGTACAGACTGCACCTTCTATAAGAGCTACTCTCGGTGAGTGCTTCGATATGCCTATCGGCACGAACGTTGAGGGCAAGATGGTTGCGGCTCTTCGCCGTCTCGGATTCGAGAAGGTATTTGATACCAACACTGCGGCTGACTTCACCATCGTTGAGGAGGCTACAGAGCTTCTTGAGCGTGTAAAGTGTGGCGGTACTCTTCCTATGATTACCTCCTGCTCGCCCGGATGGGTTAAGTTCTGCGAGTACTACTACCCCGATATGATAGACCACCTTTCCTCTTGTAAGTCCCCCCAGCAGATGGGCGGAGCGCTTATCAAGACCTATTGGGCTGAAAAGATGGGATATGACCCGAAGGATATCTTCGTAGTTTCTATTATGCCCTGTACCGCGAAGAAATTCGAGGTAGGCAGAGATGATATGTCTGCCGCAGGCAACGGAATTGCTGACGTTGACGTAGCACTCACAACTCGTGAGCTCGCAAGAATGATTGGCAGAGCCGGACTTAAGTTCACTGCTCTTCCCGACGAGGAGTTCGACTGTGCTCTCGGTGTTGACACCGGTGCGGCTGTTATCTTCGGTGCAACGGGCGGCGTTATGGAGGCAGCGCTCCGTACCGCTAACGACGTTCTTACCGGCAAGGATAACAAGGAGATTGATTTCCACGAGGTAAGAGGTACAGAGGGACTCAAGGAGGCTACCTACAACATCGCAGGTAAGGAAATAAAGGTTGCTGTCGCATCGGGCGCTGCTAATGCAAAGCTCGTTATGGACAAGATTAAGTCCGGCGAAGCAGACTGGACATTTGTTGAGATAATGGGTTGTCCCGGCGGCTGCGTAAACGGCGGCGGTCAGCCTATCCAGCCTCAGCACGTAAGAGATACCGTAGACCTCAAGGCTGTAAGGGCAAAGGCTCTCTATGACCAAGACCGTGCTATGGAGCTTCGTAAGTCTCATAACAACCCCATAATTAAGGAAGTTTACGACAACTACTTTAAGGGTGGATACGGTTGCCATGCGGCTCACCACGCGCTTCACACCTCCTACGTTGCAAGGAAAAAGTTCGATATCTGATAAGAATCCAAAGGAACGAGCCCTGTTGATTGACAGGGCTCGTTTAATATTATATAGAGAATTTATTTCTTTCTTTTGTCGCTCTCGAGGAAATACGTTGCCTCACTGTCGGCAGTGGAGAGGGCAAATGCAAGCGGAAACATTTCAAAAGCAGCCGACACGTTTCTCGGGTCCTCGCGCTCCGAGGAATAGCCCATATGATAGCGTATGGCAAAGGCTTCCTCTCGCGTAAGTCGCATATATCCCGAGATTATGTAAACACTCTTCTCACCGTGGCCATAAGGAAGTTGGTCGTCAAACTCAAAGGTATCGACTCTCTGCCACATTCCCTTTTCATCCTTTACGTTCCTAAACCCCTTCTTGTATACGCCGACTTTACACAAGTCGTGAAGAAGTGCAACAATCGCAATAGATTCGTCGGTATAATCGAATCCGAAGCCCTTTGCTCGGTCGGAAGCGAGGTAGGAGACAAGACAATCGTAGACATTCAAGGAATGATCAAGAAGACCTCCCTCGTAGGAAGAATGAAATCTCGCACTCGCAGGAGCAACAAAGAAATCCGATGACATCAGATATTCGAGAAGCTTATCAGCACCATCCCTCTTTATCTTCGACGTGAATATCTCTATAAATCTTTCTTTATTAGTCATAATACACCTCAAACAAGCTTTATAACTCAATTATAGTATAAATAACAAAAAAAATCAAGAGTAACAAGCTTCTTTATTGAAAAACAGGTTAATTTGTGCTAAAATATAGTAAAACAAAAGGAGGGGTTATGAAAAAATACACGTTTAAAGTCGAAGGTATTGCAGGTGCCATTAAGATACGCGACTTTTTGAAAAGGTGCGGCTTCTCAACCTCTCTTATTGCACAGGTAAAGGTGGGCGGTGTATTTATAAACGGTGAAAACGTTCATATGCATGCAGAGGTCAAGGATGATGACCTAGTAGAGGTATTATGCCCGAAAGAGGAGAGCTCGGAAATCGGGAGTATAAATATCCCACTCGACATCGTCTACGAGGACGAAAACATTCTTGCGGTAAACAAGCCGCGAAATATGCCCGTGCATCCCTCGCGCGGTAATTCACTGCCAACCTTGGCAGAGTGCGTTATGGCGTACTATGGCGGAAAGTTTGTTTTTCGCGCTGTTAACCGTCTTGACCGTGATACATCCGGACTCGTCATAATTGCAAAGGACCCGCTCACTGCGGCGATTATGTGCAGAGAAATAAAATGCGGTGACCTTAAGAAAAAATACACTGCACTACTCTCCCGCTCTCCCGATGTAAGAATAGGTGAAATCAACGCGCCTATAGAGCGAGAAAATGAAGGGAATATGAAACGAGTCGTTAGAGAGCTCGGCAAACCTTCGTTTACAAAATACAAGGTCACAAAAATACTCGGCGATGGACGTGCAATAGCAGAAATCGAGCCTGTAACAGGCAGAACTCATCAGATTCGGGTTCATATGGCTTATATCGGCGCACCCCTTTATAACGATTTCCTATACGGGAAAAAGGTAGCAGACGGCACGTATTTTCTGCATTGTTCCGAGCTAAAATTCACTCATCCGACAAAAAAAGTGCCTGTCTTGCTAAAAGCCCCGTGCCCCTTCGCATCATTTTCTGCCAATAATTAAATAGCCATTTTTGATTATCGTCCTATTTATATTCTCTTCCAACCTGTACGGAACGGGGCTTCTATATCTATACCTTTAGCTACACACATTCATATTCTGAAAACGAAAAGGAGTACGGACGATTTGTTCGTACCCCTTTTCACCCTTGCCCTGCTAGGTATAGTGTGTTATACTTTTTCGGGCGGTAGCGAGTCAGATTAAGTTTACCCACATTGCCGAAGGCAAAACTTCACTATCCCTAGAATAGCTTCACTTACATAGGGGTTCCCGAAAGCACGAGTAGCAAGCTTTTGGGGCCTCGTAGTAAAATTCACTTATCCGAATGGGCAACTTATTCGAGCACCCAAATCCCAGGTCGCTCAAGGCTGCTTTTTTGTCTAATATACTCTAATTTTCTAGCATATGGAGAAGCTCAGCTTCATCTATAACGGATACTCCGAGCTCTCGGGCCTTAGTAAGCTTCGAGCCTGCCTCGTCGCCTGCGACGACGTAGCTTGTTTTTTTCGATACACTGCCCGACACCTTACCGCCTGCGCTCTTTATAAGCTCGCCTGCTTCTTCTCTTGTCATATTCGGCAGCGTTCCTGTGAGAACGAACGTAAGCCCTGCAAGCGTGTCTGTGCTCTTCTCCTTCACAGCTTCAGTGAGGACACCGTATTCAGAAAGCCTTGCACATAGCTCCCGCGTATTCTCGTCGGAGAAAAACTCAACGAGGGCTGCGGCAGTGATTTCGCCTATGTCGTCGATAGAGGAAAAATCCTCTATACTCGCATCAAACAGGGCGTCGAGAGTTCTCATTCTTGCGGCAATATTCTCTGCCGCCACCTCGCCTACCTGCCTTACGCCCAGTGCATATAGCAATCTTTCGAGTCCGCGCGACTTCGATTCCTTGATAGCGGCGATAAGATTTTCGGCACTCTTTTTACCCATTCGCTCAAGCGGCTCGATATCCTCAACGGTTAGGGTGTACAGGTCAGCTATATCCTTTATTTTTCCCTCACGGATAAGCAGGTCAACTACCTGCGGCCCAAGACCGTCTATATTCATAGCCCCTTTTGAGGCAAAATGCACGATACGCCTCGCTCTTTGCGCGGGACAAGCAGAGTATACGCATCTTACTGCCGCTCCCTCTCCGCCGTCATCCTGCACTACGGGGTGTCCGCAGGACGGGCATACGCTCGGCATTTCAAATACACGCTCCGTACCGTCGCGCTCTGCGGAAACGCTTTCTATGATTTCGGGAATTATCTCCCCCGCCTTTCTGACAACGACGGTATCACCTATGCGTATATCGCGTTCTGCTATAAAGCCGAGGTTATGGAGCGTTGCACGCGAGACCGTTGTTCCGGCAAGCCTCACGGGTGCAAGATTTGCGGCAGGGGTAAGAACACCCGTCCTTCCAACCTGTATATCGATAGAGAGGAGCTTCGTTCTCTTCTCCTCGGGCGGATATTTATAAGCAACCGCCCATTTTGGCGTACTGGTTCCCTCTCCGACGGTTTTTCTCTCGGCAAGGCCGTTTACCTTAATGACCGCTCCGTCCATATCGAAGGACAAATCGGGGCGTGCCTCGCCAAGATATCTTACGTGCTCGGCTATCTCACCGTAACCGCGTACAGTTACCCACGACGGTAAAACGGTAAATCCGAGCTCTGCCATTCTCTCGAGCGTTTCCGAATGAGTAACCGCCTGCCTTCCGTCGGTATAGAGCTCGCCCTCCTGAAGATTAAAGACGAATATGGCGAGGCGTCTTTCCGCCGCTATTTTCGGGTCAAGCTGACGGAGAGAGCCCGCCGCGCAGTTCCTTGGGTTAGCAAACAGAGGAAGCCCGGACTTCTCTCTTTCCTCATTTATCTGATTAAACACCGCCCTCGGCATATAAACCTCGCCGCGCACGTTGAGGTAAGGAAGCTTCTCTTTCAACACGAGAGGAATTGTTCTTACAGTCTTTAAGTTTTCGGTTACGTCCTCACCTACAATTCCGTCGCCGCGCGTCGCACCCTGTACAAACACGCCGTCGCGGTAGATGAGAGAGACGGAAAGACCGTCTATCTTCGGCTCAACAGTATATTCGGTATCCTCGCCTAAAGCAGCGTTCGTTTTATCAACGAAATCACGGAGCTCGTCATAAGAGAATACGTCGGTAAGACTTCCCATTTTCACGGTATGCGTGAACTTCTCAAATTTATCGAGCGCCCGACCACCGACGCGCTTCGTCGGCGAGGAGGGACTGTCGAGCTCGGGATACTCCGCCTCAAGGTCGCATAGCTCGCGAAACATAGCGTCGTATTCATAGTCAGATATAACGGGAGCATCAAGCTCGTAATACAGCTTCGAGTTATATACAAGCTGCTCCCTCAGGTATTCAATTCTTTCCTTTGCCTGCTCTCTTGTCATAGAACAAACCTCACTTGCCTTTTATACACTAATTTTAACACGCGCGCGACCTTTTGTCAATTATTTTTACCGATAGTCCATAAAAAAACCCTCGGTCGAAGACACCGAGGGTGAGAGGCATAAGCCGAAAAGAACGGAATTTAATTAATACAAGCGTTATTTACGCGAACAAGCAAAATTACACGCCCAGCTTCTCAAGCGCCGCAAGCTTCACGGAAAGCGCTAAAATCTGCGTCGCAGTATCGAGCTCTCCGTCAGTAGGATAGGTAGGCGCGATACGGAGCGTCTTATCATCAGGGTCCTTACCGTACGGGTGTGTTGCGCCGGGAGGTGTAAGAACGACCCCCGCCCCTTTCATAAGCTCATGCACTCTGCCTGCCGTGCCGGGGAGGACGTCGAGCGAAATGAAATATCCCCCGCGCGGCTCTGTCCACTCCGCGATACCGAGGCCGCGAAGAGACGAAAGATTATTAATGGTAATATCGAATTTCTCCTTGATAACACCGCCAAGGGTCAGCATATGCTCGAGCATATTATCAGCCGAGCCGAAAAATGCAAGGTGACGGAGCTGATTAAGCTTATCGAAGCCTATCGTCTCAGCTCCCAATATTTTTAGAGTTGCGAGCCTGTTGGCCTCGCTCATAGCCATCAAAGCGACACCGCCGCCCGGGAAGGTTATCTTCGAGGTCGAGGAGAAATAATAAATCCTGTCGCGGTTTCCGTATTTCTCCGCGAGAGCGAATATATCTGCAAGCTTATCTCCCGCTTCGTCAAAATCGTGAACGCAATACGCGTTATCCCACATAATTCTAAAATCGGGTGAGGCGCACTCCATAGCTGCGAGGCGTCTTACCGTTTCGTCGGAGTAGGTATTACCCGTGGGGTTAGAATATTTCGGCACACACCAAATCCCCTTCACCTTCGGGTCACGGACAAGCTCCTCGACCTTATCCATATCGGGGCCGTCATCAGTCATAGGAACGGAGACGAGCTCAAAGCCAAGAAGCTCGGTTATTCTGAAATGCCTGTCATAGCCGGGAGTTACACATATCCATTTAAGTCCCTCCTCCTGCGACCAGGGGCCTCTGCCGCCGGGAACACCAAAGAGCATAGCGCGCGTAAGGCAGCCGTACATAAGCTGAAGAGAGGAGTTGCCACCGACGATAATATCCGCAGGGTCAAGACCGAGGACATCTGAAAAAAGCTCCTTCATTTCCGGGAGTCCGTCGAGCACGCCATAGTTGCGGCAGTCTAATCCGCCTCTTGAGAAGCAGTTCTCCCGCGACATATCAACAGACATAAGCCCGAGGCTTATATCAAGCTGTGCGGAATTGGGCTTACCGCGTGAAAGGTCTAGGGACAGTCCCATATTACAGTAGTTCTTATATTCGTTCATAAGAGCCGAAAAGAGCTCTTCTCTTTCTTTCTTTGTGAGTTCCGTGTATGCTTTCATTGAAACGATGCCTTTCATTTTCCCCTTCTAAATTTCGGTTAGGTATGCATTTTTACGGGGTAAAAAATGCATTTTGAAGGTTTTTTGAAAAATTCTTTTATATTATATATTATATTCAGGAAAAAAGCAAGTGTTTTTGCAATTTTTAATTCCAAATCTTGCATTTTTCGCATTTTAAACAAAAAAGGGTATAACGTGCGCGGTTTTTTTGCCTTTATTCTTGACATTCCGCGCGTTTTGATATATAATTTATGCTACAAGATTATTGTTTTTTGAAAGGACCTTGCACTTTTATGGCAGACAACAAGAAGCTCGTCACAGAGATAACCTCGATGGACGAGGATTTCGCAAAATGGTATACCGATATCGTAAAGAAGGCGGATTTGATAGATTATTCTAGCGTGAAGGGATGTATGATAATCCGTCCCTACGGCTACGCTATATGGGAGAACATTCAGAAAATACTTGATGCAAGATTTAAGGCGAGCGGCGTTGAAAACGTTTATATGCCTATGTTCATTCCCGAGTCGCTCCTCAAGCGCGAGAAGGAGCACGTCGAGGGCTTCGCCCCCGAGGTTGCTTGGGTCACTCATGGCGGTGATGAGAAGCTCGCCGAGCGCCTTTGCGTCCGGCCGACGTCCGAGACTCTTTTCTGCGAGCATTACGCTAATATAGTACGGTCCTACCGTGATCTGCCGAAGGTTTATAACCAGTGGTGCTCGGTCGTAAGATGGGAGAAGACTACCCGTCCCTTCCTCCGCTCGAGAGAATTTCTCTGGCAGGAGGGACACACCGTTCACAGAACGGCTAAGGAAGCAGAAGAGAGAACCGTACAGATGCTCGACATCTACGCCGATTTCTTTGAGCACGACCTCGGTATGCCCGTAATACGCGGTCAGAAGACCGATAAGGAGAAATTCGCAGGTGCAAAGGCCACCTACACCGTTGAGGCGCTTATGCACGACGGTAAGGCTCTTCAGGGCGGTACCTCGCATAACTTCGGCGACGGATTTGCCCGCGCGTTCGGCATACAGTTCCTTGACTCCGACAACACTCTCAAATACTGCCACGAGACCTCGTGGGGTGTATCGACGCGTATCATTGGCGGTATCATAATGACTCACGGTGACGATTCGGGACTCGTTCTCCCCCCTGCGGTCGCACCGATACAGGCAGTCGTTATCCCTGTTCAGCAACATAAAGATGGCGTTCTTGATGCGGCGCGTGCTATAGAAAAGACGCTCCGCGATGCCGGAATACGCGTAAAGACCGACGACTCCGAGCAATCTCCCGGCTGGAAATTCTCCGAGTACGAGATGAAGGGCGTTCCGCTCCGTATAGAGATAGGCCCGCGCGATATCGCAGAGGGCAAGTGTGTGATTGTACGCCGTGATACAAGAGAAAAATCCTTCGTTTCGACAGAAGGACTTGCAAATACCGTTAAAGAGGCTCTCACAAAGCTCACCGAGGCGCTCTACGAGCGAGCTCTCCGGCACAGAGAGGAGAGAACCTATGAGGCTCAAAGCTTCGAGGAGCTCAAGGCTATTGCCGACACGAAGCCCGGTTACATCAAGGCTATGTGGTGCGGAGAGCTCGAGTGTGAGATGAAGCTCAAGGAAGAGGCTGACGTTTCGTCAAGATGTATCCCCTTCGGCATTGCGCCCATAGGTGACACCTGCGTATGCTGCGGACGTGCGGCAAAGAAGCTCGTTTACTGGGGCAAGGCTTATTAAAGCGGGGTAAATTTAGGTATAACCGAAAGCTGAATTATCATTGGGGGCTGTTTTCCCGACAGTCCCCGTTTTAAACCCGAGAAAGGAGGGCGTATGGAAAAAAAGAACGTAATAACCGTAAGAGAAGCCGATGGCGGCATCATCAATATGGAGATACACGACGGACTGGAGTCGACGGCAAGGCTCGCGCGCGAGTATGCGAATATGGGCTATCCCGACAGATACATTGTGTTCGCAGAAAAGCTGATTACGCCTCCGGGACAGGGTGTTCACAGGAGAGAGGCAGAGTCTGTACGCGGAGTGTTTTTTTCCTGCATTCTCCGCCCGTCGCTCTTCCCCAGCCAAGCATCGCTTCTCGGCGCTCTTTCGGCCACCGCCTTCGTACAGGCTCTCGACGAGCATACGACGCGCCATCTCGGTATAGGCTGGGTCAGTGACGTATACTGTCAAGGCGAAAAGATAGGCGGTGTGACGATAGAGGGAAAGCTCGATAATTTCACCAGCTACGAATATATAATTGTGACCTTCTCGGCGCGGCTGGATGAAGAAAGCTTTCCGCCGAGACTCGGAGATATGGTAAGAAAGGTTTTCGAAAGTGAGAACACCTCGATATCTATGATAATCGCGAGAAACGTTCTCGCAAAATTCTTCAAGCTATATTCAACGATAAAAAGCTCCGTTCGCTTTATGGACGTATACACGAAGCGCTTTATTCTGCGCGGAAGGCGCATAAAATATCTTGAGGACGGAAAACGGAAGGGCTGCAAGGTGCTCGGCGTTGACGGGAAGACGGGGGCACTGATACTTGAATCGCACGAGCGGGGGGTATTTAACGTAGTTTCCCCAACCTCTGTTTTGATACCCAAGAAAATCAGACTGACTAAAAAAGAAACAACAAAGCTTGCTTAAGTCTGCGGTAGGATGCCGAAGACTTAAGCAAGCTTTTTATATTATTTTATTTAATTTTGCTCCCAAACGTTTATTGTATACGTACCGTCGGGATTTACAGTCTTATACCAGAAGAGTCCCGCCTCTTCCGGTTTCGTGGTTGAGAGACAGTACACGGGAATGTCGCCTATATCCTGCGAGTCGAGGTTATTTCCGGAGCTCCATATTCCCTCCCATGTCTTGCTTGTCGCGCCGGTAAAGAATATAGCATCTAGCTCAAGCGGCTCCAGCGCAGCTCTGTAAATTCCCTTTACATCCTTCGAGAAGATAAGCTCCCTTATCGACGAGCAGCCGGCAAATGCGTTCTCGGCTACCGAAATAGTGCCCGCCCGGATTTCAAATCTCTCGCCTACGGCTGTTGAATTAACCCTTATCAGGTGATTCGAAACGTAAAGCGCACCGTTAGCCCAATTGTCCGAATTGTTATAATATCCTGTGCCCATAAAGGCGCTCTCGGCAATCTTTAAAACGCTGTCGGGCACTGTAATTTCCGTAACCTTCTCCATACCGTAGAAGGTATTGTAGCCAACCCTGTTAGCACCGCTGATTATCTCAACGGACGTAATAGCCTCGCGGTCGGGATACCAAGGAGTTTCGGACAGGTCACCATAGTTAACAAGCGTTGCATCTCCGCCGACGCTCAGCTTGCCGTCCGAGAGCGACCACGCTACACGGCGCTCCACAGTTTCCATACTGCCCGTTACGTTACGCCAATACGTACCCTCGCCCGAGCCCTCGGGATAGTAGGTATATATTTTCGCTTTAAGCAGGTTTTCAAGCGGAGCGTTGCCTATTACAGAGTCCAGCTGTACCTTCGAGCCCTGATAGTATATATAAAGAAGGTTAGCGCACCCGAGGAAGGCATTCTTATTGATTGAGGTTACGTTCGTAGGAATATCGATAGCTACGATATTGTCAAGGTAGCAGAAGGCGTTCTTACCGATATGCGTTACCTCATCTCCGATGACTACGTTAACTATATTCTGCCCGTACCACGGAGCGTCTCCGATATCCTCAAAGTCCCACATAGCACCGCTTCCGCTTATAGTCAAGGTGGTACCCGATTTACTATACGTAAGGTTGTCGCCGCATTTTTTACCTCGAACACCCGTAAGGTGTATATCACGGGTCAGCTTAAGCCCAACTCTATAGCTCGAAATGCCATAGGCGCTTCCGCTGAAGGATTGGAACTTATAACCATGATATACGATATCGTTCATAAAGTCTATATTTCTCTGCTCTACTCCGATTTCGGGGTCAACGTAGTCCCAAGTGAACGGAAGAATAGCACCGGGCGCTTTGAAGCCTACGGTATAGTACCAGGGAGCGATGTCTCCCTCGTCGGTGTAATACCAATACGGGCCGGGCTCGGAAGGCTTCGTGTCCGCGTAGAAATACGTGTTAGCAAGCTCCTTTACCCAGAAATTATCCAGGCGCACAATAAGATTGTCGTATTCCTCCTCCGTACCGAAATAGTATGCAATCTTAAGGTTTTTGCATTCGTAAAAGGCACTGTTGCCTATCTCTGCTATTTTATCCGTCAAGGTAACCCTCGTGACACCCTTACACTGATAGAAGGCCTGCTCACCGATAAAGAGCAAGTCGCGATTGAAAACGAGCTCAGTAAGGTTATCGCATTTGTAGAATGCGCCGACCTCTATTCTCTCAACCGTATCGGGAAAATTTATTTCGCCTATCGAGCTCTCGTAGAATGCGCGTCTTCCGATACGAACAATGTTCTCGGGCAGGTCAACCGTCGTCAGAGCATCAAACTTGTAAAACGCGTGGTCGCCGATACCCGTAATCCTCGAGTCGAGGACGACATTTTCGCAAAGCTTCGCATACTGTATCCACGCAGGGTCGCTGTTATACTGATAATCAAACATCGAACCCGTGCCTACGAATGAGAGGGTCTTCGTAGTATCGTCGTATGACCAGCTGATGTTCTCTCCTGCGAGGTCGCCTCTATCACCCCAAAGCGTCACGTTCTCATTAATAGTGGCGGCGGGGTCGAAGCGGGTGCTGTCCTGTGAGATAACACTGTAATGCCAGGATTTAAACGTATAGCCGTGATAAGCGGCATCAAGAATGGCAGTCACGTTCTCGGCAGTGGGAACAGTTCCCTTCACCACTTTAACCTCACCTACACGCTTTCCCTCAGTGCGCTCGAGCAATGTTACGGTAACGTACTCAACAGTAGGCTCCGGGGTAGGCTCGGGAGTTGGCTCCGGAGTCGGCTCTGGCGAGGGCTCCGGAGTCGGAGTTTCTCCGCCCCCGAGTGAAATTATATCACATGATGCGAAGAGCATAACAGCTCCTGCAAGCAGTATCAGCACCAAAATTGTTGAAAGAGCTTTTTTCATAAGCAAACCTTTACGCATAATAATTTTTTAAAGTTTATATATTTTATCATACCAACAGGAAAATTTCAAGGTAAGGGCTGTAAATTTTATATTTTGCACAAAACCGAGGTGAGCAACTTATGCATAATAGCAAAATAAAAAAAGCACTGACATATCTCACGAACTACTTTCTGCCTATTCTATTCTGGCTGTCCGTTCTCTTCGGCTTCGACACTCCCGTCATAGCAATACTCACCGTCATAACGGCGGTAATACACGAGCTCGGTCATATATGCGCTATGATGCTAATCGGCAGCGACGAAGCGGTACCTAAAGGACATATCACGGGATTTAGGCTAAAAAGACCCGTGAAGTCATCGTACCACAAGGAAATACTGACGCTAGCGGCAGGACCCCTTTTTAATCTCGCGGCAGCGCTGCTCGCACTGCCGACCGTAGTATTCTTCGGAGAATACGGCTGGCTTTTCATTTCTCTTAATGCTATGACGGCGCTCTCAAACCTCATACCGGCGGAGGGGTACGACGGCTACGGCATTCTCACGCTTATCGCAGAATACTCGGGGCGCTCAACCCTTCCTCTTCTTCGGATTTCTTTTTTTATGAGCATATTCTTTACATTCCTCTCGCTTTATCTTATTGGCAGAGTGGGTGGTGGCTTTTGGATTTTCTGCATTTTTTTCGTCTCAGTTATTACAAAAATAGGCAAAATATTGAAATACAACGTTTTTTGAGAATTTCGGAGCTTTCGAGAGTTTTTGGAAGATTTTGCGAGTTTTTTGAGTGACAAGGCGAGAAAAATTGCGGTTAATTTCGGATAATCGCGCCTAAATCAAGAATTTTTCAGAAAAAAATATCGAAAAACTATTGCAAAAGAGGCCGCTTTTTGCTATAATGACCTATGTTACATATCACGACATTTTTTGCACGTGTAGTTGCGTGCGCAAAAATAAAGCTGACGAGGAAGGAAACTCAAAGGAAATGGCAAAACTCATCGAGCTTCGGGGAATATCGAAATCCTATGACGGAGAAAAGGTCATTGACAATATGGACCTCTATATCCGCGATAAGGAATTTATTACTCTGCTCGGCCCCTCCGGCTGTGGAAAAACAACGACGCTCCGTATTATCGGCGGCTTCGAGTCTGCGGACGAAGGCGAGCTGTATTTTGACGGTGCGGAGATAAGCAACGTACCCGCGTACAAAAGACAGGTGAATACGGTGTTCCAAAAATATGCCCTGTTCCCTCACCTTAACGTTTATGAAAACATAGCCTTCCCTCTCCGTATACAAAAGGTGAAGGAGAACGAGATAAGAGAACGCGTCACGGAGATGCTGAAAATGGTAGCTCTCTCGGGCTTCGAGAACAAGAGCGTCAGCACCCTCTCGGGCGGTCAGCAGCAGAGAGTAGCAATAGCCAGAGCTCTCGTATCCCACCCCCGCGTGCTTCTTCTCGACGAGCCGCTCGGCGCGCTCGACCTCAAGCTTCGTAAGGATATGCAGAACGAGTTGAAATCGATTCAGCAGGCGATAGGAATAACCTTCATCTACGTCACGCACGACCAAGAGGAAGCACTCTCTATGTCCGATACGATAGTCGTAATGGCAGACGGCGAGATACAGCAGATAGGAACCCCCACCGACATATACAACGAGCCGAAGAATGCTTTCGTCGCGGATTTCATAGGCGAGAGTAATATCATAGACGGCGTTATGCTCGCTGACAAAAAGGTGAAATTCGCGCGTCACACCTTCGAGTGTGTTGACGGCGGATATGCAAAGGGCGAGGCTGTAGACGTCGTTATCCGTCCCGAGGACGTCGACGTCGTGCCGAAGGAGCGCGGAATGCTCACCGGGCGCGTCACCGCCGTTACGTTCAAGGGTGTACATTACGAGATAATAGTTGATATTGACGGCTTTAAGTGGATGATACAGTCTACGGACTACGTAGCGCCGGAGGAGGATATCGGCGTATACATAGAGCCCGATGCGATACATATTATGAAAAAGTCGAAATATTCGGGCAAATTCGGTGACTATTCCTCCTTCTCCGACGAGATAGACCAGCTTTCTGACGCAGATGCGGCAGAGGAATTCTGATTTTAAATTAATTTTTGAAAATGGAATTAGAGAGGTTTTCCTCTCCTAGGTATAAAAGTAATGACAAAGAAAAGATCTCTTATGCGCTCGATAGCGGCGGCCCCTCACGTTTTCTGGGCAGTGCTGTTTATCGTGCTTCCGCTTCTTATAGTTGCGTACTATGCCTTCACTGACGCTGACGGCGCATTCAGCTTCGAGAATATACTTTCGCTCGCCGACTATGCGGATATATTTCTCCTCTCACTTGAGCTCTCGGTCATAGCGACACTGGTATGCTTCGTTATAGGATATCCCCTCGCTTACATTATAGCGCGCTCTAAGCCGAGGACACAAAAGCTCTTCATTATGCTCCTTATGCTCCCTATGTGGACAAACCTACTCATAAGAACCTACTCTATTATGGCGATACTCGACGACGGCGGATTTTTAAATCAGCTTCTCAACACCGAGCTTCACATAATAGGCACAAAGGGGGCTGTCATATTCGGTATGGTATACGATTTTCTGCCTTATATGGTGCTCCCGATATACACATGCATATCGAAGATAGACAAGCATATGTGGGAGGCGGCAAGCGACCTCGGCTGCACACCGGTGCGCGTTATAACGAAGGTGATTTTTCCTCTCTCGCTCTCCGGTGTTATCTCGGGCATAACTATGGTATTCGTGCCCTCTATCAGCACCTTCTATATTTCCCAGAAGCTCGGCGGCGGTACCTTCGAGCTCATCGGTGACACGATAGAGCGCCAATTTGTTACGGGCGCACTTAATACGGGGGCGGCTATATCCTTCGTTATGATGATACTCATTATGATATCCCTGACGGTTATGAACCGCTTCGGCGACTCTGATGAAGGGGGGATTATCGTATGAAGCATCTGTCAAGAGCGTATCTTGTGCTCATATTCGGCATTTTATATATCCCCATTATCACGCTCATATTTTTCTCCTTCAACGCAGAGAACAGTACGGCGGTCTTTACAGGCTTTAGCCTCCGGTGGTATCGCGAGCTTTTTGCCTCTCCGGAGACCTTTGAGGCGCTTCGGAATACTCTCATTCTCGCAATAACCTCTGCGTCACTCTCTACCGTCATCGGCACAGCGGCGGCGGCGGGGCTCTACAGAATGAAGAACAAAATACTGAAATCGGGCATAATGTCAGTAACTAACATACCTATGATGAACCCCGATATAGTTACGGGTATGTCTATGATGCTCTTCTTCGTTGCGGCGGCGGGCATTGTCGGAATTTCCTACGACAATATGGGCTTTGCGGCTATGCTGATAGCACACACGACCTTCTGTCTTCCCTACGTTATCCTCTCGGTACTACCGAGAATAAACGAGCTCGGAAGCTCGCTCTCCGAGGCGGCACAGGACCTGGGCTGCACACCCCTTGCCTCGTTTTTCAAGGTTGAGCTCCCCAACATTATGCCGGGAGTTCTCTCGGGCTTCATAATGGCCTTTACTCTTTCGCTTGACGACTTCGTAATATCATATTTCGTAGGCTCGTCAAATTTCCAGACTCTTCCGCTTCTTATCTACTCTATGACGAAGAAGAAGGTTACACCCGACATGTACGCACTCTCGACTCTTATTATCGTTGCGATATTCATACTTCTTCTGATATCAAATATAAGAAGCTCGAAAGAGGAAGAAAAGCGCAAAAGGAGGAAGGTCAAATGACAAAGAAAATTTTTTCTCTCCTTCTTACCTTCACTGTGCTTGCATTATCCGCTCTTACCTTCACCGCCTGCTCCGGCGGCAACAGCGAGTCCGAGGAGGCTGGGCGCCCTACTCCCGTAGATATGGGCGTTACAAAGACACTCAACGTCTACAACTGGGGTGAATATATCTCCGACGGCTTTGAGGGCTCGTATGATTCAAATGCGGAGTTTGAGTATTATTTCAACGTTTATCTGGCTGAAAAATACGGCTACAACATCAAGGTCAACTACACGACCTATGCGACGAATGAGGATATGTATTCGAAGATACATTCGCTTATGTCGAGCGGTTCGGGAGATGCGATGTATGATATCGTCGTTCCGTCCGACTATATGATACAGCAGATGATAGAGGCAGATATGCTCCTGCCCTTTGATGCGGAGAGTATACCGAACTACAAAAACATATCCGACAGCTTCAAGAGCCCTTATTACGACCCCGAGAATCTTTACTCCGTTCCCTACACCTACGGAATGGTCGGGATTATATATAATCCGGGTCTTATGAACGAGGAAGACCTCAACGAAAACGGTGAGATAAAGAATAAGAGCTGGGATATGCTCTGGTGCGAAAGCTACAAGGGCAAAATTCTGCAGTTCAACAATCCTCGTGATGCATTCGGTACTGCGATGTACAAAAACAACCTTGATATAAATTCCACAGACCCTGCCGTATGGCAGGCTGCGGCAGAGGAGCTTAAGTTACAAAAGCCGCTCGTTCAGGGCTACGTTAACGACGAGATATTCAACAAGATGACGACGGCATCTGCGACCCTCGCTCCCTATTTCGCCGGAGATTTCATAACGATGTACGACTCGCTCCCCGAGGATGACAAATTTTTAAAATTCTACTATCCGGACGAGGGCACGAACGTTTTCATAGATGCGATGTGTATTCTAAAAACGTCGAAGATGCAGGATGCGGCGAAGGAATACATCAATTTCATGCTCGACCGTGACGCGGCGGTCGCTAATGCACTCTATATTGGCTACGCTTCCCCGAACGAGGTCGTAAGATACGACGAGGAATATCTCGACGAAATGGGTGAGGATGCTATTGAAATTCTTTACGGTGCTGACCCCGAACTTATCAATGAGAAATACAGCTACGACCCATATTATCACAAGCTTGACACGGTAACGCAGGAGAATTTCTACGCTCTTTGGGAATCGCTCAAGACAGAAAATGCTATTGAGCCGTGGGTACACGTATCGAGCATTACGATAGTCGCTGTGCTTCTGTTCGCCTGTGTTTCAAGCACGGTCATCAAGAAAAAACGCTCCAAGTTCTACCGCGAACGCGACAAGGAGCTGAAAAAGAAAAGGAAAGCATGAGAAAACGGCCCGTGAAGGGCCGCTTTCTTTATAGATTGGTCGTATTAAATTCCGGTATATAAGCATCGCTTGCCGACTCCTTATCCTGCACGAATGCGCGGGTAATCCCAAGCGATGACGCGTACTCGACAAGCTCGCCGTATTCAGCGCGCGTTACCCTGCGC
This sequence comes from Clostridia bacterium, assembly GCA_017453365.1. Lineage (GTDB taxonomy): Bacteria > Bacillota > Clostridia > Oscillospirales > CAG-272 > UBA1740. The sequence continues at coordinate 32,356 of JAFTKH010000017.1, forward strand.
GCAATAGAAGGAGGCACACCCTCGATGGGGGTATACTGGCTCATAAGGCTGATATAAATGCTGTTGCCGTAAGTTTCATACAGATATTTCACTGCGAGCTTTGCCTCGGCGGTGTGCGAGGGGAGAAGGAGCACCCTAACTATAACGCCGCGTGTCATAATTCCCCCGTCTATATGGGGCGTAGGCTGCTGTCTCACCATTTCCGCTATTGCCGCCTTCGCGACCTCGGGATAATTCTCTGCACAAGAAAGCTCGGTGGCGCTCTTGCTCCTTACGTACTTAAGGTCTGCAAGGTATATATCGACAAGGCCGTCAAGGAGAGCCAAAGCAGCGAGAGAGTCATAGCCGCCCGTATTATATACTATAGGGACGGTGAGGCCGCTCTTTCGCGCTATTGATATTGCTTCCGCTACTGTTGGTGCGAAGTGCGTCGGTGTAACGAAATTTATGTTATGCGCCCCCTGCATCTCAAGAGAGAGCATTACGCGCGAGATATCCTCAGCCGTGGCGTATTCTCCGACGGGAGATTTGGATATCCCCCTATTCTGGCAGAAAACACAGCCGAGAGAGCATCCGGAGAAGAATACCGTACCCGAGCCGCGAGTGCCCGAGATTATAGGCTCCTCCCATGCGTGGAGTGATGCACGGGCGAGTGAAGCAGTATTACCGCAGCGGCAAAAGCCGCGCGCGCCAGAAACTCTGTCTACACCGCATTCGCGGCCGCAGAGCATACAGGAGCGGTACGGGATATCAAAATCAAACACTCTTTACTCTCCTTTCTTCGGGGTTGACAATACAGTCAAAAAATGCTACAATAGAAAAAAACAAAAAATGAGGTAACCGATAATGTCCGGAAAAAGAGACGGATACATAAGCTGGGATGAATATTTTATGGGTGTCGCACTGCTCGCAGCAGAGCGCTCGAAGGACCCGAGCACACAGGTAGGTGCGTGTATCGTCGACTCCGACAGAACGATACTCTCGACAGGCTATAACGGCTTCCCGAAGGGCTGTGGCGACGATGAATACCCGTGGAACCGCGACGAGAGCTCTGGAGAGACTAAATATCCCTTCGTCGTACACGCGGAGCTGAATGCGATTCTCAACTGTCAGGGCAAGTCTCTTAAGGGTGCGAAGATATACGTAGGACTCTTCCCCTGCAACGAGTGCACAAAGGCTATTATTCAGTCGGGAATATCAGAGGTAGTCTATCTATCCGACAAATATGCCGACACACCCGCAACGCAGGCCTCGAAGCGTATGCTGGCCTCGGCGGGAGTCAAGACCTCACAGCTAAAGCCGACGAAGGCAGAGCTCGTGCTGAATTTCAACATAGTCAAATAGTTCACGGTCGGTGCAGTAGAACTGCACCGACGTTTTTATTTAAAGTAATCCTTTATCTCATCGAGCGAGGCAGTAAAGCTTCCCTGTATCATCTCCGACCTGCCGCCACCCCTGCCGCCGAGGGCGGCATTTATTTCCTTCACGAGGGCTTTAAGGTCAGTGCCCTTCGAGGATATAACGTATTTATAGCATTTATCTTCACCCGTAAGGGCTACGAGAATACCGCCGACAGAAGGGAGGGCTGCGTTCGAGAATGCGATAAGTCCGTCCATAGTCATATCGGGGATATGACACACTGCGTTTCCTTCTCGTGAACCAAGCATTTTCGCAGCAAGCTCGGCAATACGTCTATCCTTCTCTGCTGTTACGTGCTTCAGAGCCTCGACGTCCTCCTTCAGCTTTATAACAGAGGGTAACACCTCATCTCGAGGTGTTGAGAGGGCGGCTGATATACCAGAAACAGAAGAAAGCTTTCTCTCATAATCCGAAAGAGCGCGCGCTCCTGCGTGCATAATGAGCCGCATACCCGAGCGCCAGCGCTCGGCGCTGACAATCTTTATAATACCTATCTCACCAGTGTTTCCGACGTGCGGAGCACAGCAGGCACATACGTCGACTCCTGATATTTCTACTATTCTAACCCCGGAGGAAAGCTCCAGCTTCGAGCGGTAGGACATACCCGAGAGCTCCTCGGGCGTCGGAAACCGCGCGGTAACGGGAAGGCAGGAGCGCACAGCCCCGTTCGCAAGTCTCTCTACGTGCAGAAGCTGCTCCCAAGTGAGAAAGCCGTCAATATCGAGGGTTACCTCGCTCTCGCCAAGGTGAAATCCGACGTTCGAGAGACCAAATACCGAATTAAAGAAGCCTGATAGGATATGCTCGGCAGTATGCTGCTGCATTTTATCGTATCTCACGGCGAAATCGAGCTCTCCGTGCACCTTCTGCCCCAAAGCAAGCTCGGTGTCAAGGTAATGGTATATTTCCCCGTTTCGCTCACGAACGTCGATAACACGCGCACCGCCGAGAGTGCCCGTATCGGCTCTCTGCCCTCCACCCTCGGGAAAAAATGCGGTTCTGTCAAGTACCGTAAGAAAGTATGGCTCGCGGTACTCGAGTGAGATAACACGAGCATCAAACTCCTTCGTATAGGCGTTTTCGTAGTAAAGCTTCTCTGTCATCTCAAAAGCTCCTTTTTTATTTTTTCGACGTCGAAGAGCGACCACGGGTAGGCTGTCATCTCGGGCAACGAATGCACGTCCACAGTGCCGCGAGACAGAGGCAGAACGAGCCGTGCGGAGTGGAGGGCTATGCCTCGAAGCCCCTTATCACGGCTGCCATACTTACCGTCGCCCGTCACGGGCGTTCCCCTATGCGAGAGCTGGGCGCGTATCTGATGAAACCTGCCTGTTTCGAGAGTAACAAGAAGCAGACTTTTTACTTTTCCGTCACATTCGCTTCTCGCGAGCCTCCTGTAGGTTAGCTCTGCCCGCTTAACTCCGCCGCGCTCGCGGTCAACTATGTACGCGCGGCCCGAGCGGGCATCGCGGAAAAGGAGGTCCGAGAGCCGTGCTTCTTCCTCTGTCTCCCCGTCGCAGACGGTGAGATACTGCTTTGTCAACCTGTGAGCAGCAAAGAGGGCGGAAAGCTCTGCCGCCGCGGCCCTCGTCCTCGCAAAGGCCAGCACGCCTCCCGTCACACGGTCAAGGCGGTGGACGAGATAGAGAGTATTAGCTTCGCCAAGCGAAGCTAGCATCTCCCCCGTGAGTGTGAGCGCATCAGCATCCCCCGTCTGGTCGGACTCGCACGGAACACCCGAGAGCTTATTTATAACAACTGCGTTCTTATCCTTATACAGTATTTCGATCATTTTCGCTACTCCGCATTTTATAAAAGCCGTTGCCATACCGCAACGGCTTTTAAGTTATTTTTTCTTGATGTTGATAAGTCGTGTAACCGTGGGAGATAAAAGAATGTTAAGACTGAGCTCGATTAGGAAATTACTTCCTATAAAAAGAATTATAAAAGCAGCAAACACACTTTGACCTTCTTTTGCAGAAGCTTCAACCAAAGGATAGAAAAACGCAAAGCAACCTATAGAAAAAACCAGTGTATTGACTACAGGTGCAGTGATAGCAGCAAATAAAACAGCTAAATATCTGTTTTTCTTTTCAAAGAGTGAATAAACCATTCCGCAGACAAATCCCGAGGCAGCTCCCTTGAGAAGAACGAGAAGGATAGTTGCAGGAGGATTAAAATTCATAAAGCCTACCGTTCCGGGAGAAAAAATAATTATAAAGCCTGCAAGGAAGCCCAGCCATGTAGAGCACCATTTATTACAAAATGCCGCACCGAGCACTACGGGTATCAAAGCGATATTCAGTTCCAGCCATCCAATCTTTGGAAAGGCAAAGGAAGCGAGACACTGCAAAACTATGACGAGAGCGGTAAATACCGAAAGATACACCAGCTTTTCCGTATCGAGTGATTTTCTTCTTGTTGACATATTCTACACCGTCCTATTTTTTATTATTTTAGCACAGCGGAGATGTTTTTTCAAGTACCTTTATAGTTTTTTTCACCTTTTCTCCTTTTTTCGTGCACAGTCGCGACCTTATTTGCCTCACCGCCCGTCAGTGCTATCATTTTCACCGCAGAGAGGCTAAAGGCGTTCGCATATAGCTTAAGAGGCTTATCTATCGCTCCGCGCGCGAGCACCTTAAGGTATCCTGCTTCCTCGGGTACGAGGCCGCGAGCCTTCAAGACGTTTATATCTATAACGTCATCTGCCGAGAAGCTTTCGGACAGTGTGTCTACGTTTATTATCGCACGACGTCTTCCCTGCGTATATATTTTAGTTCCCTCACGTCTTATGAGCGTTTTCGCAATACCGTCGCTGATAAGGCCGTCGGCACGCGTTACGTCGACTCCGCCTGCGGGAATTTCTGTAGGACTCGGAAGCGCGGCATTTGTTACCGGTGCTGCAAGACACCTTTCCTTGACTGCGAGAAGCAGACCGCGAATATCCTCGCGCCTTTTCGCGGCAAATACCAACAAAAGCATTAATGCCACCGCGAGCAAAAAGCAAAGAAACAGGGCGCGGCTCACGGCGGGGCTCGGGCGCGGAACGTAGTTTATATTTCCGGGGATAACGGTGAGGCGATAATTTGCATTGTCCGAGGTCGCATACAGTTTTCCGTCGAGGACGCAGTAGGACACGTTAAGCTCTTCTCCCTCTGCTATGCTACCCTCTACGACTGCATAACCGTTTCCCCTCGGCTCCTCAAAAAGATAAACGTCCTCGTCAGCGAGCATTACCGTAAGCTCGGACGGGAGTATAACGAACTCGAGAACCGTTTCCCCCGAAAGCTCGTAGTTGTTTGGGTCGACAGGTGCGAGCTCGACGTAATAGCTTCCCGCATCACGAAAGCCCGTCGTATTTACGACGCGGTATAATGGAGAGGACGGCGTAGGCAGCTGGAGCTCTCCGTTATAGACCAAGCCGCCTATGAGAGTCGGAGTTATCTTCTGCTTTTCAATGATGAGGGTACAAGGGGAAAGGGTCGGCGGCTCATAATTACGCTCGTCATACGAAAAGGCGGGTATTACCGTATATTGGCCAGCGTTTGTCCCTGCGCCCGAGAGCGAGAGGAGGGCTACCCCCTCGGGCAGTCCCGAGAGCGTGGGCAGCTTCGCCGTACCGTCGTACACGGCTACAGTGTTGCTCCATACGGCTCCAGACATATCGTAGCTTATCTTCTCTACTGTCACCGAAGCGCCCGCTGCTACGCCGAGGCAGGTGAAATTAACCCCGCCGTCACCGACTAGAAGGCAATCCCCCTCCCGATATTGAACGGCAACCTGCCGTGTGTCTACCTCTCTGACAGAGCCGTCGTTATAGGCGAGCTTCGCAGAAAAGTCGTCGGGCCCTACCCTATCAAAGGCAGAAAAGACGCTTTTTTTCATAGTAATATCAAGTCTTACAGGAACTATATCTATAACGGAAAATGAAGCAGCCTCCGAGAAAAACGGCAAATAATTCGCCCCCTCGGCAACATAGGCGCGTACGTAGTAGAGTCCCGGGGCCGTTGGTGTCACCTCGACTGTAAGTGCAGAGTCTCGGTAAAAAACGAAGCTCGGCTCTCCGTATTCGGCCGTAGCCTCGGGAGAGGGTGGCGTGCCGACAAACACGTCGCCCACCGTCAATTCAGACGTCAGGGAGTTCATTTTTTTGTTTATTTTATAGGAAACGTCGCTGTTTATTACGTAATAATTTTTATTCACAGACACCGCACGAGCGGTATATTCACCGGCATCAATAGCAGCTCCTATCACGTAGGTGGGATATTCACCTATGGCATAGGGCTGCTTCTCCATACCGTCATAGACAAAATCCGTACCGTACCAAACTACGGTAAAGCCACGCGGTATTACCGTTATCGGAACATAAAGCTTCGAGGGGGGATAGTAATTGGTGCTCTCTGTAGAAAACACCACCTCTACGACGGGAGCTCCGCCGACGTCGGTGACACCGTCACCATAGGTGAAGGTGAGAGGAATACCGTCAAGTCCCGTCGGCATACTTCCGTTAAGGGTCGGAAGATGAGGTGTGCCGTCGTAGACAAATTCACCGCCGGTAAAGGAAAAGCCCGAGGTGTCGTAGGGAGCACGCTCGATATACCAGGTGAATTCAAGGGGTGGTGGCTCGTTATAGTTCGCACTGTCGAAAGAGAGAACGCAGGAAAGCTTATACTCTCCGGCATCGCAGCCTCTGTTATCCGTATAACCGACAACCGTAACACCAAGCGGCAGCCCCTCAAGAGCAACTGTTTTCACCGTGCCGTCGTACACAAAGCTGTCCGAGGAGAGACGAAGCCCCGAGAGGTCAAGGTCTGCTTTCAAAATGTTGTATTCCGTTGTGTAATTTCGTAAACTATAATTTGCATTATCAGTTGCCGCGACAGCGATGTAGCCGTCCTTCGCCATGATTGCGCCACCCGTCACGGTGAGCGAGACGGAAGCACCGAAAACGTCGGTAAATTTAGCACGGGGGCACATTACCGTGCCGTCATAGACGAACACCGTCCTATCCCAAACGACTGTTGCGGGCGCTGGATTTATTATCAGTGCCGAGTAGCTCACGGCAGGCGACTCGTAATCGAGCGAGTCGGTCGTAAAGCGAATCTCAACAACATACTCTCCGGCATCCGTTCCGCCGCCCGCAACGAAGGCGCGAAGCGGAATGCCGTCAAGCCCTACGGGCAGCTCCTTGTCAAAGGGATAGGTTTTATACGTACCGTCGTATACTGTCTCGACACTCTCGAGGGTGAAGGTAATATCATATTCCCGCTTCACCACCGTGACGGGCACAGCTACCCTCACGCCTCTGTACTCGGCTATCACCGCCGTGTCTCCAAAGCGCAGACAGTTATCGGTCTGATAGAATACGGACACGCTTTCGGCTCCCAAGGTAATTTTTTGTCCGCTCTCATAGGTCACGAGGAAGGAAAGGCCGTCACGCTTAAAATAATCAAAGGCGCGGTATTCCAGAACGTTCGGCTGTGTTTCGACCGAAAGAGCTACAGGAATGTCCTCACGTATTTCGAGGAGAAAGGGCTCCGTAGAAAGACCAGTATAGTTTTCGCATTCCGCGACCTCAGCCACTACGTAATACACGCCGACTTTATCGGGGGCGCTGTCCAGGTATTCCTCGCTTCCCTGCTCCCAAAACCTGTAAGCTACACTGCCGAAAAGAGCGTTACCGAAGAGCTTCAGTGTCTCACCGCTGTAGACCCACTCTGCATAAGGAACAGTCAGCCATGCGTTTTCCGCTCGGAGCACGGAGAAGCCTACGTAGACGGTATCTCCGCCTGCTCCCTGCCACGCGTAGTTCTCAGGGTCGGTAAGTGTTACGGGGATAAGGTATTCTCCCGCATTTGTGTAGGTATCATACGAGGCGGTATAAAGCGCGCTCTCGTCAATATCGGGTATAAGCTCCGAGCCAGTATAAACGGTGCTTAAGTTCTCGGGCGGTGTTAACGTCATCTTCGAGACCGTTACAGTTATATAGGGGGTTACAACGCTTACACTGTCGCGCCCGACGGTAAAGGTTATTCTGCACCTGTATTTTCCGCTATCACTTACGCTTCGGTAGGTGAGGGCAGACGTAAAGCTCAAGGTCTCACCGCTCTCTCCCTCCCACGCGAAGGAATAAAATCCCTCGCCATCTAGGGGGTGCGAGAGCTCGGAGAAGGTGACGGTATGCTCTCTTCCGTCGTAGACGGTATCCGCGCTCAAAAGAGAGAAGGTCGGGGCGGCAAGTGTATACGAGGCGTAGAGCGTCAGGTCCGCGGTTGGAGCTTCGGCAAAATTATACTCCTCGGAGAGTGTTCCGTCTGTGCACCATACACCGGCGGTATAGCCCTCACGCTCGGGTATAGGAAATGCGGTAGGGGTCATTCCCGAAAGAAGCTCCTCCGTATATACCGTAACACCGCCTGATATATAGGTCACATTATAAGGAAGGTATACCGCCAGATATCCGTCGCCGCCGTTCTCAAAGAACGTGAGTCCGCGTGGAGCGCCGTTGCTATCGTAGACGGTGATATTATCGGCGCGTCCCCCGTCTATGCCCCAAACGACGGGATATAGGCCGCCCTTTTCAAATTCCCTTTGCAGCTTCACCGAGAGCGTTCCGCCGAAGGGTACGTCAGAGCTGACGTAAAGCTCTCCCGAGGAGATGATATCGTATACTGCCGAGTCAAAGCTCACCGATCCGCCTACGGTGAGCGTACCGAAGGTTTCAACGGGGACACCCGCAGTGTTATCAACGTGTCCGCCGAGCAGCTCCGTGCTTCCTCTCTCAAGATATATGGCAGGAGATGAGGAGAGTGTGCTAACACGTCCGCCCGTCATAGAAAAAAACGACGAGGACACACCGGCCAGCCTGACCGCCGTTCCGTCCGAATGGCTGACAAGGCCGGAGACCATATACACCCTTCCGTCCCAGACGTCGAGCACGCCGTCACCCGAAAGAGCGACGGTAAGGCCGTCGAGTGTCAAAACGGCGCCCCCCTTCACAGTTACCCCCTCCGTCGACGAAAGGCTTCCCGACAGGGTAAGCTCGCGCGTGAGTGTCAAGGGAGCGGAAAGACTCACGGAGTCAAATCTAACGTGCGAGCCGGCAGGTATAAGGTTAAAAAGCTCATCTATACTCGCAGAGAGCACAGGCTCGCTACCATCGGGTACTGAAAGCGTATACGTGCCCGCATCGCCCGTGAGAATATATTCCTCTCCTTCCTCGGCGCGCACCGATAGGGACGTGCCGAAAAATAGTAATAGTGCGAAAAGAGGGATTAGCAAAACGTACAGCTTTTTCATAAAAATCTCCCACAAAGAAAATTACATTTAGGGAGATTATAGCACCCGCGCCCGTCCTAGGACAAGTCGTATATACCGTTAAAATATCCAAAAGTTACGACTGTTTTTCCCCTCTTCGCCGAGCGTTGCTTAACTTTTTTCAAAAAATAACGGCAAGCGACAAAAAAAGAGATGACGGAAAGACTCAAATTTCGAATCTTTCCGCCTAAACTATTTTTTCTTGTAGTAGAGCATACAGTGGCAATAGCCCTCAAAATCGGGGTCGGCTATCTGGTCGCGAAACTCGCGGCACATACATTTATTATCCTCCGTTCGTGCAAGGCGGCAGGGACAATATCCGCCGGTGCGGCGGAGCCCCTCTTTAATAGCCTTCACGACCTCTTCGTCCTCATTAAGCTTTACCTTCATCAGATATACCTCTCGATAAGCGCGCGAAGCTTTTCCTTCTCAACGTAGCCGAGAGAAAAGTCGGCGTAGGTATTATCCTTTACGATAGCTACGAGGGGAATGCTCTCGACCTTAAATAGCTTCACAAGCTCGGGCGAGGTATCGACGTTCGCCTTACAGAATTTAACGGTGGGGAGCTCTCCTTCGAGCTCTTCGAGCACCGGTGCGAGCATCTTACACGGGCCGCACCAATCGGCATAAAGGTCTATAACGACGGTACCGCTGTACTCCTCGACCTCGCTTTTAAAATTACTGTCAGTTAAAACAACCATATTTAAACCTCCTTCCTATCCTATTATAACAATTATAACAGTAAAATGCAAACAAAGTATAAAAAATAACTTAAATTTTATTAAAAAATCTTGACAGTCGGGCAAATCGGTTATATTATTAAATAAAAAACGGACGGTAAATATGAAATACAGCTACGAGCTTTCCGTCGATGTACACGACGTCGACCACAACGGTGTTGCGAGGTGCTCCTCGCTTATGAGGTATATACAGACTGCGGCGCAGTCGCAGCTCACGGAGAACGGTATGTCCTACGACGAGCTGTACAGAAATCACCGCGCCTTCATACTCTCGAGAATAAAAATGGAATTCACCAAGACGGTAAGAGCCTACGACGTTCTTCGCGCTATCTCCTATCCGTGTGACAGCCGCGGCTATAGCTTCCTTCGCTGCTACGCTATCGAATGCGGCGGTGAGACCATAGGCCGCGCAGTATCGATATGGGCCCTTATCGACACGGAGACACACGGACTCGTGAAGGTTGGGGATTTCAATCTGGGTATCGACACAGAGGCGCCGGGTGAGCTCGCTCTTTCTCGCTTCGTCCTTCCCTCTGATATTGCCTTCGCCGGTACTTATACGGTAAACTACGGGGACCTCGACCAAAACTGCCACATGAACAATACCCGTTATCCCGATATGTATGCGAACTTTCTCCCGCTCGACGGCAAGAGGATAAAAACCCTCTCGATAAGCTATATGAACGAGGCTCCGAGGGGCGAGCGGCTGTCCGTTTACGTTTCCCGTGGCGGAGAGAACCTCTACTATATACGGACCGTCCGAGAGGACGGCAAGACGAATACCGAGGCAGAAATCGAGCTCGCAGATATAGATTGATATTGCAATTCTTGCGCTTGCTGCTTCTTCACGTCAAAGCTTGTATTTATTTGACAAATTATGACGGTTATCAGTTCAATACCGAGCCTTAAGTATGCCGACGAGCACGCTGCATGCAGCGTGCTCGTCGGTGTTTTATTATTTTTTAATGCTTTTCCATACGCTCGGTGCCAATTTATGCAATAATTTCGTTTTTTGCGATATATTAACGTTAACAAACCGCAAAAAATTAACGACACGAAAATCTCCGGTATGCTAGAATAATAGCAAAGCAAGTACATAGCGTGAAATTAACTTTAGGTTATTCGTGCGCCTGAAATTCCCTAGTGGCGGGTCCCTCCCCGACGTCGGCACAGATGCACCTAGAATTTCGTTATACTTTTTTCGGCAGAATGGAGATTATTATGAAAAGAAGAACAGAGGAATTAACGGTTGTAAAATCGACTACGGTGGAGCGCGACGGCGCGCTCTTCTGCTATTCTCTCATCAAAAAATCGAGCGGTCACGTCTCCAGCTTCGGTATTCCACTCTACTCGATACAGATAGAGCTGACCGACAGTGAAGGAAGAAAAACCGAGGCGTGCGCAGGCGACGTCTTCGTCGATATCGGTAAGGCACTCGTATTCTTCGACAGAATGGTAAAAAATCTCGCGACACCGATAGACCTCGCATACGTTATAGAGGACGAGTTAAGATAAGGAGTTCATATCGGAAAAGAGCTTATCGGCAATTTCCGCTATACGGGAGCGCTCCGTACCATCCGCGGTTTTAAGCAACGTCTTTTTAGGAAGGCCCCAGATACCAAAGCTGCTCGGCCCTATCCACGTAAAGCTCTCCGTAGACTCGAAGACACCGCGAAGAATAGAGAGCGCAGCGCGGCGCGGCTTCATAAATATCACCTTCATCGGGTGCTTTATAAGGGCGAAGACAGGCTTCGGGTAATGGGCCGTTATATTAGTGAAGGTAATGCCGGGATGCGTGACGGCGAGGGCCGCCCTGCTGTTTTCAAAGAGTGGGTAGAGGGAGTACATAAGAAATCTTTTCGCATTACCGTAGACGAGTGATGCACGGCGGCGACGGGAAAAATCGACGTCAGACTCGTCGAGGGAGGAGTAGTTATGCGCTATGCTCCCGACTGCGACCACCCTGCCTCCTCTATTTTCAAGCATAGGGAGAAGCCTTCTTATAATATAATAGGGGTGAAGAAAGTTTATGGCAAAGACGTTATCGTAACCCTCACGAGTTTTACAGCGGGGAATGCTATAGGCTCCCGCGTTGTGTATAAATACGTCTATGCCGATGTCAAAAAGCGCCTCTGTAGAGCTCCTCACACTCTCCATATCGGAGAGGTCCAGTATAAGCGTACGCACCGAAAGGTGCGGGTAGCTTCGCTTTAGCTCCTCGACAAGAGCCGCCTGCTTCACGCTGTTTCTGTCAAGAAGAACAAGAGTCGCTCCGAGGGCTGCAAGATAGCGGCACAGCTCCCTGCCAAGACCGCCCGTCGAGCCCGTTATAGCAACCGTCCTCCCGCGAAGGGAGGACGTATTTTTTTCAAGCCATTTATTTACGGTCATAGCATCAGCCGTTTTCGCGCGAGCATTTCTCGGCATCTATAGCGAGGACGAGCATAAGAACGGCGAGGGCGTTATCCTCATACTCAACGTCAATGGAATAGGTATCAGTCCAATTGAAGAGCTCCTTCGACACACGTGCTACGGGAAGTCCCATAATATCGAGGACGGTATAATCCCACTCAAAGAAGCTGCCGTCGACCTGCCAGCCCTTATAATCTATCGTAAATTTAGGGCGGAAGAAGGTAAACTGTTTTTTAATCTGCCCTGCGTACTCACCCTCAAGGTAAATATCGTATTTAGGAAGGAAGGTGAGCACCTTTTCCTTCACCATACCGACCTCGCGCCCCGACTTATCGTAGACGCGGAAGCAGTGTCCCCAGGCAAGCTGACCCTTCACGGTGTAGACGGTATTCCCCGTCTCGTCGAAGATGTCGTAGCTGTCAAACCAGGAGAATAGCTTCTGTTTAAATAAGAGCTTCAAAATTCATCCCCCCATATACCTCTTATATGCTTCGCATAAATTTTATTGATAACAAAAAGTCCGTCGTCGGTTGCGGCTCTGTGAGTTTTCACACCGTAGTTGTATTTAGGTGCGTCCTCGAGCGAATAGAACTGATAGAGGTGAACCTCATGCTTCGACATGTGGTGGCGATAGTTAGCCATCTCGCGCTGCTCGTAGGTCCACTGCCCCTTCGAAACGTATTCCTTCACCCAGTCGGGCTGCTGCTTCACATACTCGCGGTTGTCAACGAGCTCGACGAGGGAGAGAAGCTTATTATTTTCGTCGACGTAGAACATACCGCAACGGGGATCAAACCACACCCAAGTGTCCTCAAGGTATATCTCGCAGGTGATGTGTCCGCTCAAGTGCATAATAATCCTACCGGGGAGCCCCATAACCTCACAGAGAGCGACCATAAGTCTGCCGACACATTCACAGAGATTTTCACCCTTTGCTATAAGCACCTCCTCGGAGCCGCCGAAAAACTTCAGGTGCTCGGGTATCTCCTTACCGTTATGTAAATAAAGGTCACGGATAAACACGAGGATAGCAAGAACACGCTCGCGGTCGGTTTTACACCCCGCTATAACGCGAGCAACCTCATTCTCGAGAACGGGACGCGAGCCCTTCCTGTATCTGACGGGGCCGGGCTTCGCATAGAGGTATTCCCTAGTTTCGGGACAGAGGAGTATCTGCTCCTTCAGTCTCTGCCACTCGACGTTATCGCCGTAATTTATATGAAGCTGTTCCCAGTTCATAGTATATGCCCATTTTTCGTCATCTGTCTTCAATACGTTAAGTATGTTAAGACCCTGATAATCGCTTATGTTCAATTTTATGCGCTCCTTTTTAAAATTAAGTAATTATATTTTACCTTGATTATAGCGTACTGAAGATAAAAAGTCAATAGAAAAAGCTAATTTTAAAATAATAGGCCGGCTCAAGTTTTCCTGTAGCTTGAGCCGGCATCTATCGCGCTATCGAATTTAAATTATCCCTCGTCGGTATAATACCTCCGAAGAGTTTCCATATTACCGTCCGTCAGTGCACCGTCCCATATCATAAGCTCGTCTATCGATACACCGAACTTAAAGGGGTATTCGCCCGTCGCATCCTGTCCGACCGTGAGTCCCGCAGTGCCGATTGACACGTCCTTAAGCAGGGGCCAGAAGAAGGCCTTGGCCACGCATTTAAAATCGTGGTAAATAGACACCCTGCCCTCTTCGCGGTTGAAAACAAGCGCGAGGTGTACCCAGCCATACTGAAAGCCGTCGGGGAGAGGAGCATCAAGTGCAAGCGTTTTCCCCAGGAGAGAGAGGTCGAGGCGCGTCGAATGAACGGGGGGAGAAACGTATGTATTTCTCACCGAGCAAAGGAGAAAGCCGTCAGTCTGCTCTTCCTTCGCCACCTCGTCAAAATCCTCGCTGGGCTTATTAGCAAAAAGCGGTGCGTCCATAAAGCAAAACGGAGTTTTTATCCAAGCGGTTATCGAGAAGCTCCTGTTTCCGGGGGCAAAATCCTCAAGCGTAAGGTATCCGTCGTCAAGATTAAGGGCGTTCCCGAAATAGCCCTCAACACCTCTCGCATCACCGCGGATGAGATAAGGATACGGGCCGTCGTCAAAGCTCGCATAGCTCAAGAGAGGAGGCATATCGGCATTTCCCTCTTGAGGCGTTATATTGCGCGCCGCCCTTGCCGAGCGACCTCTTTCGTAGCGGTCATCGTAATATTTCGGCCTCTCTCCCGCGGTTAGTCCAACGAAGAGCCCCGAGGGTACACGTGCTGTATAGACGCTCGGAGCTTCAATCCCGAGGGCATAGAGGACTATAGCGGCTGTGTCGCGAAACTCAATATCGCGCGGCTCGCCATTCCCCTCAACAGTTCTTCCCCGTGCTGCGAAGAGAACGTATTTCTCCTCATCCGACAGACCGCCGTGTCTTTTTGCCGCCGTGCCGCCGTGGTCGGACGTGACGATGAAGAGTGTATCGTCTATCAACCCGCGCTCGGCGAGCTTATCGAAAATTCTGCCGATATAGCCGTCGAGCTTCGTAATCTCAGCAAGGTGCGGAGCACTACCGTAGCCGTCGAGGTGCCCTCTCGTATCTGCGCCGCCGAAATGTACGAAGAGCACAGAGGGAGTGTTATTATCGAGGTAGTCTCCCGATATGAAATCGACAAGAGCAGTATCGTACAGATGCTTCTTCGTTATTCCTGCATCGTCCTCGACCGTGCCGTTTATTCCTATCCAGCTAAAGAGTGCCGCGGCATCCATATCGGGATAGGTCTCCTTCGCAAGCTTTAGGAAGGACGGATAGCGGGCGGCAGATTCGGGAAATGGGAATTTCTCAACGTAGTAATTCTCAATAATCCCGTGGTGCTCGGGATTTACGCCGTGAAGGAATGACATCCAGCACGGGCAGCTCGACGTCGGAGTGGTAGCTCGCATCCTATAGGTCTTCGCATAGCCTTCAAATATTCTGTCAATATTCGGTGTTTCCGTGTCCTTAAAGAACGCGCCCGCACCGTCAACGCCTATTATTACGACGTGCTTATAATCAGCCATAATTTCCTCGTTTCGATTTTTTATTTTATTTTATATTTTCTCGGAGCAATTGTCAATGGGAGAGAGTCTTTTTCATTTCCGTGTATTTTTGGTAACCCCTCCGTTACGGCAAAGCCGTGACATCTCCCCTTCCACACGGGTGTTTGGTCAAAAGAAGCCGCGCCAAAAGCGCGGCTTCTCCTTTTTTATCTAAAAGCTTACTCTGCTGCGACTGTTGCGGGGTGCGGGTTTATCTGCGAGAAGTAGCTCTCGAGGTTCACCACATCGTCCGCGGTAAGTGCCGAGCGGAATACCATAAGCTCATCCAAATACATCAGAGGAGCGTGGTTGGTATCTGCTGTACCGTACTCGCCTATTGTGAAGGGCTGCGCATCAGCAGAAAGATCGGCAGGAATTTTCGTACTACTATTGTAGTAAGTGATATCAGTGCTGTAAACCTCAACGAAGTTAAAATATACTACAAGCTTACTATTCGTTCTATCCATGCTTACAGCAACATGTGTCCATTCATTCACAGCTATATTACCCGAAAGCGTACATATAGCCTGCATTCCGGCGGTACCGTCACCGATGGTGACTGCAAGATTATTGTACTCAAGATCCAAAAGAATGTTCATACCGAGATTTTCACGGGAAAGGCCTGCCGCTGTCGATACTATCGGGAGCTTATATCTGCTTGCACCGCCCATGGTTAAATTGGTAGGATTAATCCAGAAGGATACGGTGAAATCACCGTTTTCGAGCTTCAAATCTTCAACCGTCTGGTAGTTGCTTCCCGAGTAGTATGCAGAGGTGCCCGCTACACCGTTGTAGCCGCTACCATAGGTAGTTGTTCCGGTTTCTGTGACAGTGGTATTTAGAGTTCCTTCCGTATTAAGGTTACCATCAAATCCTAAATAAAGCTCGGGGGCCTTATCCTCACCGAGGTAATCGGAGACAGGATTAATGTAGTAATCCTTAAGCTTTGCAACGTCTGCTTCAGTTACTGCCCTATTAAAGATCATAAGGTCATCCATATAAACCTTGGGAGTCTTCGTCAGGGGAGATGCATACTGTCCGACTGTGAACGGCATAGCATCCATATCAGCATCCTGCGGGAATGCAGCTCCGCCATAACAAGTTATAACGTTAGTGGTATTTCCGTTTATATCAGATACCTTGACAAAGTCATAGTATACCTCAAGAGTATCTGAATCTCCGTCCTTATTAACACTTATCGTTATATGCGTCCACCTATTCTCGTAGGTATCAGCAGGAAGGGAATACTGATACTGTGCACCGTCAGTTACATCATCACTTCCCATAGTAATTGCGAGGTAGTCTCTTTCATTATTGAGCAATACGTTCAGGCCTGCATCTTCACGTCCGTCACCGACGCTCGTCGACAAAAGTGCGAATATCCATCTATCAGAAGAGGTATTACCGTTTGTCAAATCTGTAGGATTCAACCAGAAGGAGAAGGAGAAGCTGCCTGTGCCGAGCTTCACATCCTCAAGGGTTGCGTAATTCGTGCCGCTGAAATAGATAGAGCCGCTCTCGGTTCCGTCATAGCCGGAGCCGTAGGTTGAGGTGCCGGTAGCGGTGATGCCGCTGGGCTGGCTGCCCTCCTGGTGAAGGTCGCCGTTAAAGTCAAGGTATACCTCGGGCTGAGTATCGTTGTCGAATACGCTGATAGCGCCCTCGTCAACTATTGGAGTCTTATTATAATATTCAACAAGAGCATTCAAATCCTTATTCGTGAAGGCACCGTTCCAAACCATAAACTCGTCGACGGTAAGGCCTGCCTTTTCTGCGTCGTAGCCTGCATCCTGACCTATTACGAGATACTCGTATACGGTAGTGAGGTCAACCACGGACATATCGGTCGAGCCTCTGTCGCTGGCTATCTCTACAGTCGTGAACTCACCGAAGTCGTAGCACATACGAAGCTCGTTGTTGGCTCTGTCAACTACGAGGGTTACGTGCGTCCAGCCCTTCACAACCTCGGCGGGGTCAAGGTCGGTCTTAATTCTACAGCCTGCCTCACCGTTTCCGATATTGAAGTAGGTGTAATACTGGATAGGACCGGTCAGGCGCTCTGCGACGAAGTTAAAGCCGTGACCCGTAGTTCCCCACTGTCCGTTCGAGAGTATTACGGACGAGCCGTGGTGTGCGGGAGTCTTCATCCAGAAGGTTACGGTAAAGCTATCAGTACCGGGTGCGAAGCCGTCGAGGGTCAGATATCCGCGGTCAAGGCTCGCCGCGCTACCGAAGTAGCCGTCGATATAGTTAACTATACCGCCCTCTGTTACTGTAGCGCCCTGCGTATCGGTCGCAGTACCGTCAAGGGGAAGGTAGTTGATAAGCTCCTTATCAACGTAGTCGGTTACGTAGCTGCCGCTACCAAGGGCGGGAGTATCAGTAGGTACTACGTCGCGGGGGTTATCGGGGTCGTGGTATACGGGACGCTCCTCGGCACTAACACCGTCGAAGAGGTTCTCGGGAATGCAGCCCGTATAGGTCTCGGGAGCTGCGATACCAAGAGCATAGAGTGCGATAGCCGCGGTGTCGCGGTTATCAACACCGTCGATAGTTCCGCCGTTCTTAACAGTCTTACCTGCTACGGCGAAGAGAACGTACTGCTCGGCATCGGACTGACCGCCGTGGGTAGTGCCCGTTCCGCCGTGATCAGCGGTTACGATGAAGAGGGTCTCATCAAGAATTCCGAGAGCCTCATAAGCTGCGTAAATCTCTCCGATATCTGCATCAGAGTCTGCTATTGCTGTAGCGTACTGTTCAACGTCTGCGCTGTAGCCGTAGCCGTGACCAGCAGCATCGGGAGCGTGAAGGTGTACGAAGAGGGCCTTCGGTGCGCTATCCTTAAGATACGTACCGGTTATGTAGTTCATAAGGTCGGTATCGTTGTTATTCGTACAGATCTCGTCAATACCAACACCGTCCTCAACACAGCCGTTAATGCCGCACCAGGAGTAGAGAGCTCCGACTCTCTCGTCAGGATAAGCTTCCTTCACAAGCTTTAAGAAGGACGGATACTTTGAGTTAGTGTAGGATGCACCGTCTGCCTCAACTGCCTCGTTCTCATAAATTCCGTGATGCTCGGGAAGAACACCGTGAAGGTGAGATGCCCAAGAGGGGCCGGAGGAGGTGGGAGCGTTTATAAACATCTGTTCGGTCTGTGCACCGTTAGCAAAAATCGCGTCAATGTTCGGGGTCGATGTCTGCGCTACGCCCTCGCTGTCGCGCCATCTAAACGTACCTGCGCCGTCGACGCCTATTACTACTACGTAGTTATACATACCGAACGAGGAGCTCTCGGCAGAGAGGGTCGCGGTTACAGTCGTATTCTCGTCTGTTACAGTGTACTCATACGTGTTACCAACCGCTACAGTCTGACCGTTCGCGTTCGACCAGATTACGTAGGGGAGCTCTTCGGTAGGAGTTGCGGTAAGGATTACCTTAGTACCGACCTCATAGAGTCCCGAGTTCATTCCGTCGGGAAGCTCGCCTCCCACAACGGTGACCTGTCTGTAGGTATCGGTCGCAAGCGACTCGGTGTTCTCACCGAAGTACTGCTGCGCTGCTGCGCCGTAGGCGAGCATCTCAAGAAGGACGTTCTTCAGCTCATCGGTAGCGCTGCTTTCCTTCGTTATTCCGAGCATATTATAGGCATACTGAAGGATGCTGTACTTGAACGGCTCGCTGTACGTGCCGTCGTAGTAAGCCTTTACGTACACGTTTTTCGTCATTTCAGCTGCCGCAAGGCCGTCAAATCTGAACGTTGCTTCCTGCGTTTCTGTGTTTTGCTCACTCGACTTAATTGAGTAATGCTCGTTACCCTTCACACAGTCGTCAACGTGTATTCCGTCGCCGACCCAAATAAGGAGCTCAATATCTTCGGGTGCGGATATATTCTCATATCCAACCAAGAAGAGCATATTTACCGAGTCCTCAAGCGAAAGGGCACCGTGCTTTACCTCAAGGGCAGGCTCACTCTCGCTCGCGGAGACACCTATTACAACTGCCGTCGCGGAGAAAATGAGCGTAAGCACGAGTAGTAGAGTTAGTGCTAATCTCTTTTTCATTTCTTTTTTCCTTTCATATTGTATTTAATTAAGTTAATCCCATGGAAGATCCCAAGACCCGCCGCCTGTCTCGGGGACGTCAACTCCGGAACCGTCTCCGTCGGGGGTTTCCCCGGCTCCCGAGGTCGTTATCACGTCGCACGGAAGGAGAGGCAAGAAAACCGAGCTTGGCTTTTCGTAGATTTTTTTACTTCGCATTTTTTCTCCTTTCTTTGGATTTATATTTTAATTTCTGCCATTAATTACATCTAAAGCACGGGGATTGTTTATATCGTCGCTTTTCACCCCGCTAAAGCGGGAGAGTTTCTACAATCCTTCACCGCTTCGCGGAGCGTCTCGCTGCGACTCGGTCACGCTCACGCCGTTTCGCTAGCGCTTCACTACCTTTACACAAGGGAGCCATATTTACCAGTCGAAGGCGTCGACGAGCGGCATATCTCCGCCCGAGGTTGTAATTACATCCTTATCATCTGTGTAGGTAAGGATTATTTCGGGAGATTCATAGTTTTTTTTCATCATTTTCTCCTTTTATCGGGGCCGGGAATTAAACATCCCACGGCAGATCCCATTTTCCGTCACTGCCGCTATCGGGCGTAGGCTCCTCCACGTCGGGATTATCGGTGCCGTCATCGGGCTGCTCGATATCGGGGTAGCTCACCGAGTAGTCATACGCGTAGGCGCAGTAGGTATAGAGCGCATCAAGCAGAGGACGGCAGGTCGAGGTGTCCTCCGCTACGTATGAGGAGAGTGTGAAGACGGCTGTTTCAACCGTATCACTACCCTCACTCTGTGCGGAAACCGTAACCTCCTTATTGAAGAGATCCTTCGCCTTTATATATCCTATCGCTATGATAGTCTCGCCCTCTTTACCCTCTACGAGGCCGCCCGTTACGTTATAGGTTATTCCCTCTACCGTTACACGTCCCGTATATCCTTCCGCTATATGTAACAGTATCTTTACGTCAGAGGATATCGAGAGGTTAACGGCTCTTACAGCAGAGGTGAGGTTATCTATCGAGCCAGACGCCGCCCTTGTCACCACACCATCGGTGGAAAAGTCTGTCAGCTCTGTAGGAGCGGTGGCGTTTGCATAGGAGTACGCTTCCTTCACGTAGGCTATTGCCGCCTTACCGAGGAGCTTCGACTCGTCGGAATACTCACTCGCCATAAGCTTCTCTACGTACGCGAGAACAGAGTAATCAAGAGTAAGTGTTTGAGTGATGCCGTCCGAGAGGACTGTTACCTCGAAGGTTACGGCATCCGCCGCCTTATGTGCCGGGAACTCGACTGTGTATTTATCCTTCCCCTCCCATTCGACGGGCGAGAGCTCGATGCCGTCTGCGGTTATACCGAGGATTACGCTTCTGTCAGCGAAGAAATTAAGATTGAAATTCGCGGAAAGCGTGAGATTTACCTGAAGGGCGCTTCCGACGGACAATTTTTTAACGTAGCAGTAATATACAACCCCATCATACATTCCGTCAATATTAAGCGTGCCGCCCTCGTACATAGCATAGTTCGTAAGGTCGGTTATAGGTGTATCTCCCGAGTACCAAGTGACGTTCGCCGAGTGGTACTGTGCCGCGGTCGCGCCGTGCTCAACAACGTTATACACACCGGACGTGAAGCGCGTATCGACGTCGATATTGATATATCTCACGTAGGTCGAGGCAGGGGCTGCGCCCGAATCGATAACCTCTATAAGAGAGTCGAAGTTATCGAGGACGGAGCCGCCCGTGACGGTTACGGAGTAATTGGTATCGGCTACGTTATTATAAATTTGAGCAATGAGGATGCTCTTAAGAGCTGTGCCGTCGAGGATAAGCTTCTTTTCCTCACTTCCCGAAGCGGCTAAGAAGCCGTCCTGTGCGGATATGTAACCGCTGTTCTTACTCATTACGGTACAGTTAGTCAGGGATACCGTCCTAGCACTTCCGTTATTGAAGAGGTGCTTATTCACCGTTATATCAATGTTTTCAAAATAGACGTTGCTACCCGGGCGAGCCAAAATCGCCGAATAGGTGTTATCCGTCATAACGAGCGTTCCCCTGCCCGAAGAGCTTATGAAGCGAACATCACGCTCGGGAAGCCAAGAGGCTCCGAGGTTACCCGCGTAGGTGCTGTTATCACCCTTTCCTATAGTTATCTGACCGCCTACGGTCGTTGCGGTATAGCCGTTAAGGTCGAAGGTAACGTCGTAGTCGTAGAAGGTATTAAGCGTTCCTACGGTAATATCCGAATAGAGCTTTACTGTCGAGCCGTTCTCGGTGACGAGGACGTAGTCACTGCCCGAGTTGCCCTCGAGATAAGGGGTCTCCCAAGCGGTAAGTATTACGCTCTCGCCGCCTGCTCTCCACTCTATTATCCTATAGGAAGAAATATCGCCGATAAGAGAATAAGAATCTACGCCTTCCTTCTTATAGTAAAAGTCGGTGTATTTAACAGATGCATCTGCCGAAACCACAGCGATATTGCAGCTGCTATCCTCGCCATTTGCATTTATAGCAGTGCCTGTGGACGTTGCCGAATCTGCATTTAGAACGTAGGTGAAATCGGGAATCGCACCCTCGGTGAAGGTCACACCCTCCTCGAAGAAGAGCTCAACCGGCACGCTATCTGCCAGGGTATTCGAACGGGCGAGGTAGTAGTTACCGTTTCCGCTGACGGTACAATCCTTATCAAAATACACGGTACCGCCGTCACCGTCACCTCTTACCCAGAAGAGGGGTGCTGTACGGTTGTCGGCAACGGTAATATCGGTGCCTATAAATTCGAGTCTGCCCGCGGGAGATTTAACCCAGCATGCGGCGGCAGAGTTAAGCGTTATCTTACAGTCGGTGTAGCTGATAAGCGCTGCGCCGCCGTCGTAGATCATCTGGTACCAGCCGCTCGCGGTTACGTTGATTGCTACACTGTCGAAGATAAGCTCGGTATCGGGGCGAGGAGATATCTGACCGCCCGTTATGTTGAAATATCCGTTTTTGACGGTAAGGGAGGCTTCGGGATACGAAGCGGACACGCCGCCTATCGATAACCCTGACGCAGAATTAATGACGTGCTGATTAAGGTTGATAACCAGCTTCTGCGTATTACCTACTATTACCTCCGTCGCAATATTAAGGTCTGACCACAGGTGCACGTAGCCGGGAATGACACCCTCGGTGTAATAAGTCGTGCCGTCGCCCGCGGTCGCGATAATCGCGGTATCGAGGTCGGTCGAGGTCGAGAAATAGATGGGGTTCTCCCCTGCCATAAAGTCCGCTTCGCTCATCCACACGCCGTAGGTTATTCCGTCGTAGGCGGAGTCGTCGGGAGACCAGACTATGCTCTCCATACGCATTATTGTCGAGAGGCCGTCCTCGCCGAGCTTAAGTCCCCATTCGCCGTCAGCGATATAGGTACCGGCCTGCACCTTTCCGGCGAATTCACTCCCAGAGAACAGGTCACTCGCTGCGGTGGTTACCGTATTATCGTAAATGCAGGTGCCCGAGAGAGTCATAATAGTATCAGCGGTCGGAAGAGTGTAGCTTATCCCGTCGTCCTCGGGGACTATGACCGCAACCTCGAGGGGGCCGCCCTCGGTATTCGCATACGCGGTTACCGTCGAGACCCCAATAGCGGTTTCGCTAGTTATGTCTGCACCTGTTTTATTGTAATAGGTATAGGTGTATGGCATATTGTAGTCGGGCTTCGCCGCCTCGGAAATTCTGCATCCGAGCTCGAAATAAAGCCCCTGCGTCTTATAGAAGCCGCGATAGGTATTGTTTACAGCCGCGCCGTCGGTCAGGGAGACCCAATTATTGCTCGCTCTGTCAACCGACGAATCTCTATCGAAGAGTATCTTCACATTAGTATATCCGTAATAGCTGGTTGAGATATTAAACAGAGGTTTACCGGGAATACCCTCACAGACGAGGTCGGAGTTCTTGAATATAAGATAGCTCTGATAGGGGGACGCTATGTTATGGCCTATAGCGAAGCTTGCATCTCCCTTAATCTTAACTATACTGTCCTTAAACATAAGGAGCTCACAGCCGTTATCCTGGATGACATTCGAGGTCCAGCTGCACGTGTAGTCCCTCGCGTCGTATATGACGTTCTCAAAGATAACGGTTGTATCCTGACGTAAATATACGGGGTCTGCCGTATGGTAAACCGTTCCGTTCTTTACGGTAAAGTACGCCTTCGCATGCGCACCGGAGCTTGAAATGTTCCATGAACTTGAGCAGCTCCAGGTGTAACCCGCGAGGTTAACAGTAAGTCTTTTATCACCTACGTCAACGCGCCCTGCCGTGCTGTTGCTCACATCCGAATAGAAATGAACGTATCCGACCGTAGCCGCGCCCGAGCCTATATTGCTCGCATCTGTGTATGCGGCGTAGTGCTCGGTGCCCTCTGCCGCCGCGTCAGCTGTATACCATGCTATGGGCTCTGCACCTGCGAGGAATGCGTCCTCGTCGGTCCAGGTTGCAAAGGTTACGTTATAGCCTGTATCGCCTGCGAGGTCTGCCGCGGTTTTCGCGTTCGGTGCAGACGTCGTCTGGTCGTACGAGCCGGGGATGAAATCGGGTCTTTCCGCGTCGGTGGTAACATCTGTTATTTCTATCTCACCGCTATTAGGTACAACGTCGATATACGCGTAGCTCACAGACCCGTCGTTTACACACTTCGCGGTCTTGGTTTCACCGTTTAAGGTATAGCTTACGCGCACCCAATCTGCGGGAAGCTCAAGCTTTACTGTGAGGGGATAATCGAAGACGTCGGCAGGAAGAGAAAGTCCGTCCGAGGTCTCGGACGCCATTTCTACGGAAACGTAATATTTGCCGCCAAGAGAATAGGCACTGACGGTGGAGTTCTGGCGCTCGCGGACATATTTTGTCGCGGTGGAGAAATTAGCTACCCAGAGGTTACCTGAATTTTGGTATTTCTGCATAGCGGAGAAAATATATCTCGCCTGCGTTTCGTTCATATCGGTTGTATTTATCTCCTCGCCATCCTTCGTTACACCGTGGCATACGGAGATGAACCAACCGTTGTTATTTATACACTGCTCCAGATATTTAACGATGTTTTCGGGGCTACCGCTCTCTGCGTAAACATCTGAAAAAGGCTGCATTCTCGTCATATATGGCTCAAACCATCCGCCGTAACCGACACCGGAGTCAGGCGAGAGCGACTGCATCTTCCCCGAATAAGCCGAGTTCGTAGTGACGGAGGCATCTCCGCCCGAGGTAGCATAGAAATAGTCGTTAACTATTTCGTGCTGTGTACCGCCGTAGTTCGAATACGGAACAGCATAGGTCAAGCAATCGTATTCCGGAAACCACTGCTCCAGATATAGCTTCGAGTCACCTATTTCTGAATGTCTTTCCTCATCGGTCGAAAGCTCGGTATGGATATTCTTATGCCACATCGAATGGCTCTGAGGCTCGAGGTAGCCTTCTGCAAAGACTGCTCTCCATTCATCAATACTCTTTCTGCTCGTGCCGACAAGACTGTTATCTACGTCTATGTACGTCAACATAATCGAGGCTTCGAGTCCGTACTCTGCCAGAAGCTGATTCAGAAACAGAGCCGTATCGTATATACCGTCATCGAAGGTCATGGTAGCTATTGCATCAGCACCGCCCTTCGCAAGTGTAAGTTCTGCATTAGCGTCGATTTTTACCGTATCAGCACTTTCACTGTCCGCCGAAAGCGGAAAGCTGAACGATGGCAAAAGCATTGTTAAAAGCATAATCAGTGAAAACCCTCCCAAAAAAATCCTACGCATGACAGACGACTTTTTGGAAAGCTTAAATTCTCTCATTGCATTCTTCCTCCTTGACAAAATCTTTGCAACTTAAAGATATCATAAAATTTTTACACAATCAATGGCTATTTGTGGTTCATTTGGCATTTTGTTGGTTTTTTAATCAAAAAAACAACAAAAGGTAATATTTTCTCTCTTTTCAACAAAACTTTTTTCAAATTTGTGTTTTTTAATAGAAAAAACAAGTCAATTCGGTGTCATTTCTGTGTTTTTCCCTGTTTTTTGTGTTTTTTTGTATTGACTTTTTGTATAAAATGTGTTTAAATATTGATAGACCGCAAAGGAGAAAAGGTGTATGAGCGCTAAAAAGCAGCAAAGACAAAATTACATTATGCAGGTTGCCAACGAGCTTGGCTACGTTTCGAAGGAAAAAGTAGCGGAAGAATTAGAAACCTCCGTGGAAACAATAAGGAGAGATATAAACGAGCTTTGCGAGAAAAAGCTTCTTCAAAGAGCGCTTGGCGGTGCACAGCCGTACAAGACCACGGTAAGGCACGACGCCCTTTACATTAACCGTGTCCACCAAAACAAAAACGAGCGTTTATCGATTGGAGAGGCAGCCTCCGGTCTTATACGTGACGGAATGATAATTGCTTTTGACAGCGGAACGTCAATTCAGTCCTTAGCATCGTCAGTAGCTAACGTTCACAACGTAACTCTGGTCACGGATTCTCTGCCGACGGCAATTATTCTTTATAACAAAATCGAAACAGGTCAGATAAGCGGACGTGTCATAGTTATCGGCGGTGAAATGAACCATGACAGATGTACGGCAGGAGCTATGGCTGACGACGAGATTGACAGATACCATTTCGACCTTGCTTTTATATCCTGCACCTCCCTTTCATTACAGTGCGTTTCATCCTTCAACCTCGACCTTTGCCATTTTTCGCGGCACATTATGAAAAATTCTATTGAAAACGTTCTTATCGCAGAAAGTGAAAAGGTAGACACAAACTCGCTTTACGGCTTTGCAAATCTTTCGGATTTCAGGCGAATTATTGTTGATGACCGACACCCCATTCCCCGCCCTATCTTGGATTATTTAGCAAAATGCGGCACAGAGCTCACTGTAGCAAAGCTCGGTAAGTACGAGAAAACCTAATGTGCCAATCGGTATCTCAACAAAAAAATCGTTTTTCAAAAAGAAAATTCGAAAAACATCTTGAAATCCTGCGAAAAGTATGATATACTAGACCTCGGTCGTTCAAGGACGAGGTTTAGAGCGAAAATACGTAACAGTATTGCGTAAACTCAATATGCAGAGGTATCGAAGCGGTCATAACGGGGCTGACTCGAAATCAGTTTGTGGATAACACCACACGAGGGTTCGAATCCCTCCCTCTGCGCCAAAAAATAAGGACATCCCTTGCGGGTGTCCTTATTTTTTGTCACAGGGAGCGGATTCTCACCCGGCGACGGAGTCGCAGGGTGCGCATACGCCGCGTAAAGCGCGTCGAGCTTGCTCGTAAGCGGCAAGCGAGCGTATCTTCGTCAACGACGAATACCCCTCTCAGCCCCTCCCGGAGTGTTCCTGTTTTTACCTTTTCATTATTTAATTATCTCAACGCCCGTGATATTGTAGAGCGGAGAAAGACTGCCGCGCGTGGAGAGAGTTACGGTGTGCACGGTATAGGTGGCATTATACGTTTCGTCACTGTCGGAGACGAGAGTGCACGAAGTGTTCCCGTCGACGCTGCCGTAGGCATGCAGTGTGATGTTAAAGCAGGTATTGCGGTCGATATAGTTGACAGGTGACGCGACCGGAAGAAGAGTTCCACCTCTAACGAAAACGGGGATATGGGTGACTGTGACGTGATGCGTGCCGCCCTCGTATTTTTGGCCGGTGAAGAAATCGTACCACTCGCCGCTCGGGAGCCATACGTCGCGCTCCGACGTGCCCGAAATTATAGGGGCGACTATCATAGAATCGCCGAAGAGGTACTCATTCTCGCAGGTCAGTGACTCCGGCTCTTCAGAAAAATCGCAGACAAGAGCGCGCACAGGCGGCTTACCCATCGTATGATACTCGTAAAAGGCCGAGAAGAGGTATGGCACGAGGGACATACGTGTGCGGAGCAGCTCTCTTACCTCATCTGTGCACCCGTGCTTTTTCCAAGGGAGCTCGCGGAGGTAACAGGCGTTTATCAGCGTCTCTGCGCTGAAGACGGCGGTCTCGATACGGCGGAGCATATCCTCACGGTTCTCCGCGTGACGCACCTCTGGCGCCCAGAGAAGTCCCGAGAAGCCCGAATTCACAACACCCAAAACGAAATCCTTATGGTTATAGAGGTCGGAATACAGGACGTACGGATAGGACGCGGCAAGAGAGCCAAGATTTCTTATCTGACCGAAGGTGCGTCGGGGGCCGAGAGAGGCGGTTACTGCCTGCGAATAAAGAGTGCCGAAGAGGGCGTGATACTGCTCGCCGTCAGCACCCGAGGGAAAGCTCGTATGGTCTGGGAAGCTCCAGCCTCCCGTATAATCTCCGCTATCACATTCGTCAAGCTTAAAGCTCGAGATGCCCATATCTACGAAATTCGTCTTATGGTAGTCGGCGAGCGTCTTCCTCGCGCTCTCGAGCGCGTAGTCCGGAACGAGTCCGTTCCAGACTAGATAATTACCGCTCTTGTTCAGCATTTCACTAAAGAGGGGGGACGAGGGGTGGATGAAGCTCTGCTCCCAGAGGTTGACTCGGAAGCCATCTTTACGCAGCTTATCTACCATACCCTCGGGGTCGGGAAACTTCTCGGTATTCCAGACGAAGGATGAGGAATACGTACGCGTCTGCCAGCTCGGCTCGAGACCGAGGACGTCGCAGGGGATATCACTCATACGAAGCTCACGCGCTATCGCGAGCACCTCGCTCTCGGAAAAGCGCATATCTGCGCGGTAGCAGCAGCCAAGCCCCCACATAGGCGGCATACAGCCGCCACCCGATAGCATATTGTACTGCGAGACGACGGAGAGGATATTCTCGCCCGTTATGTAATAGACGTCGACGCCCGAGGCTGTCGGGATATCGACGGTGACGACGTTATTCTCTCCCCCTTCCCTGACGGCGTAGAGGGCGTCGACGAAGGTCGAGCCGTCTGCATTAGCAATATCGGGGACGCTGCCGCCGCTTATATTTACTTCGCCTGCTGTGGGTCGGAGCTCCCTGCCGCAGTAGAAGGTGGCGTACCTCGCCGTATCAACGTAGATACCGAAGCCCGCGTTAGTTACGAAGAACGGGACGGGTGCGTGAGTGTCGCCCGTATCCTTAATGGGGTCGGAGTTAGGACGGATATATTTTTTCGTCCCCTTATGATTAAATCTCTTCAGCTGCAGGCCGAAGCCGTAAATTTCGATACTCGGGTCGACAGGGAGCGAGAGCTCAGAGCCGCGTCGCGTGCTCTTAAAGCTGAATTTATCTCCAAACAAAGCAGTCCCGTCGTAAACCTCGCACAGCGGATGCGGGGCAAATTTCGACGGGACTGTCTCCTCGGGTGTTCCGAAGCTAATCTTATATACGCTCATTTTCTTCACCTTCCGTAGGGTCATATTTTCCTTATGCTTATTGTATCACACGCACTCTTTACAAGTAAATTGACAAAGCTACGGAAAATATGGACAATCCTATCAGAGGTACTCTACTTAACCGTTATGTTCTCGAGCGAAAGACCCTCGCAGCACTGAAGAAGAAGGGTCTGCGTGCGGCTCTCGCCGCTATCTATTGTTACGTTACGGAATTTTACGTTCTTAATGAAGTGGCCGGGGATATCGAAGCCTGCGAGATTTATCGCCTCACAGGGCTCGTGGAGCCCGTTCTTACCGTACTTCTCGGCTCTGAGGGTGAGGTTCTCGAACACACAATCCTCGAAGACGGGGACGGTGGGTGCTCCCTCTCCGTCGTCGTTATAGCCTACGGAGTGCATAAGCACGCGTGCAAGGCTGCAATAGCTGACGTGAACGTCACGGACGTAGCCGCCGCGCTTCTTCGTAGCCTTTATCTCCACTCCGTAGAGGGAGTTAGCCATATCGCAATTCCAAATGCGGACGTCGGAAACGCCGCCCGACATCTCGCTACCGACGGTTATACCGTGGCCGAAGTGGCTGACACAGTCAAATACACGGATATGCTCTGTGGGGCGTGCTATGATATTGCCCTCGGGATTTTTTCCGGACTTAATCGCGACGGCATCGTCTCCTGTGAAAAACTCACAGTCGAAAAGCGTACAGTTAGTCGACGAGTCGGGGTCCCAGCCGTCGCCGTTCCACACGTTTTCGGAGCGGAAGGTACAGCCGTGTGTCACTATATTATCCGAGTATATCATATGAACGTTCCAGCTCGCGCCGTGCATAATTCCGATGCCGGAGATAACGACGTCGCGCGCGCAGCTCATATTGATGAGGCGCGGACGGGGTCTGCCGGGGATTGTCATCGAGTTCTCGCACTCCTTCACCTTATCGCCGAGAGATTTTATGTAGTCGGCGAGCAGAACCCGCTCGACCTCGATTACGTTCTCCGCGAGAGTCCTGCCGCCGCCGTGCACGCAGCCCTCTCCCCATATTTTCACTCGCTCACAGGTACAACCGGCATTTCTGTCCAGCCTGCCGACGTTAAGGAGAGCGGCGTAGCACATCATCTCGATGCCCTCAAAGCGGCTCTTTATCTTCGGCTCATAGTCCTTCACACACTCTGTACCGTGGAGCACCGCTCCGCGCTCGAGGTAGAGCTCTGTATCAGAGTGCAAAAAGAGCGAGCCCGTCATAAAGTCGCCCTCGGGAAGATATACGTAGTCATCCTTCGTGCAGTCGTCGAGCGCGCGCTGAAGAGCTTTAGTATTAAGGGTGGCGCCGTCGCCTACGGCAAAATAGGGGGCAGCGGTGACGTCTATTCTATTTTTTTCTCTCTCGGTGGTACACTGCTTCGCGCCGACGAGCACCTCACGGCCGCTCTTGCTTCTCATAAACACGAAGACGCTGTATTTTGTATTGGGTACGAGGCCCGTCAGCTCGTAATGGCATTTATAGGTATCTGCAACCTCACGGTCATCGACCTGTATTATGTAGCGCGAGCCGTCCTCGTATGCATCGGGGAGCTCCCAATAGAGCACAAGCTTTTCTCTGTAGGGTATACAATTTATCATTTTGAGTTATTTTCCTTTTTCTCTTTCATCTTACGCTTATAGTCAGAGGGAGATATTCCCATTTTGGCTATAAACGCTTTTCTAAAACTATCGTATCTGTTATAGTTCGACATTTCTGCTATTTTTGTCAGGGTATATTCATCACTCTCCATAAGGCGCGCCGCCTTTGTAATACGGATATCCGCAAGGCGCTCGGAGAAGCTCATATTGTAAGCGTTCTTCACTATTCTCTGTATATTTCGTGTGCTCATCTTCAGCTCCTCGGAGAGCGAGGCGAGCGTACAGTCGGGCAGACCCATAAAGTCGTCTATGAGTATTGCAACGACAAGGTCGTTCGAAAGAGCAGTCGATTTATAAGAATAAAGCGGAACGCTATCGCCTGCGCGTCCTCGAGCGGAACGCAGCATTTCTATAAAGAGCCCTTCGAGAAGATGCTTTATGAGCAGCGAGGCATAGAGAGGATTAGGCTCCGTTTCATTGATAAAATCCTCGCAAAAGCGCCCGAAGGTCTTATTTTTCAGAACGGTTACACGGGAAAGACCCGAGAGCAGCTTATCGAGTATAGGAAATACCTTATCTCCCCCTCTTGCCGTATCCTTCACCTGACGGCAGGTAAATCGGACGGTCATAGCGCAGACCTCTCCCTCTCCCGTCAGCTCAACGCTATGCTCCTTATGCGGCGGGACAAGTATCAGTGAATTTTTCACTATTCTGTACCTCTCGCCGTCAGCGAAAACGTAGCCCGTCCCCTGCGAGAACGCAAAGAGCTCGTACTGAGAGTGGCTATGCGGTGTGGCAACGTACGGCGCCTCTCTAAATCTGCCGTAGACAGAGGTTATACGGACGTCGTTCCAGACGAAATCCTTCTCATTCATCGCTCGCTTTTCCACGTCGGTCCTCCAACACAGTTTTTATTTAATTATACAGTAAACCTCGAATAATGTCAATTAAGGGAGGGGCGTTTTTTTGTGTTTTAACTGTGACTATCACGACCAAATACTCCTAAAAAGTGGCGCAATAGTAAGTTGACCTATATATGAGTTGTAGGTTAAAATAAAATAAAAAAGGCAGGAGCAATTATGAAAACACTTTTACTCGGCGACCTCTCGCCTACAGCGGATATCGAGCCGATATTCGAACGGCAGGATATGGAGGCTCTCTTTCGAGATACGCTCCCTCTATTTTCGGGAAACGATATAAATTTCGTTAACGTTGAGTGCGCCATAACCGATTCGGACGCTGCAATAGAAAAATTCGGCCCGCCGCTCAAAACAGGCAGAAGCACTGCTTCGTGCTTAAAGAAGCTCGGTGTAAACGTCGCGGGACTCTCAAACAATCATATTTTCGACTACGGCTGCCGCGGCGCTCTCGATACTATGAAGGCGCTCACCGAGGAAGGTATAGAATTCACCGGCTTCGGTGAGAATTACGAGGATTCGCGCCGCGACTACATATTCGAGAAGGACGGGGAGAAGATAGCGATACTCGCCGTATGCGAGCACGAATATTCCTACGCTCTTGACAACAGAATGGGCGCGCGGCCCTTCGATGAGTTCGACACTGTCGTGGATATCAGAAAGGCAAGCGAGAGAGCCGACAGAGTAATAGTAATCTATCACGGCGGCAAGGAGCATTGCAGATACCCTTCCCCAAGGCTCAGACGCGCCTGCCGCGCTATGGTAAAGGCGGGGGCTGACGTAGTTCTCTGCCAGCACAGCCACTGTATCGGCTGCTACGAGGAATACGAGGGCTCTCACATCCTCTACGGTCAGGGAAATTTCCATTTTGTGTACGTAACGCGTGAAACGCAGCCGACGTGGAACGGCTCTCTCGCGGTGAGGTACGATACAAAGACACACGAGATAGAGTTCATTCCCATTGTCAACACAGACACGGGAATAAGACTCGCTCTTGGCGAGGAAAAAGAAAGAATGATGTCGGAGTTCGAGGAACGCGGCCGCGAGCTCTCGGACGGGCGCTGGCTCGAGGGGTGGCGTGAGTTCTGCGAAAGATTTAAGAGACAGTATTACAATGCGACGCAGAGCGCCTGCGGAGTAGCTCCCGAGAATGTCGGGGGAACGCTTTTCGCTCATTATATCGACTGTGAGGCTCACAGGGACGTATGGCAGGAGCTGTTCAAGACTGCAAATCACAAAAACGAGGTAGAATAATGGATATATCAAGGTTTATTGCAAACGAGGGGGAGCTTCCTCTCGATAATATTGTAAACGACGGCGGATTTTTCAAGATATTCAGGCGTGTTGCCGTTATAGGCGACTCCCTCTCCTCGGGTGAGTTCGAGTCGAGGGGTGAGCACGGCATTTACGGCTTTCACGATATGTATGAATACTCCTGGGGGCAGTTTATGGCAAGAGAGGCAGGCTCTACCGTCTACAACTGGTCGCGTGCCGGTATGACCGCGGGGGAGTACGCTACGAGCTACGCGCGCCTTATGGGCTGGTGGGACGGCGACAAGGACGCGCAGGCGTATATAATAGCTCTCGGTGTTAACGATTTCAGAGCTGACTATCCTCTCGGCACTATAGACGACGTAAAATCGAGAAACACCTCGCCGAGCTTCGCCTACTATCTCTCTATGATAATCGAGAGGTACAAGGTAAGACAGCCTAATGCAAAATTCTTCCTTATGACCACCCTTCGCTCCGAAGGCGACTCTCCCGAGAAGATAAAGCAGAAGGAAGCGCATAGGCAGCTCCTTCTCGACCTCGCCGAATATTACGATTACACCTACGTTCTCGACCTTTACACCTACGCTCCCGTGTACGACAACGAGTTCAGGCGTAATTTCTACCTCGGCGGTCATATGAATCCACAGGGGTACGTGTTCACCTCGAAGATAGTTATGTCGTACATAGACTATATTATACGGCAAAATCCCGAGGACTTCGCGCAGGTGGGCTTTATAGGCAAGCCGTATCACAACGAAAGCTGTAAGTGGTAAAACGTTACCCTCCCTCGCTAACGGGGGCCCTCACACAGGGGAGCCGCGGACACCTGTAAGCGGCAGAAGATTAGTAATAAAAGCAGAAAAACGGCGGTTGGCAAATTATCCGCCGTTTTTCTGCTTTTACTATATTTTTTTAATTGTGATACAGCTTTTTCGTCTGGTAGCGCGGCTCGGACGAGATATTTACGCCAAGCTTACGGAAGGTATTCATATCTACCTGCGAGAGTATTACAGTTGAGTGTGCCTCACAATGGCGAAGAGCGGAGATAGCCTCCATGGCGCGCGCGGCAGATGGACTGCCTACGGCAGATATAGAGAGAGCTATCAGCACCTCATCGGTATGCAGGCGCGGGTTATGGTTTCCGAGCGTTTCTGTTTTCAATACCTGTATCGGGGCTAAAATCTCGGGGGATATGATATCCTCGTCCTTATCTATTCCCGCTACGGCCTTAAGTGCGTTCAGGAGCGCGGCACTCGACGCGCCGAGGAGCTTCGTTGTTTTACCCGTTACTATTCTGCCGTCGGAGAGCTCAATTGCGACGGCGGGACCGCCTGTGGCCTCCGCCTTATCAACCGCGGCAGTAACACAGAGGCGGTCGATTATCGGGTCAATCCCAAGCTTACGCATAAGGAGCTCGAGCTTCTCTACCTCAACCTCGGAGCCTGTACCCTTTCTTAAGTTACAGAGCGAGGTGTAATATCTTCTTATTATCTCCTGCTTCGCGGCATCGGACACGGCTTCATCGTCAAATATACAGTTGCCTACCATATTTACGCCCATATCGGTCGGTGACTTATATGGACACTCGCCGAGTATCTTCTCGAGCATCGATCGAAGGACGGGAAACACCTCTACATCGCGGTTATAGTTAACGGCGGTCTCGCCGTATGCCTCGAGGTGATAGGGGTCAATCATATTAACGTCAGCAAGGTCGGCGGTCGCCGCCTCGTAGGCGAGGTTCACAGGGTGGGAGAGCGGAATATTCCAAATCGGGAAGGTCTCAAACTTCGCATAGCCCGATTTCACACCGCGCAAATTCTCGTGATATATCTGTGAAAGGCAGGTTGCCATTTTGCCCGAGCCGGGGCCGGGAGCTGTGACCACTACAACAGGGCGCTCGGTTTCGATATATTCGTTAACGCCGAAGCCCTCGTCGGACACGATATGACCGACGTTATGGGGATAGCCATCTATCGCAAAGTGACGGTAGACGCGTATTCCAAGCTTCTCAAGCTTATCGATAAACGCATCTGCGGCGGGGGTTGACTTATATCTCGTCATAACCACAGAGCCGACATAAAGGCCGTAGCCGCGGAAAGCGTCAATAAGACGGAGCACGTCGAGGTCGTAGGTTATGCCGAGATCCCCTCTGACCTTATTTTTTTCTATATCGCCGGAGTTTATGGCTATAACCACCTCCGCCTCATCTCGCAGCTCGATAAGCATTTTTATCTTACTGTCGGGGGCGAAGCCGGGGAGAACGCGCGAGGCGTGAAAGTCGTCAAACAGCTTACCGCCGAACTCAAGATAGAGCTTCTCGCCGAAAAGGGATATCCTCTCCTTTATCTTCTGCGACTGTAGCTTAAGATATTTCTCGTTGTCAAAGCCTCTTATAAACACTTCCCTGTCACCTCGCAAATTCAATACTAATATTTTAGCACACGAAAATCTCCTTTTCAATAAGGAGCGAGGATTTTTCGCAAAAAAAATATGTAAAAAAACGGAGCGTTTTTTAGGCAATTTTTCATAAAACCGCAGCTTGCATAATAATTTACAATACGGTGCTTGCAAAAGCTTTTGAAAAATGGTACAATAAAATAAAAAAATCAAGGAGAGCTTATGGATTACAACAACCGTGAAGACAAGCGCTCAGGCAGCGTTTGGGACGAATGGATAAGCGACGAGGCTCTGGGGCTCGGATTTGACGGGCGTGAGCTTAAGCGCGAGTCCTCGCGCGTTCATCTGTCTATTTTTCTGTATCTCATTATAACCTATGCCGTGGTATTCGGGGTGAGCATCGTGCTCGCAATAGCTCTGCCATACGAAAATTACCTTTCGGTGATGGGGGACGGTGCATTCAATATCACCCTAAGCATAGTCGCTCAATATCTGATAGGCTTTCCTCTTTTGATTGTAATTATGCGCCTGCTCTCGAAGCCCCAGGCTCCCGTAAAGGAAAAAATGAAATTCTCCGAGCTCGCCGTTCTCACGCTTATCGCAGAGGCGCTTATGCTCGTGGGGTCTATTGTCGGAAACTATTTAAGTCAGATAATCGGCAAGCTTTTCGGAATTATGCCGACGAACTCGCTCGATGAGATGCTTGACGGTACGCCTATTTGGCTGATGATAGTCTCCGTCGTGATACTCGCACCGATAGTCGAGGAGATAATATTCAGAAAGATGATAATAGACCGTCTATCCCGCTTCGGGGGCACAATCGCGGTCATCATCTCCTCGGTGGCCTTCGCACTCATACACACAAATCTCTATCAGTTCCCTTACGCACTCGCCGTAGGCTTCGTGCTCGGATACGTCTACTTAAGGTCGGGAAACGTCATATACACCATAGTTATTCATATGATAATGAATTTCCTCGGCTCGGTTGCCATTCTTCCCGTCGAGGACGCGTCGGAGAAGCTCACGGAAATGCTCGAGCTCATCGCTGCGGGCACAGCGATAAACACGGGAGAGTACGTAGTATCTATGCTCATAGTTTCGATATATTCTGTGATACAAACGGCTCTTATCGTCGGCGGTATTGCCGCACTCATTATCTATGCACGGAGGAAGAGACGTGAATACGGCGGAGAGCTTCTCCCGAATGCAAAGCAGTCGCTCGGCGCGGCCTATATAAACGTCGGCGCGATACTGTTCGTTCTTCTCTGCCTCATTCTTACAGGCGCAACGTTTTTCTGATTTCGGAGCGGTTATGACTACACTTTACACAAGATATGCAAAAGATGTGAACAGAGCCTGCCCGCACTCATACTATCCGCGTCCCTGCCTTGTGCGAGACTCCTTTCTGTGTCTTAACGGCGAGTGGGATTTCGCGATAAACGGTGTGCGCGGTACAGTAGATTACAACGAAAAAATACTCGTTCCCTTCCCGCCCGAGAGCGCGCTTTCGGGTATTGGGCGACGTGTAGGGACGCGTGAGTATCTTCATTACAGACGGAATATTGTACTGCCCGAGGGCTTCTTTTGCGGCAGGATTATCCTGCATTTCGGCGCTGTTGACGGCGAGTGCGAGATATTCCTTGACGGCAAGAAAATCGGTGAAAGCTCGCTTGGCATACTTCCCTTTTCTATAGACGTTACAGAGGAGCTTTCCTCCGGGTCTGCGGTGCTGGAGCTCACCGTGCGCGATGCTCTTGACAGAGCCTACCCCTACGGGAAGCAAAGGACAAAGCGCGGCGGTATGTGGTACACACCGCACTCGGGAATATGGCAGTCGGTATGGCTCGAGAGTGTACCCGAGAAATATATTACAGATTTGAGGCTTACCCCCTCCCTATCGGGAGCTTCACTCGAGGTGCTCGGGGGAGAGACTCACAAGCGAATAACGCTCGACTCGGGTGAGGTTTTCGAGTTTGACGGGAACGAATTTTTCATAGAGCCGAAGGAAATACACCTCTGGTCACCCGAGGACCCTTATCTTTACCGTTTCACGCTCGAGTGCGGTGAGGACAGGGTGATGAGCTATTTCGCCCTTCGCGAGGTTGGCGTAGGTATGACCGACGGAAAGAGGTATCTGACACTAAACGGTAAGCCATACCTTTTCAACGGGCTTCTCGACCAGGGCTATTATTCGGACGGTCTTATTTTGCCTGCTACCGAGGAGGGGTATCTCGACGATATCAGGCTCGCGAAATCGCTCGGCTTCAATATGTTAAGAAAGCACATAAAGATAGAGCCCGAGATATTCTACTACCTATGCGACAGAGAGGGTATCGCGGTGTTTCAGGACATGGTGAATAACGGCAGCTACTCCTTCCTGCGCGACACCGCCCTGCCTACGGTAGGTATACAAAGGCTTCCGGATTTTCTGCTACCAAGGCGCAGGCGCACGAAGGAAATCTTTAAAGAAGCTATGCTAAAGACGGCTAAACACCTATACAATCACCCGTCGGTGGTTTATTACACGGTATTCAACGAGGGCTGGGGACAGTTCTCGGCCGACAGAATGTACGAGCTTCTTAAATCCCTTGACAACACTCGAATAATTGACACGACCTCGGGCTGGTTCAGGCAAAAAAAGAGCGACGTGGACTCACGCCACGTCTATTTCAAGAGGCTCGCGGTGAAGCACCCGGACGGACGTCCCATATCGGTAAGCGAGTTCGGCGGATACTCATACAGAGTATCGCAGCATCTAGCAACCGAAAAGAATTACGGCTACCGCCTCTTTGAGTCGCGCGAGGAATTCGAGCGCGCATTTTTCGACCTTTATCTTGACGAGGTTCTTCCCCTTGCAGAGTGTGGCGCATCTGCGTTCGTTTACACACAGCTGTCCGACGTTGAGGACGAAACGAACGGCCTTGTTACCTATGACCGAGAGGTAGTTAAGGTTGACCCTGCCGCAACGCGTGAGGTTATGGAAAAGGTAAAGGCGGCACATCTGAAATAAAAAAACGGGGGATATCCGTGCAAAAAGCGCAGGGATATCCCTTATTTCAGTTAAGAAAAGCTATGCCCAGATTAAGATATCCTGCGAAGGCTACCCATAAACAATACGGTAGCATAAGTATTCCCGCCCATTTATTAATTCTGAAGAAATGCACAGTGGTCGCTATAATCAGGACGAACATAACCGCGAGCCAGACGAAGGCGATACCGTACCACTCGAGGTTGAAAAATATTATCGACCAGAAGAAGTTAAAGAAGAGCTGCGCGCCATAGAGCGAGAGTGCACGCACGGTATCACTCTCCGAGCCGCCGCCCCGAAGCACCAGGTAAGAGGAGATACCCATAAGGATATACAGCACCGTCCAGACGATGGGAAAGAGTATTGCGGGCGGCGAGAGGGGCGGCTTATTCAACTCCCCGAAGCTTTCCATAGCTCCCATAGTAAGAAGTGCAGAAAGCCCCCCTACACCGAGGGGTAAGGCTATACAAATCAACAAGCTTTTCCAATTTATTTTCATAAAAAATCTCCCTTCCTCATTTAAGCTTATGACGGAATAGGGAGATTTATTATAAAATCAGTAGAATACGTATCCTTCATACTTAAGCTGAAGGTCGAAGGGGAGTGTTCCGACTGCATCCGCCCTCACGCACTGCCGCGATGCATTCCATCGCAAGCCTTTTAATATTTCATACGCCCTCATCGAGAATTTCGGGAACGGGAGGAAGCTCGGCAACCTTATGCTACACGTCAAGCACGTGATTAACCGCACGCTCATGTTTGGTTTCCCTGCCCATATTAAGGTTAGCAACGTTTATAAATCCTAAATTTCCGGTCATGAATCAGGTCCTGACGGTCAAGCTCCTTCATATTTTTCCTTTTTTGAATAATCATCGCCAATTACGTCAATATTTCTAAAGACGTGCTAATATTTGCAACACACAAAGCAATTAAAGTTATTAAAAAGGAGAAAAAATGAAAGCGTTTATTTATTGTATTACGTCGCTCCTACTTGTTACGTTAGTTATAGCGGCTGTGCCGACGGAAAGCGAGGCGGCAATCTACGAGGATACGGTAAGGCTACATATTCTCGCAAGCTCGGATAAGGATGAGGACCAGGAAATAAAGCTCGCTATACGTGACCGTGTGCTGGAGAAGTACGGCACGGCGCTGAAGGGATATTCAGATGCGGACGAGGCGGAGAATAAAATCGGTGAGCTCCTCAAATACATTGAGAGCGATGTGGACGTTTGGCTCTGCGAGCTCGGTGCCGATTATACCTCGACGGTTACGCTCGGGCGCGAATGGTACGACACGAGGGAATACGAGGATTTCACCCTGCCGAAGGGGATATACACCTCACTCATAATAGAGCTCGGAGAGGGGGCAGGCAAAAACTGGTGGTGCGTTATGTTCCCTCCAATGTGTCTCGATATAGCAACGGAGAGTGCGCCTGCCGACGACGCCACGGTGGATTACACGAATGAGGAAACGAGGCTTATATCGGGCGGTGGCTACAGTATAAAGTTTAAGCTGCTCGAGCTTGTGAGCGAGGTGGCCTCAAAAATCTCAAAAAACGGTTGATTTTCGCCCCTTTTTATGCTAATATAGTTTAAGAAAACGTTTTGCGAGGTGGCCGAATGGCAGAAAAGGATAAAAGCTCCTCACGTGTTATAACAGAGAACAGAGGGGCAAGACACGATTACTTTGTAATAGAAACCTTTGAGGCGGGGATTGAGCTTTTCGGCACAGAGGTCAAGTCCCTACGGCGCGGGGGAGTCAATCTCAAGGACTCGTACTGTGACATCGACGGGGGCGAGCTTTTCGCTCTCGGGGTACATATAAGCCCATACGAGCAGGGCAACATCTTCAACCGCGACCCACTGCGGCCAAAGAAGCTCCTAATGCACAAATCCGAGATAATGAAGCTGACGGGTCTCGTCTCACGCGACGGGTACACGCTCGTCCCGCTCTCCCTGTACTTCAAGGGCTCGAGGGTCAAAATGGCGCTCGGCTTATGCAAGGGTAAGAAGAATTACGACAAGCGCGAGGCTATGGCGAAGCGCGACGCCGACAGAGATATCGAGCGCGCGATGAAGGATAGGTATTAATTAGCCGGCAAGGTCAGCTGTCATCATTCGTTAAAAAAACAGGGCTTGAAGCCCTGTTTTTTTAACATTTATTCCACAGTCTTGGGTCAACGACCCTCTTATCAATATCAGAAAAGGCTTCTCGAAGCTCGGATATCTCCTCTTCGGTAAGCGGGCGCGTCTTATCAATCAAGGCGGCATTCGCTGAAACCTGCTCGGGGGTCTGGCAGCCGAGGACTACAGACGTCACTCCCGGGATGGATAGGACGAACGAGACCGCGAGCACCTCGGGTGACATACCGAATTTCTCGGACAGTACCAAGAACTTACTGAGTGCGGGCGCGGCGAAGCTCATCTTCGGGGAGAGCTCCTCGGGCTTCATAAATACTATGCCCTGAAGGAATACGCTCCTGACGTAAATCTGCATTCCCGCCTCGGCAAGGGCAGCAATACCGCCGTCGTTTATTCTCCCGTGGTCGAAGACGTTCAAGGGTATCTGCACTCCCTCGAAGCCCGAGGCGGCAATAGCGCGGTAATCGTGCTCGGAGTATGCGCTCGTAGCTATCAGGCGCGCTTTTCCCTCTCTCTTTATCCTTCGGAACTCTTCGATTACAGTATCGGGGTCAGCTATATAATCCTCGAAGTTATGCAGCATCATCACGTCAACGCAATCGAGACCGAGCGTCTTTAGCGAGCGCTCTGCCTGTCTTCTTATATCCGCGCGGAGTGTCTCGGGAGAGGAGTGGTCGAGGGGGCCTATCTTCGTCACTATAAGCGGACGCTTCTCTTCCCCGAGAGTACGCAGCCAGCTGCCTATCACCCTCTCGGAGTCACCGTAATTGTTCGCGGTATCGAGCATATTGACACCCGAGGAGAGCGCGGAATTCAGGATTTCGTAAGCGTAGGTCTCGCTCGGCTTCTCGGTCTTACCCGTTATGCCGTAATTCATACCGAGCTGAACCGTACCGAGAGAGAAGGCGGATATTTTCATTCCTCTTTTTTCATTATATCTCATTTTCACACCTCACCAGATAGTCCATCCGCCGTCCATAACGAGAGTAGCTCCCGTCACGTAGCCCGAGGCATCGGATGCAAGAAAAACGACAGGCCCCTTTATATCGTCCTCGCCCGCCCATTTACCGAGGGGGCAGTTCTCTATATATGTTTCGGTAAATTTTCTTCCGTCCCCGCTTGCGCCGGCGAGGGAGGGATTAAATCCGCCGGGGGCGATACTGTTTACTCTGATACCGTCGCGGCCATACCTTCCCGCCATAAAACGGGTCATCCCCTCCATCGCCCATTTTTCCGTCGTGTAATTGACGGGCTGCTCACGCATAGACTCGGGATAAAATGGGAAATGCGGGCAGTCGAGGCCGCGCATAGAGCTGATATTTATAATGCTACCGCCGCCCGCAACCTTCATATACGGGATTACCGCCTGTGACAAAAGGAGCTGTCCTGTCAGGTTTGTGTTAACGGAGTCCTGTAGCTTCTCACGCGTCGCGTTATCAAGCGAGGTTAGATTACTCCTGTCAACGGCATTGTTAACAAGGATATCTATCCTACCGAAGCGCGCTATTACG
Source organism: Clostridia bacterium (assembly GCA_017453365.1). Classification (GTDB taxonomy): domain Bacteria; phylum Bacillota; class Clostridia; order Oscillospirales; family CAG-272; genus UBA1740. The sequence continues at coordinate 73,583 of JAFTKH010000017.1, forward strand.
TCCTCTACAAGCTTCGTTATCGAGGCGTCGGACGAAAGGTCGAGGGAAAGCCCCACGGCACCTCTGCCAAGCTCCTCTGCAAGCTCCCTGCATTTCTCACTGTTTCTCGATGCTATAACGACGGTAGCGCCCGCCTCGGCAAGTCCCCTGGATATAGACGTGCCGTATAGGCCCCTTCCGCCCGTTACGATTGCGACCTTACCCGTAAGGTCAAAAAGCTCTTTTACGTTCTTCATACATTTTCCTCTCTGTTTTGTCTTCTGTATTCCTCGGGTGAAATTCCCGTTTTTTTCTTAAACAGCTTAAAGAAGCCGTTGTAGCTTAAATATCCCGTATCCAACGCGATAGCGGCAAGCGGCTTATCGGTATTCGCGAGAAGATATTTCGCCGCATCCAACCGTGCGCGCATTACGTATTCTCCGAAGCTCTCGCCAAAGCACTGTCTGAAAACTCTCGCCGTCTGTCTCTCACCGAGATGTACGGCACTCGCGAGCTCTCCGAGTCTGGGAGTTTTATTAAAGCTGACGGTAACGTATTCCTCCATAACGGAGCGAATGAGGTTGCAGTCCTCGCTCTCCGTATATCTGCCGTCATCCTGCCCTCCCTCGCACTCTGCGCCGAGGTCATAAAAGAGGTCGGTTACAAGCAGTCCGAAGAAAGACGAAAGCCGCTCCTCGCTGCATATATTTTTGGAGTAATATTCATAGAATATATGCTCAAGATACTCCGTGTATTTTCTCCCTCCAGAAAGCTTTACAACCTCCTCGGTTTTCGATAGAACACTCGAAAAGCGGGAGAACACCAAGCCCTTTCTCTTCGCATTTTTCACAATCGAAAAGGAAAAGCTGGTCTTTATTCCGTCTGATATAGCGAATCCCTTATGCACAGTACCGGGTGGGACTATCAAAAGCTCTCCGCCCTCTGCCGTATAGCTTCCGTGCTCGGTTTCGAGGACTCCCTCGCCCTCAATGACCGCGTGCACCTCGAAGCTCGAATGGCTGTGCACACTGCTTTTATACGCATCCTTTCCCCGCAGGTCGAAAAAACCGCCCGACATAGTAATCAGAATCCGCGCATCGCCAATATCCAATTCAAGGTGGTATTCGTTCTTATTTCTTCCCATACTTGCCTCCACCTTTAGTATAATGCAAACGCAAAGTTTTTTCAAGTAGCAAAAGAGATACTGTTCCGACATTTTTATGGAGAGAAAGTCTTTTTCGTTTATTTACACCAACGTACCGCGGTAGTATAATAGTTTCAAAGACAAAAAGCTCAAAGGGGAAAAAGAAAATGAAAATCGCAATGCTCGGAATGGTTGACGGAAACGGACACCCGTACTCGTGGAGCGCTATGTTCAACGGATATGACAAAGCGGAAATGGAAAAGTGCCCGTTTCCCGTAATACCGAGATATCTCGAGAAGGAACCGAAGGAGAGCTTCGGTGTAAAGGGCGCACGTGTTACGCATATATGGTGCGACAACCCGGAGGATTCAAAAAGGGTGGCGAGATCCTCGCTGATACCGAACGTAGTCGAGCGCCCCGAGGACGTGCTCGGAGAGGTAGATGCGGTCATAATAGCAACCGATAAGGGGTGGGAGCACGTATGGCGTGCGGAGCCCTTTATTAAGGCGGGACTGCCTGTATTTATTGACAAGCCGCTCGCGGACAACGAAGACGACCTCAAGACCTTTATCGAATGGCATAAGGCAGGGGCTCGGATAATGTCGTCGAGCTCGCTCCGCTACACCAAGGAATATACCCCATATTTCGAGTCGACACACGAGCTCGGGGCTCTTCGTTACATAAATATGACCATGAACAAGAGCTGGGAGCGCTACGGAATACATGCGCTCGAGCCCGTGTTCAGGATAACGGGCCCCGGTTACGTATCGGTAAGGAATACCGGAGATGCGGAGAAAAATATAATACACCTTAAGCACCGTGACGGAATTGATATCAACCTCGCTGTGATAAAGGATATAGCGGCATCGGAGCTTAAGCTCGTCGGAACGCACGATAGCGTATGCGTGCCCCTAAAGGACAGCTACTATGCCTTCCACCGTCAGCTCGAGTGCTTCGTGGATTATGCGAGCGGCGGTGAGCCCTCCTTCCCCTTTTCCGACACTGTTGAGCTTATGAAGATAATTATTGCAGGCATCAAGAGCCGCGGCGAGGGCGGACGCGAGGTGCCCCTCACAGAGATAAATTTATAAAATTTTGGCGGTCCGTGCAATTTAGGAGCAGGGACCGCCGGTTTTTTATTTATTTTTTCTGCTTGGCAGCTTCATCGCGCGCATAGCGTTCAGTATAGCTATTACAGCTACACCGACGTCGGCGAAGACGGCGAGCCACATTCCTCCGATATCAAATGAAACGAGGAGCAGCACCAACAGCTTTACAGATATAGCGAAGACTATATTTTCCTTCGCTATAGTCAGCGTTCTTCTAGCACCTCGTACGGTATCGGGAAGGCGCGAGAGATTATCCGAGACAATCACCGCATCGGCGGCCTCGATAGCACTGTCAGAGCCAACACCGCCCATAGCGATACCAACGTCCGCGCGAGCAAGCGACGGGGCATCGTTTATACCGTCGCCGACGAAGAGCGTCGCACCCGAGGAAGAGTCTATTATGTGCTCTAGAAGCTCGAATTTTCCCTCGGGAGTGAGCTCTGCGCGGTACTCGTCTATACCCAGCTCCTCGGACACCGACCTTACGGCCGCTTCATTATCGCCCGAGAGTATATAGGTACGCTTAACGCCGAGGGCGCGAAGCTCTTGAAGGGCCTCCCTTGCCTCGTCCTTTACGGTATCGAAAAGAGTGATAGCACCGATATAAACGCCGTCACGCGCGACGTACACGGCACCCGCAGGCACGTCGTCCGGAAGAGCCACGTCAAGTGACAGAAGGAGCTTCTCCGTTCCTACTGCGACCCGAGCATCGCCGACTGTTGCTACGACGCCCGCACCGCCTATCTCCTCTATATCTTGCGACCGGCTACGGCTCCTTGCGGCGCGCTTGATAGCCTCGGCTATCGGGTGGGTCGAGCCAAACTCCGCAGATGCGGCGAGATATAAAAGCTCCTCCTCATCAACACCGCAGGGATGGAGCGCCGACACGGAAAGCTCGCCCCGAGTGAGCGTTCCCGTTTTATCGAAAACTGCATTTTCTATTCGGGAAATGGCGGAAAAGGTATTGCCGCCCTTATATAGAATTCCGCGAGATGCAGCGCCGCCGATACCGCCGAAGAACGCCATAGGCACGGAGATAACGAGCGCACAGGGGCAGGATACTACAAGGAAGGAAAGCGCGCGGTAGACACTGTCGCGAAGCGGCAGCAGGTTGAATATAGGCGGTACCGCCGCCATAAGTATAGCGAGAACTATTACCGCAGGGGTATAGTAACGCGAGAATTTCGTAATGAAGCTCTCCTCGCGCGATTTACGCTCCTCCGCGCTCTCGACGAGCTCGAGTATTCTCGTGGCAGAGGACTGCTCAAGGGTATGGACGGTGCGGCAAACGACGGCACCGCCTATAACGACACAGCCGCTCTCGATAAGCGAGCCGGGCTCAATACGTCTTGGCAGGTGCTCTCCCGTAAGTGCCGAGGTATCAAGCTCGGCCGTACCCGACTCGACTACCGAGTCGAGAGGAACGCGCTCCCCCGCTCTTACGAGTATCACCGTTCCGACCTCAACATCCTCGGCATCGATTACGCACTCCTCTCCGTCGGACAGAACGGTTGCGGTATCGGGACAGATATCGAGGAGCGTTTTTATCGCATTTCTCGACCTGCCGACTGCGCGGTGCTCAAAATACTCGCCTACAAGAAAGAAGAGCATAACCGCAACGCCCTCAACGTACTCGCCTATAACGAATGCGCCGATAGAGGCAATACACATCAAAAATTTCTCATCAAGAAAATCAAGTCTTCTTATTCCGCGAAGGGCGTCAAGAAAGACACCGGAGCCCGATATCAAAAGAGCCAAGGACAGAAGTATCAGGGCGGGAATATCTATGTTTAGAAAATGGAGTACCGCTCCGGGGATAAAGAGGACCAGCCCTGCCGCAATGCGGAAGGGCTCGCCCAAAAGAAGCTTTTTCATCTTTTCGTTACCTCAATATCCTTTGAGAACGCGCGGCACTCCTTCTCAACTATGGCCGCAACCTCTTCGGCCGCAAGGCCGCTCTCGACGGTCAATCTCTCCGAGATGAAGTTTATCTGGCAGGAGTCTATCCCCTCCTTCCCCTCTATCTGCCTCGCAAGCTTACCTGCACAATTCGGGCAATCGATGCCCGTGACGTTAAATTTGAATTTCATAATATTTCTCCTTTATTCATTAATATGCTCAAGTGCTTTTTCTATAATATCGCGAACGTGGTCGTCGGCGAGAGAATATATAACGTTTTTTCCCTCGCGTCTGTATCTGACAAGGTCGCTCTGACGGAGCACCTTCAGCTGGTGCGAAACGGCAGATTTCGTCATCGATAGGGTCTCTGCGATATCGCAAACGCATAGAGGCTCGCGGTCTATGGCGAAAAGTATACGAAGACGGGTAGAGTCTCCGAGAAGCTTAAAGAAATCCGAGAGATCGTAGGTGGTCTCGTCGGCAGGAAGGCTCTCCCCCACACGCATCACCGTATCGTGGTGTATTTCGTGAAGAGAGCATTCGGGGAGCTTAATTTTGTTTTTTTCCATTTTTACTCCTTAATAGTTGAACGGTTGTTCAACTGTTTGATATCATTTTAGCAAACTCAAAAGCATTTGTCAATAGGAAAAGAAAAAAAACGGCATTTTTTCCGTGGTGACGGATAAAAGCCGTTATTTTCCGATTATTTTACGCGCACAGCGCTTCGCGGTACGTAGCGTTCGATAGGCTATCGAGCGGATAGGATATATAAAGCACCAGAGTCGTGCGTAAAGCCTATATCTCCTGTTTTCTACCGAAATATGCTTCCCTGCTCTGTTAAATTCGGTGAGAACACCTATTATTCTGTCCTTGCTGACATACTCGCGGACATAGGTGTTATCGCCTCTTATCACGTAGTGGTCTTCCTTCACGGCTATGACGCGGTGAAGGATATATTTCCCCGTACCGTCGCGGTAGAGGGCTACGTCATACTTTTTCAGCTCACCGCGCGGAGCCTCCAATATTACCATATCCCTATCGGTTTTAAAGAGAGGTCTCATGCTCACCCCTTTCGTCACCGAGGCATAGGCTCCGTGCACTTTAAGCTCCTCCTCTATAAGCTTTCTCGCGTTATCAAGCATCGAGTATACCCGCGCGCTTAAGCGACTCCAAAAAAGCGGATATATCGGCGCTCGCCTGCTCGCGCGTCACGTCATACTCGTCAAGCATAAGCGAAAGAAGCTCCTCCTCCGTTCGCGACGACTCGGTAAGCTTATGCCATAGGAATGCACCTGTAGAATTCAATCTGACAAGGGCGTGAAACTCATCTGCCATTTTTCCCGTTGCGACTGCAAGATAAGATGCTCCGACCTTCTCTATAACGAAACCTTCCTTTATTTTCATAGGAACTCCTTTTGTTTTTTCTTCCATTTTATCACAAGTTTCGCAGCTTTGCAACCCGCAAATTAAAAAAATATTTTCGCTCCCTTCCCTAAATCGACCGTAATTACAACCGAAGCTATGTTAATATTATAGCACGAATAGTTTGTTTCACATATAATGTAACAAAAAAGAAAGGTGAGGTTTTAGCACTTTTGGAAATTTACAGAACCGAGAAAAACGAAACGCTCTATGACGTTGCAAATAGGTTTACGGCATCACCCGTCAAGCTCGCCATAGATAATGAGATAGAAAATCCCAGAAGGCTCGCCGAGGGTCGGGAGCTGCTCATCCAAATGCCGACACGCACCTATATTGCAAAAAGAGGCGACACACTCGAGAGAATAGCTCTGCGCTTCGGTGTCGATGAGGAGCGGCTTAAGGCACAGAATACAGAGCTGAGCGGTGGGGGACTGTATCAGGGGCAGCCTCTCTACATAAAAACCTCCTCCCCCATATACGGAATGGGAGCGGCTAACGGATATCTGTTCGCAGGGTACACCTACGATAATCTGATGCGGGCTATGCCGTATTTAAACTACGTAACGGTATGCTGTGCCGTATCCGAGGGCGGACGAATGACGATGCTCTTCGATGACACCGAAGCCCTGACAGAGGCGAAGAGATACGGTAAAATACCCCTGCTCCGCATTTATGCGAAGGATAGGCCGAGAAGTATTGACAGTGATTTTCTCGACAGTGCGGTAATTCTCGCTAAAGGGCGAGGCTACGAGGGCATCACTCTCGGCGGAACGGCTATCAGCCCTGCCGACGGACTCGAGATAAGGCAGAGGCTGATGCTACACGACCTTCTTTTATTCGTCGAGCGCGAGCTCGACGTGAATACGCCATGCACCGATTATGCAGACGGCACTGTTCTGACCTACGACAAGCTGCATCTTTCCGACATTCCGAGCTTTGCTGACGGAGAGGAGCGCGCGTTACGGAGTTATGCCGACAGATGCACTGTGGATACGGCATTTCTCGAGCTCTCGCCCTTCGCTCTTGCCGGTGACAAGTATGTTGAGAAATCCCGCGCGTACTCGGTGGCCGACAGAAATCACGGAAGCTTCAACTACGATCCTGTGACAAAGCTTCTTACGGGGACGATAGGAAGGGGACGCCGTGAGCGTCCGCTTATCTCGGAGAGCCTTGAAAATACGAAATCCAAGCTCGAGCTTATCGGCGAGCTTGGATTTATGGGAATAGCCTTCGATATTATGAGAGCTCCGCTAAACGAGCTTTTGATTTTCTCGAATATGTTCAAAACGCATCCGAGTACAAGACGCGGCCCTATATGCAATCCGCCAAACTGACGGAGCTTATTTACCTATATAGGTTCTGACCTTAAGGGTGACACCCGCCATCTCGGCAATTTTCTCACACTCGCGAAGCTCCCCGTCAGTGAGGGTTTCGCGAACCACGGAGAAAACGACGTTATGTACATATTTATTTACATTTTTAGCAAAGGAAATCAGGGCCTCGTGTGCGGATAAACCGTACACGGGGTGGCACATCTCGTTATATTTTTCTGCGGACGGTGTATTTAAGCTTACCGATACCGTATCGAACGCTCCCCCGTATAGCGGAGCGGTATCAAATCCGAATATAAGGTCGGAGTGTCCGTTCGTATTTATCCGTATGGGCAGCTCGGGGTATCTCTCCTTAACGTGAAGAGCCACCGCGCGAACGTCATACAGCCTCACAGACGGCTCTCCGTAGCCGCAGAAAACAAGCTCCTCATATGAGGATGGGTCTGCGGCTGTAATGCTCTCGAGCGTCTGTGCGACAGTAGGCTCCGCGATGAGCCAAAGAGAGTCGGAGCCGTACGCTCCTTCTCCGTTATTTCTGATACAGAAGTCGCATCTGTTCGTACATCTGTTCGTCATATTTACGTAAAGTCCCCGACCTACTCGATAGGTAACGGTCATAGCACGCTTCATATACCGAAAAATCTCCTGGCATTATTTTCTGTGAGGCTCGCGCACTCCTCCTCTGTGATATCGAGAAGCTCTGCAAGCTTCGCGTTTGTATAAACTAAATTTCCCGAGTGATTGAGCGTTCCGCGCTTCGGGTGCGGTGCGAGATACGGGCAATCGGTTTCAATGAGTATTCTCTCACGGGGGAGTATTGCGGCGACCTCCCTCGGACGGCGCGCGTTCGTGAAGGTCAGCGTTCCCGAGAAGGATATCATATAACCGAGTGACACGAGCTCCTCCGCCATTTCGCACGAGCCCGAAAAGCTGTGAAGCACGCCCCTGACCGACGGGAAGCGGCGTATCACGTCCATCACGTCTCCATGAGCCTCCCTGTCGTGAATAACGACGGGGATATTCATTTTCTCCGCCAGCCTCATCTGACGGATAAAATACTCCGCCTGCTTCGCTTTATCGGTACCGTCGTAGTGGTAGTCGAGTCCGATTTCACCGAGCGCCACGCATTTCGACGCGGGGTCGCGTATGAGAGCTTCTATATCGCGGAGCTCATCATCGATATCAGATAGAAATCGGGTATCTGACGGGTGTATACCTATTGCGGTATACATATTCCCGTGCTTTTCAGCCTGCGCTATGGCGAGGCGCGAGGTTTCGGGCGAGGTGCCTACGTTGACGATATAGGAAACGCTGTCTTCAAGAAGAGCGTCGATAAAGCTATCGACGCTCTTCCCTATTTCGTCAGCAAATCTCTCATCGTAATAGTGAGCGTGACTGTCAAAATACTTCATCAGTGTATTCTGTCTCCGCACTTTGCATCCTTATCGAGGAAGACTACCTTCACGTCCTCGTCTCCCGAGGCGAGTATCATTCCGTAGCTATCGACACCGCAGAGCTTACAGGGCTTAAGGTTCGTGACAAGCGCTACCTTCTTTCCGACAAGCTCGTCGGGAGTATAATATTTCGCTATCCCCGACACGACCTGACGGTGCTCGTAGCCGAGGTCTACCTCCAGCTTCAAGAGCTTCTTCGCCTTCGGTATAGGCTCACAAGAAAGTATTTCCGCTACGCGGAGCTCAATCCTTCCGAAGGTATCTATGCCTATCTCCTCCTCGTGAGCGGGCTCGGCTGTCGCGGCTGCCGCTGCCTCTGCGGCCTTTCTCTTTTCCTCCATATCAAGGAGAAATTTCTTCTCATCGATACGGGCAAAGAGCGTTGATGCCTCACCGAGGGGGCGGCCCGACTCCAGCGCACCGAAGGCCAAGACGGTTTCGGCAGCAGACTTATCCGTGCCGAGCTGGCGCAATATATTCTCCGAGGTCGCGGGGATATAAGGAGCGAGAAGAACCGCTCCCACCCTTATTGTTTCAAGAAGATTATAGATGACGGTTGCAAGACGGGGCTTACCCTCCTCGCTCTTGGCAAGCACCCACGGCATGGTTTCGTCGATGTACTTATTCGCGCGACGCAGCATCGAGAATATTTCCTCGAGCGAGTCGGCTACGTGATACTCCGACATAAGCCTCCGTGAGTTGTCAATGCCTGCTCTGACCGCTGCTTTAAGCTCACTGTCAATGGGCTCCTCGGCACCGGGTGCAGGAACTATACCGTCAAAGTATTTTTTCGTCATAGCGTGGGTACGGCTGACGAGGTTACCGAGGTTATTGGCAAGGTCGTTATTGTAACGTGCGATAACGCTCTCGTAGGTTATCGAGCCGTCGGAATTATATGGCATCTCGGAGAGTGCGTAGTAGCGCACGCCGTCAACGCCGAATATCTCGGCAAGCTCGTCGGCATACACGACGTTTCCCTTCGATTTACTCATCTTATCGTTACCGAAATTGAACCACGGGTGGCCAAATACCTTCTTCGGCAGGGGAAGCTCCAATGCCATAAGGAATATCGGCCAATAAATTGTGTGGAAGCGCAGTATATCCTTACCGATGATATGAACGTCGGCAGGCCAATATTTTCTGAATTTTTCGCTCTGCTCCTCATAAGCGAGGTCGGGGTCGTAGCCGAGCGCGGTTATATAATTCGTAAGCGCATCGAGCCATACGTAGACTACGTGCTTATCGTCGAAATCAACGGGTATGCCCCATTTGAACGAGGTACGCGAAACGCAGAGGTCCTGAAGACCGGCCTTAAGGAAATTATTGACCATTTCGCGCTTACGGCTCTCGGGCTCGATAAAGCCGGGATTATCCTCTATATGCTTCATCAGTCGGTCGACGTACTTGCTCATCTTAAAGAAATAGGCCTCTTCTCTCGCCTGTGCGACGGGACGTCCGCAATCGGGACATTTACCGCCCTCGACCTGCGTCGCAGTGAAGAAGGACTCACAGGGGGTACAGTACCAGCCCTCGTAGAAGCCCTTATATATATCGCCCTTGTCGTAAAATTTCTTGAATATCTTCGCAACAGTACGCTCGTGGTAGTCGTCCGTGGTACGTATGAAATAATCGTAATCGACGTTCATTAAGTCCCAAATACCCTTTATTTCACCCGCTACCTTATCAACGTACTCCTTGGGAGTTATTCCCGCCTCCTTCGCGAGGTCCTCTATTTTCTGCCCGTGCTCGTCCGTACCCGTGCAAAGAAACACGTCGCGACCCTGCGAGCGCTGAAATCTCGCAAGTGCGTCGGTCATAATTATCTCGTAGGTGTTTCCGAAATGCGGCTTACGAGAAGCGTAGGCTATAGCTGTCGTTAAATAAAACTTGTCCATATTTCCTCCGATAGGGGAGCGGCGCGTCTCTGAATTTCACGGCAAATGAGCCGCGATGCCGCGCACGCATAATTCTTCAATTTAGTATTTTAACACAAATTTTATAAAAATACAATATTTTTCCAAAAAGTTTTTGGTGTAAAGCGCGATTACAGATTGACATCGGGGAGTTTTTTTGATAAAATAGTATGTGTAATTATGTCCGGGAGGAGCGATTATGGAATTTTTCCCCGAGCTTATCGGTAACGGGAGCACCAAAAACAGAATAGGCTCGTCAATCCTCTCCGGAAGGATACCGCACGCGTTTCTCATCGACGGTGATGCGGGCTCGGGCAAAACGACGCTCGCACTCGGTATTGCTGCGGCGCTTAACTGCGAGGGTGGAAAAGACGTCCTGCCCTGCGGCGAGTGCGGAGTATGCAAAAGAATAAAGAGACGAGGCCACCCCGACGTGAAGCTTCTCGAAAAGAGCCGAGAGCGTGCGTCTATAGGTGTTTCGGAGGTGAAGGAGCTTCGAGCAGATATGTTCCTCTCCGCTACAGAGGCGAGATATAAGGTGTACATCATATCCGATGCAGACAAGCTGACGCCCGAGGCTCAAAACGCTCTGCTGATAGTGCTCGAGGAGCCGCCGCCCTCGGTGGTAATAATACTGCTTTGCGAGGGGACGGACAAAATCCTCACGACCGTAAAGAGCCGTACCCAATATATAGCTATGTCAAGATTCTCACGCTCGGAGCTCTCGACATACGTTGGAGCGATATCCGCCGAGGCAGAGAGGCTCATGCGACTCGACCCCGAGAAATTCGACACCGTTATCGCAGAGTCGGGAGGAGTTATAGGACGCGCACTCGAGCTTATCGACCCGGAGAGGTCGCGCGAGGTAAAGGAAAGACGTGACGACATACTCGCGGTGATTTCGGCAATATCGCCGAAGAGGAGCTATGCGGAGCTGCATTCGGCGTTCGTTTCCCTACCTACGAAGCGGCAGGACACGCTATCCGCGCTCGAGGAGCTGCTTCGAGCTCTTTCCGACATGATAAAGCATAAGCGTGCACCGGGGGCAGAGCCCGTATTCTTCCGTGATGCCGAGAGTATCGAAAATGCATGCGCCGAGATGTCGGAAAAGCATCTACTCGCGGTATACGAGCTCGTGCTCGCGACTCACGAGACTATAACAAAAAACGCCGGTATTGCGGCGGCCCTTGCCAAGCTGGCATCGGAAATAAAGCTGATATAAACGGAGATACAAAATGGCAGAACAAAAGCATAAGGACAGACGTGACAAGGATACGGCACCCGCGGAGGATACCGTAGTCCTCACCCCCGGAGAGCCGGCGGAAATCGTCGGGATAAATTTCAGAGAGGCAGGAAAAATATATTATTTTTCGCCCTTGGATTTTAAGTTCTCGCTCGGTGACCGCGTAATAGTTACTACGTCACGCGGAGTTGAGATAGGCACGGTTAAGGTGCCGAATAAAAAGGTCGACCCGAAGGAGATAGTTTCTCCCCTTAAGCGCGTTATGCGCCCCGCAACCGAGGACGACCTCGCAAAGGACAGAGACAACAGGCAGGCGGAAATGGATGCCGCCGTAATATGCAAGAAAAAGATAGCTGCTCACGGGCTGGATATGAGCCTTGTTGCAGTGGAATACACCTTCGACCGTTCGAAGCTTCTCTTCTATTTCACGTGCGAATCGAGGGTTGATTTCCGCGAGCTGGTGAAGGATCTCGCATCTACCTTCCATACCCGTATTGAGCTTCGTCAGATAGGTATTCGCGACGAGGCGAAAATAATGGGCGGCCTCGCTATATGCGGTAGAAAATACTGCTGCTCGGGCTTTCTTACCGATTTCGTACAGGTATCGATAAAGATGGCGAAGGAGCAGAACTTCTCCCTCAACTCCGCGAAGGTGTCGGGAGCGTGCGGCAGACTTATGTGCTGTCTCCGCTACGAGCACGAGGTATACGAGGAGGCCATAAAGAGGACGCCGCCGCAGGGCTCGCTCGTCAAGACTGCCGACGGTGAGGGCATGATAACCGAGATACGTCCGCTCGCCGAGGAGGTGCGTGTAAAGCTCAACGGAAACGATAAGGATGCACCGAAACTCTATAAGACGAAGGACATACGAGTAATACGCTACGGGAAGCGCCCGAAGGATGATGAGGATGACGACGGAGCGGCCGAATAATTCCCTCTTCTCGTGGGACTAAAACGACAAATTTCAAATTTACTCTTGATTTTTCAAAAAACTATGCTACAATATATGTAGCACATAAAAACGGAGGTATAAGACTATGGCATACAAGATTTCCGATGAGTGCATCTCTTGCGGCGCATGCGCTGACGCATGCCCCACCGGTTGCATTTCCGAGGGTGACGGCAAGTATGTTATCAACGCTGATGAGTGCATCAGCTGCGGTAGCTGTGCAGATGCTTGCCCTGTAGGAGCACCTGCAGAGGAGTAATAGGTTTATCCGCAAGGACAAACGGACCGCGTCATCGGCATATCCCGAGGACGCGGTTTCTTCTTAATATTATATAAGGGGACTGTATGAAGCTTAAAGACGGCGAGAGAGTGGACGTTGTAAACGACAGGCTCTCTCTTATACAAAACAAGGAAGGTCTTACCTTCGGGACTGATGCACTGCTCCTCGCGGGGTATATTTCGGGCAGCTTCTCCCGCGCGCTCGAGCTCGGGTCGGGGTCGGGCATTATTTCTATGCTTCTTCTCGCTAGAGACAAGGCTATGCACGTCGATGCGCTCGAGGTGCAAGGGAGCTACGCAGAGCTGACGGAGAGAAACGCCGAATACAATTCCCTCTCGGACAGGCTTACGGCGATACACACGGATATAAGAGAATACAAAGCGGCGGCCGAATACGACTGTGTTTTCACTAACCCACCGTATATGAAGGCCACGTCCGGAAAAATGAACGGGAGCAGCATGAAGGCGATAGCCCGTCACGAGCTCTCGGGAGATATATACGATTTCTGCTCCTCTGCTTCGAGGCTATTAAAATTCGGCGGAAGCTTCTTTGCAGTATACCGTCCCGACAGGCTCACCGACCTCATCGATGCTATGCGAGCATCGAAGACAGAGCCGAAGCGAATGACCTTTGTTCACGCCGATACGTTATCGTCTCCGTCTATGGTGCTCGTCGAGGGCAGGCGCGGTGGCAGGTGCGGACTCAAGCTCACGCGCCCCTTGATAATATACACCGACGGGGGCCACGGCGAATACACCGATGATATGAATTACATAATGGAAACGGGTAATTTTCCCGAGGATTTCAGGATAAAAAATGGATAACACAGAGAAGAACAAGATTGAAAAATCGACCCTATATCTCGTCGGAACTCCGATAGGCAACCTTTCCGACCTCTCCGAGAGGGCGAAGAAGGTGCTCTCCGAGGTCGATTTTATAGCCGCAGAGGACACGAGAAACTCACAGAAGCTTCTCTCAATATTCGGTATCAAAAACGAGCTTATCGCCTACCACGAGCATAACAGGCGCGAGGCGGGGGAAAGGATAGCGGCGCGTCTTGCCGTTGGGGAGAGCTGTGCTCTCATTACCGACGCGGGCATGCCTGCGATAAGCGATCCCGGAGAGGATATCGTAAGGCTCTGTGGCGAGCGCGGCATCACGGTAAAGGCTGTGCCGGGGCCTTCGGCCTCTGTTACCGCTCTGGCTCTTTCCGGTCTTCCGACGGGGAGATTTGCCTTCGAGGGCTTTCTGCCACCGAAGGAAAAGGCGCGTGCCGACAGACTCCGTGCTCTTTTGAGCGAAGAAAGGACCATGATATTCTACGAGGCGCCGCACAGGCTCCGCGAAACGCTCGCGGCTATGTGCGAGGCGTTCGGGGGCGAGAGACGGGCGAGCCTATCGCGCGAGCTGACGAAGATAAACGAGGAGACCGAGCGTGGAACACTCGGCGAGCTTTGCGGAATATACGAAGGGCGTGAGCCGCGCGGCGAGTACGTGATAGTTGTTGCGGGCGGACATACCGAGGAGGATTCTTCCCTGCTCTCTCTTATGCCTCGAGAGCACGTAGAGTATTACGAGCGTGCGGGGCTCTCAAGAATGGATGCGATAAAGGCTGCTGCGAAGGACCGAGGAATATCAAAATCCGAAATGTACAAATTGGTTGTCGAATAGAAAAGCCCCACTCGGTCAGCTGTCAATAACAGCTCGCTTTGGCTCGGCTTACACGGGAGCCCAAGAGACCCAAAAGACAGAGGCTTATCCAAATCCGAGACGTACAGGCTAGCGGCGGAACAATGAAAAAACAGGAAAAGGACAGGCACAGGCAGAGGCAATTGAAAATGACCCGAAAACATAGAAAACAGATTTAATTAGGTCATTTTACGTCTCCGTTCTCCATTCTTGCCGTTCCCGTACGGCTCACGGAGTGAAGAACGGAGATTTTCGCCCTTAATTCTTCTCTCCTCTATGCGACGAGGCCGGCTCGAGCTAAAAAACTCGAGCCGGCCTCTTTCTTACTTTAGTCAAAGTATTATTTGACTATAAACTTATCTATCTTCGCGAAAAATTCACTCGCATCCTCGGTATGAGCGACGAGCGTTATCGGCGAGAGGATATCGAGTGCGAAGATACCCATGATGGATTTCGCATCTACTATATATCTGCCCTGCACGAGGTCTACCTCATATTCAAGCATTATAACGTATCCGACAAACTCTCTCACAGACTGAATGTCGCGGAGAACTATCTTGGTTTCTTTCATTTTTAGTTACCCCCTTGGTACAAAATTTTCCATAACGTATTATATCAAAGACAAAGGATTTTGTCAATAAAATCAAAGAAATATCCTAAATTTTATTCAAAGGTGTTGACTTTCGCGAAAAAATGTGTTACCATTTCAACAGTGGAACAAGCCGAAGGACAATCGCCCGTGACAGAGAGCTCCCGTATGCTGAAAGGGAGACGGTGTGACCCCGAGGTACCGCCCACCGACAGATGAAATGCTGTCAAATTTCATAGAATGAGTTAAACGCTCGGGTGGAACCGTGCGGGACGTTCGTCCTCACCCCGACTGACATTTGTGTCGTTCGGGTTGGGGCTTTTTTATTTTTTCAGCAAATTAAGAGGAGGATAATACAATGGGAAAAATCACTTTTTCGAGCGGTGAGGTGTACTCTTTCGATACACCGGTATCCGTATACGAGGCGGCAAGGAGCCTCGAGCTCACGTCAAGAGAGGTAATCGCGGCAGAGGTTTCGGGTGTTGTTACCGAGCTCTCGCACGTAGTCGAGGGCGATGCTACGGTTAAGCTTCTCACCTATCGCGACCCCGAAGGTGCGAAGGTATTCCGCCACACTGCGGCGCACATTATGGCGCAGGCGGTAAAGAGGCTCTACCCCGAGACAAAGCAGACTATAGGCCCTGCTACCGACACGGGATTTTTCCAGGATTTCGACAGCGAGGTTTCCTTCACTCCCGAGGTGCTCACGAAAATAGAAGCCGAGATGAAGAAGATAGTAAAGGAAAATCTTCTTATAGAGCGCTTCGAGCTTCCAAGAAACGAGGCTCTTAAGCTTATGAAGGAGGCAGACGAGCCCTACAAGGTTGAGAGAATAGAGGAGCTTCCCGAGGATGCGGTTATTTCCTTCTACCGTCAGGGAGAGTACGTCGACCTCTGTGCGGGGCCGCACCTTCATTCGACGGGGGCTGTAAAGGCCTTCAAGCTCACGCAGTCGACGGGCGCATACTACAAGGGCGACCAGAACAACAAGATGCTAAAGAGAGTATACGGAATAGCCTTCCCAACGAAGGACGAGCTGAACGCATACGTCACGGCACAGGAAGAGGCGCTGAAGCGCGACCACAACAAGATAGGCCGAGAGCTCGAGTACTTCACCACTGTCGACTCTGTGGGTCAGGGTCTCCCCATTCTTCTTCCAAAGGGTGCAAGGACTATACAAAGGCTTCAAAGGTGGATAGAGGACGAAGAAGAAAAGAGGGGTTACCTGCTTACTAAAACTCCTCTTATGGCGAAAAGAGAGCTTTACAAGATTTCGGGTCACTGGGACCATTATCTTGACGGTATGTTCGTTATTGGCGACCCCGACGACGAGACCAAGGAATGCTTCGCCCTGCGTCCTATGACCTGTCCGTTCCAGTATCAGGTGTTCTTAAACAAAAAGCGCTCCTACCGTGAGCTTCCTATGCGACTGGGCGAGACCTCTACCCTTTTCAGAAACGAGGACTCGGGCGAGATGCACGGCCTCATAAGAGTGAGACAGTTCACCATTTCAGAGGGACATCTGATACTCCGCCCCGACCAGCTGGCAGAGGAATTCAAGGGTTGTCTTGACCTTGCTAAATACTGTCTGGAAACTCTCGGCCTTTGGGAGGACTGCTCCTTCCGCTTCTCGCAGTGGGATCCTGCAAGAACAGACAAGTACGAGGGCACTCCCGAGCAGTGGGACGAGGCGCAGTCAATTATGGGCGAGCTTCTCGACACGTATCTCGGACGTGAAAACTACGTTATAGGTATCGACGAGGCTGCCTTCTACGGACCGAAGCTCGACATACAGTGCAAGAACGTATTCGGTAAAGAGGATACGATAGTAACTATACAGGTTGATATGCTGCTCGCGAAAAAGTTCGGCATGGAGTACGTCGACCGTGACAACACGATGAAGACGCCCTACATTATTCACAGAACGTCTATGGGCTGCTACGAGAGGTCGCTCGCGCTTATTCTCGAAAAGTATGCGGGTGCACTCCCCGTATGGCTCTCACCGACGCAGGTAACGGTAATACCCGTAGTTGCGGATTTCGCAGCTTATGCGGCAGAGGTTACCGATAGAATGAAGGCGGCCGGCATACGCGCAGAGCTTGACGACAGGAATGAAAAGCTCGGCTACAGAATAAGAGAGGCGCAGCTCTCGAAGGTGCCCTATATGATAGTTGTAGGCGAGGACGAGCAGTGCTCCGGCAGCGTTACGGTCAGGGCGCGTACCGAGGGCGAGGGCGGAAAATTCACGGTTGATGAGTTTATCGCGAAGGTTACTGACGAGATTAACACCAAGAAGCACTGATAAGGTGAGATTATGATTCATACCATAAAAAGTGAAAAACTGACAGTACTGATTGACGATATGGGTGCTGAGCTCGTATCGGTTAGGGGCTCTGACGGATATGAATATATATGGGACGGCAAGGAGCACTGGCACCACCATGCTCCCGTCTTCTTCCCCACCTGCGGCAGGATAGTGGGAGATACCTACACGCTGGGCGGTAAGACGTACAATATGGGTATACACGGCTTCGCATCGAAATCTCACTTTTCAGCGGTGCACAAAAGCGACTCACGTCTTACCTTATCCACAAAGGAAACGGAAGCGACGAAGGCTATGTATCCCTTCGAGTTTGAGTTTATCGCGGATTTCGAGGTAGCGGACGACGTTCTTTCCGTGAGCTTCACGGTATGCAACAACAGCGCGAGGGTTATGCCGTATATGGTAGGCTGGCATCCCGGGTTCACGCTCGACTCAAAGGGCGGAAGCGGTGTTGAGGACTGGTCCTTACGCTTTGATACAAGGGAAAATCTCGTATCATACCCGATAACTCCTGCCTGCTTCGTTTCTCACGAGGGTATAGACTACCCCGTAAAGGACGGAACGTACGTGTTGAACGAGCGTGAGATATACGATAACGACTCCGTTCTGTTCTCGAATATGGGCTGTCGCGCGGTTCTCTCCGCACGCGGCGAGGCACATTCACTTATTTTTGACTGGAGTGAAAATCTGCCGTATTTCTGCATTTGGAAGGCACCGACGTCCGATGCGATGTTCGTATGCCTCGAGCCGTGGAGCAACCTTCCCGGCGACGGCAGAGAGGAAAACTTTGACACTAAGGAGATGTCAAGACTTCCCTCGGGAGGGCGTGAGACCTACACCTACCGTTTAAAATTCCAATGAGTATGAGGTCAATATGTTTTACAGTATAAAGAACGAATATCTGACGGTTACGCTAAACAGCTTCGGCGCGGAGCTGTCCTCCGTCAAGAATACGGACGGCTACGAATATATGTGGCAGGGCGGCGAGTGGTGGACTGACAGGTGCCCTGTGCTCTTCCCCACCTGCGGAAACCTTCCCGGCAAAAAATACTATGCGGGCGGCAGGGAGTATAGGCTTCCGATACACGGTATTGCTATGTATCGCGAGTTCACGCTTAAGGAGCAGTCGGAGACGAGACTTCTCTTCTCGCAGAGCTCAGACAGTGAGACTCTGAAGTCCTATCCCTTCGACTTCGAGCTCCAGGTGGAGTTCACTCTCGAGGGTAACACACTTGTGACGAGGCTCATACCGATTAACACGGGTACGGGTATTATGCCCTATATGGTAGGCTGGCACCCCGGCTTCAACCTTCCCGGAGACGGTAATATCGGAGATTTCCGCGTCGATTTTGGAAAATGCGACAGCTTGGTATGGCATCCGATTCCCCCCGGTGGGCCGATAGCTCTCCATCCCTGTGTTCACAATCTAAAGAATAACAGCTACTACCTCAACGAAGAGGAAATCTACGCAAACGATACGATGATTTTCCGCGATTACCCGAAATCGTTCCGCCTTCGCGACCCTGACGGGAAGGCTATAGTTTCAATGCAGGTAAGCGAAAACCTCCCCTACTTCTGCATCTGGAAGGAAGCCTCGGCTGAGGCGAGGTTCGTATGCCTCGAGCCCTGGAACAACATCTTTATGAGTGACGGAACTCCAGAGCATTTTGAGAAAAAGAAGATGACGAGGCTCGCGCCCGGAGAGAGAGATATTTACACCTACAGAACAACCTTTAATTAAGATTTCACCCGCGTACGGAGCTGTACGCGGGTATTTTTTTATTTTTATTTTTGTTTTTCTATTTTCTTTATTGCATTTATATGCTATAATGTAGACGGAAAAATATTTTTTGGAGACGAGATGAAACGACTTTTAAAATATCTCGGGGGATATAAGAAGGAGACTGTGCTCTCCCCCCTCTTCAAGCTATGCGAGGCGGCGCTCGAGCTTACAGTCCCTCTCGTAATAGCTGCTATCATAGACAACGGAATTCACGCGGATAACACCGGTTACGTAGTAGGAATGTGCCTTTTGCTCGTTTTGCTCGGTGCTATCGGACTTGGATTTTCCGTAACGGCTCAATACTATGCTGCGGTGGCATCGGTCGGCTTTATCGCGAAGGTTCGCCACGCCCTTTTTGCGAAGGTACAGTCGCTCTCATACCGCGACCTGGACAAGCTAGGTACGTCTACGATAATCACGAGAATGACGTCAGACTCGCAGAAGGTGCAAAACGGACTTAATCTCACCCTGCGCCTGTTGCTCCGCTCTCCTTTCGTGGTATTCGGCGCTATGATAATGGCCTTCACGGTAAATCCCGCTCCCTCGGTAAGCTTTGCTATTGCGATACCCGTCCTGTCGGTAATTGTATTCGGTATAATGCTGATTACGATGCCTATGTACAAGAGGGTACAGGGGGGGACGGATGCTGTGCTCTCGCTGACTAGGGAAAACCTCGCGGGAGCGAGGGTTGTACGCGCGTTTTGTAAAGAAGAGAGCGAAATCTCCGATTTTAGCAAAAAGAACGCGAGCCTCACCGATATGCACAAGCGTGTCGGAATGATATCGAGCCTTATGAATCCGCTCACCTACGTTGTGATAAACCTCGCTATACTTTTACTCGTCTATCTTGGCGCTATCGAGGTTGACACTTCGGGCGGTGCGTTTACACAGGGTGAGGTCATAGCTCTCTACAACTATATGTCGCAGATACTCGTCGAGCTAATAAAGCTCGCTAACCTTATAATCACTATATCCCGTGCTATCGCATCGGCTGACAGAGTGGCAGACGTTCTCGATATCGTCCCGAGCGAGACTCCGGGGAGTGTTACCGAATGTGCCGACTCTACGTATGCCGTAGAATTCCGCTCTGCGGGTATAACCTACGACGGAGCGGCAGAGCCTGCGCTCTCACCCTCTACGTTCAAGGTAAGGTGGGGAGAGACGGTAGGAATTATCGGCGGAACGGGTTCCGGCAAATCGACGCTCGTAAGCCTTATCCCAGCGCTTTACCGTGCGACAGAGGGCGAGGTGCTCGTCGGCGGTGTCAACGTAAACGAGTATTCGGAAGAGGCGCTTCGCGACCTTGTGGGCATCGTTCCCCAGCGTGCGGTGCTTTTCCGCGGAACTATCGGCGAGAATATGCGCTGGGCGAAGCCCGAGGCGAGTGACGGAGAGATATACGAGGCTCTGAAAATCGCACAGGCAGACGGCATAGTGCGTGACAAGGGCGGGCTGGATGCCGAGATTGAAGAGGGGGGCGGAAACCTCTCCGGAGGTCAGAAGCAGAGGCTGACGATAGCGCGTGCGCTCGTGGGCGAGCCGAGGATACTTATACTCGACGACAGCGCCTCGGCACTCGACCTAGCGACGGATGCGAGACTTCGCACAGCACTTCGCGAGTCACTTTCGGGCACTACGGTATTCATCGTTTCGCAGAGGACTTCGTCTATTATGCACGCCGACAAGATAATAGTGCTCGACGACGGCGAGATTTCCGCGATAGGGCCACACGACGAGCTCCTTCGCGACTCTGACATATACCGCGAGATATACAATTCACAGTACGGGGGTGCGAAGGAAAATGGCTAAAGCAAAGGCAAATCCCGGTACTCTCTCGAGAGTTTTAAAATACATCGGAAGATACAAGCTTCTTCTGCCGCTCTCGCTCCTTTTTGCGCTTATTACGGTAGCTCTGACACTATACATTCCCATAATCGTCGGTGATGCTATCGACCTTATCGGAAAATCCCCAATAGATTTCGAGGGGATTATACAGCTCTTCGCATTCGGGGCGGTGCTGATAGGCCTCACGGCTCTTTCGCAGTGGCTTATGAGCACGATAAACAACAAGATATCCTTCGGTGTTGTGCGCGACCTGCGCGCCGATGCGTTCCGCAAGATACACAAGCTCCCTCTCTCCTACATTGACAAAAAGCAGAGGGGTGACATAGTAAACAGGGTTATAAACGATGCGGAGCAGTTCTCGGAGGGTCTGCTTCTCGGATTTACGCAGCTCTTCACGGGTATTCTCACTATTGTCGGAACACTTGCATTTATGATATACATAAACTGGATAGTTGCGATAGTGGTAGTAGTACTCACACCGCTTTCTCTTTTCATAGCGAAATTTATAGCGAAGAGGACCTACTCGATGTTCAAGAGCCGTTCGGAGGCCGAGGCGCACGCTACGGCCTACATCGAGGAGAGCGTCACCAATCAAAAGCTGATAAAGGCTTTCGCACGCGAGGACGAGGCTCTCCTCGGCTTCGACAGGGCGAACGAGCAGCTTCGCAAAAGCTCGCTTAAGGCAATATTCTTCTCTTCCCTCACAAATCCCACGACGCGCTTCGTATACAGTGTCGTGTATGCGGCGGTAGCACTCACGGGCGCGCTTATAGCGATAGCGTGCAAGGATAACGGTACATTTCTCGGAATAGGCTTCACCGTCGGCGGTCTTGCTTCCCTTCTCTCATACGCAAATCAGTACACAAAGCCTTTCAACGAGATATCGGGTGTTATAACAGAATTTCAAAATTCGCTCGCCTGCGCGTCACGGGTAATAGAGCTCATCGACGAGGTGTCAGAGTCCGAGGACAGCGAGGGAGCGGAGGAGCTATGCGACGTTGTCGGGCGTGTTGAGCTTCGTGAGGTTTTCTTCTCCTACGACCCGAGCCGTCCGCTTATTGAAAACATGAGCATCACTGCCGAGCCCGGCGAGAGAATAGCTATAGTAGGCCCTACCGGCTGCGGAAAGACAACTCTTATAAATCTACTAGTGCGCTTTTATGACGCCGACTCGGGCGAAATACTGATTGACGGTAAGGATATAAAAAACGTGACGAGGAGCAGTCTCCGCAGGGCGTGGGGAATGGTGCTTCAGGATAATTTTATATTCCACGGTACCGTTCACGAGAACATAGCAGTAGGAAAGCCCAACGCTACCCGCGACGAGGTAATAGACGCTGCAAAGCGCGCTCACGCACACGGCTTTATTAAGCGACTCTCCGGCGGATACGACAGTATTCTCGAGGAAGGCGGAGAAAATCTTTCGCTAGGCGAGCGTCAGCTTCTCGCTATTTCGAGAATAATGCTCGACACTCCCCCTATACTCATACTCGACGAGGCTACCTCCTCTATCGACACGAGGACGGAAAAGAGGATACAGGACGCCTTCGGCATTATGATGAACGGGAGAACGAGCTTTATCGTAGCTCACCGTCTGTCGACTGTAGTAAATGCCGACAAGATACTGGTTATGCGTGACGGTAAGATAATCGAGTCCGGGCGGCACGACGAGCTTCTTTCGAAGGGCGGATTCTACTATGAGCTGTACAACAGCCAGTTTGCTCACGAATAACCGAATTTAACGGGTTAGGAACTGTTTTATGAACACAAGGCTTCACAAAAAAATTTATTCGACAATTGCATATCTTCTCGACCGAGAAACTCTCACACGCGAGGAGCTAATAGTCGGAGTCAGCGGAAAGATAAAGTCGGCCGTAGGTAAGAACGGCTTCTCGGTAGGTGACGAAACGAAGCTGCGCGGTGAGATAGGAACCGTTATCGACGAGCTTATCTCGGGCGGGCTTATCGAGTGCAGGAGCGACTGCTTCCGGCTCGCGACGGGCTCACCCGTCATTCTCCGTGCCGAGGCATGCGAAAAGGAGATACTTCGCGAGCTTAAGGCCTCTCCGCTCTCGAAGCCCGAGCTGAAATCAAGGCTCGCTGTAACGCTCGGCACTGCGGGGACACTGACGGAGCGTGACGACAACATACTCTGGAGCCTCATCGGCAAGACATTAAAGCGGCTTGAGTCACTTGGAATAATTAGGCTCCGCGAAGGAATGTACTCCGTCGAACAGTCGAAAAGCGCACAGCTTGACGATATTGACGCGCTCCTAACACTGAAGGGCGAGCTTTTATCGAGAATTCACGGACGCGGCGGAGAGTTTTTCGAGCATTATTTTATGACGTTACTCGGCAAATATATGGTGAAGCACGGCAAACGTGTTTTATCAAACAAGGTAATGGGCGGCGCTGACGACGGCGGTATCGACGGAATTATAGACACAGAGGACTCCCTCGGCTTCAAGGAAACGATTATGGTACAGATGAAAAACCGCCTCGAGACCACTAACGAGACGACAGTGCGCGGCTTCTGGGGCTCTGTATGCGCTAGGGGCGGCTCTCGAGGTATATTCGCGACTACCTCTGACTTTCACTCGTCGGCGCGAGACTTTATGAACAGCATCGACAACTGCGTCGGCATTGATGGGGATAAGATATTCTCTATGGCCTGCGAATGTCTTTACGGCATAAAACGGAAGGGCGGCGAGCTTGCCGTCGATACGAGGGTGGTATAATGGCTCTT
The DNA here is from genome assembly GCA_017453365.1 of Clostridia bacterium. Classification (GTDB taxonomy): domain Bacteria; phylum Bacillota; class Clostridia; order Oscillospirales; family CAG-272; genus UBA1740. The sequence continues at coordinate 97,281 of JAFTKH010000017.1, forward strand.
GATTTTTCGAAATACGGCTACAAGCCGAGAGCGAGCTGCGACAGCTGTGAATACTATGCATACGACGAATATGACGACTGCTACTCCTGTTCCCTATCGCTTGACGAGGACGAGATGGCGGAGTTTCTTGGCAACGCTATGCGCGAATGCAAATATTACAAGTTTTACGACGAATACAAGAGCGTACATAAACAGATATAAAAAAATTTTGAAAAAATTCGTTTTTGGCAAGCGAGAAAACGAGAGCTTTTGAGAGCTTTTTTAAGATTTTGCGAGCTTTCATTTTCTAAATCAATTTTTGTCAAAAAAGTTTTCCAAAACCTGTTGACAAAGCGTTTTTCCTATGGTATAATGTACGGGCTTGAAAAAAGCGCGTTACGCGCGACAGTAAAAACACGGAGGAATTTAAAATGTCCACATTTATGGCAAATGCGAACAACATCGAGCGCAGATGGTTCGTTATCGATGCCGAGGGTAAGCCCCTTGGTAAGACTGCTGTTGCTGCCGCTAACATTCTTCGCGGTAAGCACAGACCCGAATTCACACCCCACGCTGATTGCGGTGAGTACGTTATCATTATCAACGCTGCTAAGGCAGTTCTCACCGGTAAGAAGCTTGAGCAGAAGTACTACCGTCACCACTCCGGCTACATCGGCGGCCTTAAGGAAGTTCAGTACAAGACTCTTATGGCTAACCGTCCCGAGATGGCTATGGAGCTCGCAGTTAAGGGTATGCTTCCCCACAACTCTCTCGGCGCGAAGGCTTTCACCCGTCTTCACGTTTACGCAGGCGAAAATCACGAGCAGGCTGCACAGAAGCCCATCGTACTTGACTGATTAGGGAGGATAGAAGAATATGTATACTAGCGCTAAACCTTATTTCTACGGCACAGGCAGAAGAAAGAAGTCTGTTGCAAGAGTTCGTCTCTATCCCGGCTCCGGTGTTATCACCATCAACGGCAGAGACATCGATGATTATTTCGGCCTTGACACTCTCAAGCTCATCGTTAATCAGCCCTTCGGCGTTACCGAGTGCGAGGGTAAGTTTGACATAGTTGCAAACGTTAAGGGCGGTGGCTTCTCCGGCCAGGCAGGTGCTATCCGTCACGGTGTAGCACGTGCGCTTCTCACCGCTGACGAGACCTACAAGCCCGCACTTAAGAAGGCAGGACTTCTTACTCGTGACCCCAGAATGAAGGAGAGAAAGAAGTACGGTCTCAAGGGTGCGAGACGTGCTCCGCAGTTCTCGAAGAGATAAGTCAGAAATTTTCACAAGAGCTCTGTGCAAACAGAGTTCTTGTTTTTTCCGTAAAAGAACACTTTTTTGACTTACCCCACTCGAACAGCGGTTGACAAACACAGCTTTGTCATTCGGACTAAAACAGCCGTTTAGGCTGTTTCTTGACGTCCTCACAGTTCACGAAGAGATAAGTCAGAATATTTCACAAGAGCTCTGTGCATACAGAGTTCTTGTTTTTTCTGTAAAAGAACACTTTTTTGACTTACCCCACTCGAACAGCGGTTGACAAGTACGGATAATTAATGATATAATACAATCGCCCAGTGAGTTAGAATTTATAAAACGGAGGTATATGAAATGAAGAAATTGTTAGCTTTGAGTTTAGCGTTGATTTTAATTTTCTGCTCTACCTCGTGCGATCTATCAGAGCATAAGCATACTAAAAGCGGTTGGAAATATACTGAAACAGAGCATTGGCGCGTGCTTGAATGTAACAGAGATAATTGTGTTTTAGAGCAAGAAGCTTACGATTTGGGTAATCATAATGATGAGAATTCGGATAATATATGCGATGTTTGCGGTTATGAAATTTTTCCCGATTCCTTAAACGTTGCTCAAATTGTAATTGACTACGAAAACAATCTAAAGAGTGAAATCGACAAGTTACACAGTGAGCATCCCGAGTACAGATACTACTATCATCCGGTAGATGGAGTTCACTGTACGTACATATTGGATAGCAACGCCTCCGCGGATGATATCGTCGCAAAATATGATATGAGCGGTGTATTTAACAGTGCAAGCGTTTCTGCCCTTAATGCAATCAAAATGGTTAGTATAATTTTCGATAGAAACGACTTTACGGAAGAAATACACCAAAAGCTCAAGCAAATAAACGAAGAAGAAGTACTAATCAAGAATTTATTTATTGACATGCAAAGAGATTGGGTCAAAAGCTATATACCTAAAATCGAATATTATACTGATTATCACGAAGTGTTGAGCTATGAAATAACGAGTGGCTTCATGCAACTTGAGGAGAATGGCTTTATCATCAAATCAAAAGCGGAATATGATAGCTATTTTGACGGTCTTTTAAAGGCAGCGGAATACGAAAACGTGAAAGAGAGGATAGAAGAGCAAAAAGATTTATATAATGCTGATTTTTTTGAAGAAAACTCCTTAATTATCACAAATACGATTACTCGCCCCTCCTGTTCAATCAGGTTAAGGGTAGATAATCTATACATTTCTGGAAACAAGGTATACGTCGTTGTAAGAACGGATATTCCCGGAATAGGTGATGCAGCTATGCAACATACTCATTTTACCTTTGCAGTGCCAAAAGACGAGGTTGTAAATGTAAACGAAGTCATTACCTTGGAATAGGGTAAAATTTTTTGGTGAAGGTGTTTACTTTAACTTTTTCATAAGGTATAATATTAGAGGAAAACTCTGCAAAGACAAGGATTAAAGTTTTTATGAAGAAGATGTTTTTATTCTGCACGAAGCTGCGTATGTACTGGGTCGAGCTGCCGCTCGCGGCACTGCTCGGTGTGTGCATTTACTATAACAGGTATGCAGAGGGGGTTTTTAAGCTCTACCCTCTTATCGTAGCTCTGATACTCGGAGCAGCATTCATTACCGTATATTTTTTCAGAGCGATAAGGATATCGTATGATGAAATACGCTATATAGGACTCTTCACGTCACGCGACTCCGCTGTAATAACCGAGGGCAAGACGCTTATAATTGAGGAAGCACGCCACGGAAAACTCGTTATAACGCTTTTTGGTAATGACGGTGTGCTCCCCGAGCTCGACTGGCTTAAAAGCACGGGAGAAGCGCCAAGAGACATTTCCCTGTTCCGCGGAAAGGCTATCGGCGGACAACGCACGATTGCAAAAATTATGACCTTCTTCGGCGTGCCGAGGGAAGAGGCAGCCAAGCTTTTGAAGGAGTCGGAGTTTTCGGGTCAGTATCCCATAGCCGACGTTATCGGAGAGACAAAGGACGGACGGCGCACAGTTAAGATATCTGTGACGAAAACAGTGTAATAAAAACCGAAGCAAATTAGCTTTTTTATCTTAAACAATACTCCTTCGGCTAAAGCAGACAATAATTCAAAAGGCGCAAGCGTTTTATCGCTTGCGCCTCTCTTTACGGCTTTAGGCCGTTATTTTTTTAAGATTTAATCCTCTTCATCGGCATGGCCGCCTGCGAGAGTTATCATCTTAACTGCCTGGAGAGAGAATTTCGAAGCTATGACGGTCAGGGACTTCGTCATAGTTCCGCGGGCAAGAACCTTAATTCTTCCTGCCTTACGGCTTACGAGGTGCTTTTCCTTCAGAGCATCGATATCAACGACGTCTCCGTCCTCAAAGTTCTCGCAAATAATATCGAGGTTAATCTCTGCAAGCTTTCCTGCACGTGTCGACGCGCCGGTGTGAATATGCTCTATCACGGCCTCTGCTTCCTCATCGGTAAGGAGCTCATCAGCGTGAATGGCATCGGTGTGAACCAGGTCTTCGTCAGCTGTCTCTGCGACCGCTTCCTCGACCGCTTCTTCGACTGCTTCTTCGACTGCTTCTTCGACTGTTATTTCCTCTATGGGAGCTTCAACAGGAGCTTCTTCAATTGCTTCAACCGTTGTTGCAGCCGTGGGCTCTACAGTCTCGGTCTTTCTCTCAATGCCCGAAAGAAGCTCACCGACGTCAATCTTCACCATATTTGCTCCCTCGGCAAGGGTCATACCCTTCGGGAGAATTATCTTAACAAGGCCACGCTTTGCAAGTGCTTCGGTGGTCTCGTAAGGCATACGGTAATCGGCATCGGGTGTAGTGCCGAGCTCGGAAATCTCATGCGTCTTCATAAGCTCATCTATAAGCTCGAGAGCGTACTTAAGACCTCTGTCGCTCTTAACCTTAAGCAGCATAGGAACATCAGCAAACTTGGGTTTATCGCCTGCGTTCTGGAAATGATACTTATTGACGTTATATTTCTCGGTATCAAGGTTCAGATAGAGAAGGAGCGCTTTACCCTTAACGTTGAGCTTCGCAAGCTGAAGTCTTGCCTTATTAAAGGACTCAAAGTTCCAGCTCGTTCTCGCCTTCACACCTGCGAAGGACATAAGCTTATTCTTAAGGATTGTGTAGTAGCTCTGGATATCCTCGTCGGACTGAATAAGTCTTGACATAAAGGAGCTTCTGTAGCGTATCATTACTATCTCGCCGTCGATAATAGCCTTCAAGCTATCGTCGCCTGCGGATTCAAGAACTATAGGTACTATCTTCTCATCGTGAACTGCTTCAGCATCGGCTGTATCAACCGTCGTTTCCTCAACAGGAGCTGTTTCAACCGGAGATTCTTCCTCTACCACAGGCTCCTCTGCTACAGGTTCCTCTGCTACAGGTTCTTCTGCTACAGGTTCCTCTGCTACAGGTTCTTCTGCTACAGGTTCTTCTGCTACAGGTTCTTCCGTTACAGGCTCTTCCGTTACAGGCTCTTCCGTTACCTCGGGCTCTGTGGGAGCTACGGGTGCGGGCTCTGCCGTGGGCTCATCGCCCTTACCCTTCTTCCTTGTTATTATGAAGATAATAATAGCGATTATAAGAAGGAGAATTATAGCGGCGATAATTATAGGAAGAATATCGAAATCATCTGCCGGAGGCTCTGCACCCGTAGATACGGGAGCTATGATAGCAAACACGGAGAAATGATTAACGTTGAATATCAGATATCCGTTAGCACGCTCGGAGTCGATAAGCTCGACTGTACCGTCGCCAGCTATGTGAGCGATAGAAAGAGCTGCACGGCTCAAATGGTCTGTCGGTATCTTCAGCTTAACGGTTACGCTGTCACCGTCAAGCGATGCATCAGCTCCGTTCTTCAAGAATTTGATATCGTAGGCAATGAGAACGTTGTAAGCGATATCGTTTCCTTCCGTGTCCTTAAGCGTTATACCCGACGCGTAGTCCTCGGTCTTATTCTCTACCGCGAAATCAAGGCCCGCATCAAACGCGTTATTGGTATCAGTGAGGGAAACCTCAACCTCGAAATCGGTGAGTGCATCCTCGGGATATTTAAAGCTCGACGCCTTCAAGTAGATATAAGCTTCTCTCGCAGCGGGGGTCTTATAATTCGCTGTATCCTTCGGAGTGAAGGTTACGGTTACCTTATAGATACCGGGAGCTGATGCTTCATTAGCCGAATAGGCTACGTCAAGAAGCGCGAGCATAGCATCGGTAAGTCCCGTAAGCTCAAGGCTATACGTCTTTCCGTCTGCTACAGCAGTAAGGTCATTAAAGGAAACACCCGTAAGGTCTATGGTTGCCTGCTCTACCGTCCAGCTAAGGTCGGTAGGAGCGAAGGTATTTTCCTTTATTACGTAGTTGCTGTTAGGATTTATCGTAACACCTGCAAGATAGCTGCCGGCAGCAGTAGCCGTAGTTGCATATCCCTCCGAGGTGTTGTATACCACAAGCTCCTCGGGGAAGCCCTCGGGAAGTCCTACTATCTTAACGGAGTACGAGGTATTCGGAGCATAGACGAATTTCGTATCTGCTGTGTAATCCCAATGAACGAGCGAGAGGTCAATCTCATAGGCCGCTACAGTCCACTCGATATCAGCGGGCTGGTTGCCCGAGAGAATATAGTTGGTATTCGTGCCGACGATAGCGCTCGCGACGTAGGTACCTGCGTCCGATGCAGTCGTAGCGAAGCCCTCGCCCGTCTTATAGGTTACGAGGCTCATCGGGAAATGCGAGGGGAGACCCGTGAGAGTCACGTTGTAGGTAGTACCAGGAGCATATATGAAATTACTCTCATTCGTATAAGTCCATTTAACCTGCGAGAGGTCAACGGTATACTTTCCTATTTCCCATGTGAGTGTAACTGTCTTATAGACGGCACCGCTCGACTTAAATTTAACAGTTGCGACGGCATTATAAACACCTGCGTTCTGTGCGACGTTACCTGCGTAGGAGACGGCAAACCTATCCGTATCTACATTTCCAAGCCATACGCCGTGCTCGGTGCCGTTATAGGTGAAGGGCGCGGAATAGCTCCACACGAAATCTACGTTTGGCATAGCTATCTGCCATGTCAGAGTGACGTCGAAGATAACGTCTTCGACAACATCACGAATTGTTGCCTTAGCGGTATAGGTTCCTACCTCGCGCTTTTCATTATCTGTGTAAGACAGAAGCTCGTAGCCCTGCGGCAGTACTACCTCAACCCTCTTATTAAGACCGTCGTATTCGAACGACGAAGCCGTCCAAGAGAGTGTCGGCGGAGTATAAGGAACCGCTGTAATGCTCCAGCTGTGAATTACGGTATCAAGGAGACTTCCCTCTCTTACGTCGTATATCTCTGCCTTCGCAGTATAGTTGCCTATTTCGGTGCCCTTATTGGCATAGGTACCGTCGTTTACGTATTTTACATCAAATACGGTTGTATCGTAGCTCCAGTCGAGCCAAACGTCGTGCTCGCCTCCGCTGTAAACGAAGGAATCCTCCGTCCACGCAAGTCCCGAAGGAACTGTCGGGGGCACATAATCCTGCGCTATCGCGTAGGTGGAGAAATGGTCGGTCTCGAAGGTTACGTACAGGTCACTGCCGACCCGCTCGGTTTCTACCTCGTATGTCTCGGCTATTTCGTATAGCTTTTCATTGTTTGACGTAGTATAGGTTAGGTACACAACGAAGAGGTCGTCTACATCTCCGGTATAATTCTCAAGAAGAATTGTAACGGTAAAGAGAGTGCTGCCCGGGGCGAAGCCAACGCCGTAGCCGTCATCGTCGTAGAAGTGGATGTCAAGCGTTTTGAGAATATCCACGTATCCGCCGCCTACCGCTGTCGAAGGAAGAAGATTATCCCTTCCTCCCCGGTCGGTAACTGTATCAACGGGGTCAACTCCCAAGTGGGTATCGTTAGCAAAATAGTCGCCTTGGGTCTCTACTCTTGTATTGAGCTTGCCGCTCTCGGTATATACACGCTCTTTAGTCTTAATACGGAAATGAGTGCTGCGAATCTGCTCGTTATCGTCACCCGCGGTGCCGAGCTTATAGTTATCCTTATATTCGTCCTTAACCGTTATGCGCGCATAAACGACGTGGTCACCGTAGGTGGTATATCCCTCTGCGGCGGAAACGGTGCAGTCCGCATCCTTAAAGTACTCTACTGTAAACTTATCGCGGTCAGGGTGATTATCAATACCGGAAAGCTCGGGAATAGCCGTAATCGGTGCGGTAATGCTCTCAACCGAAACATCCTTATCGTAGAAGTATATTCCGTCAGTGTAGATGGCATACTCGTGAATATCCCACTCGAGAGTGCGCTCGGGATTGGTTATGGAGTAGTTATCCGAGGTAAGAGTAACCTGTACCTTCGATTTATACGAGCCTGCGTTCTGTGCCTTCTCGGTATAAACGTCATCCTCTACGTACTCAACCGTCCAGCCTACGGGCATCCCCTCGGGGAAGCCGACAAGAACAGGTCCCTGCTCCGTATCCGGAGTGTAGTCGAAATCCTGACTGTTCCACGAGAGATTAAGCGCGTAGGGCACTATGCGCCAGTGCAAGGAATACGTGCCGAGAGTCTGACCTCCGTTCTTAAACGTAACGGTAGCGGTTACATCGTACTCTCCGACCTCAGTCGCACTCTGCTCGCCCGTGTAGGAAACGTCATACTTATCGGTATCGACGTTCACAAGAGCTGCGGTGTGACCTGCCGTGCCGTTGTAAATAAAGGGAGACTCGTCGTTATAATTCCACGCGATGCTCTCGGTGGGAAGCTTTATTTCCCACGGAAGGGTGAGCTCGCGAACGGTCTCGCCCGTGGAAATTCTCTTAATATACGCTGTAGCGGTGTACGTTCCGACATCCGTCGCCTTATTACTGTTATCGAGGTATACTATCTCAAATCTCGTAAGGTCAATGCCGTCGGTAATAACGGATACGGTCTTCTCGTTTCCGTCATAGTCAAAAGCGTCGGTGTAATCCCACTCGATTGTATCGGGCAGGAGTACCTCAAGCTCGGGGACAAGAACGATATCGCGGGCGGGCATAGTATCTATTTCCGTACCGTTTTCGCTCCATCCCTCAATCTTCGCGCCACCGTACTCTTCCATATCGGCGAAGAAATCAATATCCGCGCCAACGGGCAAGAAGCCTACCTTTTCTGTATCGCCCGTCTTATAGGTTACCTTATAGATATCGGCAAGGCTGATATCCACGTTCACGGTGAGGATTTCCTCAAACTCGGGAAGCTGACCCGCTATGCGGTAGCCCCAGGTTTCGTTTACCTTCACCAGTGTCGACTCAACATCGTCAAGGGTCACTGTTCTTGTGCCCGAGGCGCTGAAATCACCCGAGCCGTCGTACATCTCGACTACGGTCTTATCCTTAACCGAGTCGGGAACGTACTCATATATCTTATCAGCGTAGCTCCAGAGCTTATCGAAATAAGGCTCAAGCTTATCGAGCTTCGCAGCTATTTCATCATCTGAAAGGTCTTTTGTATCTATTATGCTGTTTATGTACTCGCTATCGCGGATGAAATCATAATTAGAGCTCAGTATATCCTTAATTTCCGCGAAGGTCAGTCCGCGAAGCTCATCGTACATCTCGCCGAACGTACCGTCCATCATCGAGAATATCTTAAGCTTCAAATCGGGGTCAACGCTCGTGCTGTCACAGGCGCGAAGAAGCAGGTCTGCGACACGCTCGGGGGTTCTTAAGCTAACGTTTACGGTACCGTTATTAAAGCTGATATCCGCATAGTCGTCTATGAGTCCCGCAAGCTTTCTCACCTTATCGTCGCCGGAGCCTACCTTAAGATTAAGGGTAAAGGCACTGTCTCCGACGGTGGTATCGACAACCACCGACCAGCTCCACGACATCTCCTCAAGAGTGTAATCACGGAGCTCCGAGGGACGAGGAAGCTCACGAATGAGCTCTGTTATTCCCTCTCGGCTGATATAGTTTACACCGTTCTCGTCGGGACCGTATATAACGTGGCCGTTCACGGTTATGGACGAAAGAAGTGTAATTATTTCATCGTAATCAAGCGTCTGGTCTATTCCCTCAAGCTCCAGAACTGCGTCGTTATAGTCGGTAACGAGCTCGGCAACGTATTCATCGACCTTCGCATTAAACTCTGCGTGTCCGATACCGAGCGAAATCTTAAACGCCTCGTCGCGTATATCGCCTGCGACGGGAGTCTCCGACATATCTATATAGTCAGTGAGGCTATGAACCTTGTCAACGATAACGGTCTTCACGGCTTCAAAGTTCGCCACATCATCACCGTCGTGATAATGCAAGAGAACCTCGTGGACGTAATCAACGGCGGTTTCCTCGGTAATTCTCTCGTTTACCGCCTTATTTACCGCATCCGAGACCATAGTTGCGAGCTCGCCGTCTGCATTCAGCTCGTTATACACCTCCGCAAGCTTTGCTCCGCGCTCCGCTTCCGTAAGAGAGTCGTAATCAGGATATTTTTCCCTGGCCTTCTCCTCAACTTGGCGCATAACCTCCGCTTCGACCTCAGCATCAATGAAGTCCTTAAATGCAGCCTCCTCGGCTACAGACTCGTCGAGCGAGTTAGAAAGATACTTGTTCTTTATCTCAAGGGCGTGCTCCCGCACCTCTCTGTCGATAAGCGCACGAACGTTCTCATCGAGGTCGAGGGTATCGCTATCACCGAGAATCCAGGTAAGATAAGTATCGGCATAGGTTGCAACCTTCGTTTTCAAGGTCGCGTCTATCTCATCACTTATGATACCGTCAATTTTATTTCTGATAGCGGCCTCGTCGTGACTCTTCAGCTCCTCGAGACTTATGTACCCTGCCTTATACGCGAGCTTCACAAGGTTGCAGGCATAATCGATGAAATCACTCATAAGAGTATTTCCGTCATCAGCCACTGCCGCCTTAAAGAACGTGAGATAGGGCTCGGGGTCGCCGTCGGGTATAACAGTATTCGGAAGGTCGTCTATGTAGCGGTCTATCGCGGTATTCCATACGTTTGTTATATCGATACCGCTACTATCTCCCTCCTCGACAACTCCGTCGTACTGATTCTCAACGTAGCCGTTCTCTATATCATCGATAACTACGAGCTTAAGGGCTTCTATAAGCTCGTCGACAAGGAGAGATATATCGTCCCTGTCGGTCTCAAGAAGAGACTTTATCTCCTGGTACAGAGTTACGGTCACAGAATTCTCATCATATTCGAGAAGGAACCAATCAAGGTCGACAGTGCCACCCGAGGTTACGTTACTCCCCGTATTCGTGTCGGTCTGCGCCTCCTGTGCATAAGCGACGGTGGGGGCAACCGCTCCGAACGAAAGAACTATAACCAAAAACAGCGTTATCAGCCTTCGCCAGTTTTTCTTCATCTGCTCACCAAACCTTTCCAAGATATATTCTTCTTATTTTATATTTTTGTTTTACTAAAATTATACCACCACGCGCGCGAGGTTGTCAATAGGTGCACGAAATTTTCGTTGAATTAAATATTTTAAGGCAAGCTCTTTATTGCGGATTGCACAAGAGCTTGCCAAAAAAAGTGACACGTATATGGGGTTGGTAGGTTTTTTTCTAACCTTTCCACCTGTGCTTCAATTTTTGCCTTCTGTAGCGCACGTAGATGCAGACATTGACAATAAGCGACGGTATGACAACGAAGGTAAGCATAGCGAGAGCCACGGCAGCGGCTATTATCAGCTTGAGTATTCCCTCGCTTATCTGTAGTCCCTCGGGCTCCTTGGGCTCGGGGAGCGGGGTTACGGTATATACCGCATAGTAGGTGACGCTGCTGTCGACGGGCAAAAGCTCGCGGCTCCACCCGGAGAAGGTATAGAGATAGTATCCCTCACCGAGCTTACTCGGTGCTGTCGGGGGCGTGGGGATTTCACCGTGCTTATAGGTACGAACCGCGAGCGTGCGGGTCCCGTCCATAAAGGTAACCGTGTATTCTATTGGTGCTGTTTCTACTGCGACGGTAACGTCGGAATGCGGCATAACGAACGTGCCGCCCGTGGCGGTAACTGCCGCTCCGTCTTTATCGGTTACGCGAAGGGAGACTATTTTATAGCCCGTTACGGGAGCTACGGAAACGGAAACCACGTCACCGCCGTGAGCCAAGCCCGACGAAACCGTTAAGACTGCGGTTTCACTGGGCACCACGTTTACGGAATACTCGCGAATTATACTGTACTCTACTCCCGAGAGGGCTGAAAACGCAACTAACGAGCCGTCATGGGTGTAGGAAACTCCGACTCTCTTACCGTCCGACAGGTAAAAGAGTGAGTTACCGGAAGAGTCAGAGAGGCCGCAGACGAAGCGCGCGGAAAGCTTATATCCTGCCGATGCGGGCGTACCGTTCTGATTATAAACGCTCACGTTATAGCTGTAGCCGTATGCACCGAGCTGAACCGCACGGACGGAGAGGACGGTATCCCCTGCCGCGTGCATAAGCGATATTGTCGAATATGAGAGCGATACCCTCCCGTATGCGGTATCGAGCGTAATTCCGCGCACGGCACCGGGGGTAAGCGCCTTCTCAATAAGGTAAGTGAGGTCTATCTTCGACGTCCCCGCGCTCCGCACGTTTACGGTATAATTTCTATCATCTGACGTGAGCGTTGCTCCGGAAGCACCGAAGGGTACGATATATTCGCGATCAAAGCAAGCGGAATAGGCAGCGTCGCCCACGACGGGCGCCAACGGCTTATCCCAGCCGGAGAAGGAATATCTGAAGCTGTCACTGTCGGGACGTGAGGGTGTTCCGCCAAAGTCGGGCACTGTCCCGTAGGCAAAGCTCTTCACCGTAGTGATACCGTCGACGTTAAACGTGACGTCGTAGAGCTTCAAGCTTTCCGAAAAGTATGGATAAAGGTCGAGGTCATCGCCAACCGAGGTAAGGTCGGCAAGCTCGCCGTCGGCTCTGCGCCAGCCGCGGAAGGTATAAACCGCCCGTGCGTCCTCCGCCTTCGAAGGGTGGGTGCCCGAGAACTCAACGCCTGTACCGCTGTCGACGGACACCGTTTCCAGCACGGCGCCGTCAGTGCCGTGGAAGACCACGGTGACCTCCGTAACACCGAAGAGCTTCTTCGTGACGGTTTTATGTACGTTAAAGGTAAAATCCTCCTCCGGCTCTTCCCTTTCGGAAAGCTCACCGGACGTATAGCTCTCGATAAGCTTCACAACCGAGGGCTCGGGAACATATTCCACAGGCCTTACGGGCTCCGGAACCGGCGAGGGCTCTATCGGCTCGGAGACTGTCGCGGGAGCGGTGCCCGGGTGTGTGACCTCGGACGGACGGACGGGCTCCTTTACCGTCTCGGGCGCGGTAGGCACAGGCTTCTCCACCGGGGCTGTCGGCTCATCCGTAACGGAAGGATATCCGCCGGCGAGAGGTGTCGAAAAGACACCTGTATCTATATACTGCTTGTTCTCAAGGATAGCAGAAAAGGTCTTCTGCGTACCGCCGTAATCTATCGTATAGCTGCCACCGAGCTTTTCGGTTCCGTAGTAGCTGTCTACCGTACCGCCGTTAAGGGCTCCCGCTATAAGCGAGAGCTGGGCGACGAGAATAGCATATTTTTCATCTCTGTCCTGTGCCTTCAGCTCATTACGTATTCTTCTGTTTCTGTATAGCTCGTCGAGCGCCTGAGCCAACGACTTAAAGTTATCGCAAAGCTGTGTAAAGTTAGCGCTGTAATATGCATAGCGCTCCTCTTCGCTCGCGAGCGAGAAATAGGTAGGCAGGAGTATACGCAGATTTTCCGTTGCGGTCTCGGCCGCTTCTATAACCTCTGCCTTCGCTCCTATTGCGGGGCTGGTAAGAAGGTCCTTATTCCCGACGAGAACCTCCGTAACGAGATTACCCATTATTGCAGAGTACACGTCCCTCGACATAGTCATCTTAACCTTCGCGGTATCGACGATACCGAGCTGGGCTCGGACGGTTGCAAGCTTCGCCTGCTGCTCGTTATACACCTCAAGCTTCGCATTATAGTCTGCGAGCGCTGTACAATATTCGAGATATTCCGCATAGGCTGCATTATATGCGGCGAGGGCCGCTTCGTAATTATTATAGGCTGCAAGGTCGAGCTCATACTTATCAAGCGCCGATAGATATTCGTTATACTCAAGAAGCGCATCATCGTAGAGCTTCTTTTCTATAAGGTAGCTTCTGTAGAGCTCAAGCTCTCGCTCATACTGCTCTGCTCTCGCGAGGTACTCCTCGTAGAGAGCTCGGTCGGCGTTATATTTTGCAAGACTCTCCTCATACTCACGCTCCCGCTCCTCAAGAGTGCGCTCCCATACGGGCGCATCAAGGTATGCGCGGTTTACGAGCGAGGAAATATCCTCGCGGGCTACGGTCAGCGAAAGTCTGTAGTTAACGAAAGCCAAGAGAGCGTCGTCCTCGGGTATCCCCGTAAGCTCTGCGGTATAGCCACCGCCCGAGGAAACGAGCGATATTTCTCTTGAGCCGACGGTAACGGATACGGGACGCCAAGTAAGGTGTGCTCCGTTTACCGCGGTATAGGAATACTCATACGCAGTGACGGTAAGTGTGCCGTCGGAATACTCTCGAACTATTTTATCGGTAGTGATACCGTCGTTATACGTAAGTGTTATACCTCCATAGTCGCGAAGGTAATCAGCCTCGGCCTCCGAGAGCTGTGTACCGAGGTAGGCCGCAAGAATTGCGTCAGACGAGAGGGTGACGTTATGACTCGACGCAGGGCGAGAAAAATCGTAACCGCCGTCCGCGGCCTCGGCCACACCTGCTGCCTGTGTGAAAATCAAGATCACGAAAAGAAAAGCGCAAAGGAGGCGTGTCAAATTATTCTTAAAAAAATTCATACTATACCCCCTTCTCTTTTACTAACATTCTAACATATTTATATTTACATTTCAATACGGCGGCGAAAAAATCAAAAAACTTTTTTAAAAACCTATTGACAGAGTAGGTAATATGTGGTATAATGCATTCACCTACCAAGAAGGTATGTAGAACGGATGACGCTATGGAAAAGAATTTTGAACAGCTCGTAAGAGCAAATTTCCGTTTCGGGCGAATGTGTAGATGTTAAATTAAAGTAGAGAGCGAAATGAAGCATAAATCAAGAGCATCACATATTCTTAATAACGAAAGGAAATTAATATCATGTCTAATAATTACAAATTCGAAACACTTCAGCTCCACGTAGGACAGGAGCAGCCCGACCCCGCAACCGATGCGCGTGCCGTACCGATTTACGCGACCACGTCATACGTATTTCACAATTCCGCTCACGCGGCAGCTCGCTTCGGTCTTGCCGATGCAGGCAACATCTACGGAAGGCTCACCAACTCGACGCAGGACGTTTTTGAGCAAAGAATAGCAGCCCTTGAGGGCGGTGTAGCCGCTCTTGCTCTCGCTTCCGGCGCCGCAGCAATTACATACACCCTGCAGGCGCTTGGCCAGAACGGCGGTCACTTTGTGGCACAGAAGACCATCTACGGCGGAAGCTACAACCTGCTGGCTCATACGCTTCCCAATTTCGGTATCACGGCAACGTTTGTAAACATACACAATCTTGCCGAGGTGGAGGCGGCTATTCAAGAGAACACCAGAGCCCTTTACATCGAAACTCTCGGCAACCCCAACAGTGATATTCCCGACATTGACGCGCTCGCAAAGCTGGCTCACAAGCACGGCTTGCCTCTGGTCGTCGACAATACCTTCGGTACCCCCTACCTTATCCGTCCTATCGATCACGGCGCGGACATAGTGGTACATTCGGCTACCAAATTTATCGGCGGTCACGGAACAACGCTTGGCGGTGTTATCGTAGATTCGGGTAAATTCGACTGGGCGGCCTCGGGAAAGTACCCCGCTATTGCCGACCCCAACCCCTCCTACCACGGCGTATCCTTTGTAAAGGCGGTAGGCCCCGCGGCGTTCGTTACCTACATTCGCGCTATTCTGCTTCGTGACACGGGTGCGACGCTTTCGCCCTTTGCGGCATTTCTGCTCTTACAGGGTACGGAAACGCTGTCACTCCGTCTTGAGCGTCACGCAGAAAACGCAAAGAAGGTAGTAGAGTTCCTTGCAAAGCATCCGCAGGTAGAAAAGGTCAACCATCCGTCTCTCCCCGACCATCCCGACCACGCGCTTTATGAGAAGTATTTCCCGAACGGCGGCGCGTCAATCTTCACCTTCGAGATCAAGGGCGGTCAGGCGGAGGCTCACAAGTTCATTGACAGTCTTGAGATCTTCTCGCTTCTTGCCAACGTCGCGGATGTAAAGAGCCTTGTTATCCACCCCGCGACCACCACTCACAGCCAGCTATCCGACACGGAGCTTTTGGATCAGGGAATTAAGCAGAACACTATCCGTCTTTCCATCGGTACAGAGCATATCGATGATATTATCGCAGACCTCGAAAGAGGCTTTGCGGCAGTAAAGTAATTTTGGAGGAAAAATATCATGGCTAACATATATACATCCGCAGATCAACTGATCGGAAAAACTCCCCTTTTGGAGCTGACACATATCGAAAAGGCACTCGGGCTTAAGGCAAGAATCCTTGCAAAGCTGGAATATTTCAACCCTGCGGGCTCCGTCAAGGACAGAATCGCCAAGGCGATGATAGACGACGCAGAGGCCTCGGGCAAGCTGAAGCCCGATTCGGTTATCATCGAGCCTACCTCGGGCAATACGGGTATCGGTCTTGCATCGGTTGCCACGGCGAGAGGATACCGCGTAATACTGACAATGCCCGAAACCATGTCGCAGGAGCGCAGACAGCTGATGAAGGCTTACGGCGCAGAGCTTGTGCTCACCGAGGGGGCCAAAGGCATGAAGGGTGCTATCGCCAAGGCGGAAGAGCTTGCGGCGGCGACACCGAACAGCTTCATCCCCGGTCAGTTCGTAAATCCTGCAAACCCGGGGGCGCACAGAGAGAACACAGGCCCCGAGATTTTTGAAGACACCGACGGAAACGTGGATGTCTTCGTCGCGGGTGTCGGCACGGGCGGAACGGTTACGGGTGTCGGTGAATATCTTAAGTCAAAAAAGCCGGGCGTGAAGGTAGTAGCGGTCGAGCCCTCGGCCTCCGCCGTGCTTTCCACGGGCGTTGCCGGACCTCATAAGATACAGGGTATCGGTGCGGGCTTTGTTCCCGACGTGCTCAACACCAACATTTACGACGAGATAATTCCCGTATCCAACGAGGATGCGTTTGCAACAGGTAAGCTTATCGGCAAGAGCGAGGGCGTGCTCGTAGGTATTTCCTCGGGTGCTGCGGCGTATGCGGCAATCGAGCTTGCAAAGCGGTCCGAGAACGAGGGTAAGACCATTGTAGTTCTCCTCCCTGATACAGGCGACAGATACCTCTCTACGCCTCTGTTCGCTGAATAATTTTTTTAACAAAGGTGTATTGATTTACCTACCTGCTTGTGGTATAATTAAAATAAGCTCCCTTTACAAAGGAGATTCGCGTTAAAGCAGAATGCACAATGCAGAATGGAGTTTACTATGATAATATCTACAAGAGGAAGATACGCCCTGCGTGTTATGATAGACCTTGCCGAAAACAGCGAGGGCGAATATATCGCTATGAAAAAAATCGCAGACCGACAAGGGATATCTTTAAAATATCTCGAGAGGATACTCCCCGTACTGACGCAAAACAACATTATCGAGGGTACTCAAGGCAAGGGCGGCGGCTACCGTCTGACCCGAAGACCCGAGGAATACAGGGTTGGTGAAATTCTTCGTTTAACAGAGGGCGACCTCGCTCCCGTTTCCTGCCTACAGTGCGGAGCGGAGCCCTGTAAAATGCGTGATGAATGCAGAACCCTGCCAATGTGGACAAAGCTTCACAGTCTTATAGGAGACTATCTCGACAGCGTTCTCCTTTCGGATTTAATGAAAAAGACCGTTACAAGGTGAAGCTATGTAAGCAAATTATAAGTATGTCGTTCTGACTGCTCAAAAAACGCCGCGGGGCTCCCTCTTTTCCAATTCATTTAATGAAAATATTGTTGAAAAGGCAAAAAAACGCAGGCTTGATACTTTCTATTGTATCGAAATCTGCGTTTTTTTGAAGAACTCTACTGAAGCCTGTAGATTTTTTTGAGTAATCGAATAAAAGGATAAAAACCAAAGGCGGATGTATTTCGGCTCCGGCGGTTTCAATTTTAACGATTTGCTAAAATCCACGGGCACACCGACAAATTGGAATTTGATCACTTAATCATTCAAAAACTTTCTATGTTGATAAAATCGATTTCAAGGAGAATTTTTGTCATAGTCTTCTCTTGCATTTTTCGAAAAATTGTGGTATAATATCGCTAGTGCGTAGCCAAAAGGCGTAAGTCCAGCTTAAAGGACTTACGCCTTTTTTCGTTTATTAGGAGGTATTATCATGGAAAAAGAAAATCAAAGCTATCTTGCCACCGATAAGGTCGGCAAGCTCATGGGCAAATACGCCGTGCCCTGTATCGTCTCACTTTTGGTCGGTGCGCTATATAATATCGTTGACCAAATATTTATTGCAAACGCTGATTATCTCGGTTCTTACGGAAACGCCGCCAACACAGTTGTATTTCCGTTGACTGTCATTGCGCTCGGTATCGCCGTGATGATCGGCGACGGCTGCTGTGCTTTCGTTAGCATTTCACTCGGAGAAAAGAAACCTGAAAACGCTACACGAAGCGTAGGTAATTCTATTCTTCTGTGCGTGATCAGCAGTATCGTCCTGACTGTCGTTTATCTCATTTTTATGGAACCGATATTGACAGCCTTCGGCGGTAAGGTCAATGCCGATACCTTTGCTCTCTCCAAAGAGTATTTCTTTTGGATCGCACTCGGCATTCCGTTCTATATGTTCGGACAGGCAATGAATCCCATCATCCGTTCCGATGGAAGCCCTCGGTTTGCGATGATCGCCGTGCTTGCAGGCGCTATTACCAATATTGCCCTTGAC
>JAFTKH010000018.1 GCA_017453365.1 Clostridia bacterium
GTCATCGGCGAGACGGCGGTCATCGGCGACAGAGTCAAGATATACCAGGGCGTGACGATAGGAGCGCTTTCGACCCGCGATGGGCAAAAGCTGCACGGCAAAAAGCGCCACCCGACCATAGAGAACAACGTAACGATTTACGCGAACGCCTCTATCCTCGGCGGTGAAACCGTTATTGGCGAGGGCTCGGTTATCGGAGGCAACGCCTTTATCACTTCGTCGGTACCGAAGGGCACGCGGGTGCGAATGAAAAATCCCGAGCTCGAATACAAGTTCGACAACGAAGGAAAATAAGCACAAAATCAGCATAAAGATAAAAGACCGACGAAGCCTCGAGCCCGTCGGTCTATTCTTGTTATATAGCTTATTTCCGTCTATCTCCGGTGAGCGGAGAAAATGAAAATTTACGTCAAGCCGAAGTAATTTTGAGCGGAAAGTTTTGTTTGTTTGACCGAAGGCGCAGTCACCTACGCCGAGCTTGTCAAAAAACGGGAGTTTACGCCAAAATTACAAATCTATCTCCCTGTTCTCAAGCGCCGCAAGTGCAACCCTGAACGCACGCGCCGCAAGAAGCCTGTCCTCCTCGCGCTCTCCCTCAAGCATGGGCAAAAGCCTTCTGTACACCTCTCCCGCAACGGTCATATCGCGCTTAAAATGCTCGGTGTTGTAAAGCGGAAGGGTCTTATCAACGAGGTCGAAGAAATATAGTCCGAAGGCATCGCACTCAATGTGCGTCGGAACTACGAAGCGCGGGTCAATAGAGCCGACGAGCTCCACGCGGAGCGCGGTATCGATGCCGTACTTTTTCGATCCGATAAGCTTGCTTATGCGGTTGGTTATCTCGTTGTTAGCGCCAACGCCCGTTATATCTATCTTCTCGGTTACAAAGGAAAGCCTGCCGAAGGAGACGTGCTTACCGTCCATGGAGAGCTCACCCTCATTGTAGTCAACGTTCAAGAACTTAACGCCGCCGAAGGAGGGATTGTCAAAGCCCGTGCACTCGAGCGAGCCCGAATAGCTGTACATCGAGCCGCCGCGCTTCACAAACTCGGTTTTCGCGTGTCTGCCGCCGAAGGCATAGTAATCCGCGCCGAAATGCGTCATATCCGCGCTCGATACAGGGCAAAGCGGTGAGTCGAGTGCTCCGTCGAGGTCTGCATAACCGCAGACTATATTTATCTTTGAGCCGTCGTCGACGTGGTTATCAAAAAGCGGGCTTGTCGTAAGGGAGCTCTTCTTAAACGCCCAGCCGTACACCGTGACCCTGTCCTCCTCGAAGTCGAAGCGCGAGAGCGACTCGGACGAGAATACAAAGCAGTTGTCGGGAAGTCTTCCCGATGCGTATATAGGATTATCGTCGTAAGCATCATGTAATCCGGGAGCTATGATAAACTTCGTCTCCGGGCAGTTTCTGAATTCTCTTATAAGTATCTCGGCTGTAGTGTTCGTCGCGAATTTCGTCTCGAAGAGGTCGCCCGAGATAAGCACGTAATCAACAGCCCTCTCTCTCACGAACTCCATCATTCTCATAAAGGTCGTACGAAGCTCGCGTCGTCTTTCGTCCGTCTTCTCCGAAGAAAGACCGACGTACGGCGCATCGAGGTGAATATCGCTACAATGCAAAAACTTTATTTTTTTGCTCTGCTTATTTTCCATTCCCAAACCGCTCCTTCCAAGCGCAGTTATAATATGTCGATTATAGTATAGCACAAAGAGTCGCTCTTTTGCAACAATTTTATTAAAAATTTTTAACAAACCGCTTGCAAGCCGGACTCAAATATGTTAGAATAGACTCAAGATAATTTCGGGCAGAATTTTTTCTGCGGAAAGGGGACGCTATGCTGGCACTTGCCGTAAGAAACACAGCAAAGCTCGTAAGAGCGAAATCAAAAAGCGATAACGTAAGGCTCGGCAGATTTTTCACAAAGCGTGAAACTGCACGTCTTATGGCAAATATGATTATGCTTGATGAAGAAAAGAGTGCGTATACCGTCCTAGACCCGGGAGCGGGCACGGGCATACTTTCAGCCGCGGTGGTTGAGGAGATATGTCACCGCGTTCCGAAGTGTAAGAGAATATTTCTCACCTGCTACGAAACCAACCCCGATTTTTTACCTGTCCTTCTCGACAACCTCGAGCGTATCAGACGAAAGGCGAGGCATGACTTTGACGTGAAGCTTTACGTCACCGTATACGACGAGAACTATATAACCGACTCAAGAAACCACTACACGGTAACGCTCTTTGACACGATAGAGGAAAAGTTTGATATAATAATCTGCAATCCGCCCTCGGAGCTTATTGATAAAAGCTCCGACGAAGCAGAACGCGCAGGCGGCGTCACGCAGGTAAAAACCGATGCCTCTCTCCTGTTCGCTAAAATGGCGGCACGCCACCTAGAGGACGATGGAAAGCTCGTTATTATGCTCCCTACAACCGTCGCAAGCGCTTCTGCACAAAGGGATTTCAGACGCGAGATGGCGGCGGCGCTCTCCGTCGAAAAGATACATCTTTTCATCGGCAAGAGTAAAAACGGCAGCCGCGCAGTTCCCCTTAAAAAGAGCTTCATTCTCTGCTACGGCAAGGGAGAGCGTCCCTTGACCGTCACCGTAACGACTTCGACGGACGGCGGACGTCCCGAAAACACGGTAATACTGCCGGGGCTCGAGTACAGCTTCGTCGTAAACCCCGAGGACGGCTCTCTCACCCTGCCGAAGAGTGTTGAGGACACAAAGATAGTAAAATATATTTCCGCCTTTCCCGAAACGCTCACCTCACTCGGGCTTAAGATATCTACGGGACTTGTCATCGACTCGAAATGCAAAGAGCTACTGACACGCACGCCCGACGGCGGGTCTGTTCCCGTTATAAGGCAAAACACTATATCGGGCGGACAGATACGCTTCCCCTCGGGCGATGGGCATCAGTTCATCCGTACCGAAAACAGCTCGCTTCTACAGCGAAACAAGAACATGCTGATAATAAAGCGCGTACCGGCGAAGAGTGACGAACGGTTTCTGAACGCGGCGGTATATATGGCAAGCCAGCTTCCCGCCTACAGATACATAAGCACGCATAACAAGATAAACTTTATCGACACGAAGGATAAGGACTCGGAGATATGCGCACGTCTTGCCTTCGGACTTTACGCACTTTTAAGCTCGACGATATACGACAGATTTCTCTCGATAGTTTCAAAATCGAAGCAGATAAACGCGAAGGAGCTCCGCTCCCTGCCCCTGCCGCCGAGGAACATCATAGAAAATATGGGTATGCGCCTCATGGCAGCGCGCGACCTGTCAGTCGCAGCTTGTGACGAGATTGTAAATCCCACGTTGCATATCAGAACAAAATAAAAATGGGGCTGCTTCATTTAGGCATAACCCAAAAAGAGCGAGGATTCCGTTGAAAAACACGGTTTCTTCGCTCTAATTTTATGCTTTGTTGTTTTTTGAGGTTGAAATTCTTCAAATTTCTTCCATTTTATGCTCTTTTTGTATCGTCGTTTCCTCACTCACCGTATTTTTATACGCTTCTCGGTCTCGCTGCGGCTCGGTCACACTCGCGGAAAAAGCTTTATCAAAGCTTTTTTAAA
>JAFTKH010000004.1 GCA_017453365.1 Clostridia bacterium
CTACCAACTGAGCTACAGAGGCGTTTCCTCGAGAATGGCGACTCGGATGGGGCTCGAACCCACGACCTCTAGCGTGACAGGCTAGCGCTCTAACCAACTGAGCTACCAAGCCATTTCTCGAACAGGTTCTCCAACCTTTATGAAAGGTCTTGTAACCTTGGTGGAAAGTACAGGGCTCGAACCTGTGACCCTCTGCTTGTAAGGCAGATGCTCTCCCAACTGAGCTAACCTTCCCCAGAACGCTTAACTATTATAACAAATCACTTTTTGTTTGTCAAGTGCTTTCTCGAATATTTTTGAAAAAAATTTAAAGCAGAAAAAACAAACTCGCGGCGAGCCGCTGAAAATTCATTTTTTCTTCCTTATTATATCACGCACGCGGTGGCATGCAGGCTATACTACCCTGCGTGCCCAATTATATTTTTTGAGAAGGATTGCGCCGAGTGCGACCTTAAGAATATCCGTCGCCTGACATATCGGATAGAGAAAATAAATATCCATCCCCGTGGCGTAAGCGAGAATCGCCGATACCGGCACTACGCACGCCCACATGAAGCCCGAGTCCATAAGCATTGTGATAAGCACCTTGCCGCCCGAGCGTATAGTATAATAGGAGGTATTGGCGAAGGCGAAAATCGGCATAAGGATACACTGTACCGACAGCATATAGGTCGCGAGCGACTGCACGTCGGCATCGACGTCGAACAGCTTCGGCAAAAACGGCGTGACAGAAAGAAGCATACAGCCTATAACTGCGGCGGCAAAAACCGAGAAGGCTATCATCTTTCGCGACGTATCTCGCGCTTTCTCTATCTCGCCCGCCCCGAGACGGGTGCCGACCATTATTGCGATAGCAGAGCCCATAGACAGATAAACGACAGAGAACACGTTAAACACCGTCGAGGCGACGCTCGACGCAGCAAGAGCGGTAACGCCGCGTGTCGAATAGCACTGATTTCTGACAGTTATAGCTACGCTCCACATACACTCGTTAATTATTATGGGCATTCCCTTTTTAATTATTCGCACCGTAAGCTCGCCCGGTATTCTTAACGAGCGGTACAGTCCGCGTGCAAAGGTGTACCGTCCCGTATGAGTGTGAGTCCAGACAACGAGTATCAAAAGCTCAACCACTCGCGATATCGAGGTTGCTATCGCGGCACCCGCAACTCCAAGTGCGGGGAAGCCTAAAAGTCCGAATATAAGTATAAGGTTTAAGACAAAATTGGTCACAACCGACGCTATGCTCGATACCATGGGGAGCACGGTGCGCTCACACTCGCGCAAGGTTGATGCATACGCCTGCGATACGGAATACGGCACAAGACCTATAAGAATATAGAGCAGATAGCTTTTCGCCTCTTGAAAAACGAGCTGAAGGTCGGCTCCCGTGCCGTCGTCATGTAAAAAAAGCTTTACAAGAACGTCTGAAAAAACGTAGAAGACAAGCACCCCGAGAACGCCAACTGCAAGGTTGACTATAAGCTTAAAGCGGAAGGTCGCGCGGACACTTGTATCGTCGCCCTTCCCATGGAACTGCGCCGTGAATATACCTGCAGCAGAAACCGCGCCGAACACCAGCAGATTGAAAATAAAAACGAACTGATTAACTATCGACACACCCGACATCGACTCCGTGCCAAGCGAGCCCACCATAATATTGTCAAGCAGATTTACAAAATTCGTAATACCCATCTGTATCATAATGGGCACGGCCGTCGCCACAACCTCTAAATAGAATTTTCTGTCTCCCACGTATCTCTTTATAAAGGACATTTTTTCACGTCTCCCAAACCGAGCAATGGGCGGTCTTAAAAACACGCCCGTCTGCCCCGATTTTCTCAAATATTCGATTTTTCTATCGGTATATTTTTCACCGCATTCGGTGTTGGCAAAAGCAGTTAGAGTATAACATACGCAAACCGTTTTTTCAAGCGAAAAATAAATTATATATAGCCCGAGGTGTCAAAACGTCAACGTTAGCATATAATAATCCTATAGTCCTGCGGACAGAAGGCGAAAAAGAAAATCGAGAAAAAGCCGATAAAAATTCCCGAAACCCTTGACAAACACAAAAAGCTTTGGTATACTATTAAGGCACAAAACGGCACGGCGTCATAGCCAAGTGGTAAGGCAAAGGTCTGCAACACCTCTATCCCCCGGTTCAAATCCGGGTGACGCCTCCAAAAAGAAAAGTCGCGTAAGCGGCTTTTTCTTTTTGTACTTTTTTGCTATTCTCTTTTCGCTCTTCACTTTTATCTAAATATCCCGAGCGACTTTTCCAGAGAAGAGAGAAAAGAAAAGGTAGCTTTTCTCCTGTCGGTCGAAAAGCATTGATTTTTAGTCAAAATTATGATATAATCGTATTGTAAATAGAGGTGAAGATCATGAATAGTCCATTGCTTGAAAAGTCTATGGATTTTGCAACGCAAATCGTACTTTTTTATGAGGAATTTTCAAAAAGCAAAAAGGACACTACGATTGCAAAGTAATTATTACGTTCTGCGACAAGTGTTGGCGCAAACATAAACGAAGCCATTTAAGATTTCTTTGGCAGAAGAGAGCAAAAGAATGTTAATTTCATCCCTTAACACCGCAAAAAATAATAACAAATAATTTTCAAAATCTTATCTGGACTTCCAGCTTCCTTTCGGTATAATGGTATTTATAAAACCGAAAGGAAGTTTTTATATGGAATACAAAATCAACCACTATTACCGAGTAAAATACGCCCTCGTCCTCGCGCGACAAAGCTTTCTGAAAGATCCGCCAAAGGAGAATTATGAGGAATACGCCCGAAAGGTAAGCGCCCGAGCGTATTTCATCGTTCTGAATAAAATCGACGAGCTTGACGGCACGAATGAAAGGCTTTTTAAATAAAAAATATGAAACCGAATTTTCTTATATTATTCCAGCAACTCTGTAGCCGTATTTTTACATGCACAATACAAACAAGAGAACCAATTCTCCGGATTGCTTCTCTTGTTTGTCACGCACTCCTTGATTTGAATCGTTTTCTCCCTTGACGTGGAGAGTTCTAATCCGCGACCAAAAAACGATTAATTATCGTTTTCACACCGTGAGACACCCACACAGGGCAAAGTTTGCCCTGTGGAAAGCGAGGAGCCATCGAAGCAAGCTTGTCGAGTGGCACAGGGCGAATATGCGACGGGGCGGAGTGACGCCACGTAAAAACCTGCACGAAAGCACAATTTTTTGCTTTTTACCTCTTTGCTTTTGAGTAGAAGACAGCTTTTGCATAGAAAATACCGGTGGAGCAATTAGGTATATTTACGCTATGGCAAAAGTCAGCCTATTTTAAGTTGAAAAGTAATAGATTTTATGCTATAATCATTATATAGAGGTAAAAAGTGGAAAAATACCGTTTGACAGACAATTGCTGGAAACGGTTTTTTCAGAAAATACGCTTGTGATCTTAAATGTTGGAACAGCTTTAAAAACACATTAAACAAGCATACTTAAAATGACAACTCGCTCTACCAGTGTATTTAGGGAGCGAGCGGATTGAAAAAATTTTAATATAGGGCAGATATTTAAGACAAACCCCTTCCTTAAAAAACATAGGGCTTAAACAAAAGTTAATCACCTAATTTATAACATCAAGGAGTACAGAAATGAGTAACTACGTTATTATAGGAGCAAATTCGGAAATCGGCACATCGTTGGCACAGCACTTAATTTCCCACAAACACAATGTAATATTAGTATCTCGGTCAAAAAAATCCTCCTGGGGATCCTCAAACGATTGGTTGGACGGCATAGATTTAACAAATGAATTGAATTTGCTGACCTTAAAAAACTTTATACAAAGCAAGTTTAATTCACCGTTTACATTGATACATAGTGTTGGAAACTTTTGGGAACACAAACCTATCACAAGCACATCATTTTCAGAAGCGGCTTCGCAAATAAACAGTCATTATATTACACTTTTTGGTGTTATTAAGGCGGTTATACCGATAATGCAATCGATGGGCGGGGGAAAGATTATTGCATTCAGCTGCAATTCGGTTAAGTACAATTACCCAGATATGGCTGCTTTCACATCATCTAAAGCGGCGGTTGAATGTTTGATTAAATGCGTAGCAAACGAGCAATCCAAATATAATATAATTTTGAATGCTTTTGCGTTACCGTCAATAAAGACCAATAGTGTTATCGAAACAAAACCGTCTGAATACCATAATGATTACGCGACCTTGGAAGAACTATCAAATTGTATTGAAAGCACCGTGGAACACCTTTCTCCGCTCACAAACGGAAATGTAATAAATTTGTTTAAATACAGCGATTCATTTTACCACAAAGGATATTATGAAAGAAATATAATTTGGGAGGAAAATTCAAATGAAGGAATTAAAAGATTACTATGACAGCTGGAAAAAAAATGCTTGGATACTAAGTCTGATTTGTTGGGTGATTTTGGTTGCTGTTTTCTATAGCATAGACGTTTTAATATCTAATGTATTAACCATATGGGCTAATGATCCAAATGTGTTGTGGATTGACAGCAAAAACATTGATTTTATTAAATACATTATTACACTTTTATTAGGCTTTATAACTCCGACATCAGTAACTGTTTTCATATATTTTCAAATTCTTAATTACATAAATAAAAAGGGCTGGAAGAAAAAATTTCCACATTATGATGTTAGTGGAACATGGACAGATATTACTACATACACAAAAAGGCTTGGCAAAGACGGATGGGAAGTATTGCTCGACAAATCAATATCCTCACCTGCGATAATCGAACAGACTTGTCAACACATTCTAATAAAAAATTCTGTTGGCGAAGATTTTAGGTGGTACTCAATTTTAGCTGACTGGAATGAGAACGGTGCTTTGGAAATCTTTTACAAGGTAGAATATAGCAACAAACTGCAGCTACAAGGGTACCCGGAATGCCGAGTAGGATACGAACGTATGAATATTCAGAATGATGGTCAAACAAACAATCAAAGACCAACCGTGATGAGAGGTCAATTTTGGCACTGTCTTGCTTCCGATGAAAAACCTGTATATATGGGAGATGTAGTATATAAAAAATAAGTTACATTGAATGCTAACAGCAGTTCATTACCTTTTTTAATATCATATAAACATTTGATTCCTTTCGCTACATGAAAATTTGAAAGCTCGAAATGCTTTTAGCTGCGGCCTGCCTGAAGGTTATATTACTGAGCAAATCAGAGTTCGATATTCTTATGTCAATAGATATGAAAAGTATTAGCGAATATCTTTATCAGATGAGTGATAAAAAAGCCCATTTTCTCTCCAAAAAACAAAGAAGCAAAAGGCTATAATTATTTCCCGCTTTTGGCTTGAAAACAAAAAAACGGTATGATATAATAAGAACATCAACTTTGCAAAGGAGACTTTTCTCTTGGAAAAACTGTTTCATCTAAAAGAAAACGGTACGAAAGTATCAACCGAAATCATAGCAGGTCTTACGACCTTTTTCGCTATGTCCTACATTATCGTGGTTAACCCCGGCATTCTTTCCGAAGCGGGCATGGAATGGGGCGCGGTGTTCCTCGCGACCATTATCTCCGCGATAGTCGGAACTCTCGTTATGGGTCTTGTCGCGAACGTCCCCTATGCACAGGCACCCGGTATGGGCCTCAATGCGTTCTTCGTTTACACCGTATGCTTTACGCTTGATTTTACTTGGCAGCAAGCACTTTCTATGGTGTTTATCTGCGGTATTCTTAATATTTTAATTACCGTAACCAAAGTCCGTAAATACATAATAAAGGCAATTCCCTTAAGTCTTCAGCACGCTATCGGTGGCGGTATAGGTATTTTCGTCGCCTACATCGGATTTCTTAATGTCGGCATCGTGGATTTCAGCTCGGGAGTCCCTGCGCTCCCCACTCTGAATCAGCCTAACTTATGGGTGTTCCTCATAGGCCTCGTACTCATAGTTGTTCTTCTTGTTCTCAAGGTAAAGGGCGCTATCCTGATTGCCATAGCCGCAACAACGGTTATAGGTATTCCCTTCGGCGTAACACAGCTCGGCGAGACTATCAGCTTCACAGAGGCGTGCTCGCAGCTCCCCACAACCTTCCTCGCTATCTTCAGAGAGGGCGGTATTATGACTCTGTTCTCTGATGTTAAAAAGCTTCCTTTGGTGCTTATAACCATCTTCTCCTTCAGTATTTCAGATACGTTCGATACGATAGGTACATTTATCGGCACCGGACGCCGTAGCGGCATCTTCTCCGAGGAGGATGAAAAAGCAATGGAGTCGGGAGCCGGCTTTAAATCAAAAATGGACAAGGCTCTTTTCGCAGATGCAGCGGCTACGTCCGTCGGTTCGCTGTTCGGTACGTCGAACACAACTACCTTTGTTGAAAGCGCCGCAGGCATTGGCGCAGGCGGACGCACCGGCCTTACCTCGGTAGTAGTTGCCCTCTGCTTTGCAATTTCGGCCTTCTTCTCAACCTTCATAAGCGCAGTTCCTGCGGCGGCAACCGCTCCCGCGCTTGTGGTGGTCGGCGTTATGATGATGTCGTCGTTCAAGGATATTGACTGGGGAGACTTCGATGAAGCCGTTCCCGCATTCTTCGCAGGTATTTTTATGGCGCTCTGCTACAGCATCTCCTACGGTATCGCGGCAGGCTTCATATTCTACATCATTGTAAAGATATGTAAGGGAAAGATAAAGGAGATAAACCCGATCCTCTGGGTCTGCACGGGTCTTTTTATACTGAATTTTATTCTTCTTGCGGTTATTTAAAGCCTCTTTCAATCTATGCGAAACTTCATTTTAGGCACAGACCGGTGTAGCGACTGCGACGACGTCGAGAGCGGAGCAAATTATTTTACCCAAAGTCGCGACGGTCTACATAAGTACGTCAAGCGAGCGCACGACTACCGGTACTACGCATATATGATAAATGAAATTCTGTAAACAAACAATGCTCCCTAAAAGGGGCATAAAGGGCAAGCCAATTTTCCTGGCTTGCCCTTTTATTAGCAATCTTCCATACCTATAAAATAATCTGCCGACACGCCGTAAAATTTGCAGAGCTTTATAAGATCCTCAATTTTCAGCTCTGCTCTTCCCTCCTCTATATGACTGTAGCCCTGCTGGGATTTATTTATAACTGCCGCGACCTCTCGCTGCGTAAAATCCCTGTCCTCACGCAGGTTTCTCATTCTCGTCCTATAGTTCATAGCCAACTCCTTACATATTTTATGTAAAAAGTGTAGCATACTCAAAAATTGAGTATTGACATTTACTCAAAGATTGAGTATAATATATATCGCAGTTTAATATTATAATTCGACACCGGAGGACATAAATGGCAAAAAAGAATATAACCGAAAACTGGGTCTGCAAAACGGTAAAAGTTTTTCGAATTTTCTTGTGTGCAGCGTTGATCTTGTTTTCTCTCACGCTTCTTTTACCGGACAAGGATACCATCTACACTTTTACTACACAAGAAAGCTTTGAAAGTTCTGATGTATACAAATATGTACATTCTGCCGTTTCTTCAATAGAAGGAGATGACAGCATAGTTAATATCGAAACAATAAAGTATGTAATCATGGATGATGTCGAAAGTGATTACTACAGCATAGTAGTAAAAGTGAAGTATGATAATACCGACGATACCGTTACCCGTTTTTTTGAAACAAAATATGTACGGGAGTACAACGATTTTTTTCATAGATATGAAACCAAGCTAAAACAATCCGAGGTTGCCGAAAGTGACTACAACGCAACCAAACGGATAACTTTGATATCGAGAATATTGCCTTTTCTTTTTGAAACAGACGCACAAGAGCACGAGTTAGACAGTAAATGTATTTCATACGTGCTGTCCAAAATAAAGGGGTGACACTATGGCTTTGATAATTTGTGAAAAATGCGGAAAGAAATTCAGTGATTCTCTTTCTGCGTGTATACATTGCGGTCATGATCCATCGGTAAAAATCTCGGAAGATACTTTAAGACCGACAAGCGAACCGGAAAACAACATTATTCAAGAAAAACAAACCGAGGTCGTTTCAAAGACACTTGAAGCGCCAGAAGATGGTGGCGAAAGCAAAAAGATTGTAAACTTCAACCTGCTTTTCGAGGATGAGCAGGACGCCTTAGAGAAGGAATTCCTTTTAGAAAATCCGGTTATATTGAAACATAAAAAAGTTGATAGTCTTATTCTTGAGCTACTAATAACATTTATTTTCTTGGCAATAGTTAGCGCTCTCACCCCATTATGGATCGGAGTTTTGTCTTTTTACATAAACAATTATTCTATGCTTATACCTGTTTTATCGGTATGTGTAGCAGTATTTGTTCTTTCAGTCGTCTGTGGAGTATTTTCCTTTATTAGCTTGAGAATACGCTCTCATGGAAAAATGTCCAAGATCGAAACGGATCAGTTTGTAAAATGGCTTAAGGAAAGCAAAAATATCATAATAGACAATAAATAAGGAGAAACAACATGGCATTGACAATTTGTCCTGAATGCAAGGAAAAAATCTCAACAAACGCTTCGCAATGTGTTCATTGCGGCTGCCAATTAATCAAATGTCCCGAATGTGGCATGATGCTGATTTCGGGCACTAAAAAATGCACTGAATGTGGGATTGTTTTAGCAGAACAGAAAAAAACTTCGATAGCTGAAGAAGTCAAGCAACCACAAACATATCAACCGACCAAGCCTGATACACTTAAATCTCTGCTCCGCGATTGGAGGCAAAGCAATATTTTTATGATAGCCTGTGATATTATGGATTGGCCTCTCAATATTGCATTTTTCTTTTTTATGATTCTAACATTAGTTGTAATCAATTTTAAAGCTCCTTTTATTTTGGCAATCATATTGATGGTAATCGCGTTTATATGCGACATAGCAGGGGAGATCATAAGCGAATCAAAACCTTTTATTAAATCCAAAAGTCTTTGGTCATATCTAAACAGAAACGGCTATTCCGTAAATGATTACGTTAAGGGAGCTCTTTCCGAGGATTGCGAATCTATGGGCTTCTTTACAAGAATAAAGCATGAACTGAATATCGAAACCGTGCTTGATGCTCATTATTTTAACGCTGTGCCCGGATCTATTTCTCAAAATTTGCTTGTAAATATGGTCAATACGGTTGTTTCGGCCTTTTCTACCCTATTCTTGATAATATTTTTTGGTTTAAATATTACCAACATTTGGGATGCCGGCACCATTTTTAGCTTTTCATCCTACGAGCATCTTTGGGCTCTCATAATAGCCGTGGTACTATATATTGTTAAGAAGTTTGCGGTTGGAAAAATCAAAAAAGACAATGAAGAAAAAAAGAAAGCTTGGCTAAAAAAAGAATATCAACAGGACTACAAAAAATATCTCAATTTACTTGAATCTTAATTTAATTTAATTCTTCACGAGAAAAGTGCCCGAAAACCTTGCATCGGGTACTTTTTTTGTTGACATTCTCTCCCTCGCGTGCTATACTTTACTTAAAATCCAAGTAAGGAAGATTATATGAATACACCGGAAATTATTAAAGAGTTCAGCGGAGAGCGTCTTTTCGACAAGCTCTCACCTATGGCTCGCGACGTCGTGCTTACAAACCTTAACTACATGAAGGAGGCGTTCGGTGAGAACGTAGAATACGAGAGGCTCTTTCACCAGACGCTTTTAGCTCCCGAGACAGAGGAATACCTCTACTCCGTGCCCGAGCGTCCTACGTACGAATGGGGCTCTCGCCCCGTGCTCGAGGCGGCGGTTGCAGAGGCGACGAGGGGCTGCAAAACCGAGCGGGAGCGAGTTCTCGGTCTTGTCGCGTACATACGCGATCTGAAAGAAAAGTCACACGGGTACGACTATTTCTACGGCGGAACGGAAGAGGAGCTCATCAAGAAGGGCGAGCGCTTCTGCGAGCGCGTAGCACGTCTTATGTGTGCGCTCTCGGAGATTGCCGGCATACCTGCTCGAATTATCTTCCACGTCTCGGGCGGTCACTTAACGAACGAGGTCTTCATAGAGGATAAATGGTGCTACGTCGACCCGCGCTTCGGGCTTTTCTACCTCGGTGAGGACGGCAAGCTTATGTCAGTCACGGAAATAACGAGAAATCCCGAGGTCATATACAACCAACCCGAGTGGGTCTACGCCTATGGCTCAAAGGAATATACCCCCGAGTTTATGGCGAAGGAGAATCACGATATGTACCTTCGCCCCCTCGAGATACAGCTCTACGGTACTTATTCGCTAAAGGATGCCGAGAAATACGGCTACCACTATGAGTGGCGTCCGAGCGCGGCGTTCAAGATGCCCGAAAGAGATGAAGCATATAAGGGATATGCCAAAGCACGCCGCGCATATCTCGATGCAACTATGTAAACAGTTTGGCATGAGCCAACTAATGATGAATAAAGAATGTATATTGAATAATGAAAAATTATGCTTGCTTACCACCGAAGACGGAAAGCTTCGTTTAAGGTTAAGCTCGAGTATAGCACCTAAATGGAAGCTGCCTACAGATT
Source organism: Clostridia bacterium (assembly GCA_017453365.1). GTDB lineage: Bacteria > Bacillota > Clostridia > Oscillospirales > CAG-272 > UBA1740. The sequence goes on from JAFTKH010000004.1 coordinate 10,517, forward strand.
TAGATTTTTCTCCTTTTGCTTTCCGGCACCTATATAGCGGTTCGATGCTCAAAATGACTGTATAGCACTAGGCTGTCATTCCAAGCAATACAAAGCGTGAACGGTGAGTTTTGGTAAAAGGAGAGGAATCTGATTGGAACAAAGTAAAGCTCTAAATGCTTTAACCGTGCTTCGAAAACAAATAGGGATTTTTTGCTCATTGCGAAAAACGACCGTAATAACTATTATTCATTAATTTAAAAAGCCCCTTTCGGGGCTTTTTTTACGCTCTTTTAGGGTTATCGGTAAGCCCTAGGATATAATCCACAGATACGGAGTAAAACTCCGCAAGCTTTATCAAAATATCGGTCGGTATATCACGCTGACCAAGCTCGTAATTACTGTACACCTGCTGCGAGCAGTTAAGATTTTTCGCCATATCCTTCTGTGTTAAGTCGTGGTCCTCGCGCAAATCTCTAATACGCCTGTACATCGTTTACCTCCGCGCCAGCTTTTGCTTCCATTATATTAAACCGCAAAATGCAGTATTGACATTTACCGCAAATTGCGGTATAATGTATGCAGTTTACGAGGAAGGCAAACAACTATGCAGAAGCAGAACTATGTTAAAGCTAAAGAGATGCGAGATGCCGCAAAGGAAAAGCTCTCCGAGCTTTTTACATACGTAGGTCTTGCAAAAAACGACCTCACAAGGCTTAAAAAAGAGGATGAGTTGGACCTGATTATTCAGTCAGAGATACTGCTTTTGATACTGCGAGACGGGCGCTTTTCCTCCGAGGAAATAAGCTTCCTCGACGAGATATCTGCTCGGGAGAACGTGCTCTTCATCTTGGGAGACGGTACCGACAGTATGCTTTGCGATGCAATAAACGGCGACCGCGATAAGGAAACAATTGTTTACACAAGGCTTCGCACTCTGCTTTACAGCCTTCTCGAGAGCTTTATCTCCTCATTTATGTCTATAGACCGTATGCTTCTCTATGATATGCTTGGGGAGCTCGCGTTCTACATAGCGGCAATAGCCACCAACCTGTCGCACTCGCGCCATGACGAAATTTCAAACGAAATTTCGGATATGGATATATCCGAGGGCTCTCACTCTCTATTTTCTCTTTTCACAGAGCTCTTTGAGCAACTCTTTTCGAACGATGCGGTTAATTGAGCATGAGGGGCTTAACGTCGTCCGGAATATCGAAGAGCTCAAGCTTATCACCCGCTCTGCCGCACTGAAGCTTCACTGAAAAAATTCTCCCCGAGTCATACCCTCTGAAATAATACACAAGCCGAGATAGATCCATAGCCGAGGTATAGACGGTGCGCACGCTCTCTCCCGCGTCGGTCACTACACAACCGTTCGGCACTCCTACAGTGTCCATAATATGAAAAAATGCAGATAGAGCTGCCATCTCGTCCCCCGAAACAGTGGGGGACGTGTTATTTTTTGCATAGACCGCGCGGACGAAGCGTGAGCTTGACGAGAAATCTCCGGGCAGGCCGATAGCCCCCATCCCCCTCGAATATACGGAGAGGGGCACATCCGTAGCGAGTCTCTGCTCACCTCTGGCGCTATCAAGCGCGTAATAGTCCGACAAGCGCGTTATATGATACGAAAGCTCGGGGGCATTCGACAGAACACCGAGTGGATTTTCAAGAAGGCGAAAGCCCCCTTCCCCCTGCTCTACCGTAAGCGAACCGTCCTTCGTCGATATCAGAAAGTGCAGCGGTGTTGCGGGCAACGTATCGGAATATGCATCGTCGGTCAGATTAGCATCCCGCAGCAGCTCACGAGCATCATCGAGCGTTCGGGCAGAGGCGAGCACGTAGGGAATGAGCTCGAAGGAACAGAGATTGATTTTTCCGGACTGCGCGGCACCGTATTTTGCATATCCCGGGAAATTAAGTGCTGCGACGGCGACGCCGTGCTCGTTCATTCCGTCGTAAAACAGAGGGTTCCCGTCCACGGCGTGAGCGGTACCGATAAATGCATAATGCAAAGAAAGCTCCGGAAGTCTTCGAAAACGGAAGGGATAGGCTCTGGGAACTGCCGCGATGCACTCTCCGAGCGAGCATTCGAGGTCGAGCGTACGTCCGAAAAGATTGCCTCTATCATAATAAACCGCAGTGCACATAAATTTTCTCCTTTTTAACGCTGCTTTCACTTTTCTGAATTTTTGTCACGCTCCTGCGCTATTATTCGCTTTTTTATAAATATTTCCCCTCCGTCTCGGATAGAATAAATAAAAAAGGAGGAATAAAATTATTATGATAGAACAAGATACTATACGACTTTTACGCGAATGCGATGCGGGAATAAAAATGGGAGTCTCGGGCATCGATGACGTTATAAACTACGTAAAATCCCACGGGTTTAAAAGGAAGCTCTCCGACTGTCGAAGCGAGCATATGAAGCTCTCGCACGAAATAGAGTCCGAGCTTCACAGATACGAGGACAGGGGTAAAAGTCCAAATCCCCTCGTCCGCGGCATGTCCAAGATGAAAACGGAAATGAAAATGGCGATGACGGGAGGAGATAAGACCGTCGCAGACCTTATGACCGACGGGTGCAATATGGGTGTGAAATCGCTGAATAAATACCTCAACAAATACGAAGCGGCAAGCGAGGTGTCGAAGGATATAACGAAGAGGCTGATAAACCTCGAGGAGAAGCTGGCCGTAGATATCAGAGGTTATCTCTGATTTTTCTTGACTTTTCAGAGCTCGGGTGCTATCATAATCATAGCGACAAGAGCTCGGAAGGAGATACCCATGACTATAGCCACTACCCTACGCTACCTTAATATGAAAAGCGGCAGTATATGGGACGAGAGATACTATATTATGTCGGACTACCTTTCCCTCGCGGAACAGCTCGGCATAAATCTTATCTCCGTTCTCACGGCAGTCGACGTCGAGAGAATCGCCCAAATCTCCGACGGACTCATAATCCCCGGCTCGGGAACGAATATCGACCCAAAGTATTACGGCAAGGCACCGTTTGACACCCCGGAGCCCGCGGACGAATATGCTCTCGACTCCCGACTCATCAACGCCTTTTCCCGTGTGGGAAAGCCTATATTCGGCATTTGCGGCGGTCTGCAGGCAATTAACGTCTTCTTCGGCGGCACACTAAAGCACCTCGACAACGACGTTTCCCACAGAAACGGTGACGAAAAGCTCCATAGTATCAATATCGAGGAGGGCTCGTTCGTATATGAGGTCTTCGGCTCACTGCGTACCACGGTCAACTGCTATCACTCATGGGAAATAGAGAAGGTAGCTCTTGGCTTCGACGTCGTAGCACGCACGGACGACGGAGTTATCGAGGCAATAGAAAACAAGGAGTGCCGTATTTATGCGACGCAGTGGCACCCCGAGCACGCCTTCCGCACACCCGGACACGTTGAGCAGAAATTCTTCGAAAATTTTCTCTCGGAGTGCAAAAAAGGAATATAAACAAAAAAGAGCAAGAGTACAAGGGAAAACCTTATATTCTTGCTCTGCCTGTTTTTATAGATGAATTGCTTCGAGTTGCCATGCTCGCATAAATAATCGAAATTAGCTATATCGGCATCACACCGTCTAATAAATAGGCTTTTTATTCTCTTATAAGAGCTAAAAGCTCCTCTTCCGTCATACCGTGTATATATTCGCCGACGGGCAAGAGCGAGAGAAGCTCTTCAAGCTCATTGACAAGAGCACCGGAGAGCAGCTCCTCGAGCTCTCCCAGGGGACGCACACCAAAGAAGTCGCCCGATATATTTGCCCGCTTTATTCTCTCGCCCACCATATCGAGCGAGACGGCAACACTGCCGAAGGGGTAGCGTCTCTTTTTTACGGTGCTGTAGCCCGAGAGAAAATCGCGCTCGGGGAAGAGCCACCCGTCCGACGCGTTCCGCCCCTCGAGTGCCGCTATTTCATCACACGCCGGACACTCTATTCGCTCGGGCGAGTGTACGCGCATTATATGGTCCTCTATCATAGCTGCAAATTCGTCCGCGGACCTTATATCAGGAAGACGGGGTGAGAGGTTTTCGACGCGCGCCCTGACGGATTTTATTCCCTTCGCCTGTAGCTTATCGCTATCGGGACGAAGAACCCGTGACAGAACGGATAGGTCGGTGTTAAAAAGAAGCGTACCGTGGTGAAGAACGCGCCCCCCCTCTGCGTGCTGCGCGTTTCCCGAGAATTTCAGACCGTCGAGCTCGATATCGTTTCTGCCCGACAGCCTGGCTGCAAGACCGCGCTCCGCAAGAGCTTCAAGTATCGGCTGCGAGAGCCCTGCGAAATCAAGTGTTCTGCCGCCGCCTGCCGAAATAAACGTATAGTTCACGTTTCCGAGGTCGTGGTAAACCGCACCCCCACCCGTAATTCGCCTCGCGACCTTTATTCCCTCTCGCCGCGCGAATCCGAGGTCGAGCTCGGCAAAGGCATTCTGATTTTTTCCTATCACGACCGTAGGCTCATTCTGCCAGAGCATAAAAACGTCGTCGTCGGAATTGCGGAACAGATATTCCTCAATAGCGAGATTAAGGTATGGATTTGTGGATGAAAGTCTTAAATATTTCATTCATTATTTATCAGCTGGCAGAGCCAACTGTCTTCATTATTCATTATTAATTACTTTTCCCTCGGTGCAGTTTTTGCACCGAGGGAAAAGTTTCTGTCGCTTCGACGAAGAAATTTCGAGTTCTTCGACCCGAAGGCGTAGTTACCTACGTCGAGCGGGAGAAAACGCCGAATTACACCGAAATTTCAAAGTCGAAAATTAAAGTCCCTTCTTGGCTCTGTCTACCTTCTCAATGTCCGTAAAATTATTCTTCGGAACGTATCCGGGTATGGGCATAATCTTCTCGTGAAGAGCATCTATAATCCAGTCAGCCTGTGGGAAGAAGCTCTTCTCAAGCTCGAAGGCGGGGGTTATCCAGTTGCGCGAGCCTACAACGACAGCAGGACCGTCAAGATAGTCGAAGCACATCTCCGTGATGTTCGACGCCATATCTCTCATAACCGAGTTTCTCTCACACGCATCGCCGACAAAGAGAACCTTACCGGTCTTCTTAACCGACTCGATAACCTTCTCGTAGTTGAAGGGTACTATCGAACGTGCGTCTATAATCTCTGCGGAAATGCCGTACTGCTCCTCGAGTGTTTTCGCAGCCTCAAGAGCTCTGTAAAGAACCGCACCGATGGTTACTATCGTAACGTCCTTACCTGCTCTCTTGATATCGGGCTCGCCCATAGGAATCTCGAAATGTCCCTCGGGAACGCCACCCTCTACGAACTCCTCGCCGATACCGTAAATTCTCTGCGATTCAAAGAATACGACGGGGTCGGTGCCCTCAAGCGCAGTGGTCATAAGACCCTTCGCATCAGTGGGAGTTGCAGGGAATACTACCTTAAGTCCGGGAATGTGAGAGCAAAGAGCCGTCCAATCCTGCGAGTGCTGCGCGCCGTACTTCGAGCCAACGGAAACACGGAGAACGATAGGCATCTTAAGGATACCTGCTGACATAGCCTGCCACTTTGCCATCTGGTTGAATATCTCATCACCGGCACAGCCGATAAAGTCAGCGTACATTAGCTCGACTATTGCACGGCCGCCGCACATCGCGTAGCCTACGGCAGAGCCTACTATCGCGGACTCGGATATGGGAGAGTTGAAGAATCTGTGATAAGGAACTGCCTCGGTCATCTTCTTGTATACACCGAAGGCTCCGCCCCAGTCACGGTTGTCCTCACCGTATGCGATAAGGGTGGGGTCATCGTAGAACTTATCGATTATCGGCTCAAAAAGACCGTCACAGATGTTATACATCTTCATCTTCGATACGGGCTTACCGTTCTTATCCTTCGCAGTGCGAACCTTACCCTTTATCTCCTTAACTCTCGGGCACTCCTCCTTCGGCATAAGCATCTCTGCCTCACGCGTGGGATCGAGGCTCTTCACCTTCTGGTTAGAGAACATAATAGAGGAGATAGCGTCGGGCTCACGCTCAAGGTCCATACGGGGCGATATCTCGTCGTTGATAGCGAGCTTCATTATCTCGGTCATACGGTTTGTGATATCCTCGTGGAGCTTCGCAAACTCCGCCTCGGTAGCAACACCGCCGAGGATGAGCTTCGTCTTGAACGCGAGAATGGGATCTGCCGCACGCCAAGCATCAATTTCCTCCTGTGTACGGTAGGTGGAAGAGTCGGAGGGCGAGTGTCCGGATACACGGTAGGTAACCACGTCGAGGAGAGCCGGGCCCTTACCCTCGAGAAGAAGCTTCTTCTTTCTCGTTACGGCGTCGATAACCGCAAGGGGGTCGTAGCCGTTTACACGCTCTGCGTGCATCTGGCTCGGGTTGAAGCCTGCACCAAGACGTGCCGCCATATCGAAGCCCATAGTCTCGCCTCTGGTCTGGCCACCCATACCGTAATGGTTATTGAATACGTTGAAGAGTATCGGAAGGCCACCGTCGTCAAACTTGCCGTCCATACCCCAGAGCTTGGTTATCTGATCCATAGATGCAAAGTTGAGAGACTCAAGAACGGGGCCGCGTCCCGTAGCACCGTCACCGCAGTTGGAGATGATGATACCGGGCTTGTGGTTCGACCTCTTATAGAGAGCCGCACCGAGAGCTATGGGAGCAGATGCTCCTACGATAGCGTTGTTCGGCATAAGGCCAAAGGGAATGAAGAAGGCGTGCATCGAACCGCCAAGACCGCGGTTGAAGCCGGTCTTACGCGCGAAGATCTCCGCAAGAGCGCCGTAAAGAAGGAAATTTATTGCAAGCTCCTTTACGTTTCCGCCCGCATTCATATGCTTCTCGACAACCGAAAGAACAGCTCCGTCCAAGAACTCCTTCATAATGTCGTAAAGCTCCTTGTCGTCGAGCTTATGTATAGAGGAAAGTCCCTTCGCAAGTATCTCGCCGTGGCTTCTGTGCGAGCCGAAGGAGAAGTCGTTGATATCAAGGCAGTAGGCCTCACCTACCGCAGATGCCTCCTGACCTATCGAGAGGTGCGCGGGGCCGGGGTTGTTATACTGAACTCCGTTATATTCGCTCTTAACCTTAACCTCGTTGAGCATTGTCTCAAACTCACGGATTATGGCCATATCGCGATAAATACGCATCATATCGTCCTTGGAGTAAAGCTTAAGCTCTTCCTTCAAGGTCTTGTTATACTGACATACGGGTATGTCCTCGAAGTGTATGTAGCCCGCTTCAAAGGCTTTGCCGGGATCGACGTATTGACTCTTTGGCATTGTTTTATCTCCTTTAAATAATTCGTTCTTACATAAACATAGCTTCTCTTATTACCTCGCACACGGTGGGGTGCGGGAATACGAGCTTCTGTATATCGGTAACTCTCATTTCGGTCTCAACCATCATAGCCGCGCCGTAGATTATCTCCGAGGCATAGGTTCCTATCATATGAAGACCGAGTATGTTGCGATGCTTCTTATCTATAATGAGCTTAACGACACCGTTTCCGTGCTCGTTCTCCGCGATATAGCGGCCGCTATATTTAAGAGTAACAGTCTCAACGGTAACGTCAAGTCCCTTCTCCTTCGCGCTCTCGGCAGTTTCGCCTACCGATGCAACCTCGGGGTTGGTGTAGATTACAGAGGGAATGGAGTTGTAATTAATTCGATCCTTCTTGCCGAGAATATTGTTGATGCAGACCTCGCCCTCGCGGTATGCGGTGTGAGCGAGCATAGACTTACCGTTTACGTCGCCTGCCGCCCATACCCCCGGAACGTTCGTCTTTCCGTACTCATTGGTGACAATAGCTCCGCGCTCGAGCTTAAGGCCGATGTTCTCGCAGCCAAGTCCCGCAGTTCTCGCACGACGTCCTATTGAAACAAGTGCGTAGTCGCAGGGGAGCTTCACGCTCTTGCCGTCCTTTTCATAGGTTACGGCCTTGTCCTTAATAGACGTGACCCTCGCACCGAGAATGAACTCCACGCCGCGTGCGCGGTATTCCTTCTCAAGCATAGAGGATATCTCGCGGTCTGTAGCGCCCGCTATATGGTCAAGCATCTCGACGACGTATACCTTCGCTCCCGTGGAGTTGAAATAGGATGCCATCTCAAGGCCTATAACGCCGCCGCCTACGATGACGATTTCCTTCGGGAGCTCCTTGAGGTCAAGAACCTCTCTGTTGGTAAGAGCAAAGCCGCTCTTCAGCGAGTCTGCAAGGCCGTCTATCGGGGGGAGAGCGGGAGACGAGCCCGTGCAGATAAGCAACTGACGGCCCACGTACTCCTTATCGGCAGCACTTACCACGAAGCCCTCGGAATTTCTTTCCTTAATGGTCGCGGTAGCGTTCACAACATCAACCTTCGCCTTTTTCAGCTTTGCGCCGACGCCCGACACGAGCTGCTTAACAACCTTATTCTTACGCTCAACGACGAAGGCGTGGTCTATCTCGGCCGAACCGAACTTAACGCCGTAATCAGCGCTATGCTTCGCATAGTCGTATATCTTCGCAGAATAAAGAAGAGTTTTTGTAGGGATACAGCCCTCGTTAAGGCATACGCCGCCGAGAGCCCTTTCCTCAATAACGAGGGTCTTAAGACCCGCGTGTCCTGCGCGCTCCGCTGCATTGTAGCCTGCGGGGCCGCCGCCGAGTATTATCAAATCGTACATTTCTCTACCTCCCGTTACTTCGTAAGAAGAAGGTCGAAATTCTCAAGAGCAAAGCAAAGCTCCTTTAAGAACTTGGCCGCGGGAGCGCCGTCGAGCGCTCTGTGGTCGAAGGTGAGAGAAAGACCCATAGCGGGATACGTTACGTCCTCGCCGTCCTCCTCCTTCACGCGTCTTGTAATGGTGGTAACACCGAGAATACCCGTCTGGGGGGGATTTATAACGGGAGTAAAGCTCTCGATGCCTAGCGAGCCGAGGTTAGTTACGGTAAAGGAAGCGCCCTTCAGAAGGTCGGGATTGATAGTACCGCTCTGCGCATCCTTGATAACGCTCTTCGCCGCGCGGGAGAGGTCGTTTAAGGAAAGCTTCTCCGCCGCAAAGACGGTAGGAACCATAAGACCTCTTTCGGTGTCGACTGCGATACCGAGGTTCACGTTATTAAAGTATCTCATAGTGTCGCCGAGGTAGTGAGCGTTAAGAGCCTTGTGGTTAAGGATAACGCGGGATACCGCGAAGAGAACCATATCGTTGAGAGTGATGTTTGCAAGACCGAGCTTCTCTGCTCCGCTCTTAAGCGATGCGCGGAGCTCCATAATCTCCGTCGCGTCGAACGAGGTGTTGAGCGTTAGCTGTGCCATATTCGAAAGGGACGCGTGCATAGACTTTGCTATAACCTTTCTGATATTTGGGAGCTTTACGTCCTCGAACTCTGCTACGGGTGCTGGTGCCGCACTCTCCTCTGCCGCTGCGGAAGCTGCGGAGAGGTCGCTGAGGGTAACTCTGCCGTTTATACCCGAGCCTGCCTTTGCCTCGGTGTATGCGTCCTTTGCTGCGGGAGATACGGTAAGACCCATATCGACGAGCTTTTGAACGTCTCTTTCTATAATTCTGCCGTTCGGGCCGGTCGGAACTGCCTTAAGAAGGTCTGCGTTCGTCTTCTCTGCAAGAAGTCTTGCACGGGGGGATATCGAGCCGACGCCAACCGTAGCGGCGGGAGCCTCTGTACTCTCGGCGGTCGCTGCGGGTGCAGCCTCTGCCTTCACCTCGGGAGTTGCCTCGGGAGCTGTAGCAGTCTCTGCCTCTTCCTCACCCTTCGGAGCAAATGCGGAAACGTCCTCTCCGTCCTCACCTATTGCGAGAACGTTCTCAAGACAGGGAACGTCGTCCCCCTCTTCTCTCCAAACGGCAAGTATTTTTCCTGCCACGGGCGCGGGCTCGTCAAACGACGATTTGTCCGTCTCGTACGAAAAAAGCACCTCGCCAACGTCAACGGTATCGCCAACCTTCTTATTAAAGGCGGTAATAATACAGCTCTCGACGCTCTGTCCCTGACGGGGCATAATAACAACTGTTGCCATACGTATGTTTCCTTTCGTGTCTCTCTCGCGTATATACGCTGCGTGCGCGAGAGAAAAAATATTTTTATTCACCATATATTTTAGCAATATTTAGAGGAGTTGTCAATCTTTTTTGCGAATAAATTAGCCAAACCAACCAAAAAAAACGAACTTGTCCGAAAAATCGAGAAAGAGGTCTAAAAATTGTGACCGAGTCACAGAACCAAAGTAGGAATAGTTGTATAATATAGCCAGAGAAAAAGGCAGTACACACTGCGGAAAGGATAAAATTATGTCAATAAAAAATGTAACAAGCTCAAATTTTTCGGAGATACGCGACAGCGAAAAAACCGTCCTTATCGATTTCTACGCCTCCTGGTGCGGCCCGTGCCGTATGCTCTCGCCGATAATCGACGAGATAGCCGAAGAACGCCCCGACATCACGGTCGGAAAGATTAACGTCGACGAGGAGCAGGAGCTCTCCCGCGAGTTCGGGATAGTGAGCATACCTACCGTCATAGTTCTAAAGGGCGGAAAGGTCGTCAGCCGAGTAACGGGCGCGCGACCAAAGGCACAGTTGCTCTCTCTCCTCGAAGCGGAGGCGACGGTCTAAGTCGCGAGCGAGCGGAGTCTTTTCTTATCGATTATCTTGATACCCCCGGCGCGCGAGGCTTCGACTATTCCCTCTGCCACAAAGTATTTGAGCATTCTCGAGACGACCTCGCGCGCCGAGGCCATATATTTCGCAATCTGCTCGTGAGTCAGCTTTACCGTATCGGTACCGTTTTTGGCGGTTTCGTCGAGCAGGAATATCGCGAGTCTCTTATCGAAGCTCATAAACATTATCTGCTGCATTACCCACATCACGTCCGAAAAGCGGCTCACCGCAGTTTCAAGTGCAAAGATTTTGGCCTCGGGCATTCTTCTCGACAGGTCCTCGTAGGCACAGCCGCCGACCACAACACACTCGCTGGCCTCTTCCGCATCGACAAAAACATCGAAGGTTATCGTATCGAGAACACAGGATGCCGAGAGTATACACATATCCCCGGGAAACAGGCGGTAAAGAGTCGTTTCTTTCCCCTCCTCGGAGAGTAGATAAAGTCTTAAGCTTCCCGTTTTTATAAGAATTACTCCCGTACACTCGTTTCCGTCATGAATATTCGTACCGCTTTTGAATTCCACGTGATGCGAGGTGCGGATAAAGGTTTCCTTATCCGTATCAGACATTTTATCCCAAAACGGGAAGGTTTGCCGAAACAAAGCAACAAGCTCGGTTCTGTCCATAAAAGTCTCCATTCTGCAAATAACCTTAAGTCAAGTATAAACCCTTTTGGGAATTTTTTCAACAAGAAGTTTAAAAAAACGGAGAAAACGTTATGAAACACGTTTATGATACTGTGATAATAGGGGGCGGCCCCGCCGGGTATTCCGCCGCCCTTTATGCTGCACGCGCGGGGCTCGACACTCTCGTGATAGAAGAAATGTCCCCCGGCGGACAGATGAATCTCACGGACAGGATAGACAATTACCCCGGCTTCGACGGTGGCGTGGAGGCCTTCGAGCTGTCCTTGAAAATGAAAAACGGAGCAGAGCTCTTCGGGGCAAGGACTGAATGGGGGCGTGTCAGCTCGGTAAGCCTGACTTCAAAAATTAAGACCGTTCGCACGGATGCCGACGAGTACCTTTCAAAAACCGTAATAATTGCCACGGGTGCCGAGCCGAGGCGTCTTGAAATAGAGGGCGAAGAGGAACTTACAGGCCGCGGAGTCCATTTCTGCGCTGTGTGCGACGGTCGATTTTACAAGGGAAAAACCGTCGCAGTAGTGGGCGGGGGCAACTCCGCTGCGGAAGAGGCTCTTTATCTTTCATCACTAGCAAAAAAGGTTTACCTCATCCACAGGCGAGACAGACTTCGCGCCGAACGGCTGTATTCGGATCTGCTTTCCAAGCAGGAAAATGTAGAGATAATTTGGAACAGCACCCCAAAAAGGCTAATATACGGCGACAAGCTCGACGCGGTGGTCTTACAGGACAACGGCGGAGAGGAGCGCCGTATCGACACTGACGCTCTTTTTATCAGCATCGGCAGGAAACCGAGAAGCGAGCTTTTTGAAAAGGAGTTGACACTCGAGAGCGGCTACGTTCGGGCAAAGGAGGACACGCACACCGAGCTTCCCGGAGTTTATGCAGCTGGCGATGTCAGGAAAAAGCCGCTATACCAGGTAATAACTGCGGCGGCAGACGGCGCCGTTGCGGCAACCGAGGCAGAAAAATATATCTCCTCGGAAATGTGACCAAGTCACGGAACTCACCGCAAAAACGGTGTATAATGAGGTCACAAAACAAAAAAACACACAGAGGAGATAACACAATGAAAAATACAAAATTCTACATTTGCAACCACTGCGGAAACGTAATTACAAAAATCCACGACTCGGGTGTCCCCGTAGTCTGCTGCGGAGAGAAGATGACGGAGATAGTTCCGGGTACTGTCGAGGCGAGCCTCGAGAAGCATGTGCCCGAGGTTTCGGTTAGGTGCGGCCGCGTACACGTCACGGTAGGGTCGGTCGTTCACCCGATGTCCAAGGAGCACAGTATCCTCTGGATATATCTCGTGACCGACCGCGGCGGCTATATGAAGCACCTCACACCCACGGATGCACCGGAGGCTGAATTCAGCGTAAAGGGTGAGAAGCCCATAGCCGTGTACGCATATTGCAACCTTCACGGACTCTGGAAAAAGGAAATATAAGTTTACAAACAAGGGAGAAAAAGCTATGATGAACGAAAAGGTACGCGCACTTCTTAACGACCAGATAAACAAGGAATTCTACTCCGCATATCTCTATCTCGACTTCTCGAACTACTTCTCGCAGGCAGGCCTCGACGGCTTCGCTAACTGGTATAAAATCCAGGCAGAAGAGGAAAGAGACCACGCACTTCTCTTCTATCAGTTCCTGCAGAACGAGAATCAGCCCGTGACCCTCGAGGCTATAGCGAAGCCCGACAAGATTATAAATACTAATATGGACGTCCTCCGTGCAGGACTCGAGCACGAGGAGTACGTAACCTCGCTCATCAACGCGATATACGACGAGGCCCACAAGGATAAGGACTATCGCACAATGCAGTTCCTCGACTGGTTCGTTAAGGAGCAGGGTGAGGAGGAGACGAACGCGAATGACCTCATCTCCAAGATGGAGCTCTTCGGCTCTGACCCAAGAGGACTCTACCTATTAAACCAGGAGCTCGCCGCAAGAGTCTATTCCGCTCCGTCGCTGGTGCTGTAATAAAAAATCTTCCCTCAACCCGAGGGAAGATTTTTTATTAATAGCGCCATTAATCTACCGCACAGTGCGCTTTCGAGGCGAATTTGGGATGATGGTCGTTGTTCTTCCGACCGACGCAGTAGTATTTCTACTGCGAGCTTGTCGGGAAACGGCGGCGAGCGCCTTCTTTCGCTCCGAGTGGCGGCTACCGCCTCTCCGCCGTGTGCGGTACCGCACTTCTCACAGAAGAGAGCCTCATCATCCGCAGGAGCTCCGCATTTAGACAGTATTCAAAGTGTCCCTCACACGGCTTACGCCAGCATCATAAGAGCCACAAGAAGAATAAAATACAAAATGCTAGAAAGAACGCCGACAACAATACCGATAATTCCGCAGATACCGCACGCCTTCGCAACGTCGGGGTACTGCTCCTTCATTACGAGATATATAACGAGCGCTATTATCGGGGAGCTCAGGGAAACGCTCATAAGTCCGCCCTTGCCGATAGCGAGCGCCTTCGAAGGCTCGGTATCCTTCCAAACGAAATAACATATAAGCGCTATAAGCGGAAAGAAAAATCCGAGAACGGTCCAGCCGGTAAACTTTTCGTTTGATTGGGCGGTATATGCCGAGGGCTTTACCTCGGGGGCGGCGCTCTCTGCCTTTTTCTCCTCGTTCAAGCTCTGGTTGGCTCCGCAATTAGGGCAAAACAGGGCTTCGTCGATTATCTCGGCACCACAATACTTACAGTTTTTCATAACAATCTCCATTCTGCCGTCTAAAGGCGGCTACTCAAAAGTATAACGAAACTCTCGGCGCATCTATACCAACGGCGGGAAAAGACCCGCCGTGAGAGAATTCAGCGCGTGAACGACCTAAAGCTTGTGCTGTGGCAAATTTCACGCTAATTCTCTAAATTAAATTGCTCCGCTATAAGTATATTAACACGCCCGTGGAAATTTGTCAACCCACGGGCGTTTTAGAGGCATTATATTTTGGAATAAACCTTGCAAGAATGATAAGTGCCGAAAGCGTTTAATCTCAAATTTTGCCTTTTTGAGGTGTTCTCAATATTTGACAAGCCTCGACAGCACAGAAAGCCTCTCAGCTTTTATTTTACCACCCTCGGAGAGGAGCTCTCCAATCTTTACAGTCTTGTTTTTTCCGTGAAAATCACTGCCGCCCGAGACGAGAAGCCCGAGCTTTTCTGCCGTAAGTGCAAGATATTCCGCCTCTCCCGAGCTGTAGCGCGAATAGTAGCATTCGACACCGCCGATACCGCTACCCGAGAGCAGCTCTATCCTGCGGGACACCTCGGAAAAGGTCAGCCTCTTCTCGCCCTCGCCACCGAGAGGATGCGCGTATACGGACACACCGCCCGCAGCCGTTATCCCCTCTATGACAAGAGAGTGCGGTATGCACCCCTCGGGAAAATCCGAAGCAGACATAAAATTCTCTATAGCATCCCCTATATTCTCGGCAAGGCCGCGTTTTATCAAAAGCTTCGCTATATGAAGCTTTCCCACCAAGCTTTCGCTCTCCAAGAGACGGAGCTCGGCGTCCGAGAAGACTATACCGTGTACGTCGCGAAGATATTCAAGACGCAGCGAGTGCTTTCTGCGCCTTATTCGCTGTCCTTCGTCAATGACGCTTAAAAGTGCCGGTGAGTCTGGGTCAATGCCATAGCCGAGTATATGAAGTCGGAAGCTACCGCCGTCACCGAGGTAGACCGACGTGAATTCAACACCCGGAATAAAAGCAACGTCATCGCAGGCGGCGCGTTTCGCCTCGGAAAGACCGGCCACCGTATCGTGGTCGGTAACCGATATCACAGAAAGACCGCACTTCCTAGCCAAGGCCACAAGCTCCTCAGGAGGAAGTGTCCCGTCCGAGGCCGTCGTATGCAGATGAAGGTCGGCATATCCTGTCATAATTCCCCCGAAAATCAAATTTTTCCGCGCGAGAGCTTTCGCAAAAGCTCCGATAGCGGATATATAAGAAGTCCCACGCAAAAGTTGCCTATACCGTGTATAACGTCAAAGGGCAGCCCTGCCGCAATCCACGCAAGAGTCCCATCGAAATCGAGCCCAAACATAAACGCCTGCGCAGGAGCGTAGAGCACACCGAAAAGAAAACCGTGCAGAGCACATAAGAGGGGATATACGGCACATTTTGCCCATACGGGAAGAGTCCTAGGTATAAGCATAGCTGCGCCCCAAAGAATCGCCCATATGTAGGTATACGGAAGCCACCACATATTGAAGCCGGCAAAAACGCCGTTCATAAGAACGTAGATGTATATGGGTATCAGTGCTTTGTATCTAAAGACCACTGTATAAACGATAGTTAGCACGCCGAGCAGATGAATGTTTGGCAGGGCTTCCATAGCTACCTTGCTGACAAACATTAAGGCCCCTAGCATAGAGAAGACTATCATCTCCCATATTCGACGCGATGTAGCTCCCCGTGTCATTTTTCTTTCAAAGCCCACGAAACAAAATCCTTATTTTGAGTAGGTAAGCTCGTAATGTGCGCCGCTCTTTATCTCGACACCGTCGACGCCCACGAGCGAGGACTCTCCATCTATACTGAAGCCCCACCAGGAGCCGTCGGTATCATAGTCGGCCAAAATTCCGTTAACACGCTTGATATAGAGGCCGAAGGTGCTCTCCTCGCCCTCAACGATACCGGAGTCGCGAAGCGCCTCTCCGAGAATTTTCTCATCGGTCTTCAAGGTGAAGGTTACGGACTCCTCTCCCGCTATTACCTCAAGGTAGAAGGTAGTGTCCCCCTCACCGATAGTCCTGTCCGACGTGTAGGTAGCGTCCTCCCAAAGGCCCTCGCGGGAAACTCCGCAGGACACGAGTGACAGAGCGAGGATTGCCAACAATAAAAGTGCTGATAATACGTTTTTTTTCATTTCTTTTTCCTTTCGTTTTGTTTTACAATTACAAAAGGTAAAGTACGGGCATATCCCCCAAAGAGAAGAAAACGGATGTCGGGGCGCACTCAACCCCTTCAAGATTCCGAAATCTGCCCCACTTGCCCGGGAATATTCCGTCACTGTCGCAAAACGATAAGCATTCGGACTTTCACCGTAATGGCTGTTGTCACGGAATTTCACCGCAGTTTCCTTATCCTCGAGCGAAAAAGAGCTCCGCCCGACGGGGCCGTCACCTTCGCAAGGTGCAAAAGCGCAATCCCCGAGTTGCGTTTATTCTTTTGTACACCTATATTCTAGCACAAGAAGAGAAAAAAATCAACGATGAAATAATTGAAGCTTGAGGAGCCTGTCGCTCAAAAATGTGTGTAGGTGTTAGAGAGGGCGCTGCCTGCCGTTTTGGGAATTATTATGTCCTTTTTACCCCTGACAAAATAGCGGTAGCAGTACGTCAATTTGTCCGAGAGATAATATAAAGTGATATAAAACGACTTAATAATCAATCTAACAAAAGTGCGCGAAAATTACAAAAAACGAGCGAGGTTTCCCTCGCTCGCGGTAAAAACTATTTCTGCTTATTATAGATTTCGCGGAACTGACGGACGCAGGCTGCGAAGTCCTCTGCAGCTCCGTCAACGACGGTCGGGTCGGTCATATCTATGCCGGCGACGAGCAGGCTGTCGAGCGGAGATTTACTGCCTCCGCACTTGAGGAAGTCTATATACTTATCAACGTATGCCTCGCCCTCTGTCTCTATCCTCTTCACGATAGCGGATGCAGCGGAGATACAGGTCGAATACTTATAGACGTAGAAGCAGGAGTAGAAGTGAGGTATTCTCATCCACTCGTACGCTATCTGCTTATCGCACGCGACACCCTTACCGAAGTATTTCTTCACGAGCCTGTAGTACTTCTTGTTTATCAGCTCGGCGGTCAGGGGCTCACCCTTCTCTACAAGGGCATGCATATCCCTCTCGAACTCAGCGAACATAGTCTGGCGGTAGAGCGTTCCCTTATAGGTCTCCATAAGCTGGTTGAGTATATAGAGCTTCTCGAGGTCGCTCTCGCTCTTCTCGAGGAGTCTGTGAGCCATAAGCAGCTCGTTCACCGTCGAGGCAACCTCTGCGACGAATATGGTGTAGGACGAATTATGTGGCTCGTTATACTTCGTCGAGAAGTAGGTGTGCATAGAGTGTCCCGCCTCGTGCGCGAGGGTCGAGACGTTATCGAACGTGCCGTTGAAATTAAGGAGAATATAGGGCTCCGTACCGGGACAGCCCGAGGAGAACGCGCCTCCTCTCTTACCCCTCGTCGGGTACACGTCGACCCATCCGCGCTCGCAGAGTCCCTCGCGGAGCGCATTGTAATACTCGTCACCGAAGACGGTCACGGTCTTCAGAACCTCATCAACCGCCTCCTCGTACGAATACTCACGGTCAAGCTCACCGATAAGGGGCGCGTAGATATCGTAGAGGTGGAGCTTATCAAGTCCCAGCACCTCGCGCTTCAGGTCGTAGTACTCATAGAGCGAGGGGAGATTCTTATGCACGCTCTTAATTAGGTTGTTGTATATCGTGGGGGTCACCTCGTCGCGGAAGGTCGAGGCGGTAATGGAGTTCTTATAATTCCTCACCTTTGCAAGAGTGGTGCTCTCCTTCACGCGACTGTTGTAGAGCGACGCGAAGGTGTTGCCGAACTGCGAATAGGTCTTATAGAGCGTACGGAACGCCTCCTGTCTGACCTTACGGTCCCCACTCATAAGGAAGGGCACGTAATTCGTGTCGGTAAGCTCGACGAGCCTGCCGTCCTCACCGCGTATCTTCCCGAACTTCAGGTCCGCATTCGCGAACAGGCTTCTCGTATCACCCGCACCGCCGAGGCAGTCGTCCATCTTCGACATAAGCTGCTCGCACTCGTCGGAGAGCGTGTGGGGCTTCATTCTCATATTCTTATCTATCATACGCTTGTAGGACGTAAGCTCGGGGCACTCCTCATACCACTTCTCTATCGTCTTCACGTCGAGGCGGAGAAGATAGGGCGAAACGAACCAGGACGCCGTGCCTGCCGCGACGGCGAGATTTCTTACCTTCGCGTTCAGAGCCTGATAGGCATTGTTCGAGGTGTCTGTCGCGTAGTTGAGCGATGCATACTGCCAGAGCTTCTCGATTATCTCCTCGATATCGAGCATAGCGCGTATAGCGTCACGAAGCCCCTCGGCGCTCGCGAGCATCGTCTTCTCGTGTGCGGGATATGCAGAAATAAGCTTCTCGCATCTTTCGTAATCCTCAAAAAATTTTCTCTCGTTTTCATAAATTACAGTAAGATCCCATTTGTATTTGGGGTCTATATCACGTCTGTCCTTCATATTTTTACCTTTCCTTCCGTTCGGATATTTATATACCAAGAATATTGTACCATATAGCAGTGGCATATTCAAGTGCAAGTTTTCTACAAAAATTAAGCGTCAAAATTATGAATTATTATTATGTTTAGAATTTATTTTATAATTTATCTATAAAAATTCATAAATACGCCCTATAATAAAAGAAAAACTATTCAAAGGACTAAAAAATGCTTCAGCTGAAGAACATCAAGAAGGTATACGTCACTTCCTCCGAGCAAGTACAGGCCCTGAGGGGTGTTTCTATTTCCTTCAGAAAAACGGAATTTGTTTCTATACTCGGTCCGTCGGGCTGCGGAAAGACAACCCTGCTTAATATCATAGGCGGCCTTGACCACTACACCGAGGGCGACCTCTCCATATCGGGTAGGAGTACTAAATCCTTTCGCGACAGGGATTGGGACGTTTACAGAAACCATAAGGTAGGCTTCATTTTTCAAAGCTACAACCTTATCCCGCACCAGACGGTGCTCGGAAACGTAGAGCTTGCTCTGACCATATCGGGCATTGGCAAGGAAGAGAGAGTAAGACGAGCGAAGGAGGCCCTTGACAGAGTTGGCCTTGCGGGGCAGTATTACAAAAAGCCGAACCAGCTCTCGGGCGGTCAGTGCCAGCGTGTGGCCATCGCACGTGCGCTCGTGAATGACCCCGAGATACTTCTCGCCGACGAGCCGACAGGTGCGCTTGACACCGTAACCTCGGTGCAGATAATGGATCTTATCAAGGAGATCTCCCGCGAGCGTCTTGTCATTATGGTAACGCACAACCCCGAGCTTGCCGAGCAATATTCGACGAGAATAGTACGTCTTCTCGACGGAAACGTGACCGAGGACACCAACCCCATGACCGACGCCGAGGTTGCCAAGGAGGAAGCAGAGGAAAAGGCCTCGCAGGAAAAGGAAGAGGCTGCGCTCCGCGCTCTCGACCGTGCGGCAGAAAAACGTGCGCGCCGCGAAAAGCGCCGTCGCGAAGAGAAGGCGAAGATGTCCTTCTTTACAGCCTTCAAGCTCTCTGCGCGCAACCTTATATCAAAAAAGGGCCGCACGACTATGGTAGGCATCGCGGGCTCTATAGGAATTATCGGTATTGCTATGGTTCTGGCCTTCTCCTCAGGCATCAAGGGCTACATAGCATCGATGCAGGACGATATGCTCTCCGGCAACCCTATTATGATATCCGAAACCGCGTATGACCTTAATTCTCTCACCGATATGATGGAGAATATGATGAATAGCGGAAACGACGAGAGCGAAAAGGGATACGTGTACGTAGCTTCCCTTATCGAGTATCTTTCAACTATGAAAACGGGGCTCTCCGATATTATGTTGAAAAACGAGATAACCGAAGAATATATAAAATACATAAAAGCAATGCCGTCCGAATATTACAACGACATAATCTACGATTACGGCATTGATATGACCGTCAATATATTCACCGATTTTAAGCGTGACAGCGCGTCCGAGGGTGACAACATTTCCTTACACAGATTGCTCAACGTAGCAAAATCGGTTCTATCCGAAACCGCTCTTGCGGACCAGGCGGAGAATATTACGTCTCTCGCTCCGTCGTTCGAGCAGATGCCGAACAATCAGGATTATATTCTCTCTCAATATGACCTTATCGGAGAGGGTAGCAAGCTGGCAACCGAAAAGGGTGAAATAATGCTGGTTCTCAATTCAGACGACCAGCTCTCTGATATTCTCCTCGCCCGTCTTGGCTATTTCACGCAGGAAGAGGTTTTGGAGATAGTCAACAAGGCAAACGGAGAGGAATATAACGAGGCTCTCTACAAGAACAAGTTCAGCTACGAGGAGCTCCTCGGCAAGGAATTCGTATGGTACCCGAACGATACCGTCTTCACAGAGAACCCTGCCGCAGAGCCCCCTATCCCCGGTATGACTATGCCTGTCACCTACAGCTATCACTCCGACTCGAAGGACTTCGCGTCCTCTGCCGAGGGCGTTCCGCTTAAGGTTGTCGGAATTCTCGCACCGAAGGATAATATCCTCTATGGCTCGCTGACGTCGGGAGTTTACTACACAGAGGCGCTCACAGATTACGTTCTTAAGGCTAACGCAGACTCCAACATATCCAACTATCTGACCACAGACGACGCAGCCCTCGTCCTTTCTCAAACCGTTTACAATATTGTCTACAATTATGAATACACCTACAACGGCGAGGTAAAGCCCGCCTACGGTATGATAGGCCCCGAGCTCACGATGCAAGAAATGCTTGAGTTCGCGGTAGACGGTGAGGAAGCTCTCAAAAATCTCGATAAGGATGATATGACAGCGAGATTTATTCGTACGCTCGGCGGCAACAGCGTAGCCTGCGGAGCAATGATATATCCTTTAAGCTTCGACGATAAGGACTACGTTACGGAATACCTCGACGCATGGAACGAGGACGGAGATATAGTAATTGACGGTGTGACCTACACCAAGGAAAATAGAAACGAAATCAATTACACCGATGCGCTTGAGCTTGTTATTAACCTTATTAATACTATGATAGACGTCGTATCCTACGCGCTTATCGCGTTCACTTCGGTCTCTCTTGTCGTTTCAACCGTTATGATAGGAATTATCACCTACGTTTCGGTCGTAGAGCGCATCAAGGAGATAGGTGTCATACGCTCGCTCGGCGGACGCAAAAAGGACGTCAGCCACCTGTTCAACGCAGAGACCTTCATTATCGGTCTTCTCGCGGGTCTTATCGGCGTTGGCTTTACCTACCTCGTATCTATCCCTGTAAACCTTATTCTGGCGCCCCTTATCAACTACTCCACGATAGCGGCACTACCGATATCGAACGCGGTTATTCTCGTTGTGCTTTCTATAGCCCTGACTCTTATTTCGGGACTTATTCCCGCCAAGAGTGCAGCGAAAAAGGACCCAGTAGTTGCGCTTCGTACGGAATAAAAAACGAAAAGCCGACCCCGTGTCGGCTTTTCGCCTTTTTTCTCTTGACATACAGAGAGTTTCGTTTTATAATATAGGTAGTAAGTTAATTTTTTAACAAACGAAAGGAATAAAAAATGCAAAGATTTGTTCTTAATGAGACGTCCTACCACGGCAAGGGTGCGGTTAAAGCTGTCGCTGATGAAATTCTCGCTCGCGGCTTCAAGCGTGTACTCGTTGCTTCCGACCCCGACCTTATCAAATTCGGAGTAACGGCGAAGGTTACCGCCGTTCTTGACGCGGCAAAGATACCCTACGAGATTTTCTCTGATATCAAGCCCAACCCCACTATTGAAAACGTTCAGGCAGGAGTTGCGGCCTTCCGCGAGGCGGGGGCTGACTGTATAGTAGCTATTGGCGGAGGCTCATCTATAGACACCGCGAAGGCTATCGGTATCATTATAACCAACCCCGAGTTTTCGGATGTTCGCTCACTCGAGGGTGTTGCTCCCACGAAGAACAAGTGCGTGCCCATCATCGCCGTCCCCACCACCGCGGGCACTGCCGCAGAGGTTACGATAAACTACGTTATTACCGATGTTGAGAAGAACAGGAAGATGGTATGCGTAGACGTTCATGACATTCCCGTCGTAGCAGTCGTCGACCCCGATATGATGGCTACTATGCCGAAGGGTCTCACCGCCGCTACGGGTATGGACGCACTGACACACGCTATCGAGGGATATATAACAGGCGGAGCCTGGGCTCTTTCCGATATGTTCCACATCGAAGCAATAAGAATTATTGCGAAATCCCTGCGCGGAGCTGTCGCGGGCACGGACGAGGGTCGCGAGGGCATGGCTCTCGGTCAGTACGTTGCAGGTATGGGCTTCTCGAACGTAGGTCTCGGAATAGTTCATTCTATGGCTCATCCTCTCGGCGCGCTCTACGACACTCCTCACGGTGTTGCAAACGCGATAATACTCCCCACCGTTATGGAGTATAACGCAGAGGCAACGGGCGAGAAATATCGCGAGATAGCGAGAGCTATGGGCGTCGAGGGTGTTGACGCTATGACAACCGACGAGTACAGACGTGCCGCAGTAGAGGCAGTCAAGCAGCTCTCAGCTGACGTTGGCATTCCCGCCAACCTTAAGGATATAGTGAATCCCGCGGATATTCCCTTCCTCGCTGAAAGTGCATACGCCGATGCGTGCCGCCCCGGCAACCCGAAGGAAACCTCTGTTGAGGATATCACGAAGCTTTATCTCTCCTTGATGTAATTTAAAGAGGCTAGCTCAAGTTTTTGCAACCGGAGCTAGCCTCTCTTCGCATAGTGGTAGATAAGAATTCAGAAAAACTCTTCCTCCGTAAGATGTACAAGGGTACAGACAAGAGGAAAAACGGGTTGGCTAAAATTCCCTCGGAACTCAAGCCAACCCGTTTTAAAGCATAAACAATTAATATTCAAAATTACAAGTCATCGTTGCCTCTCCGCTGTCTGCGGTGTAAGCAAGGGATATGCTCTCGACACTCTCGTCCGAGAGCTTAATTTTCGCCTTAACGTCGTAACCTATATCGACACCGAGAACCGTCTCGGTGTTCTCTGCGGTAACAGTGAACTCGAGCTCTCCGTTCGCTTCGGTATAGGTTATTTTCTCGCCGTCGAGAATTATTTTACATGTAAGGACGTTCACCACTAGCGTGCTTACTGTGCCCGTGACCGTACCGTCGGCAGCTACCGTGGCAGTTCCCTCTTCCTTCGTAAGAAGGCTTCCGGGCGTTGAGCTCGGAGTTAGCTCCGCAAGCTTATCCTTCGTATACGTTACGGTGAGTGCTCCGCCCGACCACGTGGCGATATATTCAGCACCGAGCTCTCCTAGCTCGGTGTCAAGGGAGCTTTCAAGCGTCGCTGCGACAGGCGCGCTCGCGCCAAGCGCTTCGCTATACTCACGAAGCTCGGGATAGGGCTCCGTGCAGGCAGTAGCAGTCAGCAACAGCAGGACAGCGGTAAGGAGCGCGGCCAATCTTTTAACAAAGGACATATCCCGCCTCACTTATTTTATCTCTATTTTCTGGTTGTCGTAGAAATAGAAGGACTTAATGGTAATCTCGGTTTCGGACACCTGAGCTTCAGTATCGGCAGGGAGAGTGTAGGATATGATAACAGACGTAACAACAGCTCCGTCATCGGTTATCTCCATAGAAACATCGACCGAAAGGTCCTCGGCAAGGCCTAATACCTCTGCGGTGTTCTCTGCAGGAACGATGCATCTCAAAATGTTATTCTCGTACTTAAAGTTCTTGATATATTCACTTGAGAGAGTCAGAGACATAGGACCCGCCTCGTTAGCGAAATTCTCCGCTGTCGAATCCCATTTTCCGCCGTCGACACGCACACCCTTACCCTCGACGTACTCACGGAGCTCGGTCTTGGTCACTAAAGAGCCGATAACGGCGTCGCTAGCACCGGCATCCTCGATGCTGACAAGCTCGTCAACCTCGGTAATCAAAACAGAAGCTGCCGCGCCGTCGACAATTCCCGTTGTAAGGGTATACTGTGCCTCGAGCACAATGTCTCCTGTCGTCTGCGAGGTAGAGGTCACGGTCTTCGTGGGGCGGCTCACCTCAAACATATCGCCTACCATATCGACCTCATTGTCACCGCCGCAGGCGGCAAGAATGAGCACGAAGGAGAGCGCAAGTATAAGTGCAATAATTTTCTTCATAACTCTATCCTTTCGTAAGTCAGCTCTCGGGGAACGTAAGCTCTATCACGTTTCGCGAATACGACGTTCTGACGGTGACGGTCGCCCCCTCTATCGTAGTACAGGTAAGAACAACACCCGTAAGATAAGTGCCGTTAGCCGTAGCAGTAATAGAAATGTTTCCGACTGCCGAAAGGCTCGTTCCGAGAACCGCCTCGGAATTTTCGGGAGTTATGGCGGCAGTGAGAGTGTTTCCGTCCTCGCTGATAACCGCATCTGAAAGCAGGTCGGGGTCAAGATTGAGCTTAATTTCCGTAGCTACGGGAGATGACCCCCAATTCACTCCGTCGCCCGAATACTTTCCGTCCTTGCAGTAGACGGTGCCGCTGACGGTCTTAATTCTGTCGGCCACGCCTTCGTCAACAGCCTCTTCTACAGTGCGATATCTGTCGTACTCGTACGTGAATATTGAGTTCTCGCCCGCTACCTGAAGGTCGTACCAGCCCACGAGCTTTATACCGTTGGCATCAGTGTACTCAACGGACGTAACGGTTCTCGTGGGGTCAAGCTCCTCGGCATACGTATAAATAGCCGGAAGCTTCTCTCCGCCACAGGAAACGAGTGCCGCACCTGTGGAAAGCACAAGCCCCAGAGCAAGAATCAAGCATAGAATTTTCTTCATTTAATTCTCCATTCCGCCGCCACACGGGCGACTCGGTCGAGGGCCTTTTTAAAGGAACCCCACAACGCATTATTTTTATGACGGATACTCCGCATATTGGCACAGATACCGCCGCAACTCGCGCTACCGCATACCTGCACTATTTTAATTATATATTTTGAAGCAGTGTTTGTCAATAGAGGAAAAATTTCTTTCCTCTATGCTGTGTGCAGAATTTTTGCCCTAATTTTTATTCAAATTGACCAAAAATCTATCCTCGGCTTCTCTGACGAAATCCTTCGTTATCGAAATCAAGCGCTTAAGCGGCATGGTCAAAACCTTGTCCTGCTTTATGCATAGGGCGAGCGTCCGCGAAACCTCGGGCACTATCGGCAGGAGCATAACGTCGTCGTGCCGCCCCGACAGAATAAGCTCGGAGAGCATACTGATACCGAGGCCGTGCTCTACCATAGATATGATAGCCGGGTCGTCGACATAAGTGGGGGTAACGAACGGCTTCACGTTATTATCGCTGAAAACAGCGCTGATATCGTCGTCGAAGCCAAGCCCCGGCATAAGGAATTTCGTACCGTTAAATCCGGATATCGGAAACTCCCTCTCGCTCACAGGATACCCCTTCGGGAGTATCGCATAGAAGCGGTCGAGTGAGAGCGGCATCCACTTAAAATCGTATTTCGTGTTTTTCGAGCCGAAGCAGATATCAAACCGTCCCTCGTCAAGTCCGCCGTAAAGCTCCGCGACGGTACCCGTCTGAATATTCACCGTAACGTCGGGAAATTCCTTATTAAACCTCTCGACTATCGACGGTATCCACGCACTCGCAATGCTTGAGTAGGCGCCTATTCTTATGACGTTGTCACCGTAGGATTTCACAAGCTCGATTTCGTTGTATAGAGTCTCCTCGCACATCACAAGTTGGCGTATCTTCGGTATTATCCGCTCGCCGCCGGGCGTCAGCTTTATACCGAAATATCCCCTCTGCAATATAGAGAAGCCAAGCTCATCCTCGAGCGCGTTCATCATATGAGTAAGACCCGATTGAGTATATCCCAGCTTCTGTGCCGCAGCGGAAAAGCTTCCCATATCCACCGCCGTTAGGAGTGCCTTGTATTTGGATATATTCACTTTCTTTACGTCCTTTCAATTTTCGGTCGGACTGCCTGTTATTTTGCGGTAAGATAACCCTCTCTGAAAAGAAGCTCCGCGATGAGAACCGCACCGCCGGCCGCTCCTCTTAAGGTATTGTGGGAAAGCCCTACGAACTTATAGTCGTATACGGTATCCTCACGAAGCCTTCCAACGCTTACGCCCATTCCGCCGAAGATGTCGCGGTCGAGCTTTGTCTGGGGACGGTTATCCTCTTCAAAATAGGTGATAAACTGCTCGGGAGCAGAGGGCAGACCGAGAGTCTGCGGCTTTCCGCTGAAGGCACGCCAGTCGGCGAGTATCTCTTCCTTCGTAGGCTTCTTATCAAACCTTACGAATACTGCCGCCATATGGCCGTCGGTAACGGGCACGCGAAGGCACTGCGTGGTGATAACGGGTGTCGCGGCGGGGACTATCTCACCGTCCTTCACCTCACCCCAAACGCGAAGGGGCTCACGCTCACTCTTCTCCTCCTCGCCACCAATGAAGGGGATAAGGTTATCGACCATTTCAGGCCACTCGTTAAAGGTCTTTCCCGCTCCGCTTATAGCCTGATAAGTGGTAGCTACTACTTCTTTAATTCCGTATTTCATAAGGGGGGTAAGCGCTCCGACGTAGGACTGTATCGAGCAGTTGGGCTTAACGGCAATGAAGCCGCGCTTCGTACCGAGTCTCTTCTTCTGTGCGTCGATTACCGCAAGATGAGCGTCGTTCACCTCGGGAATTACCATAGGAACGTCCGGTGTCCATCTGTTCGCGGAATTGTTCGACACGACGGGTATCTCCGCCTTCGCATATCTTTCCTCGAGTGCACGAGTTTCGTCCTTCGAGAGGCTGACAGCGCAGAACACGAAATCAACGAGCTCGCCGACACGCTCAACCTCATCGGAAGATATTACATCCATATTAAGAATGCGCTCGGGACAGGGAGAGGTCATCTTCCATCTGCCGAGTACGGCATGCCCGTACTTCTGTCCTGCGGACCTAGGGCCTGCTACGAGTGCCGTAATCTCAAAATAGGGGTGCTCGGAGAGGAGCATTATAAATCTCTGTCCTACCATTCCCGTTGCGCCGATAATACCAACCTTAAGCTTTTCCATTAGGGGTTTTCTCCTTAAAAAATATAAATAGTTTGATTTATTTTATCACAGCGCGCGCGCAAAGTCAAGACGTTGGGAAAGAAAAGTCAGGCGCCGACTAACTTTTCTTGATTAAAAGCAAGCATTGAAGTTTTATCCGTTAGAGAAAAAAGACCGCAACGCGGTCTTTTTTCATCACTTATTTATTATGCTTATGTTCTCCGGCGATATTCCCGTCGTCTCATAAACTATAGCAAATATCTGCGCCGCCTCTGCCGCCTGGAGCTCCTCCGCTCCGACTATAACGCTGACAGAGTCCTCGGAGATGACCGCTACGCAGTCCGTAAAGCCCTTTGCCTTCACAAGCGTTTCAATATTCGCCTCGTTCTGGATATCGAGAGCTATCTGCGCAAGCTTATCACTGGCCTCTGCCTTCGCCTCTTCGGTTGCCTCATCGCTCTCGGACACGAGCTTCAATACGTCGATAGCCTCATCTCTCGACTGCTGACGGTTGAGGACTGTAAGACTGAAATAATCCTCACCTTCGTCCGCTGCGCCGCCCGTAGCAGAGGTGTCGCCCGTGCCGTCGTCCATATTGTTATCCCCGTACCCCATAGCCCCCGTGGGGTCGTAAAAGATGCGGTAATTCGCGTATACCGCAACACCAATGAGCACCACCGCGAGTAATACGGCGAGGCTCTTCGTCGCTCTCGACGAGAAGAACTTCTTTGCTTTTTCGTTTTTCATTGTATTCGAAATCTCCTTTTCTTGTTACTGGTAAAGTCTATGCCGAGGTGTTTTTTGATATTACACTTTCCTCATTTCTTTTTTTGCGCGGTCATCTAAGCTGCTCAACGCGTATCCTGTTAGCGCCTATTCCGTAAAGCGACGAGAGCGCGTCGGTCACCCTTTGCCGCACCTTATCGGAGCTGCCGCCCTCGCATACGACGATAATGCCCTTTATGACCTCGCGCTCCGACGTTCCAAAAGTGCCACCCTCTCTTTCATAGCTTATGAGCACACGGCACTCTCCCACGCCCTCGATAGCGGAGCAGATAGTCTCAATGCTCTCCTCCGTGCTGACCTCGGCCGTCGCGCTCTCTTTTGTATCGGACATACCGAAAAATATGAGAAGCACACCGAGACCGAACATAAGAGCAACAGCAAGCATCCCCTTCGTCCCGAAGATACCGAGGCTACCCGATTTCGATTTTACATTCACATTCTCTGACCTCCAGATTTTCTTCTATATAGTTCTCTATCGCGCGGTAGTCGAGAAGCGCAGCGCTCCCCGACATAACGACAACAATTTTGTCGGCCGAAAGAGTCTCTAGGTCAAAACCCTCGCACCTCACGACGAAATTCTCCTCGCTCGCGCCGAAGCGCTGAGCAAGAGCTTTAGCAACCCCCTCCGAGAAGGCCTCCTCTCCCACCTCACCGACACTGCCAGAGACAGCATCACCGAAGCTGAAGCTCGGCAGCTCCAGCTCCGACAGCGCTGTAAAAATCCCGCCAAGCGGAACGAGGACGAAAGAGAGCAGCACGGCTCCCGCGGCCATTTTCACAGGGGGTAAAAGCTCGCGGTGTGAGAGGTGTGTCGCTATGGCGGTGATGAGTGAAAGCGTGATACCCGATATAAGATATTCCTTCAAAATCCAACCTCCACCTTAAGCAGCAGTACAATTTCAAGTATGTAAACGACGCAAGTTATGACGTACACAGCGATAAGGGCGTCAAGGGCGTCGCGGAGCGCGGACAGGCATGCTACTCCCTCGTCGGCGGCGCAAAACTCCAGAAAGCCGATAGCCAAAAAAAAGCACAGCTTATAAAGGAGCAGCATAACGAGAGGTGTAAGCGCCGTGAGAGCTATAATAAGCACCGCACTGCCTCCTATCACCCCCTTCGCATAAGTAAGTCCCCCGACGAGCGTGGAAAGCGCGCCCGCAACGGTGCCACCAACTATCGGAAGAATGCTCGTAGAGGCATATCTCGCAGCTCGGAGAGCCATATTATCGCTCGATGCGGAAATAAGTGTCTGCAAGGACAAAAGGCCCAGGAGCACCGTGCAGACTATTCCCACCCCCTTGGTAAACGCAGAACGAACTCCCCTCGCTACTGTGCGGAGACCTCCACCAAAGGCCGAGACAAGACCCGAGAAAAACATAGCGATGACTAAGGTCATAAGAAAACTACGCGAAAAAAGAGAGGAAAGCTCGAGTGTAAGGCCGACACCGATACCGGCAGTCCCCGCGCTTAAGGTGCCGCCGCCCATAGCCACAGCAGATAAAAGTATAGGTGCCGTAGCCGAAAAAAAGCCCGAGAGGACTGATAAGCTCTCCGATATCTCTTCTATGAGCGGCATAATACGCAAAAAGACGGCGAAGGCTCCGACCGTGGAGGCGGCAGCGCGTACAAGCGGAGCGAGCTCCCCCGAAACTGAGCCCGCGAGCGCAATCAGAACCGACACCCCGAGAAGCAAAAAGAAAAAAGAAACTATTCTCCCGCGAGAGCTCGAAAGCGCTGCGGCGAGCTCGTGAAGAAGCGCATCGAGACCGAGCGAGCTTATAAGCTCCTCGGGGTCGGTGACGGGCAGTGTCCCCTCGGGCACTGCCTCGCGGTATTCATCGATAAGTGCCTCTCCCTCACCGTCTGCCAGCACCGTAATGCAGGAAAGCGAAAAAAGCGCCACAAGGATAATGACAAAAAGTAAACATTTCTTTCCGTTTTTCATTTCATATATTCTATTCCAAGTCCTATTATTTCGCGGAGCGTCGGCAAAATAAGGAGTAAAATCTCGACACGTCCCGCCACTAACATAGCCGAGGCCACCCCGGCCTCGCCAAGCTCGCGACACACGTCGGCAGAAACTCCAAAAATATAGCTCGCTCCTATTATCTTAAGAAGAAGGAGTGCCGCATCGGCAACGTCCTCTCCGAAATACGACGTGTCGAGTCCCGAAGCGAGCCTACCTATTCCAAGGAAGGCGAAGGAGATGGCACCGACGATAGCAACAGAGGACACAAGCTTCGCTCCACGAAAGCCGAGCTCGCGAAGGAGAAACGCGAGGACAGCGCAGGTAAGACAAATTCCTATCGCGCGCATAGCATCGCTCAAAGCCCAAACACCTCTCTTAACCGCGAGATAAGCTCCCCCATTTCCGCCGCAAGAAGAAGAAAAATTATTATCATTCCAGTTATTGAAACGAGTGTCGACTGCTCGTCTCTGCCGGCCTTTGAGAGCACCTGACATATCACGGCGACTATCATCCCTACACCGCCGACCTTAAGTACAATATCGATTCCTATCATTTTGAGCTCCTTAAAGTAGCATTATCGAAAGCCCGAGGCCTGCCGAGATTGCCGTTATTCTAACGACCCTCGCCCTTCCCCTCGTTTCCCTCTCCAACGTCGCGTATATACCGTTAAGCGAGGATATGAGAAGGTCAAGTCCGGAAACGAGGCCATCCTTATAGCTCCCGTCAAGTGAAGAAAGAGCCGACAGGACTACCCCCTTCGTGTCCTCGGGTAGAGAGAGCTTATCCGACGCAGAGCCGAACGCGACCGAAAGCACGCGACCCTCCCGGAGCTCCCCGAGAAATCCCGACCTCTCAAGCACGGTGTCGGTGTACCCCTCAGCTATTGCTGCAAGGGGCTCAAGATAGCAATTCACCCTATCCTTTGCATACCGAAGAAAGTCTATGAGAGCAGAAAGCTCAAGGACTCTCCTCTCGCTCTCGGCTGTATAAACCCTGCCAAGCAAAACGGACGAG
This sequence comes from Clostridia bacterium, assembly GCA_017453365.1. GTDB lineage: Bacteria > Bacillota > Clostridia > Oscillospirales > CAG-272 > UBA1740. The sequence continues at coordinate 41,394 of JAFTKH010000004.1, forward strand.
GAGAGGACAAGCAGTATTCCGATTAATCTAATCACAGCTTCACCGAGGAGAAGAAAAACTCTCCGCCCCTTCTTCTTACGATAAAGAGAATGCCGAACACTCGAGATTTTATGAGCCGCGAGAGTACCTCTCGTTCGCCAAGCTCCCTCTCGTTCTCCGCATGGGCGCTGGCAATAATCCGTACACCCGTGCCGTGCGCCGCTATGATAGCGTCGGCATCCTCCTTGGAATATATTTCGTCACACGCTATTATTTCGGGCGAAATAGTCCTCACCGCTATTTCGAGCCCGCGAGCTCTCTTATAACCGCGCATAACGTCAACTCCCGAAAAAGATAGAGCCTCAAAATCCGTCTCACAGCGCTCGTCAACAAAAACCGTCCGTTTTCCCGTCCCCTTACCGATTTCGGCAAGGAGTGACGAGAGCGCCGTGGTTTTTCCCTCTGCCGGCGGAGATATGATAAGCGCACCGCAGGAGCCCATACGAAGCCACGCGCGATACATTTCGACGGCGAAGGAGCACTCCCCGCCGGGTATTCTGAAAACGAGGGCGGAAATATCACGCACACCGACTAGCGCTCCGTCATAGCTCGCCCGACCTACAACGCCGACTCTGACTCCGCACTCCATAGTCACGTATCCATCCGCTATGCTGTCGCGGTGGGCATAAACCGAGCCGCCGCAAACGTCAATCAGCAGCGCCTCCATTCCTGCCGCGCACTGCTCCGCAAGCGGCATATCCCTTCCGGCAATCCTTACCGAAGAGCGTCCGAAGCGTCTTAACCTTATTTCCTCTATACGGCCACCGCCACGTGAGATGCCCTCAATTTCCCGAGCAATCGCGGGAAAATGCCTTCCTATTACGGAAACCGCCGAGGAGAGCTTATCCCGATGCTGCGTGCTCATAATTTTACCTCGTTTCGGAGAAATCCGAGTATTTTTATCTCATTTTTTTGCCTATCTTTCTTATCCATATATTTCCAAACTTACTTGACTTTGTTTTTTATCTATGTTAAAATGAATACAAATTAAAACGCGCGGGGTGAGAAAATGAAATCAACGGGTATTGTAAGATGTGTCGACGAGCTCGGCAGAATAGTCGTACCGAAGGAGATGCGCCAGAAGATGGGTATTGAAAACGGCGACCCTGTGGAGATATTCGCCGACGGGGACAGGATAATACTTGAGAAATACCGTTCTCTTTGCCATTTCTGCTCGAGCGACGAGGATATCGTCGAATTTTACGGAAAAAATATCTGTAGAAAATGCATTGAGGAGCTTCGGGGCGTGCAATAAGCCCGTCCGCGCTGCGACCTCATTGAAATCTATGCAAAACAGTGAGAAAAAATAATTTAAAAATAAAAACCGGAAAGGATTTTTTTGAAAATGAAAGTTGTTACCTTCGGTGAGCTTATGCTCCGTCTTCAGCCCTACAATTACGAGAGGTTCGTTCAGTGCGACCACGTCGAATTCACCTTCGGCGGTGGCGAGGCTAACGTAGCGGTATCTCTCGCAAATTACGGAATGGACGTCGCATACGTCACAAAGCTTCCCGCTCACGCAATAGGTCAGGCGGCTGTCAACAGCCTGCGCAGGTACGGCGTGGACACCACGAAAATAGTTCGCGGCGGCGACAGAGTGGGAATATATTTCAACGAGAAGGGTGCTTCTCAAAGAGGCTCCGTATGTATCTACGACCGTGCAAACTCCGCTATAGCGAAGGCATCGCGCGAGGATTTTGACTGGGATAAGATATTCGAGGGAGTCGACTGGTTCCATTTCACGGGCATCACTCCCGCGCTCGGCGCGAACGTAGTCGAGATATGCAAGGATGCGTGCGCGGCTGCGAAGGCTCGCGGTATCAAGATATCCTGCGACCTCAACTATCGCGGCAAGCTCTGGACAAGAGCCGAAGCACGCGAGGCTATGACCGAGCTCTGCAAATACGTTGACGTATGTATCTCAAACGAGGAGGACGCGAAGGACGTGTTCGGCATCGAAGCAGAGGCTACCGACATCTACGGCGGTAAGCTCAATCACGATGGCTACAAATCGGTTGCAAAGCAGCTTGCAGACAAGTTCGGCTTCGAGTACGTTGCAATAACTCTCCGCGAGAGCCGTTCGGCCTTCGACAACGGCTGGTCTGCTATGCTCTACGACGTTAAGGCAGATGAATACTGCTTCTCGAAGAAGTACGACCTTCACATCATCGACCGTGTCGGCGGCGGTGACTCGTTCGGCGGCGGACTCATATATGCTCTTATGAACGGCAAGTCGGCGCAGGGTGCCGTAGAGTTCGCGGTTGCCGCATCTGCTCTTAAGCACTCTATCGAGGGCGACTACAATATGGTTACTCTCGCAGAGGTTGAAAAGCTCGCGGGCGGAGACGGCTCGGGAAGAATACAGAGATAAAATGCAAGGGGGCGTTTCAAGTTTTTTGACTTGAAACAGCCCCTTTAATAAAGAATTAAAAGTTGATGATGAATAATCACAGTCGTTTTTTTGCGTGAAAAAATTTGTGTTTAATTAAAAGAGAATTTTTAAAAAAGCGAGGAAACAAAAACCTTTCCCTTCTCTTTTTTCTCCTTTTACTTACAAGGTATTTGCTATGAAAACAATAAAACTTTGGGATAAAATCCCCCTCTACATTAACGGCGAGGAAGCTCCCGTGCTACGCTACTTTCCCGCAGAGGTGAAGCGCGGCACGGGCACTGTCATAATATTTGCAGGCGGCGGATACATGAGACGTTCGGCGCACGAGGCCGATTCCTATGCGGAATTTCTTAACTCGGCGGGCCTTGACACGTTCGTTCTCGATTACCGAATTCTACCCTACCGCTACCCTGCGGCACTCATTGATGCAAGGCGCGCCGTGCGCTTCGTTCGCGCGAATGCCGAAAACTTTGGCATCAATCCCGGAAAAATCGCGGTCATGGGTTCGTCAGCGGGTGGGCATCTCGCGGCGCACGTTTCGACCTTCCGCGGCGAGCTCGAAGAGGAAGCACACGACACACTCGACAACGTAGACCCCACCCCGAACGCGCAGATACTCTGCTACCCCGTAACCGACTTTCAGGCACACCTCGGCTCGTACAAGAATCTGCTCGGTGAAGAGAATCTCGAACAAAGAGACTCCGTAAACCCGATGAAGCTCGCCGACGCGACGGCTCCGCGCGCATTTATCTGGCATACGGAAACCGACCCTGCGGTGAAGGTGACGAGTACCCTTGCCTACGCGGCAAGGCTCCACGAGGTAGGCGTAAGGTGCGAGCTTCACGTTTATCCCGAGGGCGGCCACGGCCTCGGCCTCGCCGACAAATACCCGTCGGTCAGACGCTGGCAGGACGAACTCCTGTTTTGGCTGCGGAACGAAAAATACATAGAAGAATAAGAAATACCGTAAACGGGCACGTTGATGGACACCGTTTACGGTATTTCTTATTCTTCAGTGAAAATGCAGCAGCGAAAAGTGATGGGTTGTGGCCGCAAGATGTAGCATCGCGGTCGCTTTCCGCAGTTTTGATAAATTACTTTTAAATTAAGGAGAATTTTCTAGTCTTGCAAAAACGGCCTTCTCCCATCTCGCAAGGCATAGGCTTCGCGTCATACTCCCTCGTCGAGATAGTTCATCAATTTCTCAACCGTTGCCTTCTCCTCTTTGCTCATCTCGATATCGAGGTCGGAGAAGGCACGGGATATCGTGACCCTTCTCTTATACGCCTCGGCAGGGGCGCGGAGCTGGCCTATCTCTTCCTTATGCTTCTCCTTCATCGCAACCTCATCGATAATTTGGCGGATATACATAGCTATCGGCGAGTCCTTCGAATATCGTGCGGGAGCATAGAAATTTATTCTCTCGTCATTGAAGAGCTGATAAACCTTCTTTTTGTTTTTCGATACGGGGTCGAAGACGCCTATCGAATATCCGCCCTTACTCTTAACGAGCGTCATACAGGGAATGTCCGTCGTGCTGTCTCCTATGTAGACGATATTCTCGTAGGGTATCGGGTATTTAGAGTGCGGCATATTGTCGTTCACCCTCTCGTCGTACTCCTCGAGAATCCCCTTCGCTATGCGGAAAATAAACTGCGTTTTATTCGTGTAGTTTACCGATTGCGCAGGCCACTCCGCAATTCCGTCGGCAGAATAAAGGAAGCTCGACGCATAGATGCGTTTTATGTATTTGGCTATCGGGTTTCCCTCTATAATCTCCTTGAGTCCCGAGGAAATTATATAATGCTCAACCTCAATGCCGCGGCTCTCGGCATATTCGTTTACGTAGGTAAACCATTCCTCGACACCCTTATAAAGGGGAACCTCGGCACCGACACGTCTGAAATAATCGCGGCTTAAGGACTTGCCCTTAAATTTCGAATACTTTATAAGCTCGAACATCCACGCAAGGTTTTTGTCCATAAGATTATCCTTAGCGAGTGAGTCAGACTCGTGCCAGAAATCGCCGGGGTCTATCTCAAAGGATGGTATAAGACTGAAGGTCTGCATATCGTCGGGCGAGAGCGTGTGGTCAAAATCATAGCATATCGCCATTTTCGGACGGACGACAGCTTTTATTTCCTCTTGTTGCGCGGTGTTTTTCATAAACAGCTCCTTGGCATTATTTAGTAAAATAATTTTAACATACTTTTCTAAATTTGTAAAGACGTATTTATATATTGCAAAAAATATTCGTTTATGCTACAATATATGTATAAGATTGTTAAGAGAGGTTAGATTATGTTCAAGGAAATAATCGAGCTTATAAAGAAATACGATAGGATAATAATTCACCGTCATTCCCACCCCGACGGCGATGCTGTCGGCTCACAGACCGGTCTTCTGTTTTTGCTTCGGGATAATTTCTCGAGCAAGGAGATATTTGCAGTCGGCGACGCGGCAGGAAGATACTCCTTTATGGAAGGGAGCGTGATGGACGAGATACCGGACGAATACTATTCGGGCGCGCTCGCGATAGTGCTCGATACGTCATCACGGCAGCTCATATCCGACACGCGGTACACCCTGGCAGACAAAACAGTGAGAATAGACCACCATATCTTTGTGGAGAAAATATGCGATACCGAGCTTACGGACACGAGCTTTGAGAGCTGCGCGGGGCTTATTGCAGAGCTGGCCTTCGAGTGTGGACTCGCCATCTCGGAGCGTAGCGCAAAAGCACTGTACACCGGTATGGTAACCGACTCCGGCCGTTTCCGCTACGACAGCACGAGCGAAAAAACACACAGACTCGCCTCCTTTCTTATGTCCGTCCCCTTCGACACGTCGGAGATTTACAGAAATCTATACTCCGACACGCTCGAAAACGCGAAGCGCCGTGCCGAATTTATTATGAGAATACAGAAAACCGACGCTCCCGTTGCGTACATATACACGACTCGCGAGGAGCTAGCGGCCACAGGGCTCGACACCCATGCCGCATCGCGCGGTATGGTAAACACTATGAGCGACCTTACGGGTATCGATATCTGGGTAAATTTCACAGAATGTGACGAGGGCGTTCTCGCCGAGCTTCGTTCCTCACGCTATAATATAAACAAAATCGCCGTAAAGTACGGCGGAGGCGGCCACGTCAAGGCGAGCGGAGCGACGCTCTCCTCGAAAGACGAGGCTATGAATATGCTCCGCGACCTCGAGGAGCTTACGAAGGAGCAATAAATGAACAAGAAAAAAATGCAAGCAATTCTTGACAAAATCAAAGAATATAACAGAATAATTCTCTTCCGTCATTCTCGTCCCGACGGAGATGCGATAGGCTCTACGAAAGGCCTTTACACCATATTAAAGCTCACCTATCCAAAAAAGGAAATATATCTGCAAAATTCCGACTTTTCGGATTATCTTTCCTTTCTCGGCGGTGAGGATTCACCCATTCCGGAGGAGTTGTACTCTGATGCGCTCGGCATAGTGCTCGACACCGCAACTGCGGCGAGGATATCGAACAGAAAGTATTCGCTATGCCGCGAGCTCATTAAAATAGACCATCACATCCCGATTGAAAGCTATGCCCCCACCGAATGGGTTGAGGAAGAGCGCTCGTCCTGCTCCGAGATGATAGCGGCCTTTTACGACTCAAACAGAGGGGAGCTTAAGATAAATACCGAAGCTGCCACCTATATATACTGCGGTATGGTCACCGACTCGGGGCGCTTCCGCTTCCGCGACGTATCGAGTGAAACTATGCGCCTTGCGGGCGTTATGCTATCGTGCGGTATTGACACAGACAGGCTTTTCGCAAACCTTTATCTTAAGGATTTTAACAATTTCAAGTTTGAGGCCTACGCGCACGGCAAAATGAAGCTTACCGAAAACGGTGTGGCATATCTCTTTGTATCAAGGAAGATGCAGAAAAAATTCGGTCTTTCGGGCGAGGATGCGAGCGCGTCGGTTTCGCTTATGGACAGTATACGCGGCTCGCTTATATGGATTGCATTTATAGAATGCGACGACGGATCTATACGCGTCAGACTCCGCTCACGGTTTGTAACGGTGAACTCCCTCGCGGAGCGCTATTCTGGTGGCGGCCACGCCTGCGCCGCTGGCGCTACGGTGCACTCAATAGCCGAAATGAAAAAGCTCGTTTCCGAGGCCGATAAGCTCCTCGGCGAATACAAGAGGGCAAACGAGGGTTGGCTATGAAAATACTTATAGTAAACGACGACGGTATAGACGCGCCGGGTATTCTACACCTTGCAAAATGGGCGAAGAGATTTGCCGACGTCACAGTATGCGCGCCGAGGGTGGAGCAATCGGGAAGAAGCCACGCTATAAACTTTATCGAGCCATTTGAGATAAAGCACGTCGAGCTTTGCGAGGGTGTTGATGCATATTCCGTCGACTCCACTCCCGCAGACTGCACGCGCTTCGGCATAATAGGACTTGGGAGAAGCTACGACCTCGTGCTCTCGGGCATTAATTACGGCGTCAATATGAGCGGGGATATCGTATATTCCGGAACCGTCGGTGCGATATTCGAGGCGGAGTCCCGCGGCCACCGTGCTGCAGCGCTCTCGATAGCTAAGGAAGACCCTCTCCCCGAGTTTTCGGTTCTTGACAGTATATTTGAATTTATAAACAAAAACCGCCTTTTCGATGCATCAAATCTCTACAACGTCAACATTCCCCCGTCCCCGAAGGGAATAAAGATAACCCGTCAGGGTGATGCGTATTTCTCAGACGAGTTTTTCCCCATTGAGGCCGGCAAGAAAAACGGCGACGACGGTATCTACATACAGCGCGGTCACGCAGTGCCAGATACTGTCCCCGAGGATTTAACACGAGATACCGTCGCCTTCGCGAATGGTTATATTTCCGTAACACCCATGACCTCGTGCCGTACGGATGCAAGGGCATTTCAAGCCTTAACGAACGACGAATGATGAGTGATAAATGATACAGCTCTTTGGGGACAATAGCTAGGAATAGCCTTCTGCATTACAAAACACCGCAAAACGGGAGAAACTCTCGCTTTGCGGTGTTTTCTATTTTATAAATTTAAGCAAATAAAACAGCTCCATGCCGTTTTTGGTAAGGCCGCGGCACTCAAAGCCATGCTTCTCATAGAGCGCCTGCGCTCTGACGTTCGCGACATGGGTAGTAAGCTGTATTCCACCCGCGCCCGCTTCTCTCGCGGTGTCTATTGCGAAACGCATAAGCTCGCCGCCGATGCCCTGCCCTGCGAGCTCGTCGCGCAGCGCTATTCCGAGCTCGGGTACCGTCGTATGAAAATCCAGGAAGAACACGTAGCCCGCTATTTTTTCCTCAGAGAGAAAAACATAATAGCGCCGTGTCTTATCCTTTGTACGGCAGTATTTGAGCGCTCCGCGCCTGTTGTAATCGCGGCGGTTAAAGAGCGCCCTGCTCTCGCCGCCCATAGCGTCAAAAAACTCATTTACAAGACTCTCGTCGCTCGCCCCCAGCTCGCGAACCGTGAAGCTCATTTTTTCTTTTTCGTTCATATTAATCTCCATCCCGCCGTCAAAAGTCGGCTGCGCAAGAGTATAGCGAAATTCTCGGTGCATCTATATCGACGGCGGCTCCCCCGCCGCGAGACATTTCCGGCGCGTGAATAAACTGAAGTTAAGGCTTGTGCCATAGCAATTTTCACGCCATACACCGCCTTTTAGATAGAAAAACGGAAATAATTTACGGCTTGAGTATACCACAAAAATGTACATTTGTAAAGTGGAGGACACTTATCTTTTGACGCAAGCCTATTTTTTGTTATAGAATATGAATTCTTTATGAAATTTTTCTAAACACTTGACAAACAAAAAGTAAAGAATTATAATTGTGTCATGGGCAAATGTCTATACAAATTAACTTTTTAAGGAGAACAGCAATGAAAAAAATTGTTTCTTTGGCACTCGTGATATGCCTTTGCGTCGGTGCTATGCTCGCACTCGGCTCCTGCGGTCTTTTCGGCGGTGCTATCCCCACCGGTGTTTATGAGAGCGTCATCCCCGGCCAGGAGGTTACCGTCATCGGAAGCTCACTTATTATGACACAAAGCATCTCGGGCGAGACCTACGACATAACCTACACTTATGAGGTAAATGAGGACGAGGACGAAATCACCCTTACCATCGAGGAAGTTACCTACGAGGGCGACAACGCTACTATATCGACAATGCTCGAGAGCGTTGAGGTCGGCGACGAGGTATCCGGTGACTTCGAGCTTGGAGACAATTACTTCAAGATTGACGGAGTTAAGTACGTGCTTGACGTTGACTAAGCGAATAATTGAAAAAGCACCGGAAACGGTGCTTTTTCAATTATTAATGAAGAATGAAGAGGATGGCGAGGCTGTCTTTTTGTTCAAATATCTATTACCACGCGCCCACCGTCGTGCTCACTAACCTCAACGAGCCGCCAACCGGGGTGCGTTTTCTTACATTTCTTCATAGCGCGAACAAGACGCCTAAGCTGACGTGACGTAATATGTACCTCGTGCTTTTTTAAAACTTGCCACGTAATACGTGCGCCAAATCTATTCAAGATAAGCCAGGTAGGGAACCAGACGTTTATTTCCTTTCCATTCTTTTCCGATACGGTGATTTTCATAGCTATTCGACGAATATCCTCACAACGTCGCCGTCAGAGGACTCCACCTCCACCAAATTCCCGACTGCTCCTGCCTTTACAAGATTTACTATCTCCCCAAGGTCTATACCGCGAAGGCAATCCTTATTCGACACCTGCGGAAGCTCCATTCCCATTTCGAGCGCTACCTGCACCAGAGCCATAGGGATATTAACTCGAACCTTGTCACCGTCGTTAGAATCAACCACTATCTTCAGCATCATATCCCCAATGTCGCGGCGCTCGTCCTTCGGCACTATTTTTACCGCGGGCTCACTCTCGCTCTTCCCCGAGAGAAGCTCATCGGTCGTGACGCCGAGAGCCTTCGCCAGAGCGGGGAGCAAAGATATATCGGGACAGGTAATATCACATTCCCATTTACTTATCGCCTGCGGAGTTATTCCCAACACGTCAGCAAGCGTATCCTGTGTATATCCCGCTTCACGGCGCAGGCGGGATATTCTTTTTCCTATAGTTTCCATTTGAATTACCTCAAAAACTTTTTTCGTAGCTACATCACAATTATACACCAAAAGACTTCGGCATTTCAATATAACAACGGTTGTTTTTCTAAAATCCCTGTCAACCAAATTGCGAAATAACACTCAACCGTCGGTTGTTATGACAACCAAGCTTTATATTTTTGCCGCTTCTGTCCGGTAAACAATCGAACGGTACGTTAAAAGGGGCGACAATAGCTATCCGTGTTTCATAATCTTCTTCTCGCTCTGAATTCTCGCATCTGCTCATAGAATTCTGACACATATCCGGGTCAAAAACCAGATTAGGCTGTGATATTCTGCGAGAGGTACACAGTTCTTTAAGATAAAAGCTTTCTTCTCTCTGTCTTAGCAAATAGCTCTTGACATTATGTTTTGTGACAGCAGGGGAGTATGAAATTACTTATAGCAGGCTTGAATAGCATTTGATTTCCGAACTTAACCGACTTGTCCCCAGCTGTAGGGTGCGCAACAGCTCTAACAGAACAGATTTTTATGGTCAAGCCCAAAAATACCGATAAATATACAGATACTTATAACGAATTCGGTAATGGATATGGAAAATCCCGCGGAACAAAATATACGGCAGAGCTTGGAAAAACCCCGGAAAAGAGACGATTCTAATTAACCTGACAGATAATAACGCGATATCCGACGATGCAAAATAGCACCTTTTTCCGCGTTTCTTATTTTCTCTTTAACTTGACAACCGCCCGAGAATTTGTTAACATAAGCATAAGAAATATTTTAAATTAAAGTGGGGCCTGTATTATGAACAAAATATCTTACCAAACACTCCGCGAGGTTGGCTACGATGGCTATATACTCGAGAACGCGCCTATTCGCGTTTTGCAGTTTGGCGAGGGGAATTTTCTTCGCGCCTTCGTTGACTATTTCTTTGACCTAGCTAATGAGCGTGGAGCCTTCTGCGGAAAATGCGCACTCGTGCAGCCCATAGCTACAGGCCTCACGTCCCTGATAAACGAACAGGAAGGCCTTTATACCCTATATCTCCGCGGAAGCGAGAGCGGCGCGACTGTAGATAAAAGACGGGTCATCTCGTCGGTTGCAAAATGCCTTAACCCCTACGAGCTCGGTGACTATGACGAGATACTGAAAATCGCGGCGTCGCACGACCTCGAATACATAGTATCGAACACGACCGAGGCAGGTATAGTCTACGACCCAGCCTGTTCTCTCGAGGACACACCCCCTGCCTCCTTCCCTGCGAAGCTGACACAGGTGCTTCTCGCACGCTACAATGCAGGCGGTTCGGGAGTAGTCATTCTCTCCTGCGAGCTTATAGACAACAACGGCGATGAGCTTCGTCGCTGCGTCAACAAATATATCGAGCTTTGGGGACTTGACGAGGATTTTGCTAAATACGTAAATGAAAAATGCACCTTCGCCACCACCCTTGTCGACAGGATAGTGCCGGGACGCGTTCGTGATGCCGAGCAGCTTAAGAAAATCGAGGACGAATGCGGCTACACCGACGCGCTCACCGACGTCGGCGAGGTCTTTGGCGTATGGGTTATCGAGGGTGACGACGCGCTTCGCGAGAAGCTCCCCTTCTCCCGTGCCGGTATAGACGCCGTTACAGTCGTTCCCGACGTGACGCCATACAAAAAGAGAAAGGTCAGAATTCTTAACGGAGCTCACACGGGTACGGTCCTCGCGGCGTATCTCGGCGGCTTCGACATCGTAAGAAGATGTATGAAAAATCCGTCTGTCGCAGGCTTTATGGATAAAATGCTGAAGGAAGAAATTCTTCCTATACTGCCGAAGGAGTGTGAGGGCTCGCGAGAGTTTGCCGAAGCGGTGCGCGACCGTTTTTCCAACCCCTTCATCGACCATGCCCTGCTTGATATATCTTTGAACTCGGTATCGAAGTGGCGCGCAAGAAATATGCCCTCCCTCGTAGAGTACACAGAAAAATACGGAAAGCTTCCCGAGTGTCTTACCTTCGGATTTGCTGCTCTTTTGGCCTTCTATAACTCCGAGGTATCAGAGCTTTCCCACGACGGTTTGCACTGCCGCCGTCCTGCGGGAGATGAGTACGTATGCCGCGATGACAGGTGGGTACTTGAATTTTTCTACGAAAACCGCGCGATGAAGCCCGAAGAGCTCGCGCTCGCCGCAGCTAAAAACACAGCTATGTGGGGTCGCGACCTATCTCTGATACCCGGCTTCGTCGAGCTTGTTACAAAATACCTCGACAGAATAAAAAAGGCGGGAGCTGTATCTGCTATGGCTTCGGCAATAAGGAATTTCTAATATGAAGGACGCTATAAAAATAAACAAGGCAGATAACGTGGCAGTAGCACTCCGCGAGCTTAAAGCCGGCGAAAGCTTCTTCGGTGCAACGCTTGACACCGATGTTCCTATGGGTCACAAAATCGCCATAACCGAAATAGGTCTTGGCCAAGATGTCATCAAATACGGTCTGCCCATAGGCCACGCCACAAAGGATATCCCGCGCGGCGCGTGGGTGCATACCCACAATATGGCGACAGGTCTCTCGGGTGAGCTCTCCTACACCTACGAGCCGAGCACAACCGAGCTCCCAAAAAGAGAGCCCACGACCTTCCTCGGCTACAGGCGCGAGGGAGGGCGCGTAGGTATCAGAAACGAGATATGGATTATCCCCACCGTCGGCTGCGTCAACGACGTGGCGAAGCGTCTTGCGAAGGAGGGGGAGGCGCTCGTCTCGGGCTCGCTCGAGGGCGTTTGGGCATACACGCACCCCTACGGCTGCTCGCAGACGGGCGGCGACCACGAAACGACGAAGAGGCTTTTAGCCTCTTTAGCCCACCACCCGAACGCGGCGGCGGTGCTCATAGTAACTCTCGGCTGTGAGAATCTCACAGAGGAGCAATTCCGCGAGGCGCTCGGCGACTTCGACGGGGAGCGGATAAAATTCCTCTCCTGCCAGAGCTCCGAGGACGAGATAGCGGAGGGTAAGGAGCTTCTTTCCTCCCTCGCCGAGCGTGCGAAGAGATACGAAAGAGAGCCTATTCCCTCATCAGAGCTTATCGTCGGTATGAAGTGCGGCGGCTCGGACGGTCTCTCGGGCATTACCGCAAACCCCACCGTCGGCTGCTTCTCCGACCTGCTCATCTCTATGGGCGGCACTACCGTGCTGACCGAAGTGCCCGAGATGTTCGGAGCTGAAACTCTGCTTATGAACCGTGCGAAGAACGAAGAGGTGTTCGAGAAGACGGTTAAAATGATAAATTCCTTCAAGTCATATTTCCTGTCCCACGGCGAGAACGTGTATGAAAATCCAAGCCCCGGAAACAAAAAGGGCGGTATCACGACCCTCGAGGATAAATCCTGCGGCTGCGTGCAGAAGGGTGGCTCTGCCCCCGTCTCCGACGTCATAGGCTACGGCGAGAGAATCACCGAGCGCGGTCTCAACCTACTCGCAGGCCCCGGAAACGACCTCGTCTCCGCGACGGCTCTCACCGCCGCAGGCGCACATCTCGTGCTCTTCACGACGGGCAGGGGCACCCCTTTCGGCGCTCCCGCGCCCACGATGAAGCTCGCGACCAACACCGAGCTCGCGACGCGAAAGAGCTCGTGGATAGATTTCAGCGCAGGCACAGTAGCAGAGGGCGAGGACACCCCCGAGAGCGTAGCAGCGAGACTCTACGAGCTCGTTATCGAAATAGCCTCGGGCAAACGGACAAGAGCAGAGGAAAACGGCTGCCGCGAGATAGCAATATTCAAGGACGGCGTTACGCTGTAAAAAAAACCTAACACTCCTGAGCTGACTTGGTTTCGCACCCCGGGTCAGCTCCTTTTTATTACCAGGTGTTATAATATTTTCTTATATCATAATATAAAAAATTTAGTTTACTTATATCTTCCGCTGTGTTATAATGAAACAAAAACAATTCGGAGAGAGAAAATGGAAAAATACAAAATTGCGGTGATAGCAGGTGACGGTATCGGACCCGAGGTTATAACCGAGGGTGTCAAGGTGCTCTCGTGCGTAGCGAAGCTCGACGGCGGATTCGACTTCGAGTTTACTTATTTCCCGTGGGGGTGCGAATATTACCTCCAGCACGGACGAATGATGGCGGAGGACGGTATCGAGACCCTCTCCGGATTTGACGCGATATTTCTCGGAGCTGTCGGCGCGCCCGGTGTACCCGACCACATCTCGCTATGGGATTTACTCCTTATCATTAGAAAGAAATTCGACCAGTACGTGAACCTTCGCCCCGTTAGGCTTCTCGAGGGCGCTCCGACGCCTCTTTCGGGTATCAGGCGCGAGGATATCAATATGACCTTCATACGCGAGAACAGCGAGGGAGAATACGCAGGAAGCGGAGCTCTCCTCTACCCCGGCACGGATAGAGAGGTCGCGATACAGAACGGGGTCTTCTCACGCCACGGGTGCGAGAGAATAATACGCTATGCCTTCGAGCTCGCTCGCAGGGAGGGTAAGAGCCTCACGAGCATCAGCAAGGGAAACGCGCTGAACTATTCTATGGTATTCTGGGATAAAATCTTCACCGAGGTTGGGGCGGAATACCCCGACGTGAAGACCTACTCCTACCTGGTCGACGCGGCGGCTATGTTTATGATAAAGGACCCGAAAAGATTCGAGATAGTAGTAACGTCAAACCTCTTCGGTGACATACTCACCGACCTCGGTGCGGCAATATCGGGCGGAATGGGGCTCGCCGCAGGGGCTAATCTCAACCCCGAGCGAAAATTCCCATCTATGTTCGAGCCTATACACGGCTCAGCTCCCGATATAGCGGGAAGAAAAGTCGCAAACCCGCTCGCCACGGTATGGAGCGCATCGCAGATGCTCGATTTCTTCGGGCAGGAGAAGTGGGGGGCGAGGCTTATCGAGATTATCGAGGAGATACTCACCGAGGGCAAGACGCTCACTCCTGACCTCGGCGGCACGGCACACACCGACGAAGTCGGTGACGAGGTGGTACGAAGGCTCGTAGCGAGAGCGGAGGGCAAAATATGACTCTCTCGGGTCTGAAATATTTCGTAACCGCCGCGAAGCACGGGAACATCTCCCGCGCGGCAGAGGAGCTCTCGGTATCGCAGCCGAGCGTTTCGCAGGCAATAAAAGCCCTCGAGGGAGAGTTCGGTCTTCCGCTTATTTCAAGAGAGCGGACGGGCTTCTCTCTGACAGAAGGCGGAAAAGAGCTCTATCTCCGTGCGTCGACTCTGCTCTCAGCTGCGGCATCACTCAGCGCCGCTATGACCGAAATGGGGCGCGGACGCCTCTCTGTACGGGTCGGAATACCGCCTATGATAGGCAATATGCTGCTCGACAGAATACTCGGCGAGCTTCGCGCAAGATATCCCGAGCTCTCGGTGAGCTTCGGCGAGGGCGGGCGCGAGGAGCTGATTTCGGGACTTGAATCAGGCAGCCTCGACATGGCATTCATCTCACACAGCGAGCCCTTACCAGAGGGGTACTCGTCACTCCCCGTCGGTTGTGAGGAGACGGTGCTCGCCGTAAGCGATAAAAATCCTCTGTCGACAAGGCACTCTGTGACGCCCGAGGAGCTTGCGGACGAGCCGCTCGCGCTCTTCGGCGAGGGTTACTTCATAACCGAGCGCGTGATGAAGCTATTCGCCGAGCGAGGTCTCACCGCGCGGGTTATGCACACCTCGACCCAGCTTTCTGCACAGCTCAAGCTTATATCTGCAAACGTAGCTTCCGGCTTTCTCTTCCGCAGTATAGCGAAGAGCCGAGAGGGCATAGTTGCCGTTTCTGTAGAGCCGCCGTTATTCACCGATATCAGCCTCGTCTGGCGCTCGGGGGGACTCGAAACAGACGGAATGAAAAAATTCAAGGAGCTTATAGGAGAGAAGAAATGAAAAGTGCAAAATCGGATATAGAAGCCTTCAGAATGCACGGCAACGTCTACTTCGTCGGTTCAAGCGACGTTTCCGTCCACGCGATAGACACGGAGGAGGGTATAGTTTTAATTGACACGGGTTACCCTTATATGTATGAGCAGATACTCGACAGCATGGCGAGCGTCGGGCTCGACATCAGCCGCGTCGTGGCGCTCATACACTCTCACGGACACTACGACCACTTCGGCTGTACCGAGCGACTTAAAGCACTCACGGGTGCGAAGACCTACATCAGCCGCACCGACAACGAGATAGTGAACGGTACGCTCGACCTGTCGTGGGCTGAGGAGCTCGGCTTCGATAGACTCCCCACCTTCGACTGCGACGTGCTGATAGACCCGGGTGACGTCCTCACCTTCGGCAGCACTACGGTAAGATGTGAGGCAGCTCCCGGACATACTGCGGGCACGCTTGCCTTCTTCATCACTTCCCCGTCGGACGGCGGCTTCTTCACTGCCGCTATGCACGGCGGTATCGGACCCGGGAGTATGTCACGCGCCTTTCTCGAGAAGAGAGGACTCTCGCTCGAGTGCCGCGAGAAGTTTTTCGCGGGTCTTGACAGGTTCGCAGACGAGAAAGTCGACCTCGTGCTCGGCAACCACCCCTACCAGAACAAAACGCCCGACAAGCTCGCAAAAACGAAGGCGGGCGAGAGCCTTCTCGACCCCGAGGAGTGGAGGCGCTTCCTAGACTTCGCAAGAAAATACGTGAGCGATTATATTGCTAAAGAAGCATAATAGAATGGCTGCCAAATTCAGGCAGTCATTTTCTATTATTGTGAATTTTCGTTAAAAGCTCTTGCTTTATTTATAGTTTGGTGCTACAATATATTTAACATTACTTTAACAAACGAAGAAAGGGGAGTGTCTAATGGATAAGAAAAGTAACCGCCGCAAAATAGGCACGTATATTCTTTTCGCAGCAGTCACTATATTCGTTGTTGCGGTAGTGCTCTCTCTAGGAGATATCGGCGAGGTTATGAACACTATAATGACGGCAGACTTCCGCTATATTCTTGCGGCTGTCGGAGCCCTTCTGGTTTATCTCGCTCTTTACCCTCTCTCGCTCTGTATTCTTACAAGGGCGAACGGTGAGAAAATCGGATTTTTCAAAACCTATTCCATAGCTATGACCGAGCATTTTTTTAACGGAATTACCCCCTTTGCAACGGGCGGTCAGCCATTTCAGGTCTACGCCTTCAAGCGTGAGCGGGTAACTATCGCCTCGTCGACGTCCCTACTTCTTATGAATTTCTTCGTATTTATGCTCGTAACGAACGCCTTCGCTGCCTGCTCTCTTGTATATTTTCGCCGCTTCGTGACAGACGGCGCTATGACGGCGATAGCCATAATCGGATTTTCGATGAATTTCATCGTTCTCGCATTCACTCTTCTTATCGCGCTTAACAAAACCGCAAGAAGGCTTGTTTCCGCGCTCGTATCGCGCCTTGCCGTATGGCGGCTGACTAGAAGGCTTGTAGCTCCGCGCGTGGATGACATCAACGAATATTTTGACAACGTACAGAGCGCCTTTCGTGCACTGATAAAGAAAAAGGGAGCATTTTTTCTCTCCCTGCTTACAAAGACGCTTGCTATGGGTGCCTATTACTGCGTAACCTTCTTTATTCTACACGCCCTGTACGTAGACGTACCCGCATCGGAGCTGTTTTATATCATCTCGGGCACGTCGTTCGCCATTACTATGGTCGTATTTCTGCCAACACCCGGCTCGAGTGGCGGTATCGAGTTTGCCTTCCGCTCCGTATTCGCGTCCATCGTCGCGGCATACGCAGTTGGCGGGAGCAGCATTGATACTATTGCAACGGGTGGCATGCTTATCTGGCGTGTTCTCACCTATTATCTTGCTATGCTTATTTCCCTCGGCTTCTACGTATTTATCGAAATAGCTTATCAAAGGCGCGCGAAGCGCGAGCTTCTCTCTCCCGACGGGAACGGCAACTAAATTTAAAGAAAGGGTTTATTATGAGAATTCCTATTTGTTATTCAGGCAACAGGAAGATTTTCGGCGGAATTTTTCTTTCCGTTCTCTCTGTAATAAAACACACGAAGGACCCCCTCGATATTATTCTTCTCTCTATGGACCTCTCTGACCGCGACCCACTCTTCCTCTCATTCAGTGAGGAGCAGCGCACTCTTATGGAGCGCGTTATCCGCGAGGTTAATCCCGAGAGCACCGTTCGCATAATTGACGTTACCGAGTATCAGAAGCAGTATTTCGACTGCGGCAAAAACAACGAGAACTACTACACGCCCTATGCGAGCATAAGGCTCTTCCTCGACCTCCTTGACGTACCGGACAAGATAATTTACCTTGATGCCGACATTATGTGCTGCGGTGATGCGAGGGAGCATTTTAATATTGATATTTCAGACTACGAGTTTGCCGCTACGCTCGATATCGTCGGCAGACATTGGTTCCGCGGTCAGTATTGCAACTCGGGTGTGCTCCTGCTAAACATGCCGAAGATACGCGAAACCGGCCTTTTCGCCAAGGCGCGCAATATGGTCAACGACAAACGGATGCTTATGCCCGACCAGTCGGCAATACATAAGTCGACTACAAAGAAGCTAGTCCTTCCCTACCGCTTCAACGAGCAGAGGAGCATCAAGCCCGATACCGTATGGAAGCATTTCTGCAAGGGATTCCCCCTCAACTTCCCTCTCTTCCCGTCCTACAACTGGAAGCAGTGGCACAGGAAAGAAGTCCACGAGAAGCTGAAAATCTTCGACTTCGACGACATCTACGAGCAGTACGATAAGCTGATGGCGGAAGAAAACAACGCAGAGCTGATAAAGATATAAAGATAAAAACGACCGAGCAAGTCTGAACTGAACCCGTAAAAACGGACATTGAAATAAAAAACCTCTTGTAGTAGAATAGAAATATCTACTGCAGGAGGTTTTTTGTATGGGAAACAAGAAAGGAAGAACAGCATATCCCGAGAATTTCAAGGCATTGGTAATAGAGGCTCATCAAAATGGAGAAAGTTATGAAAGCATAGCACGCAGATTTAAGATTAGTACATATTCAGCTAAATCATGGTGTGGAAGCAGACCGGAGGTAAACAGGCGTAAAATTGCACCATTGAAACGCGGACGCCCAACAAACAAACCGGAAGAGTTAGAGCAAAAAGTTAAGCGTCTTGAAATGGAAAATGAGCTACTGCGAAATTTTCTTCGAGAGTTGGAAAGGAAGTGAGAGCCGGCGTAAAATATAGAGTAATTCACCGTTTCAAAGATAAATACAACGTGCGAGATATGTGTATCTTCTTTGGAGTATCCCGTAGCGGTTATTATGCTTGGACGAAAAAAGCAGACAAAGAAGATCCGGACAAGCAGATTGGCGAACTAATACGAGATTGCCAAAAGAAAACGCGTCAGACATACGGATACCGACGTGTTCAGATATGGTTATTACGTGAATTTGGGCTCGTAATGAACCATAAAGCAGTACTCCGCGTAATGAATAAGTACAATTTGCTCTCTAAATCTCGCAGAAAACGCAAGTGGGTACAGAACTGCGAGAGCATACATAAATACACCAATTTGTTTGAGAGAAACTTTAATGCCGAGCGTCCGAACCTAAAATGGTGTACGGACATTTCATACATACCAACGAAAGAGGGATTTGTTTATCTGTCTGTAATCAAGGATTTATACGACAATTTTGTAGTTGCATACAAAGTAGGAACAGAAAACAATAACAATCTTGTCTTTGAAACAGTTAAGGCTGCAAAAAGAGAGGTCACTGCAGAGTTGCAGCTCCACAGTGACCAAGGCTTTCAATACACTTCAGAGGGGTATTTTAAGCTAACAAAATCTTACCACATAACGCCATCAATGTCAAGTCCGGGAACGCCACTTGACAACGCTTGTGCTGAAAATTTCTTCAGCACACTCAAATCCGAGTGGCTTCATCGGTACACACCGGCGACTAAGGAGGAGGCTCGCCTCCTCCTTGGTGAATACATTCATTTCTACAATTATGAACGGATTCAGCTAAAAACAAAACTGACACCGTATGAGAAACGATGTCAGTTTCAAGAAACAACGAGCTTTTAAGAGCAAATCAAAGCTATTCTACGAAATGTTTTTTTATTTCGTGTCCATCGCCTTGGGTTCACTCCA
>JAFTKH010000019.1 GCA_017453365.1 Clostridia bacterium
CCGCAGGGTCCCGTGGGTGCCACGGGTGCCGTCGGTCCTGCCGGACCTGTCGGTCCGCAGGGGCCTCAAGGGCCTGTCGGTGACGTTGGTCCTACCGGGCCACAGGGTCCCGTAGGTGCTACGGGTGCTGTTGGTCCTGCCGGACCTGTCGGTCCGCAGGGTCCTCAAGGGCCCGCCGGTGACGTTGGTCCTACCGGGCCACAGGGTCCCGTAGGTGCTACGGGTGCTGTTGGTCCTGCCGGACCTGTCGGTCCGCAGGGTCCTCAAGGGCCTGTCGGTGAGACCGGGCCTGTCGGACCTCAAGGTATTCCCGGAGGAGTATTAAGCTATGCAGATTTCTATGCATTAATGCCTTCCGACAATTCGGCAACTGTCGCACCGGGTACTGACGTAAGCTTCCCGCAGAACGGCCCGATAGCTAATACGAATATTGGGCGTCTCGGTCCCTCCTCGTTTAATCTCGCACCTATAGGAACCTATCAGGTATTATTCCAGGTCAGCGTTACCGAGGCAGGACAGCTTATTCTGACACTGAACGGTCAGGACCTGGCATACACCGTTGTCGGCCGTGCAACCGGGACATCTCAAATCGTAGGAATGGCAATCATTACTACGACGGCAGTTAACTCGGTGCTTACAGTCCGCAACCCTGCAGGAAATGCGGCGGCGCTTACCGTTACTCCTCTTGCAGGCGGTACACGTCCTGTATCGGCACACCTTGTAATTACGCAAATTGGCTAAAGACTCGGGCATTATGCTCTACAGTCTTTAACCAACAGAGCACCGATAACATCCCTCTTTGGAGTGCTATCGGTGCTTTTCTTTGTGTTATGCACATTTTTAGGTTATTTTGAATGCGTTTATATTCCGTCGGAGAAACGCCTCGGATTTAGTGAATGCCTCGAAAACACGAGGATTACAGGCAGTGTAAACACAGACGGAAATATGAATTCAACGTAATATGTGACCTACTCATTTAGGCGCAACAGAAAATGACCCAAAATAAAGATGAAACTCGCGCTACCCTCTTTATTTTAGCAGCTCCTCGGTGAGCTTTAGTATTTCGGGTGCAACACGGGCTCTCTCACGCTTTATTACAAACGCATACGTCGGGTATGCGAGTGCGGCAACTACACCGCCGAGCACTCCCATAATGATACCGAGAACCATCGCTGCAATAGCTCCCAAGCCGAGATAGGCGTGAAGCTCTGTCATAATAAGACTCATTCCAAAGCCGAGAATAAGAGCACCTACGATACCGAAGACAAGCGAGACAATCTCTGCCTTTTCGGTGACACTGCGGTCCAGATGGCGCAGACGCTCCATTTTATTGACCTCTTCACTGCCTTTTCGCTCATATTTTGCACGTATTCTCTTAAGCTCCGCCTGCTCACTTGCCGAGTAGGTATAATTGAAGCTGTTATTTTCCCTGTTTTCATTTTTATTCTGCATTGACTTCTTTCTCATTTCCTATAAGCTTAAGTTTTTTAGTGCTCACGGCTATCATATAAACTGCCATAGCGACTATAACCGCCGATACGACGGCGCCCGACACTCCGAGCATTATTTTTCTCGTTTCGGCATCGGCGGTACCGTCGCCGAAGGTAGTCATCATCGTTGATTCAAGGGTGAGCATAGATACGCAGGCACCGGCGAGAGATATCGCCTTTGATGCGGAGTAAACCGGGCTTTTGTATTTACGGTATTTTATTGTATTCATAATAGCAAACACGAGAGTGGTGAAGGTATACGCTGCGAGGGCAATGGTCGTTATCTCGTGATGATGGAAGCTCCTGTCGAAATATACCATAAAAAACAGAATAACGGAAAGCGCGATATTCATCAAAAGAAAGACCATCCCGCAAATACGGTATCTGACGAGCTCTGCACGCATATCCTCACCCGCGCTCTTCCGCACTGCATAGTGCACGAGGAAGAGGCGCATAAGCACGAGCAGCACATAGTAGGCCGATATCGACGAAAACCAAAATGAGGAGTGATAGATACCTAAAATGAGAAGGAGGATGGCATAGGCAGTATTGAAAGCTACCGATGCGCAAAGAGAAGTTACGACACGAAGGCGCTCGTTTGAAAGCCAGAATCTGACGTATTTATTCTCTTCCTTAAAGCTCTTGACACCCTTTACAATATCCGGAATTCTGATACACCAAACCGTAAGGGTATACGCAGAGAGAACGTACGCGACGTACGATACCGGGTGTTCGCTGCCAAGTGACGTCATAGAGAAGATAAGCACTGCGGCCGATATCGGAACAAGCGCTATCATTACAGCGATATGAGGAAGCAAAATAGAACGCCATATCCTATTCATATTCATCAAAGCACCTCTTTATTTTGACAGTAAAGGACGTTCCGACCCCAAGCACGCTCTCAACTCCTATCTCTCCCTGCATAATATCCACTACGCGGCGCACCAGAGCAAGGCCGAGACCGTTTCCCTCTGTAGCGTGAGAGGTATCGCCCTGATAGAATTTCTCAAAGATATGAGCTCCGACCTCAGGTGACATTCCGCACCCTGTATCCTTTACCATAACGACGGCGTATTCTCCCTCGGTATGAAGCGAGAGGGTAACAGTTCCGCCGCTCTCGGTGAATTTAAATGCATTGGAGATAAGATTGTTCCACACAAGCGACAAAAGCTCCGAGTCAGCCGACACGGCGACGTTCTCCTCAATGTCGGTATCTATGAGTATGCCGCGCTTCTCCCACAAGTCCTCGTACTGCAAAAGGCATTCGCAGAGCTGTTCACCGAGGTCATACACCTCGCTCTTCGGGTAAATCTGCTGATTTTCAAGCCTATTGAGCTTCAAGATATTCGTTATCATATCGGCAAGACGTCGAGAGGCATCGGTTATAACCCTCGCGTACTCTATACGCAAATCGTCGGAAAGGTCGGAGCTGCCAAGGAGTGTAGCATAATTACGTATTACGGCAAGGGGCGTCTTCATCTCATGGGAAACGCTCGCTATAAAATCCGAGCGCAGCGTTTCGACACCGGAGAGCTCCTCGGCCATTTTATTTATACAGTCTATAACGTCGTTAAAGGTATTATCGGACGCAAACCTCGTTACGGGCTTTATGCGTACTGAAAAATCTCCCTCTATCATTTTAGCTGCCGCCTCGGTTATCTTCTCTACCGGGCGGGCAACAGTATATTTGCGTCGCAGGGCGTCTATTGCGGCAAAAATAAGGCTTATAATAACGACGTTTGTCAAAGTAACCTTCGCCGCCCTCGATATCTCATCCGAGGTAAATTCCACTCCGAGCGTAGTTTGCAGAGTTGATACAAAGAGCATAAGACAGCAGGTTATAACGAATGCGACTATCACGAAGAAAACGAAGAAATTACTCACTGTGCTGATAAGCCCGCCGAGTCCTCTGTCCCTTTTCATTTTATCACCGCCTTATAGCCGAGGCCGTGGACGGTCTGTATCTCAAAGGCGTCGCAGGCGGCTAGCTTCGCGCGGAGCTTCGTCATATAAACGTCGACGGTACGGGTGCCCGAATCGGTATCGACGTCCCAAAACTCATCCATAAGCTGGGTACGGGTAAAAGCGCGTTTTGGATACGAGAGGAGCTTATAAAGAAGGTCAAACTCCCTCGCGGTAAGTGATATTTCCTCACCGTCGAGCGTAGCGGAGCGCTCGTCAGCATCCATAACGAAGCTTCCCACCTCCAGACGGCGGCTCGAGGCTATCTTCGAGCGGCGAAGAAGCGCTCCAATACGCAAAAAAAGCTCATCGAGGTCTATCGGCTTCGTCATATAGTCGTCTATTCCTATTCTGTAGCCCCGCTGCTTTGATGCGAAATCGTCGCGGGCGGTCATAAACAAAATCGGAATATCGCTGTTAAGGCTGCGCACGGTCTTCGCAAACTCAAAGCCGTCGACACCCGGCATCATAATATCCGAAACTATAAGGTCGAAGGTAGTCTTATACATCTCGTCGTATGCCTCCTCCGCCCCAAGGCACCCCACGGCCTCGTAGCCGCTCTGATTTAAGAAGGAGCATACGCTGCGGTTTTGTTCCCTGTCGTCTTCAACAACTAAAATCTTAAACATTGTGAGCCTCTTTTCGTAAAATTTTATTTTAAATGCTTCTTTTCTTCCATTGTAGCACGCAAATGTTAAAATTTTGTTTACGCGAAAAAGATTTTGTTAATAAAGCAAATGAGAGGTACCAAAAAAGCACCTCTCATTTTTATTTCGGTTGCAGCCAAATAAAACAGACTCGAAAATTACTCGCCCTTCGCGTTCTCGATACGCTCCTCTGCTGCGGCGCGTCTCTCGTTAGCCTCGGCTATCTGCTCCTCACGCTCACGGTTCATCATCTCGCGGCGCTGTGAGGGCGACATTTTTGCCTCCTCCCAGGTTGCCTTGGACTCTGCCTTCACTGCTGCGAGGTTTGCCTTATCTACCTCGTGCTGTGCCTTTGCATCCTCCTTCATATCGGAAAATGCCTTCTTGAAAAAATTCTTAACTCCCATTGTTCTTTTCTCCTTTTAATACTATTGTTTGTTTACTATATTATTGTTTATTTACTATTTCTTCGCTTAAAGCAAGTATTTCCGGTGCATATCTTGCGCGACGGCTCTTGAGCAGCTTACTGTAGAGTGTGTAGGTAAGGCTGACCATCGCTATTCCGGCGCAGCCGATAACTATACCGGGCAGTACGGCATCGCCTATAACGCCCATAGCAAGACACATACCCGCACCAAGCACCAGCGCGCCGACCGAGCCGAAAATATATGCAAATATGCCGGCGGGGCGGCGAACCTCTTTATCAAGCCTTTTAAGCTCATCGAGCTCGGTCACCTCACGCTCAAGATACTGAGAGCGTATCTTTTCCGCAATAAAAGCTTTATCGTTCTTATTCATTCTTCATTCCCCCGTTTTCTTATTGTAGCTTAATTATAAGCTGCTTTTGTTTAATCTTTTTTTTCAAAACGTTTCCGTTTTGTTAATCTTAAAAATTACTTTTCATTCTTAATTATCTCATCCGAAATGCGCAAAATCTCGGGAACAAGCTTCTTCATTGTTTTCTCTCTTAAGTGCTTATATACGGGATATGCGGGAAGCATAAGGGCTGCCCCAAGTATACCGAGCACGACAGATAACCAGCGAGCGTCTCCGAGAACGCCGAGTCCGAAGCACATACCGACTCCGAATATGAGTATGCCGACAATCCCAAGAATAAGACTCTCAATCTGCCCTGCCGTCTCAACCTTTCCGTCAAGCCTTTTGAGAATATCCAGCTTGTTTTCTTCCTTTTCGCAATATTTATTTCTTATCGCTTCCACTTCGCGCTTTCTTGTCGCAGAATACTGATAAATAAAGGTTTTGTTTTCCATAAATTTCGACTTTCTTTTCTGTGTTGTAGCTATTTTAAATTATTTATTTTTCCGTTTTGCTCATTTTTTGTTTAAGAATTGTTATAAATCCGAAAAATCACAGCATTGGAGCAAATATTTTTACAAGAGAGCGAACGGCGCGTCTTAAAAGTCCCGTCTTCACCATATCGCCCGTCACCCTAATGCTTTTCTCCATAGTATCCTCAATATCCGCAGTAATCTCATCTATGACGCCGCATTTATACATCCACACTCCGTTTTCAAAATGGTGGACAAGGCTTCTGTAATCGAGATTTATCGTGCCTATCATAGCGAGCTCCCCGTCGGCGACGTAGCTCTTCGCGTGGATGAAGCCCGGCTCGTATTCGTATATTTTTACACCCGCCTTCATAAGCCTCGGGTAAAAGCTGCGGGTCATCCCAAAGACGAGCTTCTTATCGGGTATATGCGGCACTATAATGCGCACGTCGACTCCGCGGAGCGCGGTATTCTCGATACTCTCGGCCAGAGCATTGTCTATTATAAGGTACGGCGTTGTTATATACACGTAGCGTGTCGCAGAGTTCAGCATATTCTGAATAACACTTTTGCCTACCCTGCGCCCAAACAGAGGATTTGGGCCGTCGCCAAAGGGGATAACGTATCCGCCGCCCTCCTGCGTGTCGGCGGTCGGGAAGGTATCCTTCGGCATATTGGGAAGCTCCTTTACATTTATACCGAAGTCGGAGAGAAACATTCTGGTAAGCTCCCAAACTGCCACGCCCTCAAGCCGTATTGCCGTATCCTTCCAATGACCGAAGCGGACGACCTCATTTACATATTCATCGGCTATATTAATGCCGCCCGTGTATCCAACCCTGCCGTCTATGACGAGTATTTTTCTGTGATTACGGTTATTAAACTCGCTGTCCGCTCCTCCGCGAAGGCGGGAGAACGGCGTGGCCTCAATACCGTATGAACGCAGAGTTTTCGCGTAATTTCCGGGGAGTGTCGTCATACAACCTATGTCATCATAGCAGACGCGCACCTCGACCCCCTCACTCACCTTTCTCTTCAATATTTCTAAAATGGAATTCCAGAATTTTCCTTCCTCTATTATGAAATACTCCATAAATATGAAGCTCTTCGCGCCCTCGAGGTCTGCGAGCATACTGCCCCACATATCCTCACCGAGGGGAAAGTACCGTATATCCCCCGCCTCAAAAAGACGTGAGCCCGATATCTCGCAAAGCATTCTGGCCTGCGACGCAGCTATGGGCGAGTCGGAGGCGAGAGTTTCAAGCTCCCCACTGTCATCATACTCATAGCCGTATTTGGAGAGCTCTGCAAGCCGCCTTATGTATTTCTTCTGCAGCTTGCGGGAATAAAAGAGAAAATAGAGCATAAAGCCCGCTATCGGCAATATCAGGACGAAGAGCAGCCACGGAACCTTATAGTCCGGATTGTCGTCGGATGAAACTATCTTAACTACGCAGAAGACCTCGGTGATAAAGGCCGCGATATAGAAATACGGAACGTAGTAGCAAAGGGCGGCTAGTATTCCTATTATAGCGACGATTTCAAGCACGCTTATCATAATAGCAATTATGTAACGGACGGGAATATAGCTGTACTCGCGCTCTACCGTTTTATTTCCTTGTATTACTTTGTACGTCTTTTTCATTTCCGGCCTCCGAGACCTTTCGTTTTACAAATATACCTTACTCGTGACGTGTTTTTGAAAGATTTAGGTATTGTTAATCTTTTGTTAAATAGGGGTTGGGATATCACATTTAGGCATAGCCGAACGAAAAAGGGCGTAGGTAGTCGAAATAAGTACCTATGCCCTTGGCTTTATCTTGTATAAAGAATAATTAAGGTTGAAAGCTGCGGTTTTCTCCTTTTTTACTGTTTTTCGTTCTGTTCTCCGTTTTTTGCTTTGATTATTTTAAATTCTTAATATGACAGACCCTTCTTGTATTGCCTATTTCAGTTGTCAAGACAGGCGAAGATTTCCTGCCACACCGCACCGTCCTGCGCGGTCATTCTGTCCCAGTCGAAGGAGGAGACGAAGGCCGCCCTTTCCTCGGGGGTTTTTAGGCTTCCCTCTCTCATACCCCGAATCATAGCCTTCACGTATTTCGCAAGATATTTTACGGCGTCCTCGGTGTAGTTCGGGTTATGCCCCTTCCCCTTCACGAGCAAAAAGCTTACGTTTTCCTTGCCCGCAAGGCCCTGCTTTAAGATATCGTAATGAACCCTCTTACACATTTTGTCATTATCGGAGTAAATAAGAAGAACCTTCGCCTGTGTGTCACGAAGCGAGTTTACCGCGTGAAATGTCGAGAAATGCGGGTTGCTCTTACGCTCGAGCTCGAGTATCGGGCGTCTGTAGGGGCGCAAAATACCGCTGAAATACGATTTCACAAGCTCCTCTACCGAAACGAAGCCCGAAATGACAACAACGTGCGACAGGTCCGGGTGCAGCGCGGAGATATTGAGGGTGGAATAGCCGCCCCAGCTGTGTCCTATAACGGAGATATCATATTGGGAAAAACGCTCGTCGGCACGGAGCGCCGTAATACAATCATTAAGGTCGGAGAGAGACTGTGCCATACCGTTCGTACACTCACCGCCGGACTCCATACACCCGGTGTGGTCGTAGGCGAAGACGAGATAGCCGTGTCGGCAGAGGAGCTCTATCTCCTTCATATAGGAGAGGTGACCGCCGCCGAAGCCGTGGTCAAAGACTACAATTCTCCCCGAAATGGGGGACGGGTAGCTGTACAGACGTCCGCGAAGAGTGTGTCCTGCAGCCGCTGTGAAATCGAAGCGCTCATAGGAGAGCCCCTCAAAATCCTTCGCGGAAAAGTAATACGCCACTCCCCTATCGTCACAGCGCGTATATGCCATACCGCGGTATAAATTCAATATTTTCTCTTCAAAAATCATATCCGTACCCCGTCAAAATTATCTTATTCCGTACTTTTCGATTATATAGTCCATATCCTTATCACCCCTACCAGAAAGATTGATAAGAACGGACCCCTTCCCCATAGTTTTCGCAAGCTTCATACCGTAGGCAACCGCGTGCGAGCTCTCTATTGCAGGGATGATACCCTCGAGGCGCGAGAGGGTGAAGAAGGCATCAACAGTTTCTTCGTCGTCAACGACATCGTACTTTACGCGTCCGAGGTCGCGAAGGAAGGCGTGCTCGGGGCCGGAGGAGGGATAGTCAAGGCCGCTCGCTACCGAGTAAACGGGTGCGGGCTCACCGTTTTCATCCTTCAGCATTATGCTGTTGAAGCCATGCATAACTCCCTCTTCGCCATATTGAAGACTCGCGGCGTGGTCACCCATCTTCGCACCTCTGCCAAGAGGCTCGACACCGTAGATATCCACAGGGTCGTTTAAGAAGCCCGAGAACATACCCATAGCATTCGAGCCGCCGCCGACGCAGGCCACGACAGCGTCGGGAAGCTCACCCGTCATTGAGAGAAACTGCTCCCTGGCCTCTATTCCGACGACACTCTGAAAATCTCTCACCATCATCGGAAACGGATGCGGGCCTACAACCGAGCCTATGCAATATATAGCGTCCTTATACTCGCGGCAGTAGGCCTCGAAGGCAGCATCTACCGCTTCCTTCAGCGTGGCGAGTCCGTGAGTTACCTCAACGACTCTGGCACCGAGTATCTTCATTCTCGCGACGTTTGGTGCCTGCTTCTTTATGTCGACCGAGCCCATATATATATCGCACTCAAGTCCGAAATAAGCGGCGGCGGTAGCTAAAGCTACGCCGTGCTGACCTGCGCCGGTTTCGGCGATGACCTTTTTCTTGCCCATATATTTCGCGAGCAGGGCCTCTCCCATACAATGGTTGAGCTTATGGGCGCCCGTATGGTTTAGGTCCTCGCGCTTTACGTAGAGCTGCACTCCCGTGCCTATCTTCGCGGAAAGTCTCTCGAGATAGGATATCGGAGTAGGTCTGCCCTGAAACTCCTTACGTATCTTACGCAGCTCGGAAATGAATTTCGAGGATTTACAGATAGTGAAATAGGCCGAGGTTATCTCCTCCATAGCGCGCTGTAATTCGGGAGAAATATACGAGCCGCCGTATTTACCGAAATAGCCCTCGGCGGTCGGGTAATTTTTAAAGTAAGTATCAAAATCAACATTATTAAATTTCATCTTTATAGCTCCTTTTCTGTTTTTTAGGTTTCATATACCGTTTCAGATAAAGGGACGCCATCGCATAGTGATTATAAACATAAAAACTCCTTTCGAAAAAAGGCTATAACGCGGTATTGCTAAATTTATACAAGCGACAAAAAAGCCCTTGACAGAACTATACCTCTCTGTCAAGGACGAATAACTATCCGCGGTGCCACCTTGCTTCGCTTTCGCGCTCTTTTCGGAATACTGACATATTCCTGACACTGACGTGTGTCGCACGTCGCAGGATACTCGGGAGTTCCCTTTGTCCTACGCCCTCGGCGGTCCATTTACCGAACAGTGCCAACCCAACTCTCAGCATCGCGGGCTCTCTGTGTAGTCTTATTTCGGTTTTATCTCCGCGTCAACGGTTTTATGAGTGTATTATAACACCGTACCACTGCATTGTCAAGAGCCGAGCAAAATATTTTCTCGTTTTTTTGCAAGAATTCACAGGAATGAAAAAAGACTGCGGAGCGTAAGGCGCGCTCCGCAGTCGGAGGTATAGACGTATGATTCCGTGCAGTGGAAATCACTTATCGTTATTTTGCTCATCACAGGAGGAGCAGCAGTGGCAGTTACCGCTGCATCCACCCTTTGTGCACGATGCGCTATCAGGGCAGCCAATGCACTTTTTGCCACTTTTTTTCGCTTTTATTATGTAGGCAGTGGCTCCGCCCACTATTAAAACTATGGCTATTATTGCAATAATTTCTATAGGACTCATAGCTTTACACGTTTACAGCCTCTGCGGCCTGCGTCAGCTCATACTCCTCGCGGAATTTTTTCTTATTACGAAGGATTATGTAAGTCAGCACACCTGCAAATGCAAGAACTACGAGCCAACCTACGATAGGCATCCAAGCAGAGCCATAGTTAGCACCCGTAAAGAGCGTGCCGAAGAAATAAACGAGGAAGCCTATGGAATAACCCATACCGAACTGGAGTCCGATACCGCCGAAGAGCCACTTCTTGCTCTTTATCTCGGAGTTCATAGCACCGATTGCGGCGAAGCAAGGAGGTGTGAAGAGGTTAAACATAAGGTATGCAAGAGCCGCTACCTTCGTTATCGCGAGTATGCCCGCGACGGAAGCGCCTGCGCCCTCCATCATCTCAAGAGCCTCGGTATCGATGAAATTCTCAAGTCCTACAAAGCAGACTGCGAGCGTTCCTACGACATTCTCCTTCGCAATAAATCCGGTAATTGCCGCAGCGGCAAGCTGCCATGCAACGACACCGACGATAGGTGCGAAGATATATGCAAAGGGAGTTGCTATGGATGCGAGTATACTCTCGCTTGCCTCCTCTGCGGGAGCGAAGCCCCAGGTGAAGGACTGCATAAGATGTACGACAAAGTTACAAACGAGGATTATAGTTCCCGCCTTAACTATGTATGCCCATCCGCGCTGAAGCATAGATTGGCAAGCACGAAGAAGGCTCGGAGCCTTATATTCAGGGAGCTCGATAACGAAGAACGAGCGTCTGTTCTTATAGCAGGTTATCTGATTGACAAGGAAGGCGCCGAGGAGTATTATCGCGATACCTGCGAAATACATAAGCGGGCCTATCCAAGGAGAGTCACCGAAAAACGCACCGGCGAAGAGTGCTATAACGGGAAGCTTCGCTCCGCAGGGCATAAAGGGTGTAAGCATAGCGGTCGCGCGTCTTTCCCTCTCGTTCCTTATAGTTCGACAGGCCATAACGCCGGGAATTGCACATCCCGTACCGATTATGAAGGGGATTACCGACTTGCCGGAAAGTCCGACCTTCTTGAATATGGGGTCGAGAACGACGGTAGCACGTGCCATATAGCCGCAATCCTCAAGGAGAGCTATAAGGAAGTACATTACCATAACGAGCGGAAGGAAGCCGAGAACTGCTCCGACACCGCCGATTATACCGTCGACTATGATAGACGTAAGAAGAGCGTTTGCATTAGCGTCCTCCATAACGCCGCCAATCCACTCGCCGAGCCACTCGATAAAGGTTACGAGGCCGGGAATAGTGACATCGCGGGTATCGTACTCATATTCACCGTTCAAAGCGCCCGAGTTAAGAGTAAGCTCCTCTTCCTCAAACGAATAAGTTCCGATAACGGTAGCGGAGGCGGTCTTCATAGTGAAGGTTCCGTTTTCAGCAAACTCAAGAGTTTCGGAATCCTCCGACTCCCAAAGGCCGATTATAGGATCCTCACCCTCATCTGTCTTCGAAAATTCTACGTCAGAAACGGTTATTACGTCATCGCGTTCAAAGGTGTAGCCCTCTGCAATCCATACGCCGGGACCTACCTGGGATATCCAGAACACAAGGAACATTATAAGCGCGAAAATCGGAATGCCGAGCCACTTGTTCGTAAGAACGGCATCAACCTTATCCTGAACGTTCACGTCCTTGGTAAACACCTTACGCGTCTCGACCTTCGAGACAATCTCGTTTACAAAAGCAAACCTTGCGCGGTCGGACTTCTCTACCGAAATTTTATCGGTAAGGTCAACGTTGGCGTCGGTGTAGGGTGCCTTCTGCTTCACGCCGATAAGGCCTGCGGCAGTTTGAACTACCTTATCAAGCCCCTCTCCCGAGGTGGATACGGTCTCAATAACGGGACAGCCAAGTCGCGACGACAGCTCCTCCACGTTTATCACCGTCTCCTTCTTCTTATTCACGTCCGTCTTATTAAGCGCTACGACGACGGGAATACCGAGCTCAAGAAGCTGAGTCGTGAAGAAAAGGCTCCTGCTCAAGTTCGTCGCATCCACGATGTTGATTATCGCATCGGGGTGCTCCTCTCTGACATAAGAGCTCGTAATGCTCTCCTCCGAGGTGAAGGGTGACATCGAGTAAGCACCGGGAAGGTCTACCGCTACAAGCTCGCTGTCCGAGCCGGTAAAGGCCTTCTTTATCGGGTGCTCCTTTCTCTCAACGGTAACGCCCGCCCAGTTTCCGACCTTTTCACTTCTGCCCGTTAAGGCATTGTACATCGTGGTCTTTCCACTGTTGGGGTTACCCGCAAGTGCAATTCTCATTTTTTTCCTCCATTTATTTGTTATTTAGATTACCCGTTTTCACACCGGTTAGCGGAGGCTAACCGTGCCTCAAAAAAATAATCCGTGGTCGGCGGACTATTTTATTTCGGTATCGCTGACTATTATAGCCTCGCAAAGGTCGGAGTCAAAATTATATCTCCCGTCCTTCACAGAGACCACAGAACCGCTTTTTCTATGCTTTATAACCGTGATAGGCTCACCGCTATAGCATCCAAGAGAAAAGAGAAAGGAGTTAAGCTCCTCATCGCCCGAATTTATCTTCTGTATTATGTATTCGCAGCCCTCTTTGGCAGACAGAAGGTTCATAGCACTCTCCTCTAAAATCGTACTTTTGCGGTTAGCCTCTGCTAACTGCAATAAATTATACTCTTATAAATTCGGTTTGTCAAGGGGTTTTTTTATTTTTTTCCGAAATTTTAAACAAATTGTGAAAAATTATATTGACTGACGCTGAAAAATCCCCTATAATTGTGATATATGACAAGGGAGGTGCGAAAATGCTAAAGAACACTAGGTTTCTATCGACCGTCGCAGCAGCGGGGTTCGGGCTTTCTCTCATTCTGCGTTTTATCGCGTACGTTGTACAGCTGGTTATTTACAGTATGGAGAATATCAGCATAACGAACACGGAGATATTAAATATTTTTGTCGGAATCTTCGATACGTTAACCGTTGCGGGAATGATAATTACGCTTCTGATAAACAAAGATAAGTTTCTATTCTCTATTCCTACCGTCTTCCTAAGCTTCAGAGCATTTATTCACTTGCTTGTGACATTTTTTAATTTTTTCTATATCTTAAGGGTGTTAGGCAGTGATTACTATTACTTTGAGGAGGCGTCCGGGCAGCTGCTGCTCAACTATGCGGTATCTATTCTCTCGGGTGTGCTTTCTTCTTCGGGATATTTCATGCTGGCAATTATCGGAATATGCTATTCGGTTGGTCAGCTTCGCGGTAAGTACCTTAATTACGTATGGTTTATACCGGGAATATTTTTCGGAATATCCACCCTCTTAAGCTTTGTTAACGTCGCCTTCGCCCTTATCAGCAATATTATTAAAGGTTATTCCTTCTCATTTTACGATATTATCTCTTATATTCCGGCAGTTATTGGTGTTTGTACAGCACTGATTCTGACCGTGGCCGCACTCGCGGCGGGCAAATGGTCTGTAACGGGCAAGGTGGAGCCCTCCCCTGCCGCGACACCCGTGGAAATTACGGCGGAATAATGCACCTACGGAATACGTCGAAAAAAAGTCTGTTCGCAAGCAGACTTTTTTTCATTTTACTATTGACAAGATAACGCACATATTGTATTATTTAGGTAGTACAAGAAAAAGGGCGGTGATAAACGAATGGCTTGGAAATTCGAGGCGGGAATTCCTCTCTCGCAGCAGATAGTAGACAGACTTCGCCGTGACGTGATATCGGGAGTATATCCGCCGGGCTCGCTCTTCCCTACGGTGAGGCAGCTGGCCTTTTCGGCTTCGGTAAATCCCAACACGATGCAAAAGGCGCTTCTTATGCTCGAGGAAGAGGGACTTCTCGTGACGCTCGGTACTCAAGGGCGGATAGTCACGAATGACACAGAGAAAATCGAGCTCTCAAAAAAGCAGTGCACCGAGGCGGAAATCGGAGCTATGATAAAGCGGGCAAAGGAATTATCCCTCTCCCGCGACGAGTTAATAAAGTTTATACGAAAGGGGTGGAATGAAAATGAATGATACACCTGTTTTACAGTGTAAGAATTTGACAAAAAGCTACAAGCTCGGGACGAACGTCCTCGATAATTTCAATTTTTCCGTGCCGAAGGGTAAGATAATCGGCCTGCTCGGCCCTAACGGTTGCGGAAAGTCTACTCTTCTAAAGCTGGTTTCGGGACTTCTCGTTCCGAACTCTGGAGAGATAGAGATATGCGGCATCCCCCGCTCCGAGGAAACGAACTCGCTGATTTCTTACCTTCCCGAAAGGACTTATTTCAACTCCAGAATGAGGGTATCGGAGCTTATAGATTATTTTTCCGATTTCTTTCCCGATTTCGACCGTGAGCTCGCGGCGAAAATGCTCGACGACCTCGCGATACCGAAGGGAGAGAGGCTTCGCGCCCTCTCAAAGGGTATGAAGGAAAAGGTACAGCTCGTTATGGTTATGTCAAGACGCGCGAAGCTCTACCTTCTCGACGAGCCGATAGGCGGCGTCGACCCTGCATCACGCGAATACATACTTAATACGATAATCGGGAACTACAGTCCCGAGTCCTCGGTCATCATTACGACCCACCTCATCACGGATATCGAGCCGGTGCTCGACGAATTCGCATTTATGGGCTGGGGCGGTACGATACTGCGGGCAGGCGATGCCGACACGGTACGCGCCGCGACGGGAAAAACGCTCGACGAGCTATTCCGGGAGGTGTTCAGATATGCTCCGCAAAACACTTAAATACGACCTCGGAGCCGTATACAAGATATGGCTCATACTGTCAGCTACGGTGCTCGTGCTATCCGTAGTCGGCGGTTTATCTATCCGCGACCTCGTTATGACGGGGGACGAGGGAAATCCGTTTATGCTCTTCTCTATTATGGGTATCCTCGTGACTATTTTCTCACTGTGCGCCTACGTTCTCATAATAGAGCTTCTCGTGTTGTTCAGATTTTACCAGAATTTCTTCACGGACGAGGCCTACCTCACCTTTACGCTGCCGGTAAAGAGAAAAACGCTTTTTAATTCAAAGCTTATCGGGGCGTTTATATGGAGCGTCGCTAATATAGCGGTCGTTATTTTAGCGATAACAATAATGCTCGCTCTCGTACCCGTACAGGGGAACGGCACGGGCTCGGCACTTTACGAGTTTTTAAAAATTGTGCTTGAGCTTATAAAGCTGCTGTTCGAGAATTTCAGCGGCTGGGCATTCGTTTACTGCGTGCTCGGCGTCATAATATACCTTTTATCGACGGTTTTCTCTACCTTAATAATTTACGCGTGCATAACGCTCGGGTGCACTATGGTGAGAAAATACAAGCTGCTTATGGCTATCGCGGTATATTACGTCGTCAATATGCTCATCTCCCTGCTCTCCTACGTGGCGAGCTTCGTTATGAGCCTTGTACTCATATCTGGTATCGGTCTCATAGAGAATTACAGCGAGGCGCAGATACGTGTGCTTGTGCTATTCACGCTTATAGCTGTGGCATCGTTTCTTACTGTTATGTGTATTCTCGCCTACAGGTTCTCTCTTTCAAGAATTGAGAGAAGGCTTAATTTAGCGTAAGGAGGGGGTTGAATTATGAAAAGAATAAAACTTTTAGCACTTATTCTATGTCTCGTTGCAGCTACTCTCACACTTGCCTCCTGCTTTTCCTCAAACGAAGAGTTTACGGAGTGGGAGCTCAAGGAGAACACCCTTACGGGCGGCGGAATAAGCTACTATCTCTACTCGGGCAGCGACGATGCGGTCTGGCAGGCGTCGAACAACAATACCTTTTACTACATTAATACGGTAGAGCTCGACGACGGAAGATATGCAGAGCTCTCCCGCCCCATCGGGCGCGAGGATATAATTCTCGCTGATTTCTATTACGAGCATGAATACGGCTACTCGAAGAATTACTCGAGATACTACTGCCTCGACTCGGGTCGCGCGGCACTCGATGCCCTGGCAAGCAGTAACGAGGTCGGATACGTAAGCCTGCTCGACCGAGCGAATCTAAATATATCGCTCGCAAGTGCTGATCTCCTCTTGCTCGCGGATACGGTCGCAAGCTCCGGACGCGAGTCTGTATCCATGTCCTACTTTAAGCTGAACAGTCTTCAGCGTCTTGACCTCACCTCTTTTGCTCTTGAGGGCTTCCTCGCTCATAATCACGGTGCGTTCTTCTTCGACTATGGAAACGTTTATTATCTTAATTTAGAGGAGTTGCCGCAGGATGCGCTCACAGACGGCGTAATCTCGTCAAAATACAATAACTATTCCCTCGTCAGGCTGACTGCCGACGAATGCGCGCTCCTCGACACAGAGCGCGCAAAGCTCGAGCATTATGACGAAAAGCTCGAATGGGAAGAGCCTACGTATATTGCGGACGACGGCACGGATACAAGACACGCCGGGGCTCTGGCGGTGCTTCTCGTTATTGAAGCGGCCTTAGGAATTCTTCTTCCCCTTCTTCCTATGATATACACTCTCGTGGGGTGCATCAAGAAAAAGTGGCAGGCTCCGATATACGACTACGTAATGCTCGGCGCATCCTTCCTATGGCTGGTTTCGGGAATCGTTATTTTCATCGTTTTGCTCGCTTAACGTATCGGTCACACCGTATTTCAGGGGAATTAAAGAAAAACACTTGACAATACAGGTACAGTGTGCTAAAATCAGTTATACGACAAATTAATATTACGGATAGAGGCGCACTTAACAAAGAGTACCGTATGCACTATGGCCGCCACGGGCCGCTTACGGAAAAGGTGTAAGTGCCGAAGCGAGCGTTCGCGAGGCAGGACGCCCGGCTGGCAGTACGGATAACATCCGCCCTGCTGTCGCATTGTGCGAAGGGCTATCGTGCTGGGAATTTTTACGTTTTCATCTTGGGATAGCCGCGTCATCGGCTATCCCATTTTAAATTTAACGGTTGCGTTGTATATTATTACGAAGGGCGCACGCGTCTGCGTGCGAAGGAAACGGAGATATATTATGAAAAAAACAGTATTCACAGGTGCGGCTACCGCGATAGTCACTCCTCTTACAAAGGACGGTATCGACTTCGAGCAATTCGGAAGACTTATCGACTGGCAGATAGACGAGGGCATAGGTGCTATAGTGGTGACGGGAACGACGGGCGAGGGCTCGACCCTAACGGACGAGGAGCACAGGGCGGCTATAAAGTACTGTGTTGAGAGAGCTGCGGGAAGAGTTCCCGTAATAGCGGGCACGGGCTCGAACGACACGGCGTACTCGATAGAGCTGACAAAATACGCGTGCGAGGTCGGCGCAGATGCCGTTCTTCTAGTAACTCCCTACTATAACAAGGCTACCCAAGGCGGTCTTATTGCTTCCTTCACCGCAGTGGCAGACATATCCGAGAAGCCCTGCATACTCTATAACGTACCGAGCCGCACGGGCTGTAACATAGCACCCGCGACGGTTGCGAAGCTCGCGGAGCACCCGAACATCGTAGCTATCAAGGAAGCATCGGGCAATATATCGCAGATAGCCGAGATAGCGGCGCTCTGCGGTGACAAAATCGATATTTATTCCGGAAACGACGACCAGATAGTTCCGATACTATCCCTCGGCGGTAAGGGAGTTATTTCGGTTCTCTCTAACATAATGCCGAAGGCAACGCAGAAGATGTGCGACGATTTCTTTGCAGGAGACGTAGCGGCTGCAAGAGAGGCACAGCTTCGACTTTTGCCGCTCGTGAACGCGCTGTTCTCCGAGGTAAATCCAATACCCGCGAAGGCGGCGTGCGCTGCTATGGGCTTTTGCGAGAACTATCTACGCCTTCCCTTAACTCCTATGGAGCAGGCAAACGAGGAAAAGCTTCTCTCGCTTATGAAGGCCGAAAATCTCATCTGACGGAGAAAAACGATGAATATACTTATAAACGGATATCTCGGCTTTATGGGTCGAGAGGTAGCGAAGCTCTGTGACGCCGGATTTCGCGGTGCGACTCTCGCTATTGGTGTTGATGCCTTTTCTGACGGCAGTGATGCGAGGTGCGTGAAGAGCTTCTCCGACGTTGACAGCCCCTCGGATATTGACTGCATCGTAGATTTCTCTCACCACAGCTGCATCGGTTCGATTACCGAGTGGGCAGTAGCAAATGGCATCCCCACAGTGGTAGCGACCACGGGGCATACGGAAGACGAGTTATCTATGATACGGAATGCTGCCAAGCATATACCCGTATTTCATTCGGGAAATATGTCGCTCGGTATTGCTCTGCTTATCGAGCTCGCGAAAAAGACTGCCGCAGCTATGCCCGAGGCAGAGATAGAGATAATAGAAAAGCACCACAACAGAAAGATAGACGCACCGAGCGGCACGGCTCTTATGATAGCCGATGCGATACGCGAGGTAAGAGAGCGCGCGACGGTTAATCTCGGCAGGTCGGGACACGGTAAGCGTACGCGTGAGGAGATAGGTATTCATTCGGTGAGAATGGGTAACATTGTCGGTGTTCACGAGGTCATAGTCGGTACGGAAAATCAAACGATAACCTTGACTCACGAGGCGCACAGCAGGGCGCTGTTCGCAGAGGGAGCTCTCGCAGCGGCCGAATTTCTCACCGACTGCGCTCCCGGTCTTTACGATATGAACAGCCTCATATCGGGAAAGAGTGCTATGAACGAGGCTGTTACGCTCTAATTTACGAGGAACATATATGAAAATAGCGATATACGGATACGGCAATCTCGGCCGCGGAGTCGAATGTGCCGTAAGATACAACAGTGATACCGAGCTCGTCGGCGTATTCACACGCCGCGACCCGAATACGGTACGGACACTCACCGGAGTGCCTGTTTATTCTGCGGAGTCGGTGCTGGACTTTAAGGATAAGATAGACGTGCTTATACTTTGCGGAGGCAGTGCTACCGACCTTCCCGTCGCGACACCTACTCTGGCCGAGCACTTCAACGTAATTGACAGCTTCGACACGCACGCGAGGATACCCGAGCATTTTGCTAACGTTGACAAGGCGGCGAAGGAAGGCGGTCACACCGCGCTTATCTCCTCGGGCTGGGACCCGGGACTCTTTTCCATCGCTCGCGTATACGCCTCGAGCGTGCTTCCCGAGGGGGAGAACTACACCTTCTGGGGACGCGGTATAAGCCAGGGGCATTCCGATGCGATAAGGAGAATAGACGGAGTGCTTGATGCACGTCAGTATACCGTACCCGTACCCTCGGTGGTTGAGGCGGTAAAAAGCGGAGAATGCCCTACCCTCACTACGGGAGATAAGCATATCCGAGAGTGCTACGTTGTAGCGAAGAAAGGCGCCGACCTTAACCGTATTGAGCGCGAGATAAAGGAAATGCCGAACTATTTCGCCGATTATACGACGACGGTAACCTTTATATCCGAGGAAGAGCTTCGGCAAAATCATTCGGGTATGCCGCACGGCGGCTCGGTCATACGAAACGGCAAAACAGGGCTTTCTGGTGAAAACACTCACACGGTTGAGTTCAGACTCCGACTCGACTCAAATCCCGAGTTTACGGCAAGCGTTCTTGTGGCGTATGCGAGAGCGGTATACAAAAAAGCAGTGCGCGGAAATTTCGGTGCGATAACGGTGCTCGACGTAGCGCCTGCGGAGCTCTCTTCCCTGTCGGGCGAGGAGCTTCGGGCAACTATGCTATAAGATTTTAAGGGGACTTTAGGCTTTGATAACAACGGCTAAAAGAGAAAGACTTATATGTGAAAATCTCACGAGAGATACGGCGGGCGAGCTCTGCCTCGCGGGTGTGCCGCTCTCCTCTCTTGCTAAAGAATACGGAACGCCCCTCTATCTTTACGACGAGGAGCGTATACGGGAAAGATGCAAAACCTACCTCTCCGCTGTACGTGCGGCATTCGGTGAAAATTCCCAAGTGCTTTACGCATCGAAGGCGGCCTCCTTCAAAAGACTCTATGAGATAATGAAGGACGAGGGTATGGGCATCGACGTCGTATCACGCGGTGAGATTTATACGGCAAGACTCGCGGGCTTCCCCCTTTGCCGTGCATATTTTCACTCCAACAACAAGACAGACGAGGATATTACCTACGCAATAGATGCGGGAGTCGGCTGCTTCGTCGTGGATAATGCCGAGGAGCTTTATGCCATAAACGAAATGGCAGGCGAAAGAAAAGTAAAGCAAAAGGTGCTTTTGCGAATTACTCCCGGTATCGACCCGCACACCTATGCTGCGGTAGCTACGGGAAAGGTGGACTCGAAATTCGGCTCTGCCATAGAGACCGGTCAGGCAAAGGAGATAACGGAGCTCGCGCTATCGCTCCCCTCAATCGACCTCCTCGGCTTTCACTGTCACGTCGGCTCGCAGATATTCGACGCTGACGTATACCTTTCGACCGGTGATATCATGCTATCCTTCGTTGCTGATATGCAAAGAGAGCTTGGCTTCACCGCACGCGAGCTCGATATTGGCGGAGGTCTCGGAGTAAGATACGTCGCGGACCAGCCAACAGTAGATATCGAAAAAACCGTACTCACCGTCGGAGAGTCTATGAGAAAACGTGCAAGAGAGCTCGATATCGAGCTACCGAAGATAGCTCTCGAGCCGGGACGGAGTATAGTCGCAGACGCGGGTCTCACCCTATATACTGTAGGAACGGTAAAGCGTATACCCGGATACAAGTCCTACGTTTCCGTCGACGGCGGAATGACGGACAACCCAAGATATGCCCTCTACGGCTCGCCGTACACTATTCTCCCCGTTATGGGAGAGATACCTCCGGAGAACGAGCAGATGTCGGTAGTCGGACGCTGCTGCGAGAGCGGAGATATTCTACAAGAGAACGTCCCCTTGCCGAAGGATATAAAAAGAGGCGACCTTCTCGCTTGTCTGACCACGGGTGCATATCACTATTCCATGGCTTCGAACTATAATAAAATAACACGCCCCCCCGTCGTAATGCTGAAGGACGGGCAGTCGTATATTGCGGTGCGCGGAGAGACGGTCGAGGACCTGGCGTCCCACGACGTATAAAAAACTGTTTTTAATATTTCTCTTTCATAAAGACAGTTTATAGAAAGCAAGAAAAAACGAACATAAATAAGAAAAAAATACGAGAAGCTTATACAATGGCTCTCGTATTTTTATTTTTATCTTGTCTATCTGCGTTTTTTACGTTTATCGAGAAGCTCGTTGATTTTGAGCTTTATTACTAGCTTGCTGCGTATTCTCTCATAGAGATTATCCGCCTCGGGAAATGGGAGAAAATCGCCGCCGACGCGCTCGCGAAACAGACGGTTCATTCGTTTTTTGTGGCTTTTACTTGGCGGCGGTAATTCCTTATCCTCGGACTTTTTCTCGAGCTCGCAGATTTTCGAGTCCATAGCTTCCGATAATGCCCGCTTAAAAAGCTCTTCTTCCCTGCCCTGCATATTTATTTTATTACTGTTATTATGTTTTTTACTGTTATTATCCATTTTCCCCCGTATTAAGTGCTGAAAAACAAAAGATGCGCCAACCGGAGTCAGCGCACCGAAAAACACAAACCCCGATTGTCGCCAAACAAATCGAAAAGATATGGAAATATTATTCACATATACTGTCCGAGGAATTTGCGTTTTTACCAAATTCAAAAACAGTATATGCCTAAAAAGGGTATAGTATGCCCTAAAGACAAAACATTCCCATATATCAAGTATTCGATTTGTTTGGCTCTTCCATTATATCACATTTTTTGTGTTTTGTAAACATATTTTGCGAATTTTTATCCCATTACCTTCCGAGAGGTAGAGAAAAGTCTCCCCTTACCCGCTCCGGCGAAAGCTATGCAAAGCTAAAGCTTTCCCGAACCACCGGACGGACTGGTGGTTTTCAAACGAAGCTTTTTACATAGTCTTCGTTACTATACAACAAAAAGTGCGCCAACCGAAGTCAGCGCACCGAAAAACACAAACCCCGATTGTTGTCACACAAACTAATCGGAATAGTAATATTCAGCCATACCCAAATTAGAGGAGCCTGTGTTTTTACCAAGTCCATAAATTTGAGTATGTGTAAAAGAGGGTATAATATCCCTATATGCAGAAAATACCCCAAATGCCGATTATTCAGTTTGTGTGACAATATTATTTTATCACATTCTTCGCCATTTGTAAATACTTTTCTATAAAACCGATTAAAAACAGACGAATAGATGATGAATCACTGCATTCCGGGACAAAAAAGAATACGGCATACCTCTTTCGAGACATACCGTACTCTTGTAAAGCAGTCCGTCAGGGTACGACCCTAACAGCTGACTTTTTTATGTGGGATTATTTAGAGTGCTTAGCAATAACTGCCTTCACGCCGTCAATAACCTTCTCAATATGGGACTTCTCCCACGAGGGGTGAAGGAAGAGAGAGACGGTCTGGTCGCGGAGCGAGCGTGCAACGGGGCAAACCACCTTCGAGTAGTCAACAGTCGCGGGGTTGGTGTACTCCTTCGACTTGAAGGGGAAATGTGCGTCGCCGAAGCCGACGCCGTCCTGATATGCCTGCTCGAGATAGCTCTCGGGCCAGAGTATACCGCTACAAGGAATACCCATACCTACAAGCTCCTTTATGAACTCCTTCGCAGGGATATCAACGACGTCGAGGTCGATAAGAATAGGATACCACCAATAAGCGTTTCTGCGTTCCTCATTGTTAACGGGGATAGCCTTAATTCCCTTAAGACCGGCGAAGGCCTTATCGTACATAGCGGCGTACTCGAGGCGGCGCTTAAGGTTCCAATTATCGAAGCGGCGAAGCTCGCAAAGACCGATAACCGACTGCATTTCGGTCATACGGTAGTTAAAGCCTACTCTTCTGTGTATGTAAGGAAGCTTCTCCTCGAGGGCGAGCATATTCATACGGGTACGCACGTCATAGCCGTGGTCACGGAAGGAGCGGCACTCCCAAGCGAGATCCTCGTTGTTAGTGATTACCATACCGCCCTCACCGCCTGTGGTGAAATGCTTCGACTGACAGAACGAATAACAGCCCACGTCACCGATAAGACCTACCATTGTATCCTTATACTTACCGCCGATACACTGGGCACAGTCCTCAACAACAAAGAGGTTATGCTTCTTTGCAATCTCCATAATAGGGCCCATATCGGCAACTACGCCGTAGAGGTGAACCACAACGATAGCCTTCGTCTTCGGGGTGATGAGAGCCTCGATGCACTTAGGATCGA
The DNA here is from genome assembly GCA_017453365.1 of Clostridia bacterium. Classification (GTDB taxonomy): domain Bacteria; phylum Bacillota; class Clostridia; order Oscillospirales; family CAG-272; genus UBA1740. The sequence goes on from JAFTKH010000019.1 coordinate 23,503, forward strand.
GGGTATGGTCCTCGGTAACGTCACCGAATACGGGAACGGCACCCGCCTGAACTACCGAGAAGGACGATGCGATGAAGGTGTAGGAAGGAACGATAACCTCGTCGCCGGGGCCTACGCCGAGAGCGGAGAGAGCGATATGAAGAGCTGCAGTTCCGTTCGTACAAGAGACAGCGAATTTCGCGCCCGACCACTTTGCAAACTCCTCCTCAAACTCCATACCTATCTTACCGGTCCAGTAATTTACCTTACCTGAATTAAGGACCTTGGCAACCTCATCGGGCACCTCGGGAGCAAATTTCGGCCAACCGGGAAAGCCGATTTCTTCTACACCGGAGCCGTTCATTACAAGATCTTCTTTTTTAGCCATAATATATGCCTTTCTTTGTGTAAATTATAAATCTTCGTTATCGAAATATGTAATAATTACTTACCTGCCTGCATTTCCGCAACAGCCTCAAGAACTGCGTCAGCCATAAACTCGAGCTGCTCATCAGACAGACCGTAGAGAGGAAGGTGTGTAAATCTCTTATAGAATACCTCCTCGCAAACGGGACAGGTCTTCGCTATTTCGTCGGCATCATAGCCCATATCCGAAACGACCTTAAATCTGTACAGAGGTCCGAAATGAGGGATATTGGTAACGCTCTTCTCCTCAAGCTTACGCTTTAAGGTCTGGACGTCGCCGCCTGCCTTCGCCGGGTCAATTTGGAGAAGATAGAGGTGGAAGGTAGGCTTTATTTCCTGGTTACCGAGGTCCTGCGGAATTATAGCGTCACATTCGGCGAAGCGGCTGTTAAGGTACTCTGCCGCACGGCGGCGCTCTGCGATTATTTCCTCATTTCTCGCTATCTGGAGCTTAAGTCCAAGCCCCTGTATCTCCGTTGTCGAGGAGTTGAGGGCAACGAACGGACCGTATTTACCCTGAATGGGGGTTACGTTATAGAGCCAATCCTTAATAGGCTTCGAGAAATCGGTGCCGAAGAAACGGGCACGCTTCATCTCGGGTCCAAAGCCCGGAATTGTAGTTGTGGCGATACCGCCCTCACCGAACGAGGTAATATTCTTAACCTCGTGGAAGCTGAACGATGCGAAATCACCGATAGTACCTACCATTCTTCCCTTATACATAGCACCGAATGCGTGAGCAGCGTCCTCGAGGACGAGAATATCATTCTCGCGCGCAAGAGCTATGATGGGGTCAAGGTCAACTGGATATCCGCCGATATGTACGGGTACTATCATCTTAGTCTTCGCGGTAATCTTCTTCGCTACGTCCTTTGGATCCATATTGATGGTTCTCGGGTCGACGTCAGCAAATACGAGCTTCGCGCCAACGGCAAGAGGATATGCCATAGTTGCAACGAAGGTTATAGCAGGAACTATTACCTCGTCACCCTCTTTAAGGTTTGCATACTTATAAGCTATCTCAAAGCCTGCCGTAGCATTGGTAACGAAGGTACTGCTGTCGGTACCGAGATAGACGTTACAAGCAGCCTCTGCCGCCTCTACCTGCGAGCCGAGAGAGAGCTTACCGGGAGGAGTGGATACCTTATCAAGCTTCTTCACCTGCTCATAAACCGCAGCGATAGCATCATCGTATTCCTTTCCCTCACCCTGCATAAGAAAGCTTATTATCTCCATAAGGTCGGCGGCGTTGTAATTCTCTCCAACCGCAGCCCACGGCACCTTCGTAGCGCCTGTATTATAACGAAAATCCGTCTGTTTTCCCATACTGTTATTTCCTTTCAAAATTTATTCATTACTGACAACAAGCCGTCGGCAACAGGCAGCATCGGTTTGTCAAGTTCTCCACAGAGCACAAAAGCGCATCCGGGGAGAAAAAAGACACTTTATGCTATTTCCACAAAAAAGAGCCCCTGCTCACTTGACTTTATGTCAATTATATGATACAATATTTGCGCGTAAATGTATTTACCCTTGATTACTTATTATTTATCAATTTTTCCGCGAGGTCACTATGGACTTTAGGCTACACCCTATAAAAAGAGAGATAAAGATAGAGGGCTTCAACAGCATATATTATTTTGAATTCGGCAAGGATTTCTCCCACCCACCGCAGAAAAACGATTTTTGGGAGATGATGTACGTGGATTCGGGAAAAATAAACGCGATAGCCGACGGCATAGGCCAAACGGTTACGCAGGGACAGCTGGTCTTCAACCGCCCAATGGAGGTTCACGCCCATATTTCCAACGGGGTCGACCCGAACAATATGCTGGTTATTTCCTTCACCTGTCACAGTCCCGCTATGGAATTTTTCAACAAGAAGATTTTCACCCTCGGCAAGACCGAGAAGACGCTCCTCTCTCTTTTCATGAAGGAAGCGGAGCGCGCGCTGGGTAAGCTTCCCGACGAATACGGAAACAAAAATCCGCTCGACTTCTCCTCGGCGCCGGAGGGCTCGTTACAGCTGCTCGAATGCTACGTTACAGAGCTGCTTCTGGTACTTATGCGCGGCGGTGATGACAGTGCCACGATGGCGAAGCGAAGCGAGAATTCACGGGAGCTCGGGCAGAGCTCAATTTTCGAGCTTATGCGCGCCTACCTCGAGGAAAACGTGTACGGCGAGGTGACACTCGCAGGGATATGCAGTAAATTCTTTATGGGAAAGTCGCAGGTATGTAAGATATTCGGCGAGCAGATAGGAAAGAGTCCTATAGAATTTTACACGGAGCTAAAGATAACGGAAGCAAAGCGGCTTCTGCGAGAGGATATATCGGTCAGCCATGTATCCGACCTTCTCTCCTATTCTTCTATACATAATTTTTCAAGAGCATTTAAAAAAAGCGTCGGTATATCTCCGACGGAGTACAGGAAAAAAATAAACAAGTAAAAGCAATATGACGCCTGTCTACGGCGAGAAAAAAGAGCAGATACACCGAAAAGGTATTTCCGCTCTTTTTATTTTTTGGCCGGGGACGTTATTCTTCCCGTGTTTTTTGCTCTTTGTATAGGCCTCGGTTATTCAAGCTCCACTGTGACCTTCGTCACACGCGGTGTACGCAGGCAATTGTAGGCGTAAAGACAGAGGCGGTATTCGAGTGTATCCCCTGCCCGAAGGGAAACGCCCTTCGGCTCGCGCCACTCGCCGCCGTTTACACGGACGGTAGCGGTTACCGCAGTCTTCTCCGGAATATCCGCTTCCACGTTTACTGCTCTTACCGTGAGGTCCTCGCTGACTGCAAACACCTCCGATATGTAGTGCTCGTTACCGGAACGGTTCATAATGTTACCGAGATTAGTGGATATCATACCGTGAGGGCCGCACGTGGGGAGATTAGTCTGACGTCCGGGATTAAAGCCTTCCTTACTGTTCCACCATACAGTGGAGTAACCCTTATGGTCTCCGTCTACCTTATGGTTGGCAACAGCGAGGTCAATATATCCGTCACCGTCGAAGTCCGCCGCAAGACACCCCGATGCAGAGTGAGTATAGAGGAGCTCGCGGTCAAGCTCGCGGAAGCTTCCCTCTCTGTTCCAGTAGATGAACGAGTTGATGTCTCTGTCCTTACCGCCGTGGTAATTACCGACGAAGATATCGAGCCATCCGTCGTTATTGAAATCGGCTATTGCAAACGAGTCGCCCGCATCCGCGCGCAGAACACATTTACGTGATTCGGAGAGTCCCTCAGGACCGTTCCAGTAGATATGAACGAAGCTGTGGTGTGGGTTGATGTCGGTAAGCCTTCCGTTCACCGGTGTCTCGGTATGGCTGCCCACTATTACGTCAAGGTAACCGTTACCCGTAAGGTCGGCGAAGGTTGCGTTTATCGACCTCGGAGTGTTAAGCTTGGTCGAGCGCTCTAAAGAATATCCCTCGGGGCCGCCCCAAAGAATATATGCGTACCGATAGCCGCCCGTAGTCACAAGGATATCGAGCCAACCGTCACCGTTGATATCCGCAACGGCGGGCCAACGGGAGCTGCATCCCTCGGGAAGGTCTATATCATACCAGGTATTGTAATCGTCACGGCCTCTGAAAACGCGGATAGCATTCCACAGCTTACACGGAGTGATAAGCTCTATATATCCGTCGCGGTCAACGTCACCGGCACAAATTCCCCAACCGATATCGGTCTTGATCGTACGGGAGCGCGAAGGGTCAAAACCGCACTCGCCAAAATAATGTATATGATGTCCGACGTCAAGGTGGATGGAGTTCTCGGAATTGTTCGCCACTATAAGCTCGGCATATCCGTCGTCGTTTATATCGGCGATGACAGCGTCGACGGCGCAATGACTCGGTACTATCTCGCGCCTTTTCGGGTCGTACCCGTCCTTATCTCCGTAATAGACGTAGGTTTCATCAAAACCGATGAATGAGCGCGAATAATGGTTCTGCACGAACAAATAGGTTTTGCCGTCGGGATTTCCAAACAGTGCTATACGCCTCGAATCCTGCCCCTCAAATCTCTTTGCCTCGTCAAAATGCCCGTCCTCAAAAAGGAGAATATCATTCTGATAGCTTTTCTCCCTACTGCACTGCCCTATTGCAAGCTTACCGTCATAGATCACGGCGTGGCAGGCCTGATAGGTTTTCAAAACGGTACGCGGCTTTTTATCAAATCCCCCCGCACCGTTCCAGATTATATAGCTGCTCTGTGCTTCACGCTTTTCATCCCAATGCCTGCACGCAAGCGCAATATCGTCAAGACCGTCGCCGTTAAGGTCGCCGACAGCGCACGAGAGCGCAAACGGAGCTTCAAACTCGAGCTGACAGTATATCTCGCGGTCGGGTGTCGCCGTGAAGAATTTGACTTCCTTACCGTTTGAGAAGGTGAAGCAGATCTTACCTCCCCACCTTACCGTCTTGATCAAATACGCCGCGGGAAATATCTTTTCCATCTCACTTTGCTTCGTATCCTTCGTGAAGGGCTTAATGACTTCATCATCGGGGCAAGGGACAAACGAGGATCTTCTGTCGAGATCTATTCCTCCCTCTCCGCCCCAATATACCGTGATCTCGGTGCTTTCGACCATCTTAACGATAAGGTCGTCGTAGCCGTCACCATCGAGGTCAGCGAGCGTTAGGAGCTCTGCTTTTATATCGTAATCCTTAAATCCGTTCCACTCAAGGCCGAATTCGGTCTGTGTAAAAATACGCACCTTCCCATAAATCGGCATAGCGAAGGCGAGCTGAGGCTTTCCGCAGCCTATAATATCGCCGTACGCGCAATCGGTCGTATTTGGCGTGGGTATCCGTATATGGTACTTCTCGGAATAGCCCTCCCTCGAACCGAAATAAATATCGCTCGATGCGTAGGGAGCGGCCATATCGTATTTACCCACGACGACTATATCGTTATATCCGTCGCCGTCGATATCGAGCACCATACCGCAAAGAGAGCCCTGCCCCGGGAGCTCCGAGAATTCACCGGACAGGTCGTATACGTAGCTGGGGGCTGACTCATGATGATTCTGACAGTTCGCGAAAACAAGGTCAATATAGCCGTTTCGGTTGAGGTCATATTGAAATATGCGCTGTAGCACGCCTTTTTTGGAAACGTAGAGGTTCTGCCCTCCGTTCTCGAAGCTTCCTCGTCTGAAGGCTTCAAAGCCTTCGGTTACAATAGTTTTTTTGGCCATAAGCTTTCTCCTTAAGTCTTAGAATTCTGAAATACTGTGATAGATTAGGCTTTACAGATAAATAGTTAGCTTTGCCCTGCTTTTTTTATCAAGCTTTCGGTAATCGGGAATCACGTAGCGGTTATCGTTCGAGTCGCGAACTCGGACGGCGCCACCCCGGAAAAGCTTTATATCGTTGCCGCGGAGGACGTCAAAGGAGAGGGGCCCTCGGTCGGTATTCACGTCAAAGTGGATATTTCCGTATTTTTGTACGATATTGATGACAGAGGTTATCCTCGGTACGAGATAGTAGCTGTCGAGGCTCGATTTTATTACCTCTTGGGACTCTTCGTCGATATCGTTTATCGAGCGTATAACGGCGACCTCCCTCCCGTCTTCATCAAGCAGGGTTATGTATTCGAGCTCACGCGACACGGGAAAGAGCCTTCTAGGCTCGAGGTCTCTATAGCTCTCGCCGCCGGCGGCGAGAGACACGAGATTATTCTCTCCTCTTGTAATTTTATCATTGCGTGTAAGGTATCTTCTCTCCGTCATAGCCGCTCCTCCCTGCTCATTCTATCGGCATCGGCACGCATCGTTTGTATCTCGACGAGCTTATAATACTTGCCCTTCATAGCCATAAGCTCCTCGGGTGTGCCGTTTTCTATGATTTTACCGTTATCCACAACTATTATTCTATTAGCACGCTTTAAGGTCGACAGACGGTGGGCTATCATTATCGTGGTCTTACCCTCGATAAGCCTGTCTATCGCCTCTTGAATAAGATGCTCGGTTTCGGAGTCTACTGCCGCGGTGGCCTCATCAAAGATGAGTATCGAAGGGGATTTCAAAACAGCTCTCGCTATCGAAAGCCTCTGCTTCTCTCCGCCCGACACACCGACGCCGCGCTCTCCGAGGACAGTATCGTAGGCATCCGGCTGACGAGCTATGAAGCCGTGGGCATTCGCTACGTCGGCGGCGTGCATCACGTCCTCGACGGTAGCCTCGGGAACTCCATAGGCTATGTTATTGAATATCGTATCGCTGAACATCATCGGCTCCTGCTGCACATAGCCTATTCTGGAGCGAAAGTCGGACAAGTCCATATTCTTGATATTATGTCCGTCTACGAGTATCTCACCTGTGTAGCCGTCGTAAAAGCGCATAAGAAGGTTGACGAGCGTGGATTTACCGCTGCCCGTAGTGCCTACTATTCCAACGACCTCTCCCGGCTCTATTGTGAAGCTTACGTCGTCGAGCACCTTCTTCGTTCTGTCGAAGGAAAAGCCTACGTGAAGGAATTCTATTTTTCCGTCAATATTATCAAGCTTAACCGCACTGTCGGGCTGTCCCTCGGGCTCTGCCTCGAGGATATCGAGTATTCTCTCTGTTGAAGCGAGCGCACTCTGGAAGGAGTCGGAGAGATTTGCAAAAAAGGTGACGGGGTTATAAAACATCGAGGCATAGGATATAAAGGAAACTATAAGCCCTGCTGTATAACCGTCAGCACCTGATATAACTCGCGAGCCGCCGATGCCCCATATTATCAGCGAGCCTGTGGTAACGAGGAAGGAGATTATCTGCGGAAAGGCTGTAGCAAGCTTTCCTATCTTCAGGTCCATATCCAGCCACTCGGCGTTTTTCTCCTTAAATTTTTGTGTGGAGCGAGCCTCTCCCGCAAAGGATTTCACAACCTTTATACACGGTATCGTATCGGAAAGCGCGGAAAAGACCGCCGACCACCTACGCCAGATACGGCTGTAATACGGACGTATTTTCTTCGAGAAGATGCGCGTTACAACCACTATTAAAATTACGGGGATAAGCGAAAGGAGCGACAGGGTTGGATTCAGTGTCAGCATAATTACGACGATACCGACAAGCGAGAAGGCGTGGACGACGGCCTCTTGAGTTATGCGCAGCATAAACTGCTGTAGGGTCGAAGAGTCGCTCGCTATTCTGCTGATGACAGCACCGGTCGAGGTCTTATCGTAAAAGCGCATAGGCAGGTACTGTGCACGCTCATAAATATCGTTACGAAGCGCCGAAACAGCCTTATCACCGACGGTTCTCATAAGGTAGGCGCGCACGATACCGAAGCCATACTGCAAAATATAGGTAAACAGAAGGCAGGCTATCATAGTAAAAAGCAGTCTGCCCGCATCGGGACCTACGGCGTCGGCTATGAGATTAAGAACGGTGACACTCGATTTTCCCTCTCCGTCAGAGAACACGACGTCGACTATAAATCCCGTGACGGTAGGAGGGACGAGAGAGAGGGCCGTTGTTAAGAGTGATAGGATTATACACACTATTATCGTTTTCAGTTGCGGCGTTATGTACTTTGCAAAGCGCTTCACTACCTTAATTTTGGAGCGGCACCGTATACATTCGGCTCCCGGGTGCAGAAGCTTTCTTCCGCACTTCGGGCAAACGCTTATCGCGTGCTCTATGGTTACGAGCACCACCGCAAGCTCATCATTCAGGGGTGCGCCATCATTCAAGTGATTGATAAAAAGCGCTGCCGCATCGCATAGGGCCGCGGTGGAATACGTGTACCTGAAAAATATCTCGCGACGGCCGTCAGGCATAACTGCGGAAAGCGTCGCGTTTCCGTACATACGCTTCGCACGGACGTCGGAAAGTGAGGACAGGGGGTATTCCCTCTCGCAGCCCTCATCCGCATCGACGTAAAAAACGGAGCTCTCCGTAAAAATCAGTGCCGTATCGGCGTACTGTCCCGCGAGGGACATATCGCCGACTATTGCAAAAAGCAGCTCCGCGCCACCGTCAAGAAGGCGCTTCGCAAACTCACCGACCTTTAAGGAAAGCTCCTTATTTTTAGGTAAATACTTTAAATCCTGAATAGTGTTCATACAAGACTGCTCCTTTCACATCGTCACAAACTAATTTGAGTATTCAAATTCTGCCGACTTATCTCGAGGCTTTTTTCAGTCCTGACCTCATTGTAGACCAATGAAGAAGAATTGTCAATACGTTTTTTAATTTTTTTTGTTTTTTTGTTACAGCTTGATGGAAACAGTTGTACGTTGGTTATGCTTTCTCATTTATTCAGGCTTTTAGGTATGATTTTAAAGCTTATTCATTACAGTCATTCTTATTTTACACATTCCGTAGGGCAAGAGTTTTACTGCTCTTACGGTATTGTCGAGTCTGATGTCCTTCCCCATAGGAAGCCGCGGTGTGAAGGTATAATCGCCGTATCCGGGCGCTGCCTGCCCGCCGTTCCTTTTCGGGTCGTTCTTATCGGGAAGAAAATTCGTGATTTTCTTCACCTCTGCGCTGACATAGAGGGCACTCTCCTTTTCACGAAGAGAGGTAAAGGCGTTCTCATTAAAGCTATAGCTGCCAAGGAGCGCGTAGCGCCACTCGCTCTTCGGGCGTATATCATAGGCGGGAAAGTGAGGCCCAGCGGTATCGGCATCGGAGCGTGCTATTCTCTATTCGTCTATCGGCAGAAAGAATACGAGAGGTCCTTTTCGTAAATATACGCCGGGAGCACTTTTTATCTCCTCGATATCACTCGCGATGTTCACTGTGTTAACTCGAAACGTCGGCGAAGTACGTTGACAAAGCTCTAAAAAATATGTATAATACTATTGGGGGTGATGGATACGTTAGTAGAAAGCATAGACATTAGCCGATATCATTATTCGAAATTCACGTCGAGTTTTCCCGATGAGGCACCGCACGTGCAAAATCTTCCCTTCCTTTGCATCGTTCAGTCGAAGGAGGGGCGTTACGGCATATCACTCGGCGACGGCGAGGAGAAGAAGACCCTCGAGGGCGGCTTTTACATAGCTCCGTCGTTCGTTATTCAGCGGCTCCGCCACCTAGTAAACCCCAACAGTCGAAGCTTTTCGGGCAGATATCTGTTTCTCGACGTTATAGTGAACAAGCGCTACCGCCTCGAGGATATTTATGATTTTCCGTCGGTGACGAACGAAAATGAGTCGCATATTTTCGACGCGCATTTCGACAGGTACGATGCCGCGGAGTCGGTCTGTGAGAGAATGCAGATAATATACTCTATTCTCTGCGACCTGATACGTATCTCGATAGAAAGGCCAATCTCCAAAAATATGGAGATTTATCCACTCGTCGAATACATTCACGAGCACTACAGCGAAAACATCTCCGTTCGCGATATGGCGGAAATTTTAAAAACCTCTGAGTCCAACTTATATGTGATATTCAAGCGAGCTACGGGAACCTCGCCGATAAAGTTTCTCTCTGACGTGAGGCTGTCGGTTGCGTGTGGGATGCTTCATCAGGGCGGGAGAAGTATTGCAGAAATAGCCGAAAGTGTTGGAATCCCCGATCAGTTCTATTTCAGCAGGCTTTTTAAGCAGAGATACGGTCTCTCCCCCGTGCAGTACAGAAAAAAGAAGATGTGGAGATAGTAACTTGTCGAAAATGCGTACACATATTCGGGAAACGGGTCTTGACAAACAACCGTAAAGATGATAAAATAATCGAGGTCGTTTCCCGAGGTTTCCTCCTCGAGAATATTGCCAAGCGAGCAGATGACAACTTAAACAGCACTAAGCGGAACAACCGTCGCAAACATTACCGCGAGCGGCAAACTCTCGAGACCTTACCGAGAGTAATTACAATCCAAAACTTAATAATTATTTCTACCCGTGGTTAGCCAGCGAAAAGAATTGATTATTCTTTTCGCTAAGCGGTGTCACACAGAGTACGAGAAATTTGAGCACAGCTTGCGAAGCGAAAAATTTCGACATACGAATGTGACCGGGTACAGCTGGATAGCGCGCGAGACTCCGCATTCCGCCCACAGCGGAATATTGCCAAGCGAGCAGATGACAACTCAAATAGCACTAAGCGGAACAACCGTCGCAAACAGTACCGCGCGCGGCAAACTCTCGAGACCTTACAGAGAGTAATTACAATCCAAAACTTAATAATTATTTCTACCCGTGGTTAGCCAGCGAAAAGAATTGATTATTCTTTTCGC
>JAFTKH010000005.1 GCA_017453365.1 Clostridia bacterium
CTATATTATACCTTTCGAGACGCTCGAGAGTTTCCTGCTTCGAATACTGCTCACCAAGATACGGGCCGATGATAAGAAGTCTCTCTCTGCTCTCTGTGGGAAGGAGCATATATATAGCCTTAACACCGAACACATCGGTTAATCTGTAAATAGTATTTTCCAATGGGTTTTCCAGATATTCCGAAACTGTAAGACCCTCGGGCTCTATTATACCGAGGAGCTCAAGCGGCGTCTCCGCCATAACCTGTGACATCGGGACGTCGAGCGCCGATAAAGTCGTTATAATTCTGCTTTTTCTGATTATTGAAAGAAAAAAGTCAAGGTCGCTGCGAAGCAGACAAATCACCTCCGAATAAATTAATCAAATGAGCATTTTTTCAAACTTACGGGGTTATTATAACATACTTTTTGTGCATTTACAACATTGAATTTCACAAAAATGTGAACATTTTACAAATTCACAGGAGTTTTTTACTCACGAGATTAAGAAAAAAACTCTATAATCAATTTTGTAAGCAAACGATACAAAAAAACAAAAAAGGAGAAAGTTATGAAAAAACCCGTCGTACTCGACAAAAACGGATACCGAAAATTCGGTATACGTGACAAACTCGCGTATGCCGCAGGCGACTTCGGCTGCAATATGAGCTTTGCTCTCAAGGGCACGGTTCAAACCTTCTGGCTCGTCTTTATGATGCTTCAAACAGGACTGTTATCAATTCTGCTGCTCCTCGTCCAGATTTGGGACGCGGTAAACGACCCACTTATCGGTTCTATTATCGACAATGACAGAAGAAAATATAGAATGGGCAAGTTTAAAACCTATATTTTCATAGGAGCGGTAGGCCTGCTCGTCGGTGGCGCGGCAGTATTCCTTCCGTTTCCGAAGGCTCCCGTCGTGCTTAAGGCAATTCTGTTTGTTTTCGGCTACATAGTCTGGGATGCATTTTACACTATCGCAAACGTTCCGTACGGCTCGATGCTTTCTTTGGTAACCGAGGACGTTGGAGAAAGAGCACAGCTCTCAACCTGGAGGTCTATCGGCTCGATGATAGGAAATCTCCTCCCCGGCATTATTCTTCCGATGCTCATCTGGCAGAAGGTTACCTATGACGGCACGACCGGCTTCCTCGATAAGATTGAAATCCCCGCCGGCGCAGAGGAAAAATTCACTCCTGACAATTTCCATTCCAACCCAATTACGGGCGAGCTGTATCAGCAGGGTGATGCAGTGCTCAGCCCCCTTACCGGTAAGCAGCTGGAAATCCTTATCGGCGAAAGAGTTTTCTTCGCGGCACTCATTATGGGTATACTCGGTTTTATAGCATTTATCTTTATGCTTAAGACGATAACCGTCCGCGTTGACGAGAGCACCGTAAAGACGAACGAGGGACACGGCAAATTCAACATTTTCAGTGCCTTCGGTAAGTTTATGAAAAACCGCCCCGCTGTCGGCGCCACCGTTGCCGCTATGGGTATGTTTCTCGGTATGAACGCGGCGACGACCGCCAACACCGTTATGTTCGCTATCTACTTTAATATGGCATCTATGTCGGGACTTGTTCAGATGATAGGATTTTTGCCGATGTTCCTCTTTATGCCCTTCATAACGAAGATAGTTAAGAAAATAGGTAAAAAAGAAGCCTCTGTTATCGGAACCGTCGTTTCGCTTGTCGGCGGAGCCATTATGCTCATCTTCCCCTTAATTTCAAACGTTGCGGCAGCTCTTATCGTCTACCTCATCGGCCTTGTGCTCTTCGGCATCGGTATGGGTGTTTACACCTGCGTATCCTGGGCTATGATGGGTGATGCTATCGACTATAACGAGTGGAAGTTCGGCACTCGCGAGGAAGGCACGGTTTACTCCCTGCACTCCTTCTTCAGAAAGCTCGCACAGGGCATCGGCCCCTCTATCGTTCTTCTAATAATGGGTGCACTCGGATACGTTTCCAAATACGGCACTATCGGCCAAAGCATGGAAACAGCTCACAATATGTGCTGGCTCGTTGCAGGTCTTTATATGTTCAGTGCCGTGGTTCAGTTCATAGGAATTGCCATCATCTACAACCTTGACAAAAAGACTCTTGAGAAAATGCGCACCGAGCTTGACGAAAGGCACGGAGAGACCGTTGCCGAGGAAGCGTAAAACGCATCAAATGTAAACTTTTTTCCACTTCATTGAAATAATAATGAAAAAGTTGTAAAATCTAATTACAGGCAATAGACCAAGTAAAAGGAGTGCGCGGACTGTATTGCCCGAGCGCTCCTTTTAAAAAACGAAAGGAAATAATATGAGAGCCATAAAGAACTTAAACGACGGTTGGATATTCGTCAAGGGCTCGAGAGCTGTACCGACCGAGCTTCCCGAGGAGGGCGAGCGAGTGACGCTTCCCCACAGCTGGAACGCGACGGACGGTCAGGACGGCGGCAACGACTATTTCAGAGGAACGTGCTCCTATACGAGAGTCATAAGCAAGAGCGAGCTTTGCGGCGACTGCCACTTTCTCGAGCTTTTGGGTGCTAACTCCTCTGCCGACGTATACCTCGACGGCGAGCATCTTGCTCATCACGACGGCGGTTATTCGACCTTCAGAGTCGACCTTACGGAGAAGCTTCGGGAGAGGTCACTCCTCACCGTTCTTGTAGACAATGCCCCTTCGAGCTCGGTATACCCACAGGTTGCGGACTTCACCTTCTACGGCGGTCTTTACAGGGGGGTAAACCTCATCTCGGTTGACAAGACGCATTTCGACCTTGAATATTTCGGCGGCCCCGGCATTGCAGTCACACCCTCGGTATCAGGCACCGATGCGACAGTCGAGGTTACCGTATACACGAAGAATTTGAAGGTCGGCGACACCGTCTCCTATACCGTCTGCGATAAGGACGGAGCTGCCGTTGCGAAGGCATCGGGAGGCGAGAATATCACTCTTAAGATAGAGGAAGTTCACCTCTGGCACGGCCGACGCAACCCCTATCTCTATACTCTCGAGGCATCGATCGTAAGGGACGGCAACGCTCTTGACACCGTATCGACCCGCTTCGGCTGCAGAAGCTTCGAGATAGATCCCGAGCGCGGATTTATCCTCAACGGCGAAGAATATCCCCTTCGCGGAGTATCACGCCACCAGGACCGTCTGGGAATAGGAAATGCGCTCACCGAAGAGCATCACAAGGAAGATATGGAGCTTATATACGAGCTCGGTGCAACCACAATCCGCCTTGCCCACTATCAGCACGCACAGTATTTCTACGACCTGTGCGACGAGTACGGTATGGTCGTATGGGCGGAGATACCCTATATCTCAAATCATATGCCGGGCGGCCGCGAGAACACGGTATCGCAAATGAAGGAGCTCATAACACAGAACTACAACCACCCCTCTATCGTCGTTTGGGGGCTTTCGAATGAAATCACTATGAAGGGTGACTCCGACCCCGACCTGCTCGAAAACCACCGCATCTTAAACGACCTTTGCCACGAGATGGACAAAACGAGAAAGACGACGGTAGCGGCAGTATCACCCTGCCCCATCGACTCCCCGTATCTCGAGATACCAGACGTAGTATCCTACAATCACTATTTCGGCTGGTACGGCGGTGAGACCGATATGAACGGCCCGTGGTTTGATAAATTCCACGCGGCGCACCCAAAATTGCCGATAGGCTGCTCCGAGTACGGCTGCGAGGCGCTCAACTGGCACACCTCGAATCCTACGCAGGGCGACTACACCGAGGAATATCAGGCATATTATCACGAGGAGCTCATAAAACAGCTCTTCACAAGAAAATATCTTTGGGCAACCCACGTATGGAACATGTTCGATTTCGGTGCTGACGCAAGAAGCGAGGGCGGCGAGAACGGACAGAACCACAAGGGTCTCGTTACGATGGACAGAAAGTACAAGAAGGACTCCTTCTATGCCTATAAGGCTTGGCTTTCCGACGTTCCCTTCGTACACATCGCGGGCAAGAGATATGTCGACAGAGTAGAGGACGTAACGCGCGTTACTGTCTACTCAAATCTGCCCGAAGTTGAGCTTTTCGCAAACGGGAAGAGTCTCGGTAAAAAGAGCGCCCCCGACCATTTCTTCTATTTCGAAGTTCCGAACTCGGGAGAAACGAAGCTCGAGGCTCGTGCGGGCGACTGCACCGACGAATCGGTAATACGCAAGGTTGACGTATTCAACGAGGACTACAGACTGAAGGAGAAGAACGCTATCCTCAACTGGTTCGATATAACCGAGCGCGAGGGATATTTCTCCTTAAACGACAAGATAAGCGAGATTATGAAGCCCCTTCGCGGTAAGCTCGTCCTTCTCGGCCTCGCAAGGAAGGTCAAGAAGAGTATGGAGAAGAACAAAAAGGACGGCGAGGGAAAGGGTGCCGGCTTCGAGTTCAAAATGGAAGGTCCTATGATGGATATGATAGGCAGCTTCACCATTCTCCGTCTCACGGGAATGATGGGTATGGTCGGCGTATCCTTAACGAAGGAAGAGCTTCTTTCGATTAACAAAAAGCTTAACAGAATTAAAAAACCGAAAAACAAATAAACGCAAAAATCGGTTGGGCGTACAGTCCAACCGATTTTCTATTTACTTAAGTGACATATATGCGAGCGTTCTCTTTGCATCATCCTTCGGGTGCTTCTGTACTCCGAGACGGCTCGCGAGCCGCCCCTCACACTTCAGCTGCCAGAGTACGTCATATCCGACCTTCGCATACTGTGATACGGGATTCTGTTCGTTCCAGAGCTCGGGAGAATTTTTCATAGCGAGCTCGATATCGTCCCACACACACTCACCCGAGGAGAGCATACCGACAATTTTTTCATACGCGAGCTTATAGGTGCGCGGAGTTATTTCCGCAACCTTCATACTCTTCATTCTTTTGGGCGTGAACTCGACTCCCTCTCTTGTCACCTTCGCAACACGAAGCGCGGGGAGCGAATAAACGTCTCCCATCACGTCGTCAGGAAAGGCAAATCGCGTCGTCGCAATATAGGACTCGCCGTCTGCAACGAGAGCTTCTATCGGTCTTGTGTTCCTCGCCACGAATATAGACGAGGGGTCGGCGGCATTCAACATAACGTTCACGCGCTCACCGGGGTGAGAGTCTGCAGCCGTAAGAAAGGCTTCCTCGAAGGAGAGGCCCCGTCTCATATAATATTCGACAAGATTCACGCATACCTCAAGACACCATACGGGCGAGCCGTCCGTGAGCAACGGGGGAGTAGCCTTCTCCTGTATCGGATCAAGGCGTGAGGTGAAGGTGAAGCCGTCAGCCTCAAGCATACGCGCAGAATCCGTGAGCTTCTCCCATTCAAGATATCCCGTGCCGTTAGTGACCAGTGCAAGCTTACCGTTATTCGACACCTGCGGGTGCGCGTGGCAGAGCATATCTCTGCCCGGTCTTGAATGAGCGATACCGATACTGCCCGGCAGCTCGAGAGCATCCGTCTCACGTATAAGCGTATCGACGTTTCCGAGCACCTTTCTGTAGTGTATCTTCCCCTCGTAAACAGTAGCTATACCCGTAGAATAGCCGCCGTCGTATATTTCCTCGCGGCGCAGCATCTCAAGGAGAATGGGAGCTGCCCGACGCGGTCCGTTATACCCTGCGATATTACACATAGCGTCACCTCGCGTTTTTTGTTTTTATTATAGCATACACCGGACTTTTGTCAATATCATAATCGTACAAAAATCGCAAAAACGCACACACTTTAATTTTTCGGAAATATAATTTTAACAGAATTTAAACTCCGAAGCACTAAAATGCAAAAGCATTTATCCAAAGCGGCATAACTCCAAGTGGGGCGGTCAATAATTCAAACAAAAAGGGCAGGCAGAAATATGGCAAGAGTAGTAGTTATAGGCGGTGGGGTCGCTGGGCTCTCGGCGGGTATCACAGCAGCGCTCGGCGGACACGAGGTCACCGTCCTCGAAAAATGTGCCAACGCCGGAGGTAATCTCGTCGGTTGGAACAGAGAGGGATACCATATAGATAACTGCGTGCATTGGCTGACGGGAACCAATCCAAAAACAAGGCTTTACAAAACGTGGCAAACACTCGGCGTTTTGGGCCAACTCGACGTTTATCAGCCCAAAACCCTTTACACGGTCGAGGCGGACGGAAAAAGCCTATCACTTTATTCCTCGCTTGAGAAAACCGAAGAGGCTATGCTTGCGGTATCGGAGAGTGATGACGTCGAAATACGCTCGTTTATAAGAGCCGTCAGGGCTATGAACGTCATTTCGGGAACGGAAAAGCTCTCGTTCAAATCAATTTCTCATTTTCTATCCCTCGCAAAATATTTCAACCTCACCGCACGCGAGCTGTCGGAGCGCTTTCGCTCGCCTGTTTTGAAAAGCTTTACAGGTTCCTTCTTCGGTGAGGCTTTCGGTGCTATCGCGCTCATCAACGTCTTCTCGACCTTCACCTCGGGAAACGGCGCGCTTCCGCGCGGCGGCTCGACAGCTATGGCAGAGGCTATGACACAAAGGCTTGCCGAGTGCGGCGGTGTTCTCTTAACCAAGGCCGAGGTTGCACATTTAGAGATAGAAGGACATCGGGTACGGAGTGTCAGCACCTCAGACGGCAGGATAATCGAATGCGACTACACCCTTTTTGCCTGCGACCCTGCGGTAACGGCAAGACTTCTACCCGTGCCTCTCCCCGACACTTTACGGAAAAGATATGAAACGCTCCCTCGCTTCTCCTCCTATCATTTTGCCTATGCTCTCGAGGGTACGACCCTGCCCTTCTCATCCGACATAATACTCGATATACCGAAAAAATACGCGCCTCTTTTACAAAGCGAGAAGATTATGCTGCGCGAGTTCTCGCACGAGCCGAGCTTTTCTAAAGTCGGAAAAACGGTTCTTGGGGCCATGCTCTTCGTAGACGAACGCGGGGCTGAAAGCTTTATCAAAATGCGAAAAAACAACCCCGAGAGATACAGACGGCACAAGGAGAAGCTTGGCCGTATTGTCGAGAAAATCATAACGCAAAGCCTTGAGGAGCTCTCGGGCAGGCTCACCCTTATCGATAGCTGGACGCCCGCGACCTACGAGAGATATCTTGGCTCTGAATGCGGTGCTTATATGAGCTTCATACTCCCCGCCGGCTATATGCCGAAGCGCCTCAACTCCAAAATAAAGGGATTAAGCAACGCATATCTGGCAAGCCAATGGCAAAATCTGCCGGGCGGTCTTCCGGTCGCCGCAGAATGCGGCATCCACGCCGCCAAGCAAATAAAAAGAACAAAGCAGCGCCAGACGCAAAAAAGAAAAGCGACGGAGGGATAGCCGCCGCTTTCTATCATTCATTATTCATCAAAAACCCACCGACGTTTCGGTGGGTTTTTTCTTATCTTATTTTCGCCCGGTTTATCTGCTCCGTCGTGCAGAGCGCATCAGATTTGTAAACAAAACTTGTCGCATGATTTATTTCCTCGACGACAATTAGATATAAACGTCGCGGAGTCCGCCCTCTGCGACCCGGCGAAAAAAGAAGCATAAATCAGTAGATTATGGGTTCGCTGTACTTTGTTCTCTTGTTTATTACCGTCGAGAAAGAGTAGAAAAGCAGAGTATGGTCGTAGCAGGTCTCAAAATATATCTCCCGTTTGCCCATCTCCTCCATCATACGCTTATAACGCACGTCAGCCTCGTCATCATCACCGGCCGCCTTTGCAATAAACACATCGGAAAGCATATCGGCATAGTCTGCGTGGAACTCCAGCAGCCTTACCGAATAGGTCTGCATTCTCTCGGGCATATTATAATTCCTGCGTATCAGCTCTCTTCCCTCTTCAATTATAGCCTTCGCACTCTTGATGCTCTCAACGTGCGAGGGTGCAAAGTAAAGGTTATCCTCGGGCGCGTCGGAGCGCTCGCCCTCAAGGTATTCGAAGCCAATAGCCTTTCCCAGGCGCTCAAGATAGTCGGCAACTTTCATACCGTCATCACCGAACGCCGATATGAAATATTCGCGCTTAAGCTCCTCAAAGGAAAGAGAGACGTCGAACATAGTACGCGCATAAACGTAAAATAAGAAGCCCGTTGGAAAGAACGAGCGCTCGGAGCAATTCTCATCAATTCCCATAAAGCCGTGTGAAAGGTAACCCTTCACGTCCTCGGATATTATCTTCGCAAGATTAATATTGCCTACGTCAAGATACTGATGCCTCCACATATGATATTCAAAGACCATAGTCGGACCGAAAAAGGCGTGCCTCCACTCAAAGAATGCGGCAAGGTTTTCTCCGATAGTCTTCGGCAGCACCGTCTTGTTTCTCACGTAGGGCTCGAGCTCGTAGTCGGGCATTTCTGTAGGCACGCTCGCGGTATAGCTCCTTGTAATAGGACAAAATTCAAGAAGAAATCTCGACCGGCTTTTGATTTTCTCGGTTTTCGGCGCCCAGAGCGTATCGGTATATGCCAAGAAGGCAAGCTTTGTGTTAAGGCCCTCACGGGTAAATGCTTCGTCTATCTCATTAAGAAGTATAACGAACCAATCCGAAGGGAGCTTTTTCACGCACTCCTCGCACTCGCAGTGCTTATTCGACGAGTCGCCGAGGGAAATATGGAGCTCGGAAACGTTGGTATGAAGCTTTGCATATTTCACTGCTTCGAGAACGAATTTACGTCTCGCCTCTGCGTTCGACATACAGAAATGCGTCCAGTTAGGAACGTTGTTAACGAGCTTTCTTTCCCCGTCAACGAGTGCAAGATACTGTCTATTCTCGGGCGGAACACGCTTTTCATTATCACCGTCCTCACCGCGGAGCGAGGAGTCAATCCCGAGGGCATCGGCTGCCCAGCCGTGCCCGACATCGGCAAATATAAGGCCGCGCTTCGTTATCTCCGCCTCACACTGCCTTTTCCACTTAAGAATTGTTCGAAGGCCGACCGGCTCGGGTGAACGGTTCATATCGTTGAACACGTGATTATAATGCCTTCTATAATACGACGTGGGAATACGGAACTCTATCATAAAGTAGTTCATTCCAAGCTTCGGAATAAATTCTATCGCCTCGAGAATTGCACGCTGGTAAATCGAGCCCTCGCTCGAGATTCCTCTGTAACGCATCGAGGGCTTGTAGCGCATGCTCACGGGTACGAGGTCGTATTTCTCGGGTATCATCTCGCCGTCAACACCGGGAAAAAGCCACACGCACCCCTGACGTCGCAAGTATTCGTATACCGAAAGGAGCACCGAGCGTGGATTGTCTCCTGCTATTACGCCGTTCTCGCCCTCGGTTTTTATGTATAGAATATCATCAAGCTCGGCGCTCTCGACGTCCGACACGTCAAGGCCGAAATCCTGCATAAGACCGAGGCGAAAGCCATCAGTCCCGGCACTGTCAAACGAGATTTCGACGTCGGCGCATTCGGGGCGCATCATCTTTAAGTATTTCTTAAGCTCCTCGGCCGCATAAATAACCGTCGTGTCTTGCGTACAAACGTATACTTTACTCATAATTCCCCTTACCAATACATCTTCCAATCGGGATTTTTGTAACGGAGCAACGCCTCGAGATAGAAATAATCTCCGTATATAGCACTCTCGTCGATACCTCGCCCCTGCGGAAGGGCGTGCGTTACGTGCGCAAGAAGTCCATCCCTCTCGCTATCGAGATTAGCGCATTTTTGAATCAAGGACTTCATCATTTTGTCTGCGGCGTTACGGTATATCTCCTTGTCGGAGTCGCCGTCGTCAAGATATTTACACATCTCGAGAAGGCCGCACACGGATACCGCCGCGGCGCTCGCGTCCCTCGGCTGACCGCTTCCCTCTCCGAAAATAAGGTCCCAATAAGGGATGTAATCGCTCGGCAAATTGTTAAGCAGGTGATAGGTCACACCCCTATAGACGTCGAGAATACTCTCGTCCTTCGTATAGCTGTAGGCTATAGGATAGCCGTAAACAAGCCAGGAATGACCGCGCGACCAACAGGACTCGTCGCTGAAGCCCTGAAGAGTAAGGCCGCCGACAGGCTCCTCGGTCTGTGGGTCGAACTGGAAATGGTGATAAGTCGAGCCGTCGGCTCTGACAAGATATTTCGCAGTGTTGTTGTAGTGGCTTATTGCCTTTTTGGTATACTCGTCGTTTCCGCTCTCCTTACCTGCCCATAAAAGCAGAGGGATATTCATCATAGTGTCGACAAGCGTCCTATATCCGCCCGGCCACGTACCCATACCGCGCCTGACGTACCCCACCTTCTCCGACCAGCAGGTGGAGAGATGCTCCGCCGCCGCGAGTGCGAGCTCGCGCGAGCTTCTGTCACCCGTCAGCTTGTAATCGGCGACGACAGAGGGCGTGAAAATAAACCCGACGTCGTGATTCATAAGCCCCGTCTTCTTCTCGAAGCGCGGGAAATATGTCTTTATCTGTGCCTTCGCGGCATCATAGAAGCATCTCTCGCCCGACAGCTCCCACGCGAGCCACAGAACGCCCGTATTTAAGCCGCTCGTCCACTCGACGTCGTTATCTCTTTTCTCATATTTGTAATTTATAGTTTCGGGTGGTGTGAACGTAGTCAGCCTGTCACGGTTTTCAAGAAGCTTATTTATGGCTACCTCGATGGCCGCATCTATAAAGGAACTTGTAATATTTACAGGTGTCTTGTACATATTCGGCTTTAAAAGCTCGATTTTCTCTGTCAGCATTTACACTACCTCGCAAAAGTTTTATTTTGGGAGCGCGTACGCATAGCTCCCCTTTTAATTTTAATCTAATGAAGAAAAAAAGTCAACCCAAAAGGGCTTTAATAACTCTTACCAACGCGACATCTTATATTTTTTTAAACGGATTTTTAGGTTTGTACGGTGCACAATTAGGGAAATAAAAAATGCCGATAATAGATTCCGGAGACTTATTTATATCCGGCCTTGATAAATTTGTTCCGCCTAATTTGTTGTTTTTTCCGACGGAGCGCAGGGTATAAAGACCTTGGCAAGGATATAGAATTTACATATCCGATAACGAAAAAGGTTGCATATCAATAATAAAAACGGTGAATATCATCTATAGCACAGGAATCTAATAATTCATGCTTCTACAAAGTGATTTCACCGTTTGATTTTTACCGAATAATTGTCAAATTAGCCCGAAGCTTCCAAAAATGTCCCATGACGGATCGGCATAGAAGCGGTGTCCGCCCTCGCCTATTACAAGCTTGCAGTTTTCCGCAGCTCCTGCCTTTTTGTATATTTCTTCTACTATGCCGTAGGTTTCCATAACGCCGCGGAGCGGGAATATCTTATCCTCGCGGCCGCACACCATAACGAGCGGACGGGGCGCTATAAGAGCCGCAAGGTCGCCCATATCGAAATATTTCGCTGCGTTCGGTATGTAATTGCAGGCACAGTGGTACATAGCCGCTATGGAGTCGCGGTAGGTACATACCGCACAGGACGGCATAGCTATCTTTATTCTCTCATCGAAGCACGCGGCGTAGAACGAGCAGGTTCCGCCACCGGAATTTCCCATAACGGCAACACGCTCCGCATCTATCTCGGGAAAGCTCTCGAGCGCATCAATAGCGCGCGAAACATCCCATACTCTCTCACCGACCATAGTTCTGCCTATCAGAAGCGCGACCATAGAAGGGTGCGGACAGGTCGTTTTATCCTTCATCTTGTCGCTTCTTCTCTCGCCGAAGGCTCTTTGCTCCAGCACGAGCGCGGCATAGCCTTCCTTTACTATCTGACGGGCGAAATCGCGGTCACCGCCTGATATCGTGACATCGTCGCCATCATAGAGCGCACGTCCCATAGAAATGTGCATACCGCTCGAATGTCCCTGAAGGCAGATAACGACGCCGTGCTTCTCCTTGCCATCCTTCGGTATCCAAAGGTGACAGGGCACTGACGCATATTTCTCCGTATCAAAGATAAAGCGCTTTTCCGTAAAATCGCCCCTGTCCTCGGTGTACTCAACGCGAACGTTCGCAGGTACTTTCTCGGGCATATCTCCAAGCAACTCCAGAAATTTCGCGCGAAGCTCTGCGCGGTACCCGTCAAAATCGCGAGATGCATCAAATTTAAGCTTTGGTTCGATAAGCTTTATTGCTTCCTCGTGGCAAAGATCGGGTTTTATGTATTCTGCATTACTCATAGCATCCTCCAAAAAGAAATTCTGTCCTTATTATAGTAAAAAAATTCGTCTCGGTCAACCTACTATTGCGAATTAGTTTTTTAAAAAAATGTCGCAATAAGCAAATACTCGGAAAAATAATTCCGTAAATAATTCGTTTTAACGTATTGACACAAGACGAAAAAAGTGATATAATACTTTGGCACGGCAGGGCGCGCGAATAGCTATGTGCTCCGTTCAGTTTATTCAGATGGCACAATTTAATATTTTCGAGGTGTAGCGCAGTTGGTAGTAGCAAGATAAAAACAACTAAGTGTTGTTTTTGACGAAGCGAAACCGCCCGAATGCGCAGCATTCATCGGCAACGAGCGAATCTAGCCGAAGCTTGCGTAGGCGACGGTACGCGACTATGCCGAAGCGGAGTTCAGCCCGGTAGGGCGCGCGGACATCTAACGTGCTCCTTCCAGTTTATTCAAATGGCACAATTTAATATTTTCGAGGTGTAGCGCAGTTGGTAGCGCGCCAGTTTCGGGTCTCAATCACCGTTCTCGGCGTAGAATTTTCGAGAAGAGCCGCCCCCACAAACACTGACTTTTTCGGCTCTCCCGAATGTCGAAAAATCATCAAATCTTCGGTCTGACCACATGTTTGACCACTTACAAAAAAATACCGTTTTACACCAATCGGGGTGTGGCTCAGCTTGGTAGAGCGCTTGCTTCGGGA
>JAFTKH010000006.1 GCA_017453365.1 Clostridia bacterium
AACGGATTCAGCTAAAAACAAAACTGACACCGTATGAGAAACGATGTCAGTTTCAAGAAACAACGAGCTTTTAAGAGCAAATCAAAGCTATTCTACGAAATGTTTTTTTATTTCGTGTCCATCGCCTTGGGTTCACTCCAAGTCTCGGTCGTTTTTTAATGAGAACAGATGGTCTTTGACCATCTAATTAATAATTAAGACAGTTGGGCAACGCCCATCTAATGAATAATGAATAATGATAATCAAACGAGGCGAGTCTGTAAGTTTACTTACAAGCAAGCGAGTGCAGATTGCTCAGCGGCGTGCTCGACGGGCAGTCGAGCGAAATGCGGGAGGCATAGTGGGCGGAGCACACTTACGCCGCAGGGAGTAATAATTATGGTTGATTTTCTCGCAAAGCTCGAAAATCTTCAATATTCGGAGACCTCCCTCCGTCTGCCTTTGGCAGACACCTCCTCCTACTTTACTAGCAGGGGCAGGCACTTCACTAGTGAAAAGTGAAGAGGTGAACGAAGAATAACCAACCCCTCAGTCAGCTATCGCTACACAGGTGAGCCTTTGCTCGAGTGGAACACCTAAAAAGGGGACTGCCTACAGACTTAGACCCTTCGCGTTTTTACAGGAGCTCACCACTACCACTACCTACTGCTCAGGGTGACAGCTATGCTTCGGCTTTAAGCTTTTTCGCGAGGAGCGCTTCAATAAACGGAAGCTCATGCTCATCTCTGACGGCGTGGATTTTGAGAAAAAAACGCCGTTCTTCTGACCGATGCCGTAGATAACTACGGCGAGCTAGTCGGAAAACGACGTTTTTTACCAAAAGACACCCGTCAGAAGCCGCGGGATTTCAGGTCGCGGACAACCTCCACGTAAAATTCCCGCACGTCAAACCCTTTTATATCCTCTCGGTTCATATCTATCATATCCATATGAGTGATGCCGCGGCGGCCGTTCGTTTCAAGCAGGCGGTACCGTTCTCCAAAGGAGAAGGAGTTTCTTCCTACGAGTCCGTCGTTTTCTCCGTCGTAACGCTTCACGTACGGCTCGGATAGGTTCATCGGAAATCTGCCTGCAAGCGCCCTGTTCTGTATCGAGCCTATGCTCTGACAGTATATGCCCTCGGGTATCCCGAGCTCGCGGTCACGGCGCTGGCACGGAGTGGGGGTTAAGTCGCGGACACCCGCCATAAAGTCCGGGGTTTTATCT
Organism: Clostridia bacterium; assembly: GCA_017453365.1. Classification (GTDB taxonomy): domain Bacteria; phylum Bacillota; class Clostridia; order Oscillospirales; family CAG-272; genus UBA1740. Next base: position 1,207 of record JAFTKH010000006.1, read on the forward strand.
CCTAAAAATCTCATTGATTTGTTGTACGATTCTGCTACCCTATGCTTAAACCAGCGCGGTGCTATCTTTAAAAGCTTCTCGGCAAAAAGACAGCCCCTGTGCGGCGAATTCACCGTCGTCAGGGAAGCAACGAGGTCACCGATACCGTAGTGCTCTATCGCATAGCGACAGTCGAGGCCGCCCTTCGAATGCGCAATAATATTAACCTTCCCACAGTCGGTCTTCGCGACTATGCGCTTTATCCTCGCTGCGAGCTCCTTCGCGCTCTCCGCAACAGGAAGCGCCGACTGGTGCTCTCCGTAATATATACGCGCGCCGTTAGTTTCAAGCTCCTCGGGTATTCTGCCCCAATAGTTGAATATCGCCCAATCGCGCATGAAAATGCCGTGGACAAACACAAGAGGATATTTCGTCGCGCAAACCTTCTCGTCCGAGCGAGCCTTATTCCTGGCGTGACGCATAGTTTCAAAGTCAACCTCGCGCAAAACTCTCGACACCATTTTACCGAGAACGAAGAGATTGAGCACGGGAATAAGCGCAAAGAGGACGCCCATAGCACGCCATTTCACACCCAACTGACCCGAGGTGACGTAGATAGAAACTATTCCGTTCGCAATAAGAACCGTGTAAAGTGCTACGACGTAGATAGCCGCGAAAATTACGGGAAGATAATTCTCGGGCAGCATCGCGTAAAGCACCGTGGTATAATATATCGCGACAATAGGAAAGGTTGCCGCAGTTACACACAGAACAACACATCCGTGATAGGAAAACAGGAGCCTGTCGTTTTTAACATCCGAGCGAAGAAATCCGGGAAAAATGTTCGAGGCCAAAAAGAGAAAGCCTACGGGAATTATCCATAAGAGATTATTGTATATAAGGAAAAAAGCCGAAACGCAAAAGGCGAGCACGGGCACGTGGCACGCATCAACAATTCTGTAATGCTTTTTCATGGCTATCTCCTTTCTTTTTCTTGAGTTATTTTACACCCGTTTTGCCGTTTTGTCAAGCGTCCGCCCGACCCAATCAGAGCTCCGACTCCACACCGGGGGACAGTATTACGCCGTCATCAAAATCGAAGGCGTCAGCCGTGCTGCCCGTCGCGTCGTAGTCCACGGGAACGGCGCACTTCGCACCTATCTCGTAAGCAAAGTCGGCGGCGTCGCGGGCATTCATCGTACAGCCGCTTCCCGATATCGGTACAACGGCAACATCGACTCCGTCGGGAGCGAGGTCAAGGCAGTCGTCAATAACGTCGAAATTATAGAGGGTTCCGCCTGCGACGTAATAGGTTCTCTCGCCGTCATCGATAATGACACCTATAGCAGTGCGGTCGGAGCTCTCGGCCTTCACGGAGTAGAAAGTGACTCCCCTCTCGCTCCAAACCGAATGGGGAGCGAGCAGAACCGATGAAGGTCTCTCACCGAGAGCGGAGTACACCCTCTCGCCCGAGAGGACGGTAATACCTCTTTCGAGATACTCCTTCAGCACCTCTGTATCGCTGTAGCGTGCACCCGCATTCGTCACCACAACGACGTCGGGCGTCACGCCCGAAATTTTATACACGGGGTTTACAAGCACAGTTATATTTTCAAGTTTCAGGAGCAAAGCCGCTCCCGACAGCCACGTAAGCTTCATAATTCCTCCTGGCGTTTATTTTAAAATATCTCTAAACTATCGCGAGCAGTCCGAAATTCACAATGAGTGTTCCCAAAATTCCGGAGATTATTCCAATGAGAGCACCCGCCACTACGTCACGCAGAAAATGTATTCCGAGAAGCACGCGCGAGGCGGCAAGAGCCGCACCGAAAAGACAAACGGCAATGCCCGCAAGCGGGGCAATAAAGGCAAGCACGGTACCTATCACGAACGCGGAAAAGACGTGACGGCTCGGGAAAGAGCGCCCCGCCTTCGAATGCGGCAGCGAGTCAGTAACGGACGAAAGGTCGTAAAGCTCATACGGACGCGGAGCGTCAAACCACCTGCGAAAAAGAGAGACAAGAGCGTAGGGCACCGCACATACGAGGGCAACGCCGAGTGCGCGCCACGGGTCTGCAAGAAGAAGACCTACCTCGGTCAGAATGAAAGCGGCGGCGGTAAGTGCTACGGAGAAATAGGATACAAGCACAAGAAGCCATTTTAAAGCGGAGTGTGAGTAGGTATACTCGATATAGCGCGGTAGGGCTGTTTTTGCGTCCATAGAATCTCCTTTAATTCTCTTGTTCTTCATCTTCATTCTTTACTCTTATAAGAGTTTGCTTTTTACCGAGATTTTCAATCCATTTCTCAAGATAGTTGCGGAAGAAATTCATAAGCACCGTAAGAGCTCCCGCAAGAAGCATCATCCATATAAAGAACACGGGATTGTCAAGCGCGTGGGAAAATCCGAAGATACCGGTTTCAAGAAGCTTCGCCTCAGCAACCGAGCTGACGGTAATTCCCGCAGCAAGAAGAACGCCGACGGTAACGACGACCGCGGCACGCCACTTGGTATAGGGGCGGCAAATATTGATAAGGTTGATATAACCGACCATTATAACGACACACATCGCAACCGCATTTCTCGCATCGAGAGCTACACTGCTGCTATACGTTCCGACAAGAAGTATCACGAGCGTCGGCACAAAGAGCGCGACGGCACACGGAAAACTCTTTACAAGTACGGTATCGAGATAGGTTCCCTCAATCCTCTTATCGTTCGGCTCAAGGGCAAGCAAGAACGAGGCAACTCCGATAATGAACATCTCGAGGAAGAAGAAATTGTTCGGACCGAAGGGATAACCGGTTCCCGTGATGATTGAAAACAGCGAGATGAATACGGTAAAGAGCGTCTTCATAAGGAAAAGCGTCGAGGACTGGCGTACGTTATTTATGCAACGGCGTCCCTCTCTCACAACGTCGGGAAGCGTTCCGAAATCCGAATTAAGAAGGACTATCTGTGATATTTTTCTCGCGACCTCGGAGCCATCAGCCATAGCTATGGCGCAGTTTGCCTCCTTAAGAGCGAGGGTATCGTTAACACCGTCACCCGTCATAGCGACGGTATGACCCTTCTTTTTCAGCGTTTTTATAAGGAGCACCTTCTGCTCCGGTGTTACTCTGCCGAATACGGTAAACTCCTCGGCGACGGATATAAGCTCCTCGTCGGTCAGATATTCGCAGGAGATATACTTCTCAGCACCGATAATGCCGACCTTCGCAGCAATTGTAGAAACGGTTGCGGCGTGGTCTCCCGAGATAACCTTTACGCAGACGCCCTGCTCTTGGAACTTTTCTATTGTTTCCTTCGCGTTCGGGCGTATTCTGTCAGCTATAGCGATAAGTGCTACAGCCTCGCCCCGACCGTCAAGCTTATCAAGCCGCGCCAAGAGAAGCACGCGCTCTCCGCGCTCCGCATAAGCTTCTATTTTCTTATCAAGCGCACGTGAGACCTCACAGGGAACGAAATGCGGCGCGCCTATGGCGTATATGCCAACCTCTTCAATATTCGCGGCGGAATATTTTCGCTCAGAGGAAAACGGCACCGTGCCGACAACGTTTCCCACAGTCTTACCAAACTCGGCAATGAGCGCTCTGCCCGTCGCGTTAAGGCTTCCCTCCGCTCCCTGCATATAGGAGAGCACGCGGTAAAGCTCGCCTTGCTCCGTGCCGTCGAGAATATCGACGTCGGTCACGTGCATGGTTCCGTCGGTAATAGTTCCCGTCTTATCAAGGCAGAGAACGTCCGCCGACGCAAGCATCTCTATCGAATACATATCCTGCACGAGCGTTTTCTTCTTCGCCAGAGCCATAACGGAGAGGGAAAGCGTGAGCGTAACGAGAAGATATATACCCGCAGGCACCATTCCGACTACCGAGCCGCAGGTCTTCTCAACGACCGTCTTCGCAAGCTCATAGCCCGAGAAATCGCTCCTATAAACGAAATAGTTGCAGACTATCATAGCGAGCGCCATCGGGATAATGAATACGCCAATGGTTTTTGTAAGCCTGTTAAGGTCGCGGAAAAGGTTCGAGGTAGCTCCCTTGAATTTCTTCGCTGCACGCTCAAGTGTATGTATGTAGTTGTCACCGCCGACCTTATCTATCTTAACAAAGACCGAGCCGCTGACAAGGAAGCTTCCCGCATATACCCTGTCACCCGCCTGCTTCTTTATCGGCACGCTCTCACCCGTAAGCATACTCTCGTTTGCCTCGCAGCTACCCGAGAGAACTATACCATCGGAGAGAACCTGTCGGCCGAGCTCTATTTTCACAACGTCCCCGAGCACGAGCTCGCGCGCATCTATCTCCCACAGCTCGCCGTCACGGACTACCTGCGCCTTCGGGTCGGTGGTCACGGAAAGCTTTTCGACAGTGGCCTTCGCACGCATCTCCTGTATTATCGCGATAACGGTGTTTGGAACGACGACAGCAAGGAAGGTTAAGCTGTTGTAGCTGTCAAAGGCAATAAGAAATCCTGCGACTATAGCCCAGATAAGGTTAAAGGGCGTGAAGAGGTTATCAGCTATTATTTTAAAATAACTCTTTCCGTTCTTCTCCTTCGCAACGTTCACGTTACCGAGAGCTATCTGAAGGTCTACCTCTTCAGAGGCAAGACCCTCGGGCAGGGTCTCCACCTCTATATCACGAAGAGAAGACTCTGTATTCTCTGTATTTAATTCTGTGGGGTCCCCCTGCTTCGCAAGGTGCAGAAGCCCCTTGATTTTCGTAAGAAATTTCATCTTGGATAAGTCACTCACCTTAGGTTTTACCGAAAACGGACAGGATATAGCTTATAGCTATCTTCATAATACCATAATAGCACAAATATTTAAGTATTGTCAACCGCCAAAGATAAAATATAAGCTAAATTTACTTTTTGTTTAAATTGTATACTTACGAAAAACCCTTGACTTTTTTCTCCCGTTAGTGTATAATCCTTCTTGTAGCTGCTAAAAACTGTGACGAAGACAGTAACAGTACCGAATGGGCAGACACAGAGAGGTCGGGACAGGTGAGAGCCGGCACTGTCAGGTACTGCGAAAATCACTTCCGAGTTGCATTCAAGAAGGCGGGCATATCCCGCTGTGTAAGGGGTGTCGCGTGTCCGGGCGTAATTTCGGACGCATATTGTCAGATATGTGAAAAGGTGGTTGTTTTCCGTTTCCATAGGAGACGGATTTTTTGTTTTGGAAGGCTGAAATATAAAAGAGAGGTTATTATGGAAATCTACGAAAAGGTCTCGACAAGTATGAATTTCGTCGAGCGTGAAAAGCGAGTACGCAAGCTCTGGGAGGAAAAGGGAATTTTCGAGAAGAGCATCAAGATGCGCGAGGGTGCCCCCTCGTTCACCTTCTACGACGGACCTCCTACGGCAAACGGTAAGCCGCACATAGGCCACGTCTTAACGAGAGTTATTAAAGATATGGTACCGAGATACCATACTATGAAGGGTAAGAGCGTGCTTCGTAAGGCAGGCTGGGACACCCACGGTCTTCCCGTCGAGCTCGAGGTCGAAAAAAAGCTCGGCATCGACGGAAAGGACCAGATTGAGGCCTATGGCCTCGAGCCCTTCATCGCTCACTGTAAGGAGAGCGTGTGGAAATACAAGGAGATGTGGGAGGATTTCTCCGGCACCGTTGGCTTTTGGGCTGATATGGAGCACCCCTACGTCACCTACACGAACGACTTCATAGAGAGTGAGTGGTGGGCGCTCAAGGAGATATGGAACAAGGGGCTTCTTTATAAGGGCTTCAAGATAGTTCCCTACTGTCCGAGATGCGGCACGCCCCTCTCAAGCCACGAGGTGGCGCAGGGCTACAAGACCGTCAAGGAGCGCTCTGCCGTCGCACGCTTCAAGTGCCGCGATGAGGATGCATATTTCCTCGCGTGGACGACGACTCCCTGGACGCTTCCGTCTAACGTCGCGCTCTGCGTAAATCCCGAGGACACATACTGTAAGGTAAAGGCAGCCGACGGCTACGTTTACTATATGGCGAAGGCACTTCTCGACAAGGTTCTCTCCCCGCTTGCAAAGGAAGGTGAGAGCGCCTACGAGATACTCGAGGAGATGAAGGGTGCAGCTCTCGAATACCGTGAGTACGAGCCCCTTTTCGAATGCTCTGGCAAGGAAGCGAAGCGCCAGGGCGCCAAGGCGCACTACGTCGTATGCGACAGCTACGTAACGATGTCCGACGGTACGGGTATCGTTCATATAGCCCCCGCCTTCGGTGAGGACGACTCAAGGGTAGGAAGAAAATACGAGCTTCCCTTCGTTCAGTTCGTTAACGGAAAGGGAGAGATGACCGAGGAAACGGATTATGCAGGCGTGTTCGTAAAGAACGCAGACCCGCTCGTCCTTACAGACCTTGACAAATCGGGCAAGCTCTTCTCCGCACCGAAATTCGAGCACGAGTATCCCCACTGCTGGAGATGCAACACTCCGCTCATTTACTATGCCCGCGACACGTGGTTTATCAAGATGACCGCGGTACGCGACAGACTGATAGCCAACAACAACACCGTTAACTGGATACCCGAGAACATTGGTAAGGGACGCTTCGGTGACTGGCTCGAGAACGTTCAGGACTGGGGTCTTTCCCGTGACAGGTATTGGGGAACTCCTCTCAACATTTGGGAGTGCTCCTGCGGCAAGCGCCATTCGATAGGCTCGATAGCCGAGCTTAAGTCGATGTCCGACAACTGCCCCGAAAACATAGAGCTTCACCGCCCCTTTATCGATGAGGTAACTTTAAAGTGTCCCGACTGCGGTGGCGAGATGAAGCGTGTAAAAGAGGTTATCGACTGCTGGTTCGACTCGGGCTCTATGCCCTTCGCACAGCTCCACTACCCCTTTGAAAATCAGGAGCTCTTCCACTCGACTCAGTTCCCCGCCGATTTCATCAGCGAGGGCGTCGACCAAACGCGCGGATGGTTCTATTCGCTTATGGCAATATCCACGCTCGTGTTCGATAAGGCTCCCTACAAAAACGTCCTCGTTCTCGGCCATGTGCTCGATAAAGACGGACAGAAGATGTCTAAATCGAAGGGCAACGCGGTAGATCCCTTCGAGGCGCTCGACACCTACGGTGCCGATGCGATACGTTGGTATTTCTATTCAAATTCAGCACCTTGGCTTCCCAACCGCTTCTACGGCGACGCCGTCGTCGAGGGGCAGAGAAAGTTTATGGGAACGCTGTGGAACACCTACGCGTTCTACGTACTCTATGCGAATATAGACGGCTTCGACCCGACGAAATATACGCTTGATAAGAGCACCCTCTCCGTTATGGATAAGTGGATACTCTCCAAGCTGAACACTGCTGTGAACAAGGTAGACGCGGCGCTCGCCGCCTATAAGATACCCGAGGCTACCAGAATTCTCGAGGATTTCGTCGACGGACTTTCGAACTGGTACGTTCGCCGAAGCCGCGAACGCTTCTGGGTCAAGGATATGCCCGAGGACAAGGTAAACGCATATCTCACTCTCTATACCTGCCTCGTAACGCTCTCGAAGCTCGCCGCCCCCCTCGTTCCGTTTATCACAGAGGATATATACAGAAATCTCGTGCTCTCCGTTGACAAGAATGCTCCCGAGTCAGTGCACCTGTGCGATTATCCCGTGGCCGATGAATCCTTAATCGATGCAGCTCTTATGGAGAATATGGACGAGGTGGTAGAGGTAGTCGTGCTCGGCAGAGCCTGCCGTAATGCGGCAAATATCAAAAACCGCCAGCCCGTAAGCAAAATGTACGTCAAGGCAGACAAGGCTCCGAGCGAGAGCTTTATATCGGTTATAGCCGAGGAGCTTAACGTCAAGAGCGTTGAGTTCACCGACAACGTCCGCGAGTTCACGACCTATTCCTTCAAGCCGCAGCTTCGCACAGTGGGCCCGAAATACGGAAAGTATCTCGGAGATATAAGAAATACTCTCTCCACCCTCGACGGAAACGCGGCTATGGACGAGCTCGAGGCGAAGGGCTCGCTCACCTTCACTGCACGTGATGCGGAGATAGTACTGACAAAGGAAGACCTCCTTATAGAGATGACGCAAAAGGACGGCTTCGAGAGCCTCTCCGACAGAGGAGTAACAGTCGTCATAGACAAGAACCTCACCCCCGAGCTTATAGAAGAGGGCAATGTTCGCGAGATAATCTCGAAGGTACAGACGATGCGTAAAGACGCAGGCTTTGAGGTTATGGACAATATAAAGATAGCCTTCTCCGGCAACGAAGCCGTCGAGGCAGTAGCCTCCCGTAACGCGGAGCTGATAAAGGACGAGACGCTCGCCCTCGATATAGTCTTCAGCACCGAGCTCACCCACTCGAAGAGCTGGAGCATCAACGGCGAGAACGTAGTTATCTCCGTTGAGAAGCTCTAATATTGTAAATTTTGATTTACATCGCAATTCGCACTGCAAAATGAAAATAGACACAGAACAAATCCGAGGGTCCATGACAGACCCTCGGGTACATGACTCAGTGCCCATAATTGTGTTCGAAAGTACGGGCTCGACTAACGACGATGCGAGAGCCTATGCTAGGACGCACCCCGAGGAGCGCGCGGCTCTTATCGTTGCAAACTCGCAAACGTCAGGACGCGGCAGACTTGGAAGAAGCTTCCTGTCCCCGGCCTCTCGCGGTATTTATATGTCAATTCTCCTTATAAGACCCGAGCTTGCACCAGCAGACGCACCGCTCATCACCGCATACGCCGCGACCGTTGTCAGGCAGGCGATATCGGACGTGTGCTCTCTCGACACAAGGATAAAATGGGTAAACGACATAACCGTAAGTGATAAGAAGCTCTCGGGAATACTTACCGAGGGTGCGCTCTTACCTGACGGCAGCTACGAATACTGCACCGTTGGAATAGGAATAAACGTTTCGGGGTGCGTTTTTCCGCCCGAGCTGAAGGACATCGCGACCTCTCTCGAGTGCGAGGGGGCCGCGGTCGGAAGAGAGGCCCTTATCGCGCGTATAACCGAGCTTTTCTTCAAAAAACTTAACACGGTTGGCACCTTACCCGTCGCCGAGGAATACAGACAGCACTCGTCGGTTATCGGACGGCGTGTTACGGTTATAAAGCCCGACACACGGTATGGAGCCGAGGTTACAGGCATTACCGACCGGTGCGAGCTTATGCTCTCACTCGATGGGGGCGGGACGGAGATACTCTCTACAGGTGAGGTAAGCATACGGCCCGAGTAAAAGAAAAAGGAAGGGACAAAGGTAATGACAAAGACGAAAAAGCGACTCGCAGTATTAGCAGCCGTGCTTCTTGGTATCATATTTGCATACATACTTTTATCCTCTGCACCCAGGCTTAACAACTTTGACGGTGACAATCCGATGATGAAGGAAGGCGAGCTCCCGATACTTATCGCCCACGGCGGCGGTAACAAGGAGTTCCCCGACAATACTCTTGAAGCCTTTTATAACGCCTATAGCGTAGATAGCCGGGTTATGATGGAAACCGACGTCAGTATCACGAAGGACGGCGTGGTTATTCTCTCTCACGACACGACTATAGACAGAAAGACCAATGCCACGGGCGCTATTGCCGAGTGGAGCTATACAGACCTTATAAATCAGAGGGTCGATTTTGGCTACACAAACCCCACCGAGGACGGAGTCCTCTGGGGCGAACGCGAGCACTTTAATGTAGACGGTGAGAACAAATATCCGACAGACGTTCCGGGATACCCCGAGGGTCTTCCGGGGCGAGACAGCGAGGTCTTTCTCGCAACGACGCTGGAGGAGCTTATAACCGACTTTCCGAGCAACCGTATAAACGTCGAGATAAAGCAATCGGGCGAGCTTGGTCTCGAATGCCTTACCGAAGTATTGCGGATAGTTAAAAAACACGATGCGTGGGAGCGTGTCGTTTTAGCAAGCTTCCACTCGGAGATATACGACGAGTTTCTTTCTCTGAAAAAATCGGGTGACGTCCCCGAGAGCTTTATGTTCTCTCCGGGAACGGAGGGAGCCGCGAAATATTTCGTGCTGTATCTTCTCGGACTCGACGCCTTCTTCACCGACGAGATGTGCGTTTTCCAGCTTCCTATGGAAGAGCTTGGACTCAATCTCGCAACGAGCGGACTCGTTAACAACGCGCACAGGCACAATTTGGCCGTTCACTATTGGACTATTGACGACGAGGACGATATGAGAGCGCTTATAGAGATAGGCGCAGACGGTATAATGACGAATTACCCCTCTCGCCTCAAAGATGTGTACAAGGAATACGGTAATTGAAGGAACCGGCACATTAGGATGCAATCGAAAATTTCCTAAAGCAAAAATTTCGAAACCGACTAAATGAGTTAAGAACATGCCAAATAAGCTTTAATTAGGTAATTTTCGCCTCCGTTTTCCCTCCTACGTTACGGCTCACGGAATGAAAAGCGGAGATTTTCACTCTTAAATTTTCCTCTATGCGAATAGGCTAGCTTAAGTTTTATGCAACTTGAGCTAGCCTATTTTAATTATGACGACAGGCTGTGTCAACCAATGATTTGATTATGCTGAAAGGAAGCAGCCCTTTTATTAAAGCGCAGTGATTTTCGCCACAACGACGGTCATATCGTCGGCGGGAGACTGATTTTTCCCCGCCGCATCAATAATCTTTCTCGAGAATGTGTCAAGATCATCTCCAACTGGAGAGGATATAAGCTCTATCAGCCACGGAGTGTCCTCGACGTTCTGACTTACCCCGTCGGAGAGCATTACGATAACGTCCCCGTCCTCTACTTCTACGCGTATTCTCTCTGCATCGAGAGATTTAAGGAGCCCTAGCGGCGCGGTCTTCGACCTTATGCGAAAAAGCGAGCTTCCGCGCTTAACGTACGAAGCCGCAGCTCCGCTTTTTATAAAAGAGGCCTCGCCGCTTATAAGGTCCAGTGAGAAAAGGTCAACAGTTGCCGAGCATTCCTCGCTACGTCTCGCTATTATATGGTTCAATATCTTCAAAAGAGTGCTCGCCGCACCGGAAAACTCGAGCGAGCGTGAGAGCATATCGGCAACAAACAACGATGTTTCCTTTGCCTCGCGGCCACGCCCCATACCGTCGGAAAGGAGCGAGAAAAACCTGCCGTCGCCGCTCTCGAAGCAGCGAGCGGTGTCACCCGACACCTCACCCCCCTCACCCGCGCGCCCTGCTATCGCATACTCCGCGCGAAATCTACGCTCTGCCGAGCACTCCATAAGCACAGCTCTGCCACGCTTATAAAACTCGGGTCTGCCGAGGCGGTATCCGACGGCGCCTTCTATTTTCCGCATCAGCTCTCCCGAGCTAATTTTTTCACCGCTCTCGTCCTCGCAGGCTATAAGAAAATACGGGCGCCGTGTACCGAGAACTCTCGCCGTTCCGTCGTATATCCCCACCTCGGGGAGAAGCTCCGTAAGTGCTGCCGTCAGCTCTCCGTTCGTGCTCTTTTCTTCTCTGTCGGCGGCTCTTGCCTCGCCTAGAAGCTTGGCTACCAGGGCAAAATCCTCCGAGGTCGTATCCCTTTGATAGAACTTATACTTTTCCTCTGCAAGTATCGATGCTGCGCGATTGACAGCCGAGGCTATTGCCTCCCGCTTCTTGCAATTAAAGCTGTCCGGAAAATCCTCTGCGATTACATCCTCTCCCGACAAGAGCTTGTCTGCAATATATTCAAGAGTCTCACCGCCGAGCTCTGTTCCTACACAAACCCCAGAACCGTCACAGTCCCTGCAATATTTCTCCACGCACTCTGATACGAGTCTTGCGTATTCCTCTTTTGCAGGGTGCGCACTCCTCTCGCTGTATTTTCTCATCACGGCCGAGACACCCGAGAGAGCCGCCTCGAGATTAGACAGCATTCCCGAATATTTGTTCTTGTATGCGAGGGACATAGTACCGAGCATATCAGAGACTCCCGGAGTGTTATCCGCGGCCGTTTCCTGCCGTCGCTCTCCCGAGAGCTTCCGTATTGCGGGCGCTGACAAAAGCGCCGCTATCATATATTCCGGAAACGCAGATAAAAAGCCCGACAGCCCCCCGGCATAAGCGCACCACGCAGCGAGCGCCGCTCCGCCTCCAATGAAGGCGTATACCCACCCGAGCGAAAACAAAGCACCCGCGGCGAGCCCCGCAAGGCCAAAGGCAACCGAATAGACGCTAGAAAGCCCAAGCGTCGATACAAAGCCGAGAGCACCTGCCCGAAGAGCACCGAAGCGACGAGCGGTAAGAAGTGTTGCCGCTCCCGCGTATATATATGAAAGATTGATTCCGAAGACATTATATTCGGCAAGTGACAAGGATATAAGAAAAGAAAGAAGCAGCGCCGAGCTCTGAAAGAATATTTTTTCATATTTAGCGTGCCTGTCCGCACCGGCGAGTGACAGCACGGGCTCGCGAGTGAAAAGTGCACGGGGAAAGTCGACCGAACTCATAAACAGTCCCGCGAGGGCAAAGGCGCAGGCGGGCGGCAGGAGTATCATCGATGCCCCGAAAGCCACCGCAGTCATAGAGAAGCCCGAAAGGAGCGTTTCATACACGGCAGCGATAAAGCCGCCTATCAGTGCCGCGGACAGTCGAAGAACTATACTTTCGCCAAAGAGCTTCGTGTCCTCGCCCTCTCCGTTCTTATCCGTTCCCGATACTATCATACGCAAAAATACTACGATAGCAGATATCATAGCATATATAAGTCCCGATTTTCCAAGAGTAAGTGCCCCCACAGCGCCGCCAAGCGCGGCGAGCCATACACGCGACGGCAACACCGCAATAAAAGCGATAGACAAGGGGTGTGCGCCGAAAATCACGTGGCAGCGGGAGAACACGAGGCCGATAAGAAAGGTGAGAATATCGAGCACGGGTGCCAGCTTGTTCTGCCGCCTTTCTTCTTTTGCCTCGCGAATTTTTGCGCCTATCCGCCCGCGCAGGCCTCGCCCGCCCGCCTTCGAGTCTGCATTAGCGCCGACGGCGCTCTCGTTTTCCTTCGGTATATTAAGCTTGTCCATTTCAAACCCGCCCTTTGTCTGTTTTTCCCTATTTTAATACGCAGAGCGCGCAAAACTTGCCGCACCGCGTCTGTCGCAAAAGGGCGGAAAAGAATAAAAAGACATATCAAGCGGTGAAAAGCAGTGAAAAACCTCTGCACCGCACCAAAAATGTAGCATATCGCGATATATTTTCCCGTTATATTATCACCGTCATTATAACCTGTTTTAGATTGAACGTCGTAATTCATTTCAGATTATATATAACAACATCAAAAGCTTTTTCCGAGCTATAGTAGGGAAAATTACGGTATTTACGGAATGATATAGAATATTATACTAACGTACACGGACATTTGAAAAATCAAAAATTCCTTTAAACGCTTGACAATAAAAACACATACTGCTATACATTAGGATAGCACCGATGCTGCTTGCTTCCCCAAAAGCTATTATTTAAAAACAGCCGCCTTATGAGCCAGGCGGCTGTTGCTTTTTATTTATCACGGGGATTGTTAATATTTATTCGTCACTATCCTCTTCCCTTGCCCTCTCATCCAGCTCGTCGTTAAAACGGTCGATTTTTTTCGAATTTACATAATAGGTATCGCCAAGAGCGCTGATGAAGGAAAACTCCTCGTCGTCAACATCGTAAAATCTGCCCTCGACGTCGAGGTTTTTTGCTGCACGGCAGAACACGTCAAGAAACTCGTCGGAGTCAAATTCGTCTATTTCAACTCCGCAGTCATCATCGGTAAACACAAGAGACGTTTTATCTCCGTCACCCGCTTCGTCATAGCCATCGTCAAAATTTATATAATCCGAGGATATCGGGAAGAAGTCGTCAAGCTCGCCCGAGCGCAAAAAGCTTGCAATTTTTTTAATTTCCGCCTTTGTTCCCGTTAGGGTTATTTCAAAATAAATCTCGTCACAAAACGTCATATAGTCCTCCATATAGGCAAAAGTAAACAATCCGAACTCGTTTTAGAGAGGTGAATTATCCGTTATACGTCGGTAAAAATTCTTATAATATCTCATATTATCTCAAACCTTAACCTCGTTTGAGGAAAAATTCGCTCTCCCCCCGAAAATTCGAAGAGCTCCGGGGCCTCAATTTTTAGATAATTTTGGTGCTTGACATCTACAGACACGCACGGCTTTGCAAGAATGGCAAGTACCGAAGGCTCTGAAATTCACGCTCGGTAGCGTAATCAAATTATCCGCTCTTGCCTATCAAATTGCTGTAAGAGAGTATAGCACAGTGATTATTCCTTGTCAATAGGAATTTTATTGCTATTATATGAGTCTTATTCCCGCCTTGTCATAGAAATAATTTCCGTCCTGCAAATATTTTTTCACCGCTCTTTGCATAGAGCTCCTCTCGGGGAGCGCTTCGGCAGGTGTTCCCTGCTCTACACCGAAGAGGTACATATATGCTCCGTGCTGGTTGCCCTTCGTCGGTATGCCAACGAACATATCGGCAAGCCTCGTTATGTTGGTATCCCTGCCCATAATGTCGCGAAGGCGCTTTTCAAGAACCCAAGAATGTGCAAAGTAGCCCTTCACCTCCACATCGGGATAATATTGGGGGAAAAATTCGTCAGCTGCCGCGAACGAAGCCTGCACAAGCTCGAAATTAAACGGCTCGCTATTCGTTATATGTATCGCAAGAACGGTGTCCCCTCGCTTAAGAGGCTCACTGTAGCCCACGAGTGTTACGGGCTCGGGATCAACCTCGCCGTACCTATTCGCTCTGTAGCCCGTGACTGCATTTCCTTCTTCCTTAATGTCCGCGAAATACTTTCCTTCCTCGTCACACTGGCCGAGCGAGCCGAATAACATCCCCTTTTTATGCATATCAACACCATCCATAAGGACCGCGACGTCATCTCCCTTTCTAAAAACTCTTACGGGAGAGGAAAACTTAATGAACTGATACTGTAATCTTCCGACGCGGATAATCTCACCGTGAAGGAAAAGAGAATACCAGCCGACGTATCCGCGAGTTCCGTATCTGCCGTTAAATTCAAAATATGCTATCATTTCAGACTCTATACCACCGAGGGTATCGGATATTATTTCTAGCGGCAGGTTTCTTTTCTCGAGTCTCGCTATTGCGTCCTCGAGATGCGAAAGTATCGCGTAGGTGACCGAGTGGTCGGTTTCGACACAGCCTCTATCAGGCAAGGAGAGAAGCTTATTAAAGGGAACTTTGTCCGCTATTACCTCTCGGGCAATATAATTGTATAGAACGAGGTCGGGGTTTTTCTGAATTATCTCTCCGGCCTCCAGCACTCGGTCGAGGAGTGTTCTGAAAATATTGTATTTTTTGTTTATCCTGCGAAGCCTGTCGGAGTCGAAGATGCGAAGCCCCTCACTCCGATAGTGCTTAAGCCCGCGCTCATAGTAAGGAAGAAGACCTTCCGAATATTCTATCCCCAGCCTTTCGCAAAATTCCATCGCTTGTTTTTTCATTCCGTTTGACCTTTCTGAAAGCTTATTTTCATATCAACGGTATCGCCAAGAGGCATAGAATATACCTCACACCTCTCGGGATATTTACCGAACATAATCTTCACCGCCTCAGCGTAGTAGCCCAGCTGACGTGCGTGCGCCCTGCGGAGCTTCTCCTCTGCGAGCGTACGGTTTGAAAGCTCCGAGCGCGTGAGCCTGTCGGTTTTATAGTCCAAGAGGTAAAGTCTGCCGTCCGCGTCCTCTATAAGACAGTCTATAACTCCCTGCACAAGAATTCCCTCGCCCGCAAACGCTTCGCGAGCCTCGCTCTCCGTCGCGAAGAGCTCCGCAGGGAGAATTACGTTAAATCTGAACTCGCGATAAAGCTTCTTCGCTCCCCTCATTCTCTCAAAAAGGCGCGAGTACAAAAACAATTCAACCTCTTCAAGCCTAACGAGCTCTCGGTCAGTCTCGGAGAGAAACCTGTCCCGAACGAGCGCATCGAGCTCCGCGCGAGCGCCAAACTTCGAAAGCCGCTCAAGGTCGCAGAACTGCAAGAGCATATGCGTGGCAATTCCCCGCGCCTTCGCATCCTGCGAGCTATCCTTTTTTATAAACTCGGGAGCACGTCCGAGCGGCGATAGGCGCCAGTCCTCGCCGGGCTCCGAAAGGTCAAGAGCCTCCCTGTTATTACCGTCGAGTATTTCGGGATATAGTCTCGACACAGACACCTTCTCGGGAAGACCGGTTCTGTGGACCCTCGGATAAACGAAGGTAAACCTTCTGACAAGCTCCGCGGAAAGTCCTTCTATACCCTCCGCCACAGCTTCGCCGGAAACGGATGCAAAGTCATCTCGGACACGCGGCGAAAGCTCTTCACCGTGAAGAAAATCCTCCGTACCGAGGACACGGCATCCGTGACCTGCGAGTATCATCTCAAGGAACGAGCCTAGAGAATAGACCGAGTAGTCGTCGAGATATTCGCGCTTAACCGCTACGTCCGCGAGAAACGCCTCGCGCCCCTTCCTTGCCGTCGCGACAACGTAAAGCTGCTCGCGTGCGCGCGTTAGAGCGACGTAGAGCACTCTCGCCTCTTCCTCTATGCGCAAACGGGCGGAACGCTCGTTTATTATTGCCTTCGTCGGGTTTTCAACAAGGGCAAGCGCCGACGGCGTTCTCGCATACATTCCGAGACCGAAGTCCTCGCTGTATACGTACCTCGGTGCTGTGCCGCGAGAGCGGTTGAAGCTCTCCTCCGCTCCCACGAAGAATACAATCGGAAATTCAAGTCCCTTCGAGGAATGAGCGGTTATTATCTTCACGGCGTCGGCGCTCTTCGGCGCCTCACGCTTGTCGAAGGAGTTTTTCCTGTCTATGACGCTGCCGATATAGTTAAGGAAATTGTAAAGGCCGAGATAGGAGCCGCTCTCAAAGCGTCTGGCATTCTCGTACAGGAGCATAAGATTATCTCCGCCGCCCGCCGACTCCGCAAGCGAGAGAAGCCCGGTATCCTGAAAAAGGAAGGAGATAAGCTCGTCGGTCGCGAGAGAGGCGGAAAGCTCCCTGTAATAATCGAGCTTACGAAGAAAGTGCGCACCGCGCTCATAATCGGGATTCTCTTCACTGTAATGAACAAGACTCTCGTAAAGCGTGTCGCCGCTCGCCGTGCGTATCATAACGAGCTCGTCGGGCGTGAAGCCGTAAAGGGGCGAGCACATAAGCCCTGCGAGATACACGTCGCGCCTCGGATTATCTACAGAAAACAGCAACGAAAGGGCAAGGAGCACCTCGCGGTCGAGGAAGAAGCGTGCATCGTCCGCACACGCCGCGCTTATTCCCTCTGCTTCGAGCGCCCTTTTGTATATCCCCTCGCGGCTCCGGGCGTTTCTCATAATTATAGCGATATCCGAGGGCGCGACGGGGTGGCCGCCGTCTAGCGTGCCGCTGTCAAGAAGCTCTCTGATTTTCTTTGCAACCACGGTGGCGGTTATCTCCGCCTCCTTCATCTCGGGTGGGAAATCCGCGCGGTCGGCAAGGCATATCTCTGGATATCTGTACTCGGGCTCTCCACCCTCATGTATTTTCGCGTAAGTAAGCCTGTCGTCGGAAGCATATCCTATGCTATCGCGAAGGCGGAAGAAAAGCGTATCGAAAATATCGTTGACAAAATCTATAACACCCCTGTCACACCTGAAATTATCCGACATAAATATCGACGCACCGGGCTGCTCTGCGTCGGGGTCTATCCTCGGCAGACTCTTTTTTAAGTCTGCAAATATCTCTGTATCCGCGCTTCTGAAGCCGTAGATGCTCTGCTTTATATCCCCGACCATAAAGCGCACGCCCTCCGAGGATATGGCCTCAAAAATTTTGTTTTGCAGTGCGTTGACGTCCTGATACTCGTCGATGTATACCGCACTGTAATTTTCACGCTCCGCGCGCGCCACGTCGGTAAGCTCACCGCCCTGCCATAGGCACAGGTAGGCATATCTTTCGATATCCGAGTATTCAAGTATTCCGCGCCTTCCCTTCTCTAGGGCAAGGAGCGTGTCAAATCTACGAAGCACCGAAAGCAGTGTCGAAAGCTCGCGATAGAGGTCACGGTAAGCGACCCTTATATCCTCTTCGGTATAGGAGAAATACTTCGTATATCTTTCCTTGATATCGTCCTTCATTCTCGCGCGGAGCTGTGTCACAGGCGGAAGAGTCGGGTCACGTCTCGCGGGAGTCACGGGAAATTCGTGCTCCGACAGTATACCCGAGAGTACGGAGTAGCTATCCGTTCCCATTATCCGGTCGAGAAGCTCAACATCCGAGCGAAGGACAGCGAGTGTCTTTTCAAGTTTCGCATCTCCCCTGCCGTCCAGCTCGCGAAGGAGAGAGGAGAGGGTGCTTCTATGAGATGCGGCCGCCTCGTGCAAACGAGCTATCGCATATCCACCGAGCCTCGTTTTCTCAAACAAGGTGTATTTTTTCGGGTCGTACTCCTCGACAAGCGAGCTTATCGACTCGACACCCTCGGGCGAGGTGAGCGTCGAATTGTAAAGTGACAATATAACTGCCGAAAGCTCCCCCTCGCTCCTCGTATCGGTCATGCAGTCGGCGAGTCTCTCAAACGCCTCAGGCGTCGCGCACTCCTCGTGCCCCTCATAAATCGACGAAATCAGTCCGTCGAGAATGCCCTCGGCAAGAATTTCAGCCTCTGCGGTGTCGGCTATACGGAAGGTAGGGCTGACACCCACTCTGTCGCAGTTTTCGCGAAGGAGCGACGAGCAAAAGGAGTCTATGGTGCATATTTTTGCCGACGGCAAAAGGTGAAGCTGCCTTACGAGCTCATCGTTTTCGGGATTTTCTCTTATCGCGGCGGTAAGCGCCGCGCCTATTCTCTCGCGCAGCTCGCCTACTGCGGCGCGGGTAAAGGTAACTATAAGCATCTTATCGATGCAGACAGGATTTTTCTTATCAAGAATAGAGGAGATTATGCGCTCGGTGAGTGTCGCGGTCTTTCCCGAGCCCGCGGCAGCAGATACGAGCAGAGTTCTGTCCCTCGTATCTATCGCAAGCCTCTGCATCGGTGTCCAATTCCGTGCCATAGTTTTTTCTCCTTCTTTTCAAATAGGTTAAATTAGTCGATGCTTTAACGCCGTATTGCGTAATTTGTCTAATTCGGGAGCCGGTGATAAGAAATTTCGCAAGACAAGGCAAAGCAAGCGCGAAGCCCGAAGGCGTAGATAACTACGGCGAGGGCGACAAGTCGATGCTTTAACGCCGTATTGCGGAATTTATTTAAATTGCCTAATTGGCTTAATCGCATCTCCAGTATCATACGTCCTCACCTCGCCCACGGCAAAAAAGCCGTCCTTATCGTAGAGCCTCACTGTCGTGCCGACGGGGTAATTTTCGTTTATCTTCCTCTCGTATATCTCGAGCCCCGAATGAGCAAGGCGGGCAAAGAAATCAGGAAGCCTTACTATCGGGTATTTTTCAAATATTTCTTCGGTGGGTCTGATGACGGAGAGTCTTTCCTCCTCGGTCAAGACCTCAAGCTCCTCGAGGGTATGTGACACGTCAAGCGTATACCCTGCGGCGGAAAGGCGCACGAGAGTCTTCATAACACCGCCGCACCCGAGTGTCGCGCCGATATCCGCGCAAAGCGTTCTTATATAAGTGCCCTTCGAGCACTTAACGTCGAGAAAATATTCGCGCTCCGAGAGCCTGCTTGCCTCTATGGAATAGATATGCACGGAGCGCGCCTCGCGCTCGACGGTCACACCTGAACGGGCCAACTCATAAAGCTTACGCCCCCCGACCTTCAAGGCCGAGTACATAGGCGGCGTCTGCATTATCTCCCCAACGAAACCGTGTATCGCTGCATAAACCTGCTCTGCCGTCGGCACGCTGTCCGTGCGGGTAAGAAGCTCGCCTGTCACATCCTCGGTATCGCGGGTCTCGCCAAGCAAGAGTGTCGCTCCATAGTGCTTATCCTCGGCGAGCATAAACTCACTCGCCTTCACCGCGCGACCGATGAGCACCGGAAGAACTCCCGTAGCAAGCGGGTCAAGGGTACCCGTGTGTCCCGCCTTATCAACGGAAAAAAGCCGCTTCACACGGTTTACCACACTCTGTGAGGTTAAGCCCTCCGGCTTATTTACTATTACAAGTCCCGAAACCGCTCTCGACATAGAGACCCCCTTCATTTTTTCTTTTATTTTACCATATATAAATTTAAAATTCAATAGAAACCTTCCGCATAAATTTCACTCGTAACAAAAGTTTCGGAGAGGTTGTGAAAAAAGCGCCCCGCTTTCTCAAAAAAATTCGCGAGTTGGGGTTGAAAAGCAAGGTACAATAATGTATAATTCTTAATGAAGACAAAACCTACAGGGGAGTAACAGTAATGAAGGCAGTTGTAACCGTAACCGGTAAGGACAAGGTTGGCATTATCGCTATGGCGAGCGCAGAGTGCGCAAAATACGGTGCGAACATCGTCGACATCAGCCAAACGGTAATGAAGGAATATTTCGCTATGATAATGCTCGTCGAGCTCGAGGGTCTCTCGACCGATTTCCGCACCTTCGCGGAGAATATAACGAAGGCGGGAAAGGAGAGCTCTGTTGATATCCGCGTGATGCACGAGGATATATTCAACAGTATGCACAAAATCTGATTATGCTGAATACACACGACGTACTCGAAACCATAAAGATGATACGGGACGAGAACCTGGATATCAGAACGGTAACTATGGGTATCTCTCTTTTCGACTGTATCTCGGACGACCCCGAGCGTCTTGAGACACGTATATACGATAAAATAACGCGCTCGGCGAAAAATCTCGTATCTGTATGCGAGGAGCTCGAGGCAACCTACGGCATTCCGATAGTAAACAAAAGAATCTCCGTAACCCCGATATCCCTCGTCGGCTCGGGGCTTTCTCCCGACGGCTTCGTTAGGCTCGCAGGAGTGCTCGAGCGTGCTGCGAATACGCTCGGTGTAAATTTTATAGGCGGCTTCTCCGCGCTCGTGCAGAAGGGAGCTACAGCGGGAGCTGCTAATCTCATCGAGGCTATTCCCGAGGCCCTCTCCACGACCGAGCATATCTGCTCATCGGTCAACGTAGCGTCGACGAAGGCGGGCATCAATATGGATGCCGTCAAGAAAATGGGCGAGATAATAAAGCAAACGGCGTATCTGACCCGCGAACGTGACTCTATTGGCTGTGCGAAGCTCGTGGTGTTCGCAAACATTCCCGAGGACAACCCCTTCATGGCGGGCGCCCTGCACGGTGTCGGTGAGCCCGACACCGTAATAAACGTCGGAGTCAGCGGCCCCGGTGTCGTGGCCGTGGCTGTCCGCGAGGCGGGCGACTGCGACTTCTCGACCCTCGCAGATACCGTTAAGAAGATAGCATTCAAGATAACGAGAGTCGGCCAGCTTATCGCGGCAGAGGCGGCGGCACGGCTCGGCGTTCCATACGGTATCGTCGACCTCTCGCTAGCTCCCACTCCTGCAAAGGGCGACTCGGTAGCAGAGATACTTGAGAATATGGGTCTTGAGCGCTGCGGAACTCACGGAACAACGGCGGCTCTCGCCCTTCTAAACGATGCGGTGAAAAAGGGCGGAGTTATGGCATCGAGCCACGTCGGCGGTCTGTCGGGTGCTTTCATTCCCGTCTCCGAGGACAGAGGTATGATAGATGCGGTACGCCGCGGCACACTCTCCCTCGAAAAGCTCGAGGCTATGACGGCGGTATGCTCCGTCGGCCTTGATATGATAGCTATCCCCGGCGATACGTCGGCAGCTACGATATCGGGAATTATCGCCGACGAGATATCCATAGGCGTTGCCAACACGAAAACGACGGCAGTAAGAGTCATTCCCGTCGTGGGAAAGGGCGTCGGCGATTCCGCCGAGTTCGGTGGTCTTCTCGGCTACGCTCCGATAATGCCGCTGCACGGCGAGAGCTGCGAGCGCTTCATCTCGCGTGGCGGAAGAATCCCCGCTCCCATTCATTCTCTTAAAAACTAGTATAAAGAAAACCTGTCGAATAGGTCTATATGACTTTCTTCGGCAGGTTTTTTATTGATGTTTTATTGATGGGCGGATAAGCACCTAAATCTTTGCCTTGAGTTTTTTTCTGTACGCGAGGGGAGTACATCCGAAGGCCTTTTTGAACTGAATGAAAAAGTAGTTCTCCGAGTTGAAATTTGAAGTTTTTGCAATTTCCGATATAGTCATATCGGTAGTAAGAAGCAGGTGTGCGGCGGCACCTAGGCGTTTTTCGTTTATCAGCTCTGCCAGCGATTTTTTAAAATACTTGTAGATAATTCTCGAGGTTTGCTTTTTACCAAGATGCAGCTCGCTCGCGACCGCAGAAAGAGTGACCTCTCGCGACGGAGTGAGACTGTATGAATTTATCATACGCTCAATTATAATGAGATAGCTTTCCTTCACACTGAAGTCGCGGCGGTGCTTCTTTGTGTTACCGGTGTAAATGCTGTAAAAAACAAGGCTCAAAATAGACGATGCCGCCTCGTTTCCAAGGCTGCTCTCCGATTTTATTACCTCTCCGAGTCTCGGAAGATAAATGTCAAAAGCCGGGTCGTAATCAAACGAAAACACACCGCCGGCAGAAAAGAAGCTGCCGCAGAAAACCGAGAAATCAGAGGGCTTCTGCCCGCCTGCCTCGAAGGAAAAAAGCAATCCGTAATCGCTCGTACGCTCGGCAAAATGGGAAAGAAAGGGCGGAACGCATACGACACAATCAGAATATTCTTCCACACCATCAACAGTGTGAAGAATGAGGGGCTCGTGCCCGACGAAAAACAGCTCATACTTCGCGTGGTAATGCGGAAGCTTCGCGGCCTCGGAGCGCCGAACCTCTTCGGGCATCGTTGCAGCAGAGAAGCTGGAGCCAATGTCCGCGCTGAATTTTATATTACCAAATTTAAACGTATAGTTTATATTTGTCATAGCTGTTTTCTCCTGTCAAGATATCACTGTAAGTATAAAGCAAAAAACAAAAAAAGTCAAGAAAAAGACACCAAAGGGCAAAAAACACTGTAAAAACTTCACAAAAAGGACTTCGTGTGGCAGAAAAGTACCAAAAAGTAATTGTTTGCTTTCCCGTATATATTATAGAATAGAATAAAAACGCATAGGAGCCAAAAAATGATATCCTGCACAGAGTTCGTACCGCTTTACAGCGACTTTTTTAAGCATCTGGATAAAATAGGCGGACACGCCGAGGTTGAAAAATACTGGGCATACGTCTCGGAGCACCGCCTCGGTGATAAAAACAATCCATTAACACTGATTTCATTTCTCGAAAGAGCGGAAATTCCATTTTTCGGTGCGAGAGATTATTGGGCTTTAACGCTCAAAGAGGAGAAGAGCGATTACGTGACTGCTATTGATATGGAAAAACGCTTTAGCTCCTCTCACATGCGCCGCTGTCCGTCGAAGGGAAAGCTCCTCGAGATTACTCACAACGAGCCCTACTACGACTACTGCGGACACTGCGAGGCGATTTTCAAGCCATTACTAGCAAAATACGGTCTCACCTACGAAATGGACCTCACCCACTGCGATCAGGCGGAATGTAAATCTCTGCTGTTCGAAACGGGCAATCGCCCAACTGACGGGGAAATTGCCGCCGTGTGGGAAAAACAGGTTGACGAGATACGCCTCGATGACAATGAATATTATCACCCCGGCTTCCACATATCCTGCGACATAGCACTGCGCTATTGCGGACTTACATACGGAGATGACGAAGTTGTGAAGTTCCTTGGTGAGCACACGAGGGCATACTATGCACCGAGAATAAACGACATAAGGGAGCGCGGACTCCCCGCCCTCGCCGATTGGCTGACCGAATACTATAAAATCGAGCGTGCGAGCGACAGACTTCATACCGAGCTTTCGGAGGACGTTCTCCGAGTCACCGTTAGCTCCGACCCTGTTCTTGATTTTATGAGAAGCGTAAACCACGTACCGAGCAAATACCACCGAGAGCGCACAAGGACGGTGCTCGCATCGGTATGTAAGAAAGCGGACCTTTGCTTCGAGCTGCACTATTATAATGAAAACGGCGGCACAGCCTTTACCGTGTCGCGAGGTGACGTATGACGGACATTACCCTTGCTATAAGAAACTGTAATATAGTTCTTGAAGACGGAATAATTTTTGACGGAGTGCTATTGCTTTCCGGTGACAGAATCACCGAATACGGAAAAGAAGGAGAAATCGAAATTCCCGAGTGTGCAGAGACTGTGGATGCTCACGGCGGATACGTCGGTCCGGGATTTGTAGACCTGCACGTACATGGCGGAGATGGGAAGAGCCTTGTGTTCGATACCGTAGCCGCGGCTGATTATTATCTGCGGAGCGGAACGACCTCAATACTCGCCGCACCGTGGTACAAGCTGGATTTCAAAACCTTCCTCTCGGCTATAGAGAACGTAAAGGAAAAGATGCCCCTCGCCCCAACTGTAAAGGGGTTTTATATGGAAGGGCCGTATACCAATCAGAAATACGGCTCGCACGCGGCAAGCAATCCGTGGAAAGAGGGAATCGTCGAAGAAGAATACCGTCTGCTGGTAGATAGCGCAGGCAGCCTCGCGAAGGTGTGGACAATAGCTCCCGAGATTCCCGGCATCGGGGATTTCGTTCGGTATGCAAAGGACGTGAATCCGAGTGTTGTCTTCGCCGTCGGACACAGTGAGGCGACACCTGACGAGATACGCGCCCTCGGCTCTCGCTATCTCCCAACCCTCGAAACCCACTCAACGAATGCAACGGGACAAAGAGACAGGCAGGGGGGTATAATAGGAGCCGGCCCTGACGAATATGCCCTCGCAACACCCGAAATGTACTGCGAGCTCATTTCGGACTCACAGGCGATACACGTCAAGCAGGATATACAGAGAATGCTCATACGGTGTAAGGGCGTTGACAAAATAGTTCTTATCACAGACGGCTCGGTTTATAACAATCCAACACCCGAAAAATTTGCGGGGGTTACGGATATAAATTTCAGCCCCGCCGGCGAGGTTGCGGGCAGCAAGCTCACTATGGCTATGGCGTGCAGAAATATAATGACACACTCGCGTGTAGGTATTACCGAGGCCTTTTTAATGGCCTCGCGCAACCCCGCACGGGTTATAGGGATAGACGGCGAAGTAGGAACAATCGAGCGCGGCAAGCGTGCAGACCTCGTTATTGTCGACGGAAAATTCAACGTTTTCGGCGTTATTCTCGGCGGTGTGAAATGCAAATTTGAGGAGCAAGTATGAATAAACTGGAAATTGGCTTCGGTTCTCAAAAAATAGAGACTCTGGGCGGCGAGGGTATTGCCGGCTACTACGTACCGAGGTATGTACGGGGACATCTTGACGACATCCTTACACAGGCTATTGCCTTCAGATGCGAAGACTCAACAATTCTTATGATAAGCATCGATACGCTCGGTGTGGCATCCGAATTTGTCCGTTCCGTCTCGGAGAGGATAGAAAGCGCTGTCGGCATTCCGCGGGACAGGATATACATAAGCGCTACGCACACGCACACCTCTCCCCTGGTCTTTGAGACGACAATGTTCAAGACCGACCCCAAAAAAACAGAATATTACCGAGAAAGGCTAATAGAAAAAACAGTCGAGACGGCAATCCTCGCCGTACAGGATTTGTCTTTTGCGAGGATGGGGTATGCGGTCGGCACCGCTCCCGACAGGGTTGCGTACATACGCCGCTACCGTATGAAGGATGGCTCGATTATGACCTGTCCTCCGATAGACGACCCAAATATTAAAGAGCCGATAGGCGAGCTCGACCGCCGTGTGAACGTTATCCGCTTTATGAGAGAGGGAAAGCCGGACGTCGTTATATTAAACTTTGGACTTCACGCCGACACTATAGGCGGAGAGCTGGTATCTGCCGACTGGCCCGGATGGACCAGAAAAACGGTATCCCTGGCCCTCGACGGTGCAGAATGTATGTTCTTTCCCGGAGCAGAGGGTGACGTAGGAAGCACGAACGTTCACCCATCCACGTCGGATATGAACGATACGGAGATAAGCTTCGACAACGAAATGAAAAGTCCGGGGATGGCAAGATTCGTCGGACGCGCACTCGCGGGCGTTATACTGCAGGTCTACGACAAGGTGGAATTTTCCGACGTTGACAGCATTTCACTTGCAAAAAGGGAAATCAGCGTTCCGTCGAACAGGCCAACTCCCGAGGATTTACCAAGAGCAAAGGAGTACAAGAGTCTGCACGATGCAGGCCGCGACGACCTGATTCCTTATACGGCTATGGAGCTCACAACCGTCGTTGCCGAGGCGGTTCGTATGTGCGAACTCGAAAACGGCCCCGACAGCTTCACCCTCGAGCTTTTAGGAGTCCGCATAGGTAACGTTGCGTTTGTTGGCATCCCCGGCGAGCCGTTTACCGATATCGGTGTAAGAATAAAAGCGCACGGGGGCTACGGTATGATACTCCCCACCGCTCTGACAAACGGAGATGCAGGATATTTTCCGGTAAGCTCCGCCTTCGACGAGGGGGGATATGAAGCGCGCTCCTCTCGCTATACCAAGGGTATCGACGACCTCATTGTTAAGGGAGCAAAAGAGCTGCTTCGTTCGCTCAAAAAATAAAATGCAAGACCCCGGGAATACTGTGTTTTCAAGCTTTTTTGCAAAAAACAAGGTAGAGGTCTCTTACGCAAACCTCTACCCTTTTTTAAGCTGCGCCTAAATACGGCGCTCCCAATTAATAACTGCCGTTGTTTTCAAGATACGCCAGCACCCAGTCGGCAATTTCGGTCATTCCCTTCGCCGTCGGATGGTTCTGGTTTCTGTCCATCATAGGGAGAAAGAGCGTCTCGCACCCGTAGTGTACGCACGCTTCGCGGACTGCCAAGTTTATCTCATCCTTAAGCCCCGCGTTCACGATATATATGACACGGGTGGTGGGTAAGTGCTCCTTCACACGGGACAGAAGATAGCAGACGGCGGGACAGAAGGAGAAGAGCTCCTCACGGCTCCAATCGCCGAATTTCACCTCTCCGAGGGGCGAGCCTGCCCAGGAGTCGTTCGTGCCGCCGAAAATAAATAGGGTGTCTATGCTGTTTTTCTCGAAAAAGCCCTCATCTATAAGCTCATCAAATCTCGCTATAAAGGATTTATGGCTACAGTCCTCGCCGCGCCAGCCGGTGTGGCAAACGGTCGTGCCGGACCAGCTCGAATTGAGCACTATTTCGCCCTCTATGCGTGACATAAGCTTATGCCACCAGGTGTCCTTGACCGACAGTACGCCGTTATCAAGATTATGCCGTCCCGAATACCAATAGTCGAAGCCCTCGGGGATATACCCGAAAAAGGTAGAATAGCTGTCGCCGAGTATCATTACGTTACCGAGATTTATCATAAGCCCTCACAAAAAATTTATTATAAACATTATAACAAGACACACTTTACGTGTCAAGCTTTTTCGGCGCACCTCCGGCTCTCCACGAGAAAATTTTTTCCGTTTTTCCCAACCTCTCTTGACTTTCCGAAAATATAGTTTATAATTAATACAGTTAAGCTTTTAAAACCTAAATAATCTAATCAAAAAGGAAGAAAGACTATGAAATTTGAAGGAATTTTACCCGCTCTTATAACCCCTATCGACAAAAACGGTAAGCTGAACGTTGTGGAGCTCGAGAAGATGCTCGAGCGCTTCATCGCTGAGGGTGCTGACGGCTTCTACGTTCTCGGCGCTACGGGCGAGGGAGTTATCGTATCGAAGGAGCTCCATATGGAGATGACCCGCGAGACTCTCAGAATTGTTAACCACAGAGTTCCCTGTATCGTTCACGTCGCGAGAATAAACAACGACGAGATGATAGAGCTCGCGAAGTATACCGAGTCTCTCGGCGCTGAGGCTCTCTCTGCAATCCCCCCAATCTTCTACAAGTACAGCGAGGCAGATATCTACAAGTATTTCAAGGCTCTGTGCGATGCGGTTAAGATTCCCGTGCTCATATACAACAACCCCAACACGGGTGTGTCCTTCTCGGACGAGCTTCTCGAAAAGCTCTTCTCCATCCCGAACCTCACGGGTATCAAGTGGACCAACCCCAACTACCTTCAGGTTATCGCGCTCAGAGATAAGCACCCCGAGCTCAACATAATCAATGGTCCTGACGAGCTTCTTCTCCTCGGTCTTACCGCAGGATGTGACGCAGGTATCGGTACTACCTACAACTTTATGCTTCCCCTCTTCAAGAAGGTATACGAGAACTTCAAGGCAGGCAATAACGCCGAGGCTAAAAAGTATCAGACCCTCGTTACCAACATCATCCTCGCTATACTTCCCTTCGGCGCGCTCCGCGCGACCAAGTTCCTTCTTTCCGTTCAGGGACTCGACGTTAACTACAACTTCAACCCCACCTCCGGATACTCGAAGGAGGAGGAAGAGGCTATCCTCGCAGCTGTAAGAGCCGCAGGACTTGAGATTTAAGAATATAAGAAGAGACCGAGTTTATCGGTCTCTTTTTTAATGAATAGTGATGGCAGTTGACTCTGTCAGCCGATGAAAAATTAAAAATGCTTTCCTTCGGCCGGTACGAAGCTCCGGCACTTCCTTCGCGCCCTTATCAAAGCTGACCGCTAAAACTTCGTACTGCTCGAGGCGGCGGCTTTTTCCTACCGCTTTTCCTATCCAACTCACTAGGTTAAGGTATTTACTGCTCCAAAAAAAGCTCTTCCATCGCTACACCGAGTATTCGAGCAATAACAAACAGCTCCTTATCGTTAGCACTGCGCAACTGTCCTTCGAGCTTAGAATAACTTGTCGGGTTTATATCACAGCCCATAGTTTGCATTTTTGCAATAAAATCCCTTTGCTTTATTCCCCTCTCTAGGCGGAGCCTCTCGATATTTTTCCCAACTATATTTGCAGTGCCGTACGCTTGCTTTCTTATTTTCATAGAATTTGCCCCTTTTATTCTTTTTTAGAATTATATCCTTAAAAAGACTTGACAAAATTCCAAAACGGAATTATAATATAAATAATTCCAAAACGGAATAATAAGAATATAGGGGTATAGAACTATGACAGAAAATTTTGAAAATAACGAACAAGATTTGGCCAACAAAAAAAGAAGGCAACAGGTAGATAATTTCTTGGTTTTAAATCAAAATTACCTCCCCGTGGATAAAATTGGTTATATCAAAGAAAGGCTTTTAAAGGCCGACACATCTCAATGGTCCTTCATTCAGTCGTTTAAATTTAAAAGCCCGATGGTTGTTTGGCTTCTTTCCTTCTTCTTCGGTTGCTTAGGAGTAGACAGATTCGTAACGGGAGATATAGCTCTGGGGGTATTAAAGCTGCTTACCTGCGGGGGCTGCGGAGTTTTTACATTTATCGATTGGTTAATTATTTGCAGAAGAACGAAAGAGGTAAATTTATCCAAATTATTGCTAATAATTTAGTAGAAAAACGATTTATTCTGAATAAATTTACATAAAAAAAGAGCTAGGATATTCGCGTTCTCCATTAAGGATAACACAAATATCCTAGCTCTTTTTTGCTATCTCCACTTTGTCAAGGCACCTTCGGGTATTGTCAGCGAGACGCTCGTTTCCACGCCCTCGCGAAGTATTTTGAAGCTTACCTCGGAGCCTGCGCGGGCGTTCAGCATACTGTCGACGACGTGGAACATTCTCGTCACCTCGTAGGCCGTACCGTCTATCGTTATTTCTTTTATTATATCCCCTTTTTGGAGCGTTCCCTCGGCAACCGCTCCCGCGCTGACAGAGTCGACGATAACGTCCTCACGCTTATGAATACTGCCCGTTTCGGTATCGACAGCAGTGTAGCTCTCGTCAGCGGTCACCGTTATGCCGACGAGTGCGCGGTAGGGTGTTTCGGCCGTCTTTCCGTCACAGTAATAAAGGATATTCTCCGCCACGTATTTTACTATATTGGACGGTATGGCGTAGCCGATATTTTCACTGTCGGTCATCTTGGCGTTAACTATGCCTATAAGCTCTCCAACGGAATTGTAAAGACCACCGCCCGAGTTGCCCGAGTTCACCGCCGTATCGATACGCATAACGCGCAGCTCCACCTCAGTCGATCCCGTGGTTTCGGTAAAGTTAAGTGTTACGTACTCGCTGTCGACATTCACGTAGCCGACCGTCGCGGAAATTCCCTCGCTCTCGGGGTTTCCGACGGCAATAGCAGTATCGAGCACAGCGACGTCGTTCGAGTCGGCGAAGGTTGCCGCCATAGCATTGCTCTCGGCGAGTATGCGTTTGTCATCAATCTTAAGAACAGCAAGGTCGTACTGCATAGAGCCGCCGACGTAGGTCGCGGGAATTGCATACTTTGCGTTCTCCATACCGTAAAGGTAGAGGGAGATATTATCGCTTATCTTATTAGAGGTCATAGCCTGGTGGTTATAGACCACGTGGTAATTGGTTATAACGTATGCGTCACCCTGCTCCTTATCGAGCTTATAAATAACTCCGGAGCCCGCACTGTATGCCTGGGTTGTTTGTGTGCTGCCAAAGCCCGTGCTCGCAACCTCGAAGGAGCAAATGACACTCACTGCGGACAGCAGCGACTTTGATGCTGCGGCAATAGTCCTGTCAGCGCCCTCTATAGTTATATCGTAATTATCGCCGCCCTCAACCGTAACGTCGCCCGAAAGAGCTCCGTCAAGCATCTGCTCCAGCTCCGCTCTCGTCACGTAATCAGAATCTCTCTCTCCCGAAAGAAGATACATGCAGGACGAAAGCATCAAGGTAGATGACAGAACCGCAAGGCAGAGAAGAAGCGATAAAATCCTTCTTACATTTTTCATAAAACACCGCCATATTATAGATGTAAACAAATTTTACACGAAAATTATGTCCTTTATGTTACCAATGTTTTGCGCACCTTTAAATTGTTAATTTTTAAAAAACTGGTAAAGGTAACACGGGAGCATACCGTTGTAGAGCTTCTTCACCTTATCGGCACGGCGGCCGTAAAGTCGCTCAAAGCCCTCGTGCGAGGTGATAACGTATACCTGCCACGGAGAGAGTGAGCGAAAACGGATCCCGATATCGCGGTAGAGGCGCTCGACCTCGGAGAGCGTTCCAAGCCTCTCGCCATAGGGGGGATTTGTAACTATAGTTCCGCGTCTCCCGGGAGCGGCTATAGTCCTCGCATCACGTTCGAATACTCGAAGAGAATTTAACACGCCCGCCCGATATGCGTTCTTTTTCGTGAGCTCGACGCACTCCGGGTCGATATCCGAGGCAAAGGCCTCGAAATCCGATGCAACTATATTTTCTCTCGCCTCGTCCTTCGCATCCTTCCAAAGTCGAGCGTCTATAAATGGAAACTCCTCGGCTGCGAAACGGCGCTTCATTCCGGGAGCTATATTTCTCATGAGCATAGCCGCCTCAATGGCGATAGTTCCGCTTCCGCACATCGGGTCCCAAAGAAGAACGTTCTCACGGGGCCTGGAGGTCGCGGCAATTGCCGCCGCCAGCGTCTCGCGAATAGGTGCGAGATTTGACTCGTACCTGTAACCCCTTTTATGGAGGGGAACTCCGGAGGTGTCTATCATCAAAGTCACCTCGTCCTTAAACAGGAAGAACTCCACCTTATATTTCGTCCCTTCCTCGGGAAAGCGAAATATTCCGTAGTGCTCCGACATTTCCTGTACTATCGCGCGCTTAATTATAGCCTGACAGTCGGGGACCGAATGAAGTCCAGACTTTATGGAATGACCCGAAACGGGAAATATGTCGTTTCGCCCTATAAATTCGTGCCATGGGAGCACTCTTGTACCCTCGAAGAGCTCGTCGAAGGTCGTAGCGGGGAAGCTCCCCAGAGCTATATACACCCGCTCCGCATAGCGGAGATTTACGTTTGCGAGGGCTACCGCCTCTGGGTCGCCGAGAAAGGTCACCCTGCCGTCTATAGTACTGATTTTAGAATAACCCAGTGCCTCTATCTCACAACCCAGAAGATGCTCGAGTCCGAAAAGGCAGGTCGCAACAAGCTTAAATTTCATTTTCATTTTTTGTAAACATTTGTTTGTTGTTCGGCATGTATTTTTCGAAGATAACGCTGTCGAAGCCACAGCTCCTCGCGAGTCTCTCCTCGTCCTCGCTCTTCACGGTCCACGCGAGGGTAGGCACCTTAAAGAGTCTCCTTATCAGGCGAAGCGCCGTCACTCGCCAGCCCTCCTTATCATAAGCAATAAAGTCGGGACGGCAGAGAAAATTCATACGTAGTCTTTCGAGCTGGCGGTAAAAAATCTTCCCCTTACATTTTTCGTTTCTCGTATACTCTGTCGAAAGAATACCGAGCAGAATATCGGGTCGCGCACGTCTTACGGTGCGGAGGGCGAAGGGATTAAAGCTTTCTGCTATATATTCACCGTCGTAGTCCGCAATCTCCGAAAGAAAGCGCTCCGCAACAGCACCCTCTCCCACATCCTTCTTTATTTCTACAAGGAGAGGTACTCTCCCCGCGACGAGGGAGAGCACCTCACGAAAGGTGGGGATACAATCCTCGGTGCTGCCGAGGGGAATTTTTTTGAGCTCGTCTGCAGTGAGGTCTACGACCTTTTCATCTCTTCCGCACACGCGGGCAAGCGTTGCGTCGTGAAACACGACCAGCTCACCGTCGCTCGACAGCCTAACGTCAAGCTCAATACCGAATCCCGCATCGCACGCACGCGAGAAGGCGGTAAGGGAGTTCTCGACCGCCCCCTCTCCGTGAAGGCCCCTGTGCGCGAAGCGCACTGACTTATATTTTTCCATTTTTTCGCGCGTCCTTCTGGGCGCGACCAGAAAAAGCCAAAGGAGAAACAAAAGCACACAGGCCCCCGCGAGGGAAGCCGCGACTGTTAAGATAATTTCAGGTAAGGTCATCAGTCCTCCCCACCGCCGAGGCTCTCGAGCGCACCGACACGCTCCGGCTTCGAATCACCGTGGCGAACGAACAGCATAGTAACGAAGGAGAGCGCGGAGAACACCACCGCATACGGGAAGAATATTTCCCAACCGAACTCATCAACAAGAGCGCCCGAGAGAACAGGGGTGATTATCTGTGCTGCCATAGACGCGGTGTAATAATATCCTGTATATTTACCTACGTCACCGGCCTTTGCAAGCTCAACTGCCATCGGGAAGGAATTTACGTTTATTGTTGCCCAGCCGATACCTGCAAGAGCAAATACGGGGAACATTATAACCTCGCTCTTAACATCTGTCAAGAAGATGCCTATAAAGAATGCTACGGTCAGCATCCCAACACCTGCAAGAATGCTCTTTTTTCTACCTACCTTCGAGGATATCATACCAACAGGAATATAAGCAACGACGGCAGCGGCCTGCGCAACTATGAGCGTAGTATTAAAATCTACGTGAAGAACCTCCTGTGCATAGACCGAATACTTACTCGTTACGGCGTTATACGCAGTATACCAAAGAGCAACCGAGGCGAGAATGAATATCAGCGACATAAGCTCGGGACGCGTCAGCTTGCGCACGGGTGCGGCGGGCTCGGTCTTTTCCTCGATACCGTATTTTACAGTGTCCTCTTCCATTTCACGGGCCCACTCCGGCTCACGGACGGTAAGAAGAAATATGATAAGCCCCACTACCATAAGAGCGGAAACCGATATTATATACCACAAAAAGTCGCTCTTCCCCTCTTCGCCCGTATTAAAGACGATACCCAAAGCGAGGACTATAATACCGCCGGCAGTACCCATAAGATTTATCACGGCATTACCCTTCGTGCGCAGGGGCTTCACCGTTACGTCGGGCATAAGAGCCACGGCGGGCGAGCGAAAGACCGCCATAGAGGTAAGCACCAAAAGCAATACTATGACAAAAAGAGGAAGAAGGCTCGCGTCTCTTATCAATCCGAGCGCTAAAAAAAAGACTACCGCGAGAAGGGTTCCGACAATTATAAACGGAGTTCTCTTACCCATTTTAAATTTTGCTTTATCAGAAAGGGTTCCAAAAAGCGGAAGCATAAAGAGTGCGAAGATATTGTCAAGCGACATAATAAATCCCGACGGGCCCTGGTCCATATGAAACAAATTCGTCAGAATTTTCGGCACTATCGCGTCATAGGCGCCCCAAAAGGACGTTATTATGAAAAACGCGAAGCCGACGAGTATTGTTTTTTTGTAATTCAGCTTCATATCAGTCTCCTAAATTAAGCTTTAGTATTAACGTAAGTATTTTAACACATAAGTAATATTTTGTCAATTGTCGGTATGGCTGCTTTATTTACTCTCCCATTTACCCCTCTTTTAATTGACTTTTCTCGCGCGTTGGTGTATAATGTATATCAAAAAGACAGGAAGGAGAAGGATATGAGAGTCACGGAATACAAGCTTGGCAACAGTGTGCGTTGTGACGGCTCGCATTGTGACAGTGCTGCCGTATGTCTCGGTTTCTTCGACGGGGTACACCTAGGGCACAGGGCTCTTGTCGAAGAGTGCGTTCGCTACGCGATAGAGCACGGACTCGTCCCGACCGTCTTCACCTTCCCGTCGGAGTGTGCATCTCTCAAGGGCGGCGCGCCCAGAATCTACCCGACCGAGGAGAAGCTCGCACTACTCTCTTCCCTCGGTGTCGAGCACACAGTGCTCGCAGATTTTGAAAGTGTATCGGGTCTTTCCCCTCGCGAATTTGTTAAACAGGTTCTGCTGCGGGACGTTGGTGCCGCAACCGCCCATTCGGGCTTCAGCTTCCGCTTCGGGCGCGGAGCTTCCGGAGACTTTTCTATGCTCTCGGCTCTTATGGCCGAGTATGGCAGAGCCTGCTTTGCCGTCGGGGACGTTACGCTACTCGACGCTACTGTTTCCTCGACACGGATAAGAGAAGCACTCGCATCGGGAGATATTTCTCTTGCAAGAAAGCTTCTCGGCGAGCCCTATTTTATCTCGGGTCAAGTAATACACGGTGACGGGCGCGGACATCTGTTCGGCTATCCTACGGTGAACACTGCGCTCTCAGACCACGGGCTCTTACCCTCGGGGGTATACAAGACCGAGCTCGACATAGACGGCGTTACCTACTCCGCGCTTACAAACGTCGGCACCTGTCCTACCTTCGGTGAGAGGGAGAGACACGCAGAGACGCTCATTCTCGGCTACTCGGGCGACCTGTACGGCAGAGTGCTCAAGATACGCTTTCTTGAGTTCCTTCGCCAAGAGAAAAAATTTGAGAGCACCGAGGAGCTTTTAAAAACGATAGAAAAAGATATAAAGGGGATAGAATAATGGGCGCTTGGACTAAGCTTACCGTAACGGGGCGCACCTGCGACCTCGACGGGATTTCGGCAATAATGAGTATGCTCGATAACGGGCTGATGATAGAGGATTACAGCGACTTTTCACTAAACGGAATGTACGGCGAGCTCGTCGACGAGAGCATTCTGAATGCCGACCGCGAGACCGTCAAGGTCTCGATATTCGTACCCGAGGAAAAGAATCTCTTCGAATACCGCGCCTTTATCGACGAGAGGCTTGCGTCACTCGGTATCGCGGCTGCGGTCTCGGCAGAGGGACTTCGCGAGGAGGACTGGGCGGAGGCGTGGAAGCAATACTACAAGCCCGTAAAGCTTGGCAGAGTGACCGTCGTGCCCGCATGGGAGAAATACGAGGCAGAGGACGGAGAAGTCACGGTACGTATGGATCCCGGAATGGCCTTCGGCACGGGAACGCACGAGACGACGAGGCTCATTATACGCGAGATGCAGAAGCTCGAGCTCTCGGGTGCGAGAGTGCTCGATATAGGCACAGGCTCGGGTATTCTCTCGATATGCGCATCGGCGCTTGGCGCTCGCGAGTGCTTCGCCTATGATATCGACCCCGTGGCGGTAAGGGTAGCGAGGGACAATTGCCTCTCCAGCGGCTATAATAACATAACCGTCGACACCTCCGACCTCTTGACGAACGTCGATAAGAGTGAAAAATACGATATATGCTTCGCGAATATCGTCGCGGAGATAATTATAAGAATGCTGCCTGACCTCAGCAGTCACCTCGCGCCGGAAGCGCCCGTTATTCTCTCGGGTATCATCGCACCGTCCGAGGGCGAAGTTATCGCGGCAGCCGAGAAATATGGCTACGAGGTGACGGGCAGAGCCGTCGAGAACGACTGGGTATCTCTGACGATAAAGAAGAGAAAAAGTTAATAAATTCGGGGGTATTATGCCTAGATTTTTTGTAAATGAGGAAAGCATAGACAAAAAGAGCGGCACGGCAGTCATTGTCGGAGACGACGCAAGGCACATAGCACGCTCGCTCCGCATGGCGGTCGGCGACGGGCTCACCGTCTCTGACGGCGTCGGCACGGACTACGAATGCACGCTCACATACATACGTGACGAGGAGTGCAGACTGAAAATAGAGAGCTCCTCCCTCTCGATCGCCGAGTCGCCAGCGGACATCACGCTCTATATGGCGTATCCAAAATCGGACAAGCTCGAGCTGGTGGTACAGAAGGGGGTGGAGCTCGGCGCTCTGCGCATAGTACCATTCGTCTCCGAGCGGTGCATAAAGCGCCCGAAGGCGGAGAAGGAAGAGAAGCAGACCGAACGCCTTAAAAGAATTGCGGAAGAGGCGGCAAAGCAGTGCGGCCGCGCACGGCTGCCGGATGTGACGGCGCCGATAACCTTTCGCGAGCTGCTTCTTCACATAAATGAGGAGGAGCTTACTCTGTTTTGCTACGAGGGTGATGGGACGGAGTCCCTCTCTGCGGTTTTGTCAGAGAAAAAGGCCAAAAGAATTGCCGTCGTCGTCGGCTCGGAGGGCGGATTCACAAAGGCAGAGGCCTGTGCTGCGGAAGCAGCGGGTGCTAGGCTTGTAAACCTCGGGCCGCGCATTCTGCGCTGTGAAACGGCACCCGTATACTGCCTTTCGGCAATTTCGTTTACACTTGAGCTCTGATATATCGTGACAGATTTTTCCAATTTACTTTTTTGTGGGATATTTCACAATTTTTTTGTAACTTTTTTGTATTATTTATCGATATTTTTTTGAAAAACTATTGAAATTTATCTAAAAATCAGTTACAATATAGTACAGTATTAACAAATCCACGGGGAAACCCTTGTTTTTTTATTTTTTGAAAGGAAAGGTTTCACGATATGTCAAACCGCTTGTTCCAGACAGTAATACATCAGATGAAGGACGTCGTCGGCCGTACAATAGGTGTTATTGATGAAAACGGTATTATCGTCGCTTGCAGTGAGATAGGTAAGATTGGAGAGTCTCGTCAGCGCATAAGAGAGGAGCTCGCATACTCGGGAGATACCCTTATATTCGAGCACTACACGTACCGCTTCTTCTCTCCCCAGAGTAAGTTCCAGTCGATAGTCTTCGTAGAGGGCGAGGATAAAGAGGCTGACAGAGCAGTCAAGATGCTTGCTATCTCGCTCGGCAGTATGAAGAACCTTTACGACGAGAAGTACGATAAGGGCTCGTTTATAAAAAATATAATTCTCGATAACATACTTCCCAATGATATATACATAAAATCCAACGAGCTTCATATGAATAATGAAGGGCGCCGCGCGGTTATGGTAGTTAAGCTTGAGGGTCACACCGAGCTTGCCCCATACGAGATGATACAGAACCTCGTAGCAGACGCCGCGAAGGACTACGTTATCAACATAAGCGAACAGGACACGGTCATCGTAAAGGAGCTCGCAGAGGATGAGGACGAGGAAACTCTCGAACACGAAGCGGCAGGGCTTATTGCAAAGGCCGCCGAGGAATACGGAGTCAAGATGCTCGTGGGTATATCCTCGACCGTCGAAAAGCTCAAGGATCTCGCACGTGCCTACAAGGAAGCAAGAATATCCCTCGAGGTCGGCAAAGTGTTCGATATAGAGCACCCTGTTATGTCGTATGAAAACCTTGGTATAGGAAGACTTATATATCAGCTACCCGCAACTCTTTGCGAGATATTCTTAAGCGAGGTGTTCAAGCGCGGGTCGCTCGAGTCGCTCGACCGCGAAACACTTATGACCGTGCAGAGCTTCTTTGAAAACAACCTTAACGTATCGGAGACGTCAAGAAAGCTTTTCGTACACAGAAACACTCTCGTTTACAGACTCGAGAAGATAAGAAAGCTTACGGGACTTGACCTTCGCGAGTTTGACCACGCCGTGACCTTCAAGGTTGCTCTTATGGTCAAGAAATATTTGACTAACAAACCGACTAAATTCTGATTTCTTTTGAATATTGTATTCCGAGGCTGTCGCAAATTTATATTTGCGGCGGCCCCTTTGAGACTTGACGGGGTTGTGCGAAGACTTGTCTTGCGGCGATATTTGATGTTTTTTGCAGATTATGGGGGCGATTTGGTATTATGAATATGAAAAAAACAAAAAACGCCGAGCACACCGCTCGAATAATCGTTCTCATACTTTTCGTATGTCTTGTTCTCTCGCTGTCGGTGTGCGCCGTTATATTTTCGGCAATAGGTGGCGGAGAACCCCTGCCGCGTGAGGAAATCGCAGAGAACGTCGAGGAGCTCCGTTCCCATGACACGGGACGGTCGAGCGCCGCGGCCTACCTCGGTGACCTCGGAATATCCGGCTTTGACGCACTAAAACTGAAGACTGTCGAGAGATATTTTAAAAGCTACTCCGACCTTACGCTCCCAACAGACCGCGAGCTGGCTATACTGACCGCAGAATATTTCCTGGATTTTTATTACGATAGCGTAGACCTCTCGGACAGGGCGGCTCTGACCGATGCTCTTCTCGTATGCTACGTGGATGCCACGGGCGACAAATACGCCTTCTACCGAACCAAGGAGCAGTACGAGGAATATAACGAAGAGATGTCAGGTAGCTTCGTCGGAATTGGTATAAGAGTTATATACGACGAAAACGACAAAACGCTTCTCATTACCGACGTTATAAATGACTCACCTGCCGAAGCCGCTGGCTTTCTCAAGGGTGATTATATTCACGCAGTAGACGGCAAAACGCTTGCCGAGCTGGGATACGATGCGACGGTATCCGCCATACGAGGCGAGGCCGGCACGGACGTGAATGTAACCGTGCTTCGCGGGAGTGAATACGTCGACCTTACCGCAACGCGAGCATCCGTCGTTGACGTCAGTGTCGAATATTCGCTCGACGGGGATGGCATCGGATATATTGCAATCTCCTCGTTCAAGGAAAACACACCCGAGCAGTTCTACCGTGCCGTGGATTATATGATGGAAAATGGCGCTGTCGGAATTATCTTCGACCTTCGCGACAACCCCGGCGGTTATCTTATTTCCGTTGTTGATATGATAGATTACCTTGCGCCCGAGGGTGCAAGAATTGCCTCGTACGTCTCTCGCGCCGACGGTGAAACGGTTTACATCTCTGACGACGGACACGGACTCGCCCTTCCCATTACGGTAATATTCAACGAAAACACTGCGTCTGCCGGAGAACTTTTCGCCGCAGCTATACGCGACTACGGCGATATGGGCTATTTTCCCGTCACGACCGTGGGCGAGGTGACGTATGCGAAGGGAGTTATGCAGTCTACCGTATACTTAAGTGACTATTCCGCCCTGACCTTCACAGTCGCGCACTACAATCCTCCCTCGAACGTAAACTACGACGGCATAGGTGTTATACCCGACGTCGAGGTTTTGGAGAGCGACGACGGCACGGATGCACAGCTTGAGTGCGCCTACAGCGAGCTTTTGGTTCTTATCGGAGCACAGAATTAATTTTGAAAACAAAAATATACATTATAGACACAGGAGATACACAAAATGGAACAAAAACTCTACACGCCCCAGGGCTTTAAGGCTCTTCAGGACGAGCTCGACTACCTCATCAACGTAAAGGTAGAGGAGAATAAAAAGGAGATATCGAAGGCTCGCGCATACGGCGACCTCTCCGAGAACAGCGAATACGATGCGGCAAAGCAGGAGCAGGCTGTAATCCACGCGAGAATTGACGAGCTCCGCGAGATGATTGTTAACGCGAAGGTTATTGACGAGTCGCAAATAGATGAATCGAGAATAAGCGTAGGCTCCGTGGTTGTTCTCTTCAACGTTGAGAGAAACCGCGAGTTCACCTATCACATAGTCGGCTCCTACGAGACCGACCCCGCGAACGGAAAGATTTCCGATTCCTCTCCAATTGGCGCGGCCCTTCTCGGTGCCCGTGAGGGCGAAGAGGTAACCGTCGAGGGTGCAAGAGTACAGCATCTTCGTATTCTCTCCGTATCGAGAGCAAAAGAAAACTGATTTCTCAAACGATTTTCAAGGTCTTATGGAAGGACGCTAAAAATATGGACAACAACACCCAGAACTCAACCAACGAGCTCGTAGTAAGACGCGAAAAGCTCGAAGCTCTGAAGGCGGCAGGCAACAACCCCTTCACCATAACCAAATATGAGGTGACTCACGAGGCCCCCTGTGCTATAGCACAGTTTGAGGAGCGCGAAGCGGAGATAACGGAGGATAACCCCTTCGCAGTCCGCGTTGCGGGAAGGCTCGTATCGCGCAGAATTATGGGAAAGGCATCCTTTGCGCACCTTCAGGACGGCGCAGGAAAAATACAGCTCTACGTCGCACGTGACGGCATCGGAGAGGACTCCTATGCCGCATTCAAGAAGATGGATGTCGGAGATATAGTGGGAGTCGAGGGACGCCTTTTCCGCACGAGGACGGGAGAGGTTTCCGTACACGCAACGTCGCTTATTCTTCTTTCGAAGTCGCTCCTGCCCCTTCCCGAGAAATTCCACGGTCTTACCAATCTTGAACAGAGATACAGACAGAGATACGTTGACCTTATCGTCAATCCCGAGGTAAAGGACACCTTTACGAAGCGCTCAAAGATACTTAAGCTGATAAGACAGTATCTTGACGACAAGGGCTTCCTCGAGGTTGACACCCCGATACTTCTCCCTCTTGAGATAGGCGCAAACGCGCGACCGTTCGTGACGCATCACAACACTCTCGACATCGATATGTATCTTCGTATTGAAACCGAGCTTTACTTAAAGAGACTGATTGTCGGCGGTATGCACAAGGTATACGAGGTCGGCAGAATATTCAGAAACGAGGGAATGGACCAGAAGCACAATCCCGAGTTTACGACGATTGAGCTCTACCAGGCGTTCACCGATTACTACGGTATGATGGACCTCGTTGAGGAGCTTTACAAGATGCTCGCGGAGCAGGTATGCGGCAGCACAAAGATAACCTACCAGGGCACCGAGATAGACCTCGGGCATTGGGAGAGGCTCACTATGGTCGAGGCTGTGAAGAAATATGCCGGCGTCGACTACTACTCGTGGACGGGCGACGAGGACGCCCGCGCATCGGCGAAGACTCTCCACGTTGAGGTGCCCGAGGATGCAACTGCGGGCACGGTGCTCGTCGAGCTGTTTGATGCATTCGTTGAGGACAAGCTCGTTCAGCCCACTTTTATATACGACTATCCGGTAGAAAACAGCCCTCTTGCAAAGAGAAAGCCCGAGGACCCAAGATTTACCGAAAGATTTGAGTATTTCATAAACTGCACCGAGTACGGTAACGCCTTCTCGGAGCTTAACGACCCAATCGACCAAAAAGAGCGCTTCGAGCGTCAGGTCGAAGCAAAGAGACGTGAAAACCCGAACACAACCGCAGAGGTCGACTACGACTACGTAACGGCACTCGAGTACGGTCTGCCCCCGACAGGCGGTCTTGGCTTCGGCGTCGACAGACTGGTAATGCTGCTCACCGACTCGGCATCAATAAGGGACATTTTATTGTTCCCAACGATGAAGCCGGAAGCAAATAATTAAATCAAAACAAACAGCTATGAGACATGCGTTTTTTGCCGTTCATAGCTGTTTTTGATACACTTTATCGCACAAGGCGTACGGCTTGCTTTTTCGCAAGAATACTGTATAACAAAATCAACGGAGCGTTTAGCTCATGTTTCTTACAAGTATATTCAAAAACACGGTATTTTTTGATATACTTATGGTAACGAATTGTAGGAGGAGCTTTATGCAACATTCTATTGGAAAAACTATAAAGGAGCTTCGCAAAAGCCGTGGTCTTACACAAGAGGAGCTTGCAGAAAAAATCGGCGTTACTGCTCAAGCAATATCGAAATGGGAAAACGAAAGCGGTATGCCCGACTTATCGCAAATTGTTCCCCTTGCGCACGTGTTTGGTGTTAGTGCGGACACCATTCTCGGAACTGGAGATATCAAGAAAAACGAGGACGTTTCGGAAATCATGAGGAGAGCGCAAAGCAAGCTCACCTTCCCCTTAACAACCGAGTGTCTGACCGATAAATATAACGTGCTTCTTGAGG
Organism: Clostridia bacterium; assembly: GCA_017453365.1. Taxonomy (GTDB): domain Bacteria; phylum Bacillota; class Clostridia; order Oscillospirales; family CAG-272; genus UBA1740. The sequence goes on from JAFTKH010000006.1 coordinate 43,460, forward strand.
GGTTAAAGATTTATCCCAACAACTTTACTCTTATTCTTCAATGTATGGAGCTTGAAATTTCTCTCGCTTATCCGGCAAATCCTATTTATGATGAGAAAAACGCCAAAGCTCTTTACGAGTCGTGCGAAAGACATGCAAATACAATCTTCTCGTACGATGATAACGTAAACCGTATACTCAGAGCTAGAATGATAATGCTTATGCTCCACTCAGCTAACGGTAAATTTGAAGAAGCAAGAAGGCAAGCTGAAAAATTTCCGTCAAGGGCAGATTTCAATATCCATAAAATGTACTCCATTCACGCACATTGGCAGAAGGATTACAAGACCGAGATCACAAGCTGGCAGTTTTATATAATGAATTTACTCCACGCCCTTCTGTACGGTGCAGTCAGTCTCGGCAAGGCTTATGATCTGACAGAAGAACCTGACAAAGCGATGGATATATATCAACGTCTGATAAAAATGCTCGACGTTATATTTGAAGGCGAGACAAAGATGCCCTTCCACCACGTTGAAGGCGGTGATATCTACGTTCTGCTTGCGGAAAAAGCGATGGAGTTTGGCAACTCAGAGCTTGCGCTTGACTCTCTTGAGAAAGCAATCAACTATGACATCAAGGATAAAGAGGAGCTTATCACATCAGGTTTTAAAATCGAATCTCCGTTTCTTTCTAATGTGGGTAGCCGTTTAGGTGACAGATTCCAGAACCTTGAAGAAATAATGACAAATGAATGCTTTGCACCATTACGAGATAACGAAAGATACAAAAAAATGTTAAGCGAAATTGAGGAATTTAACAAGAGGTCGAAATAATGTGCTTTGCTAAATCGAAGGAACTTTCTAAATTTATAGGTAAGTCTGCTAAACAAAGATTAGAATATTTTGATTTATATCAGTTCGAATACAAAGAACAAAATGTGAATCTTTATATTAGCCACAAACGTGCGCGAAAATCAACTTACATTCACTGCACCGAAAGCGGCGATATAATTTGGGAACAGCTTTACCCCTTCGGCGGTATGTCAAGATCTGCAAGAGAAAAGAAATATGTATTAAAACCCAAATGCGATAAAACCGCTATTACCGTGATTGTTATACGAGGGAAGCCGGGCAACATCATAGGTTTGGATAACGGTATCTTCAAATCACACTTGTCCGCATCAAAAACATATAACTTTTATTTAATGACAGAGAAAGTGTTTCGTGTTTTCAAGCTCGGCATAGGTAAATATGAAGCAGACTGAAATATACTAAATAAAGAAACCCTTGAATTGGAGAAGGCTTATTTATGGGAATTGAAATAATCGGGTTAAAGAAGAAATACGACTCCTTTGGTAAAGAGGTCATCGCTCTTGACGGGATAACCCTGCGCTTTGGTGACGGTGAGCTCGTCGCCATTGTTGGCGAGTCCGGCTCGGGAAAGACGACGCTCTTAAACAATCTGTGCGGTATGGACATACCCGATGAGGGGGCCGTTATTATTGACGGTACAGAGCTATCAAAGCTTTCTTCAAACGAACTTTGCAAAATGCGGCGCAGGAGCGTAGGTGTTGTTTACCAGTTTTACAATCTCGTTCCGGAACTTAATATAAGAGATAATATAACGCTCCCTGTAGAACTCGACGGAAAAGAGGTAAACGAGGACGAGCTTTCCGAAATTCTCAACACCGTCGGGCTGCTCGGCAGAGAGAGGGATTTTCCAAGCGCTTTGTCGGGCGGTCAGCAGCAGAGAGTGGCAATTGCACGCGCGCTGTTTCAAAAGCCGTCACTTATACTTGCAGATGAGCCTACGGGTAACCTCGATGAGAAGAACGCAGAAGAAATTTTAAGCCTTCTTTACAGACTGAACAAAGAAAAACGCATTACGGTGATAATAGTTACACACTCGAGAGCTGTTGCCAACAAGGCAAAACGCCTCATCACTCTCAAAAACGGACGGATTGTAAGCGACGAGGTTCGGTAATATGAAGCTGCTTTTACATATCACGCTCGCAAAAATAAAGCGAAGCCCAAAAAAGTGTCTCTCTCAATCCTTTGCAGTCTTCGTGTCTATGCTCGTAATCTCCTTCTTCGTATGCTTTATATTTTCACTCGAAGCCTTCGGTGAAAAGCACCCCGCCTTCGGTATCAATGTCGATGGGTGGGAAAGCGCACTCACAATAGAGTCGCTTAATAGCTTTTTCAGAACGGTACTATCCGCTATAGGCTTCCTCGCGGGAGCGACGGCAATGCTCTCGGCGGTTTCTCTTTACGTTTACTCAAGAATGAGGATAGACGAGGATAAGCAGTTTTACGCCACTCTCGCAAGCATTGGAGCTACAGCAGGGGAACGCACCGCGATTTCTACGTTGGAAACTCTCATATTATACGGCGTACCCGTTGTTATCGGCAGCTTTTTTGGAATGATACCTTCTCGGTGGATTGCAACCGCAGTCATCCGTATTTTCGTCAGTGATTATTCCGTTTCTCCGGCAACGCCGCTTATCCCCCTTTTGCTTTCTCTGGTTGGACTTCTGACGGTGCTGGCATTTACTCGCATTCCCACCGTAAAACGAAAAAAATCGGTAATTGCATACGTAAGAGCTCATAACGAAAAAGAAGCGGCCGAGCCCCGCAGCTACCGAAAATCCTATACCTTTAGACATATGCCGATAGAACAGCGTATAGCAAAAAAGAGTATAGAGTATCACAGTGGCGCATACAGAAGAATTACTATTATGATGATTTCCTGCGCTCTATACCCTGTTTTGGCAATTTTCTTTATCGTACTGATATCAAGCGCAGAGGTCAGTGACTACACCCCTTCTTACGGAATCGACATCGAGGCTCTTGTAGATATTTTTGCAAGCAGCCTTGCGGTATTTGGCGCGGTTGCTTTTCTCGTACTTACAGTATTCGGAATACTTCAAACAATTTATATGATACAGGCTCAAAACAGAGTAAGAATGCAAGCATTTAAAGTGTATAAAAGTCTGGGTATGACAGATAAGTCCATCCGACGGGTTTTATATTACGAATACAGAGCTGTGGTCCTTCGTGCAGCGGCCTGCCTTGTAGTTTTCGGAATGTTTTTGCTTGTGCTGCTTTATGGAATAGGCTGATTTTCTCCAAAGTTCCAAATTGTTTACTTTTATCGGTTGACTTTCAGCTGCTTTAGCGTTAGAATGTTATTAAAAAACCTTTGGAGCTATTATGGAAGATAATATACAAAATGAAGAGGTGAAGGAGAGCGCAAAACCCAAAATGCGCTTCGGTGAGCGAGTCGAGAATTTTTGGTATCACTACAAATGGCACTCAATAGTTGCTGTTTTTGTGATAATCGCGGTTACAGTATGCACTCTGCAAATGTGCTCGAAGGAGCGTTTCGACAATTATATCCTTTATGCGGGCGGATACGGAATATCCCGAAACGGAGCTGACGACGTTGCCGAATATTCCATAATTCTCTCGTCGATGAAGAAGGTTTCGCGCGATGTCGACGAAAACGGAGAGATAGTCACGTCGTTTCTCGACCTGTACGCACCGACGCCGAGCGAAATGGACGCGTCGGGCTCCGACCTGTACAATCTTACTATTGAGAACTTTGACAGGCTCAAATATGAGCTTATATCCGGCAGCGAATACTACGTATGCCTGCTCTCTGAATACAACTACGATGAGTACAAGGAGTGGGACGGCGTAAGAATATTCACACCCCTAGCCCCCTATACAAAAGAAGGTAACGAATACGAATATTACGACGAGTGTGCCATTTATCTTCATTCTACAGAATTTGGTGAGCTCGACGGGCTTAAAAACCTTCCCGACGACACTCTCATAGTCCTGCGCTCACTCTCGGCCGTCGCCTCTGCGTTCGGAAGAGATGAAAGCCAAAAGAACTTCGAGTACGGAGAGGAGCTCATGCGCTCCATTCTCGCATATAAAAAGCAATAAACAAAAGAACCCCCACTACATATACTGTAAGTGGGGGCTGTCTAACCCCCGCGGCATATACTGTCGGTGGGGGCTCTTGCCTTTTTGCAACGGCTCGCGCGGCGCTTGCCGCAAATATTTACTTAAAATACCAAGGAGAATATATGAAAATCGTTGTACTTAAATCTCCGAAGCTTATATCCAAGCTCATCTCGAAGCTGATGAGAGATAAATCAAAAGAACGCTGATATCCGCAGGATTAACGCCGCTTATTCTCGACGCCTGACCAAGGCTCGCGGGTCTTATTCTCGCGAGCTTTTCCGCTGCCTCGAGTCGCAGACCCGATATTTTCCCGTAGTCTATATCGGGTGGCAGCTTCTTTTCGTCGAGACGTCTCTGCCGTTCAGCTTCCGCAAGCTCACGCTTTATATAACCCGAATACTTTATCCTGACACCGACATTCAGCGTGACAGCATAGGGAAGCACGGGTCTGGCGGAGTCGATTTCGGCAAGCGCTTCGTAATCAAGCTCGGGTCGCGACAGAAGCTCCGAGAGCTTAACCCCCGTCTTTATCGGAGAGGAGCCACGAGCGACAAGAAACTCGTTCACCTCGGCGCTCGGTGCTACTGTCGTCGTGTTTATTCTCCGTTCTTCCCTGTCCTCTGCCTCGCGCTTTTCAAGAAAGCGCGCGTATCTTTCTTCGTCGATAAGTCCTATTCTGTATCCTATCGGCGTCAGGCGAAGGTCAGCGTTGTCCTGACGGAGCAGGAGTCTGTATTCGCTTCTTGACGTCATCATTCGGTAGGGCTCGTCCGTACCTTTTGTTACCAAGTCGTCGATAAGAGTGCCTATGTAAGAGCTGTCGCGAGAGAGCACGAGCGGCTCTTCTTTTTTTATCTTTAGCGCAGCGTTAATTCCTGCAATAAGCCCCTGTGCCGCAGCTTCCTCATAGCCGGACGTTCCGTTGAACTGTCCCGCACCGAAAAGCCCCGATATGCGCTTAAATTCAAGCGTTGGCAAAAGCTCTGTCGGGTCAACAGAGTCGTATTCTATCGCATAGGCGTATCGCATAATTTCGGCGTTTTCAAAGCCGGGAAGAGTCCTCATCATCTCGTGCTGAACGTCCGTCGGCATAGAGGTCGAGAAGCCCTGTATATACATCTCGTCGGTATTCTCACCGCAGGGCTCGACAAAAAGCTGATGACGCTCCTTATCCGCAAATCTCACAAGCTTCGTTTCTATTGACGGACAGTATCTCGGGCCTGCGCCCGTAATATTTCCCGAATACATAGCCGAGCGCGAGAGATTATCCGTTATCACCTTATGAGTATTCTCGTTTGTATAAACCACGTGGCAGGATACACGGTTGACACGGGTGTCTGAATAGTCCTGCGTGTCGGCAGAAAACGGAACGGGGGCGTTCTCGCCCGACTGCTCCTCAAGCACCGAAAAATCTATGGAACGGCGATGAACTCTCGCAGGAGTTCCCGTCTTAAAGCGTCGGATCGAAACACCAAGCGAGGAAAGCGACGCAGAAAGTCCGCGAGCAGCAAGCATTCCGTCGGGGCCGGCAGAAAAAACCTTGTCCCCCACGAATATCTCGCTCTCGAGATAGGTTCCTGTAGCTATAATCACGCATTCGGCACTCCACACCTCACCAAGAGAGGTTTTAATACCAACGGCAAAAATTTCACCGTCGCGCTCCTCGGTAAGAAGCTCTGTTACCTCGGATTGAATAAGGCGAAGCCCGCGGCAGCTCTCGACCGTTCGCTTCATCTCCTCCTTATATCTGTTTCTGTCAGCCTGAACCCTCTTTGCGTGCACGGCGGAGCCGCGCCCGAGATTTAGGGTGCGCGACTGTATAGTCGCCTTATCAGCACATCTGCCCATTTCACCGCCAAGGGCATCTATCTCAAAAACCAGATGTCCCTTCGCAGAGCCGCCGACAGACGGATTACAGGGCATATTTCCAACAGCATCAAGACATATTGTGAAAAGAGCGGTGTCAACGCCCATTCTGGCCGAAGCGAGAGCCGCCTCTACGCCAGCGTGCCCCGCGCCTATTACCAGACACTGTGTTCTATAATTCATATTTCCTCTTAATGTAAATAATTATTTATATAAAAAAGAATTTAATTACGAGCTTGGGTGTACCCCGAGCCCGTACCGTGTTAAATTTCGACCTGTTTTATTTCTGTCACCCGATGCTTCGACAAATCGACAGTGAATATGACTCCGTCAGCTCTCGGCGTGCCCTTCGCGGGAGAAAACCGTTGCGGCAGATGGAATCTCACCGACTCTATGACACCGAGTGTGTCAAGACCAAGAATACCTCCGCTCTCGCCACACATACCAACGTCGGTTATATACCCCGTTCCAGAGGGGAGGACCGTCGCATCGGCCGTAGGAACGTGAGTGTGAGTTCCGAAAACGATGTCTATTCTACCGTCAAAAAAATGCGCAAGAGCAAGCTTCTCGCCCGTTGCCTCGGCGTGTATATCGAGAACGGAGACATCGTAATTTCCGCGCTCGGCTTCAAGCGCGCCTTCAATATAGTCAAAGGGAGAATTGAGCGTCGGCTCAATGTGCACACAGCCCATAGCGTTTATCACAAGAACCCTCACTCCTGAAGCATCAAGAACAGTATATCCGCGCCCGGGAACAGAGTCGCCGAAATTTATTGGCCTTATTATCCTGTCGTTTTCCTCAAGGAAGGTGTATATCCCCTTATTTCTCATAGTATGATTTCCGCCCGTAAGACAGTCTGCACCGCCAAAGAGAAGTCTATCGGCGATATCGGCGGAGACTCCGGTAATAAAACCTGCGTTCTCCGCATTCACGACAGTAAAATCTATTTTTTCCCTTTCGCGAAAGCTCCAAAGCTTCGACGCAAGGTATTCTGCCGCAGATGGGCTTGTTACGTCACCTATTGCAAGAATTCGCATATTGTTCTCCAAACAATTTTTTATCCAAAAATCCCCGAAAGCGATACTATCATAGAGAACACGCCAAAGACAATGCCCACGATAGAGAGGATGAGACCGAAGAGGGCAAGCCTTGTAAAAAAGCCATGCCGCCGTCTCGAATACAGTGCAAGAGCGAAGGAAACAGCACCGAGTATAAGTCCAAGCACATAAAGCGGACACGTAAGCACGGACAGAACGCCCGCTATAAGAGAGAGCGCCGACCATATCATACTGCGTGACGAGTGAGCGGGGAGCTCGTAATACTCCTCTTCCCCGATTTTATGTTCCTTGTATTCGTTATCGCTCATAGAGAAAACTCCTTTTTCGGAAATGCTGACGGTTTTTAAACCGTTACAGCCGTATATATTCTAACACACAGACCCATAAAAATCAATACGAATAAATAACAAAAAGATGAAAACACTAACCAAAAAGAAGTTTTTTGGGAGTTGAAAACATGGATATATACTCGGAAAAGGGTAAAAAAAGACTTATAAAACGGTACACTCCGAAAACAAAGCTTTTTAAAACCTCGATTTTAGCTTTTATTTTCGGCGGGACTATTTGCGCGCTCGGCGAAGCTCTGCGTATTCTCTTCGTAAACCTCGGTCTCGAGGACAAGCTCGCCGTTACACTCGTAAGCTTAAGCTTCGTCGCCATAGCCTCGGTGCTTACGGTTATAGGTCTGTTTGACAGAATTGCACGGCACGCGGGAGCGGGAACGCTCGTCCCGATAACAGGCTTTTCAAACTCTGTGACAAGCGAGGCTATGGACTCGGCAAGCGAGGGCTACGTGCTCGGCGTCGGCTCAAAAATATTCACGGTAGCAGGACCGGTTCTCCTTTACGGAACGGCGGCGGGAGTAGTCTACGGTATTGTTTATTTCATAGCGAAGCTTATAGAAGGGGGTGCGGTCAGATGAGAGTAAGAAGGCTGTCACGCCCGCCGAGATTTGTATCGTGGGCATCGGTCGGCGGCTACGAGGAGTCCCGCGGACCTCTTGGGGAGAAGCTGGATTTTGTAGACAAGACAGATACCTTCGGGCAAAAGACCTGGGAGCTCGCCGAGGGAGAAATGGGCAGATGTGCTCTCAATATGGCGCTGACGAAGGCAGGTCTCTCTCACGACAGACTCGAGCTTCTTGTCGCGGGTGACCTTCAAAATCAGTGTGTGGCAAGCTCTCTTGGCGCGGGCAGCTTCGGTATTCCATTTCTCGGTGTATACGGTGCGTGCTCTACCTGCACGGAGTCACTCCTCATACTCTCCGTTATGTTAAGCGAGGGCTGCGCAACGCTCGGAGCGGCGGCAACGACGAGTCACAACTCTGCGGCAGAGCGGCAATTCAGAACACCTGTCGAGTACGGTGCTCAAAGAGCCCCCTCGGCACAGTGGACGGCGACGGCAGGCGGTGCTTTTATTCTGTCATCCGACTACGGTATTATCTCCTGCGAGCGAAAAGGCTCGGTCGAGCTCTCCGAGGTCGCCGTCGGAAAAATAATCGACGGAGCTACCGCCGATGGCTCAAATATGGGTGGGGCTATGGCCTTCGCCGCAGCAGATACAATTCTCTCGTATTTCGAAGAAACGGGAAACGACCCCGCTATGTTTGACCATATCGTTACGGGAGACCTCGGACGCGTCGGCTCGGATATCCTGCGTCACATTCTCGGAGAGAAGCTACCTAAGGCTGTGTCAAGACATACCGACTGCGGTCTTCTTCTTTACGACTCGGAAATACAGGACGTTCACTCCGGAGCATCGGGGTGCGGAACTTCAGCATCCGTTCTAGCCGCGCACTTTCTCCCCGCCCTTGAGCGCGGCGACCTCTCCGACATTCTCTTTCTTTCAACAGGAGCACTTATGTCACCGTCAAGCGTATTGCAGGGCAGAAACATTTCGGCTGTAGCACCGCTTATAAGGCTCACGCATAGGGATAACGAAAAAACGGAAAGAGAGGAACCTTCAAATGAATGATATAACCGCAATTCTTCTCGCCGCACTCGGCGGTGGTATACTCTGCGTAATAGCGCAGCTTCTGCTCGACCTGACGAGTCTCACCCCTGCGCGTATTCTCGTCGGCTACGTAGTGCTCGGGGTATTTCTCTATGCCGTCGGAATATACGACCCCCTCTTTGAAATTTTCGGTGAGGGTGTGTCTCTTCCGCTCATCGGTTTCGGCGCCGTAATAGGAAGAGGTGTCAGAGAAGCAATAATCGAAAGTGGGGCTATAGGTATAGTCACAGGCGGACTCACCGCTTCTGCCGCGGGGATAACGGTTGCTCTGCTTTTCGGCCTTTTAGCCTCTCTTATCACCAAAGGAAAGCCAAAAAGACTGTAAAACAGCCTTTTTTTCAGTGGAAAGTTTGATTTACAAAAATCTTTTGGCTTTTCGCGCGTGCGTACTTGATTTTTAAATATTTTTATGGTATACTATTGATAAATGTTGTAATTATATTCGGATGATATAGATTCGGGGCGCTTGTCGCCCCGAGCAGCACTCGAGAAAGGACGGATGAGAGAATGCTTGATTTTTCGGACATAAACTTTTCAGACCTCGAATATTCGGATTTTGACCTACCCGGTATTAACGAGCTTATAATGCCTGAACTGAAGTCGAGAGTAAACACACTCTCCTCTATATTCGAATTTTGGTTCGGGGGGCTGCGCCTTATATACCTCTCGGATAAAAAAGCTATATTCCAAACTCCGACAAATTTAAGAAAGAACATTCTGAACAACAAGCATATTCCCTTGATACGCGAGGTTCTCGAGGAAATTACCGCCTGTCAGGTGGAGGTGGTTCTCTGTTCTCTCCCCGAGCTTCGCGCTATGGCGGCTGAGGACCCGAGAATAAACAAGCTTATATATATAGACGACGAGGCTGTTAAAGAAGAGGCACAAAAGGAGCGCCGCATTACCGACTACATAAATTCTTCTCCCGAGAAAGAGATAGAGAAGCCCGTGGAAAAGGAGAAAATCGACAGTGACGAGGATACCGATACAAAGGACTCGCCCACGGTTAAAAAATCGACGCTCGAGGAATATACCTTCGATAATTTCGTCGAGGGCTCGTCGAACAAATTTGCCCGAGCCGCCTGCTATGCGGTTGCAAGAGAGCCAAACTCCTACAACCCCCTTTTCATATACGGTCATTCGGGACTCGGAAAAACCCATCTGCTCTATGCGGTCATAAACTATATGAGGAAAAATCATCCGCACCTTAAGATAGTATATAAGAGGTGCGAGACCTTCCTCGATGAGCTTATAAAGGCAATAAAAAGCGGAAGCACCGCAACGTTTAAGGAAAAATATCGCTCGGCTGACGTTCTGCTCATCGACGACGTTCAATTTCTCGCGGGAAAGGAGCAGACGCAGGAGGAGTTCTTCCATACCTTCTCTGTTCTCTACGAGAGTGACAGGCAGATAATACTCACCTCGGACAGGCCCCCGAAGGAAATAAAGCCTCTTGAGGACAGACTTCGAACCAGATTTGAGGGCGGACTCCTCGCAGACGTTCAGCCCCCGTCCTTCGAGCTGCGCCTCGCAATAATAAAGAAAAAAGCCGACACTATGGGGCTCTCTATCTCCAACGAGATAATCGAGTATATGGCGGAAAGGCTTCAGAACAATATAAGGCAAATAGAAGGAGTTCTCAAGCGTATCCACGCTATATATTCTCTCACGAGTGCCGAGGTCACACGTGAGAAGGTTGATGAGGTTATCTCTATAATCGATCCCGGAAACATTCCCACAGACACACTGATAGAGCGTATACTTTTCGCAGTCGGCCGTTCCTTCGGCGTATCCCCGGAGGATATGAAGTCGAAGAAGCGCACGGATAACATTGCCTCGGCTCGTCATGCCGCAATATACATAATTAAGCAGCTAACGGAGCTTACGCTTAAGGAGATAGGAGCGGTCTTTGACCGAGACCACGCGACGGTCATCTCCTCAATTGAGAAAGCGGAGAAAAATATGAAGACCGTCAACAACTATGAGGCGGAAATAGAACGCCTTATGAAGGAAATTCGCGGCGGAGCGTAAAAATTTTCAACATTTTAATGTTTGAAAGTTGAAAACTCCGTGTTCGTAAGATGTTCGTAAGATGTTGAAAAACCTGTTGAAAGCTTCCAACATTTTCTCCACACCCGTGCTATCAAGAAATTGTTGAAACTTTTTGGGAGAAATTCCTCTCCCGGCCTTGAAATTTTCGGTTTTCAACATTTTCAACACTACTAATACAACAACGACAACCGATAAATACATTTATTAATTCATCTCCCTCCGGGAGAAAAAGTGACAAGGAGAGTTTGACAAGTTATGAAATTCACAGTTTCGAAATCAGAGCTTATGCGTGTACTTACTCCCGCTATGGGAAGCGTATCCAATAAAAATACCATAACCGCTATCGAGGGAGTGCTTATCGAAACTCTCGATGAAGGTAAGGTAAGAATATCTACCTATGATATGAATAAGGGATTCAGAGCTACCGTTACCCCGACGTCTATTGAGCGTGACGGAAGGTTTATAATAAATGCGCAAAGGCTTTATCAAACCGTGCGCGTGCTTCCTGACGAGGATATTACCTTTAACATCGACGACCGTCTTTCCTGTGAAATATCCGCCGGTAAGGCTTCCTTCTCTATGTTTGCTCTGCACGGCGAGGATTTTCCAAATCTCCCCGACCTAGTTACCGAGCGCGGCTTCACCGTTTCTGCGGAAATTCTCCGCAAGATGATATCGAAGGTCGTTCACTCTATAGCAGAGGCTGACACAAGACCCATGCTCTGCGGTGCCTTTATGAAGGTTACAAGCGGACTTCTCGAGGTTGTGTCCTGTGACAGCTACCGACTTTCAAAGTGCCGTATGGCCTGCGATATCGGAGCACTGTCCTCTGACGGCGAGCTCGAATATTCCTTTATTGTTCCGGGACACGCACTCGGCGAGCTTATGAAGATACTCGCTGACGGAGACGACGAGATGTGTCAGTTCTACCTTTCGAGAAAGCATGCTATTATAAATAAAGGAAACGTTGTATTCTTCACAAGGCTTATTGACAGCGATTACATTGACTATAACAGAATTATACCTCGCGATAACGATATACACGTAACCGTAGACAGGGAGAGGCTTCTCTCTGGGCTTGAGCGTGCTAATATTATTGCCGAGGAAAAAATACAGGGAAGCGGCAGAAGCTACGTAAAGCTTTCTGTTGAAAGACATTACCTCGACCTTACCTCGACGTCGGTCAACGGTGCTGTTACCGACGAGATGGACTGTATTCACGACGGTGCAGATATAGAAATAGGCTTCAACTGCCGATATCTTATCGATGCGGTTAAGGTGGCAGAGGGCGAGGAAATACTCATTAAGCTCAAGAGCGCAAATCAGGCTATAACAATAGAGCCGAAGGAGCGCGACGAGAAATTCGATTATTTCTATATGATACTCCCCGTGCGAATGAATGAGTCGGCAAGCTGACCTCTTATGAAAATAAGAAAATTTCGCGCCGAGGGCTTCCGCAACATAGATTTATGTGAGATAGATTTTTCTGACGGTACAAATCTCATAGTGGGCGGAAACGCAGAGGGGAAGACCAACGTTATTGAGGGAATATACCTCTTTTCGCGCGGCAGGTCGTTTCGTACGGCAGATGACCGAGAGCTTATAGGCTTCGGTCACGACGGCTTCCGTATCTCGGTAGAGTATGAGGACGAGGGAGGCACATCCACACTAGAATACGCTCTTTACGGAAAAGCGCGTAGGAGAATGAAGAATGGGTACAAGCTTTCCTCTGCTGCAGAGATGCTCGGCAACTTTCGCTCCGTGCTCTTTTTTCCCGACGACTTAAGGCTTGTTAAGGGGAATCCAGAGGAGAGGCGCTCGTTTTTGAACGTTGCTCTTTCACAAACCTCACCGCTTTACGTTTCAGACTATTCAAGATTTAAGACTGCGCTTGAAAACAGAAATGCAATTTTAAAAAATGCCGCTCGCGGACTCTATTTTGATGAAGGAGAGCTTATCGCGTGGAGCGACGTTATGGCTGAATATTCGGCGAATATATATATTGAAAGAAAAAAATACACAGAAGAGCTCTCGCGCTTCGCAAAATCTCATCTTCTCGAGCTTTCGGGCGGGGCGGAAGAATTAGAGCTTGCTTATAAATCCGATATCGAAAGCGGAACTGCGGACAGGTCCGAGGCTGTAGCCGAATATAAAGAGGTGTACAGACGGAGTCTTGAGCGCGAGCGTGCGGCTGGGACTTCGCTCTTCGGACCGCAACGCGATGATATCACGGTTCTTCTCTCGGGACGCGAGGCGAGGAGCTTCGCATCGCAGGGGCAGCAGAGGTCGATAGTCCTTGGTATGAAGCTCGGAGAGGGAGAGATAATTCACGAAAGGTTTGGGGAGTACCCGGTATTTCTCTTCGACGACGTTCTCTCGGAGCTCGATGACGAGCGTCGCACCTACCTTGCCGGCAAGACGGACGATATGCAGACCGTTATAACTTCCTGCGAGGGCGGAGAGAGATATCTCAAGAATATAAACGTTATAAGTGCCAAGGGAGGAACGTATGTATCTTCACATAGGTAACGGAAAGAGCGTTAGAAAAAAAGATATAATAGGTATATTCGACCTTGATACCGCCACGGTTTCGAAAATAACCCGAGGCTTTATCGGAAAAATGCAGAAGGACGGACGGCTGGAATATTACGATACTGACCTTCCGCGAGCCTTCGTTCTTATAGGCGGCCGCCGCGGCTCGCGCTTAAGGCTTTCCAGAATATCTCCGCAGGGACTTAAGCAAAGAGCGGACGGAGGAGCTATCGAAGAATGATTTGTCTAAATCAGATTGGAGAATAAAATGTCAAACGAAGTAAAAAATTACGACGACAGCCAAATACAGGTTCTCGAGGGGCTTGAAGCCGTAAGAAAAAGACCGGGTATGTACATAGGTACTACCTCTCTTCGCGGACTGCATCACCTCGTATACGAGATAGTCGATAACTCTATCGACGAAGCACTTGCGGGTGAGTGCGACTGTATTACCGTCACTATATGGCCGGATAACAGCGTTTCGGTGCAGGACGACGGACGCGGAATCCCCTCCGGTATGAATGAGAAGCTGGGGCTTCCCACCCTAGAGGTCGTCTATACAGTGCTCCACGCAGGCGGTAAATTCGGCGGAGACGGCTACAAAATAGCAGGCGGTCTCCACGGCGTCGGTGCGTCGGTCGTTAACGCTCTTTCGGAGTGGGTAGAGGTCGAAAATTGCCGCGACGGTCAGAGATATACGGAAAGATTTGAGCGCGGTGCGGTTGCGCGCCCCTTCAAATGTGAGGGCTCGTCCGAAGGACGCCACGGACTTTACGTAAGGTTTAAGCCCGACCCCACGATATTCGAGGAGACGGTATTTGATTACGACACGCTTTTGACGCGAATGAGAGAGCAGTCCTTCCTGAATGCGGGTGTAAAAATAGTGCTCGAGGACAAGCGTGAGGGGCTCGAAAGATGTGAGGTGCTTCACTACGAGGGCGGTATAATTTCGTTCGTAGAGTATTTAAACAACGAGAAGCGCGGAACTCCCATTCACCCGAACGTAATATATATGAAGGGTGAGCGCGACGGCTCTATTGCCGAGGTCGCGATGCAGTACAACGACAGCTACAACGAGACGATTATCTCCTTCGCGAACAATATGGCGACTATAGAGGGCGGTACTCACGAGACGGGATTTAAGTCTGCTCTGACGAAGGCTATAAACGATTACGCGAGGAAAATAGGCGCTATAAAGGGTGACGATAAGGGACTTTCGGGTGACGACGTAAGAGAGGGACTTGTCGCTATTATATCCGTAAAGCTTACCGATGCGCAGTTTGAGAGCCAGACGAAGGCGAAGCTCGGTAACAGCGAGATAAGAACACTTGTTGATAATATAGTTTCAAAGAAGCTCGAGGAATACCTGGAGGAGAATCCCTCTGCCGGTAAGATAATTATAGAGAAGGCTATGGCAGCAAACCGTGCAAGAGAGGCTGCGAGAAAGGCGAGAGAGCTTACGAGAAGAAAGAACGTTCTCGAGGTATCGACGCTTCCCGGCAAGCTAGCCGACTGTAACGAGCGTGAGGCTAGACTTACCGAGCTGTATCTTGTTGAGGGAGACAGTGCGGGCGGCTCTGCGAAGAACTGTCGAGATAGCCGCTTCCAGGCTATACTTCCTCTTCGCGGTAAGGTGTTAAACGTTGAAAAATCTAGACTTGATAAGGTTTATTCCAACACGTCCTTAATTCCTATAATTCAGGCGCTCGGCTGCGGTATAGGTGACGACTTTGACATCGAGAAGCTTCGTTACGGTAAGATAGTAATAATGGCGGATGCGGACGTCGACGGCTCTCATATAAGAGTTCTTCTTCTTACATTCTTCTTCCGTCATATGAAGGAGCTTATAGAACAGGGACATATATATCTTGCACAGCCCCCGCTATACAAGGTGCATAAGGGTAAGGCGTTAAGGTATGCCTTCTCCGACGAGGAGAGAGATATGTACATCGAGGAGCTCGGAGGTCGCGGAGTTGAGTCGGAGAGATATAAGGGTCTTGGAGAAATGGATCCCGAGCAGCTTTGGGACACTACTATGAACCCCGAGACAAGAACGCTTCTTAAGGTTACTGTTGAGGATGCAGTTAAGTGCGACGAGATATTCTCCGTTCTTATGGGAGATATGGTTGAGCCGCGCCGTGAGTTTATCACGCAGAACGCAAAATTCGTTGAAAACCTAGATATTTAACCTGCCCCTCATCTGAAAGGAACGGTAAAAATGGAACATAATTACAAAAGCTCGGATATTGAATTTCCGAGTCAGAGAATTGAATACAGGGATATGGAGCGTGAGGTCAGAACCTCGTTTATAGAGTATTCTATGAGCGTTATTACCTCGCGTGCACTTCCCGACGTAAGAGACGGACTTAAGCCCGGACAGAGAAGAATTCTCTACGCTATGTACGAGGATAATCTTACCCACGACAAGCCATTCAGAAAATCGGCAACGACGGTAGGTAACGTGCTCGGTAGATATCACCCGCACGGTGACAGCGCGGTATATCAGTCGATGGTAAGAATGGCGCAGGATTTCTCGCTTCGTTACACTCTTGTCGAGGGCCACGGAAACTTTGGTAATGTAGACGGTGACGGTGCTGCCGCATACCGTTATACAGAGGCGAGAATGAGTAAAATCGCGTCGAATATGATGACGGATATCGAGAAGCACGTCGTTCCTATGACGAGAAACTTCGATAACACGCGCGACGAGCCGACGGTGCTCCCTTCACGTTTTCCTAATCTTCTTGTTAACGGCTCGGTCGGTATTGCTGTCGGTATGGCGACGAATATTCCCCCACATAACCTCACCGAGGTTATAGACGGAACAATTTACAGAATGGAAAACCCCGAATGCTCTATAGACGAGCTTATGGAGTTTATAAAGGGCCCTGATTTTCCCACTGCGGCGATAATCTATGGTTCACGCGGCATAAGAGAGGCTTATGAAACGGGACGCGGTCGTGTCTACGTAAGAGCGAGAGCTACGATAGAGGACGAGCACAGGCGCATTATCTTCACTGAAATTCCCTATATGGTAAACAAGGCTATGCTTATCGAGAGTATAGCAAACCTCTACAAGGAAAAGAAGGTTGAGGGTATTACAGGTCTTCGCGACGAGTCGGGACGCGGCGGTATGAGAATAGTCGTAGAGTATCGGCGCGATGCAAACGCAGAGGTCATACTCAATCAGCTTTACAAGTATACGCAGCTTCAGGACACCTGCTCTGTCAATATGCTGGTTATCGACGGCGGAGAGCCCAAAACTCTTTCCCTGCCCGCAATACTCGACAAGTACATAGAGTTCCAGAAGAGTGTTATAACTAACAGAGTTAAGTTCGACCTTGATAAGGCACTTCGAGAGATGCATATTCTCGAGGGCTATAAGACGGCGATAGACAATATCGACGAGGTTATAAGCATTATCAAGACGAGTGAATCTATCCCCAACGCAAAGGAAAGGCTTATTGGACGCTACGAGCTCTCCGACGCACAGGCACAGGCTATTGTCGAGATGACTCTCGGTAAGCTCTCCGGTCTTGAAAGGCAGAAGGTAGAGGATAGAATTATCAAGCTTACAGGACTTGTCACGGAGTACAGAGCAATACTCGCCGACGAGGGTAAGGTAATAGAGATAATCAAAAACGAGCTTATCGAAATAAAGGACAAGTATGGTGACAAAAGACGCACGGAGCTTGTTGAGGCTACAGAGGAGATAGACCTCGAGGACCTTATCGAGCGTCACACCTGCGTAATTACGGTCAGCCATACGGGATACATCAAGCGCCAGAGAGCTGACGTTTACTCCGCGCAGAACAGAGGTGGTAAGGGTATTATCGGTATGACGACGAAGGAGGATGATTTCGTCGAGGACGTTATCGTATCGAACAGCCACTCACATCTCATGTTCTTCACGAACAAGGGACGAGTTTACGCAAAGAAGGCGTATAGGATACCGGAGGCCTCGAGAACGGCGAAGGGGACTAACCTCGTTAATATCATCGAGCTTACCGAGGGAGAGTACGTTACGGCGATAATTCCGATAACCGAATTTGTCGAGGGCGAGTACCTCACTATGGTAACGAAGCGCGGTGTTGCGAAGAGAACTCTTCTCGAGGACTTTGCTTATCAGAGACGCGGCGGAAAGATTGCCATAAATCTTGACCCCGAGGACGAGCTTATCTTCGTTCGTCACACGAAGGGTAACGAGAGCTTGATTATCGCTACACGAGACGGTATGGCAGTAAGATTTGACGAGAACAACGTGCGTGCTATGGGCCGTGCTGCAAGAGGTGTTCGCGGTATCACTCTTTCGGGCGACGATTACGTCGTCGGTGTCGCTGTTGTTGACGATGATAAATCCCTGCTCACGGTTACAGAGGGCGGTATGGGTAAGAGAACCTCCTTCCTTGATTTCAGAGAGATGAAGCACAGGGGCGGTAAGGGTGTTACCTGTCATAAGATAACCGAAAAGAGCGGCAAGCTTGCTTCTATTATAACGGTAAGTGAAGACGATGATATTATGCTCATCACCAATGAGGGCACTATTATCCGTATGTCGGTATCGGGCATAAACGAATATTCGAGAACTGCTGGCGGTGTTATTCTTATGAGACTGTCCGAGGGCGGATATATCAACAACGTTGCAAGGCTTGAGAAGACCGAGGATATAGAGCGCGAGAGCCAAGAGGTTGAGCGCGAGATTGAGGCTATGCCGAAGGAAGAGGTAAGCCTTACCGATAAGGATAAAGTGGCCGATGTCTCTGCCGATACGGAGAGCGAGGAATGAGAGCATTTCGTAAAGCAATAGCTCTTTTACTTGTTCTTATAACTCTCGGAGCTTGTGTACTTATCTCTTGTGACAGGAGCTACGATGAAGAAGAGGTTCTCGCGAGCGCTAAAGAGCTTCTTTTTCAGGCCGAGATATTGAACAAGGTATATTACGGCGGCGGAATAAATTATATCTCCACGGGGTATAAAGACGGAAATTACTACGAGGCTGACCCCATACATCTTGCTGTTTTGGGCTTTACTACGATAGATGAGCTTAAAAATATGACGCTCGACACGTTTACTCTAGGATATTCCGAGGAAATATTCTCAACAAAGCTCTCTATGATAGAGGATGAAACGGGAATACAAGAAATGACGAGATATTACCAAAAATACGACGGCAATGAGCTTTCGGAGCCTGTATGTATTATGGTATATTCAATGGCGAAAAGACAGCTTACGGGTGATATAGAATACGATTATTCCACGCTCCGCATAACGGGAGTTAAAAGACAAACGGTGTACGTTACGGTTACGGCAACGGTGAAAAATTCCGAGGGAAAGCAGATGACGGTAGATATCGAGCTTAACCTTATCGAGGAGGACAACGGTTGGCGCATTGACAATCCCTGTTATGCAAACTACAGCGAGCTTTCTGACAAATACGGAGAGCTTGGCGGTTAAGACTTTACGATTAGTACAAATATTAAAACAAATTTTTAAAATAAGGAGAAGGAACGATGACCTTTAACGAGAAACTTGTAAAGCTGAGAAAGCTTAAGGGTATCACACAAGACGAATTTGCAAGCGCGGTTGGAGTATCAAGACAGGCTGTTTATAAGTGGGAGTGCGGACAGTCTTATCCTGAAGCTGCCAAGCTTATTGAAATCAAGGCAGTTTTTGGTATCAGCATCGACGATCTTCTTGACGATAACTATGAGGTTGTCGTTCCAGAGAAGACCAAGAAGAAGATTACCCCCGCGAAGGCGCGTGCTATAGAGAATGCTGTTGAGAACGAGGAGAAGGCAGAGGCGGCGCTCGTTGCTGCAAAGGAAGAGTCAAAGACAGAAGAGACTACAGCTTCTCCTGCAAAGGAAGAGCCCGCAGCACCTGCAACAGCACCCGAGACATCAATTGCTCCTGACAAGGAAGCGCAGAAGACAGAGACAAAGCGCGGCTTCTTCGCAAGACTTTTTGGCAGATAAAATCTTTTCTAAAACACAATGAGAGCCCTGTCTTACACGCGGGCTCTCATATTCGCTAAAACAAGTGTTTTTTCGTCCAAGTCAACAATATAATTAACTATAATTAACAGCACTGTAAAATGCAGATATGAATAACCGAAGCCTACTCTGACTATAATTCCATTAAAATGCTCTTTGGGGGTAGAGATGCTTCGAGGTTGTCAGAAAAAAATAGTTTTTTTAAAAAACACAGGAAGTAAAATATTTGATGAGGCGTATTTTGTAATAAGCGCTAAGGACGAGGCTTCCGACACGTCGTCCGAAAAAATGATAGATGAAGCGAAGAGGATAATAGCGGAGGCAACCTTTGAGGACGGGACCTCCGATGGGGGAGTGACCTTTCGCAAACGCTTTTTCAAATACGCTCTCCCCTTTCTTGCAGGGGGAGTTGTATCGGGAGTGCTGACTTCCGTCATATTTATTTTGATTGGATAGATATTATAAACTTGAATACGAAAGGAATGAATAGACCGAATTTCGGTTAAATTCGATATTTATATATGGAAAAAAA
Organism: Clostridia bacterium; assembly: GCA_017453365.1. Lineage (GTDB taxonomy): Bacteria > Bacillota > Clostridia > Oscillospirales > CAG-272 > UBA1740. The sequence goes on from JAFTKH010000006.1 coordinate 63,462, forward strand.
ACAAAGAAAAGGAAGGCAGCCGCAAGGAAAGCTCCGCGTGATGTCGCTGGGCGGACTCGAGGAAATCGGTAAGAATATGACCGTTCTTGAGTGGGGCGACGATATTATAGTCATCGATTGCGGCATGGGCTTCCCCGATGAGGATATGCCGGGCGTTGACCTCGTTATACCCGATATATCCTATCTTATTCAAAATGCGCATAAGATACGCGGAATACTTATAACTCACGGACACGAGGACCACATAGGTGCCGTTCCGTACGTACTTAAGCAGATAAACGTTCCTATTTATGGAACGAAGCTTTCTCTTGGAATTATCGAGGGAAAGCTGGATGAGCATCCGCTAGACGAGGAGCCGGAGCTTTACACGGTTGAGGCGGGAGACGTAGTAAATCTCGGTGTTTTTAAGGCTGAATTTATCCATGTAAATCACTCTATTGCTGATGCGTGCGCGATTGCGGTTAGAACTCCTGTCGGCATAGTTTACCACTCGGGAGATTTTAAGCTCGACGTATCGCCGATAGACGGAAATATGATGGACCTAGTAAGAATAGGAGAGCTTGGGCGCGAGGGCGTTACCCTTTTGCTTTGCGAGTCTACAAATGCGGAGCGCCCCGGCTTTACACCCTCGGAGCGTACTGTCGGCTCATCTCTTGAGCGAATTTTTGAAAAATACTGTGACAAAAGACTGATTATAGCAACCTTTTCCTCAAATGTGCACAGAGTTCAGCAGATAATAAACGCAAGTGCAGCTCATAAAAGAAAGGTTGCCGTTCTCGGCCGCAGTATGGTAAACGTAATAGGTGCAGCGGCAGAGCTCGGATACATGGAGCTCCCCGACGGTGTACTTATCGACATATCAGAGATACGCAAATATAAGCCTGAGGAGCTGACGCTCATTACAACGGGAAGTCAGGGAGAGCCTATGTCGGCACTTTACAGAATAGCCTTCTCGGAGCATGATAAGGTGAAGCTTTCTGCCTCGGATGTCGTAGTTCTCTCATCCAGCGCTATTCCCGGAAACGAGAAATTCGTCGGAAAGATAGTAAATGCCGTTGTAAGAAGCGGCGTCAAGGTAGTTAACGACTCCGTTGAGGACGTTCACGTTTCAGGACATGCGTGCAGTGAGGAAATAAAGCTCCTTATGGCACTTCTTAAGCCTAAATATCTTATGCCTATACACGGAGAGTACAGACATCTGTACGCCAACAAGGATATCGGAGAGTATATGGGAATACCGTCGGAGAATATCTTCATAAGCGAGATAGGTAAGGTGCTGGAGGTAGACAGACGCGGAGCTCGCTTTGCGGGCGAGGTCCCTTCGGGAAAGGTGCTCGTCGACGGCTCGGGCGTTGGTGATATAGGCAGTGTCGTGCTTCGCGACAGGCGCCATCTTGCAGAGGACGGTCTTGTCGTGGTCGTTGCGACGGTTGACACCGATGCGGGGCTTGTTGTATCCGGACCCGATATAGTGTCTCGCGGCTTCGTCTACGTAAAGGAGAGCGAGGAGCTTATGCGCGAGGTTAAGAAAATTGCCGAGAGCTCTATTGAAAGGCTGCTTAAAAAGCGCGTAGGTGACTGGGCTCATATTAAGGGTGTTATAAGAGATGACCTTGCTAAATTTATTTTTGCAAAGACGAAGAGAAAGCCTATGATACTTCCGGTCATTATGGACTTATGATAAGGCTTGTTATATGTAAAAACGGGGACGGGGGAGCTGCCGTCCCCCCTGATTTTCCCTTTCTTCGCGAGCTTGTGTCCAAAACCGGTAGCAATCGACTGAAAAGTGAGAGAATAAGTGCTTATCTCGCTCTTAAATATTCTTATGAAAAGCTTTTTTTACATACCTTTCCCACTATAACAAAAGATGAAAAAGAAAGGCCTTGCTTCACTCGTCCAAATGAGTTTGTAAGCGATTTCAGCATTTCCCACACCTCTGGAATATCAGTGATAGCGTTTCTCTCGGGAGAGGGACGGGTGGGGGTTGATGCGGAGCTCGAGTATTCTTCTGAAAAACTCGACGGTATATCGAACAAATTTTTTAAAAAAGCAAACTTTGATTTACAGAGAAGAGAACTTTGCGTGGAAATAATGATAGCAGAGCTTTATAATGACTCTGTAAAATTTATTGACACGCTCCCCATTGTCACAAACAAAATTGATTCTACGATACTTTTTTCTTCATCGGATACGGAGCTTTCTTATGTAAGACTTGGAGACTTTGATTTTTTCGATAGATGGACTTCTCTTGAAGCTCTTCTTAAGGCAGATGGTGGTGGCTTTTCTTCACTTTCATTAATAAACGAGCTTCTTCCTGAGTCTTTGAGCCTTGGGCTTCGTATGAGTGTTGGTAATGACGTTTACCGAATATCGCTCTGCCATCTGAAGCAGGCTTTGACAGATAAAAACGGCGCCGCTGATTGTGATAAATATTGATATATTGTAAATGAAAAATAAACTTTCAACAAAGTGAGTTGAAAATACTTGCAGTTTGTGTTAAAATCATTCCGTAGGTGGCTTTTGCCCCTTTTATTTATTGGAGGCTTTATGCTTGAGAACGTATGGAATAATATTATTCTTTTAAATCTTCGCGATTTCGAGAACATTAGTGTTGATTTTTACATAAATATTTTCCTTTTCTTTCTAGCTCTTGCCATAGTTGCTTGTGCGTTTGTATTTGAGTACTCGCGCGGGGTTATGCACGTCGCGGTAAAACAGCTTCTCCGTCATGGTGCTTTAGGCGAAGGGGAGGCAAAAACTCTGTCGAAGCTTGGACTCGCCGATAACAAAATGGTAAAACTTTTTCTCTCTCGCGATACCCGTTTATCAAAGCTTTTATCCCGTGTCGGTGCCCCGGATGTAAAGTATGAGGATTTTGTCAAGATGAAAAGAGCGGAGCAAAAGGAGCTTTTTAGAGTTGATTTTTCTAAAGACCGTTTTTATATTTCTGATGAAAATTCAGATCAGGCAAACCGCGTTTTTTCATCGTATGCTTTTTCCCTGCCGCGTTTCTTACTCTTTGCTCTTCTCGTTTTTCTTCTTTGGGGAGCAATCGCGGCCTTCAGCTATGAGCTGATTTCTTATATTGATTCTGTGCTTTTGAATAAATAAAGACTGTACGGCAGCTTAAGTTTTTTGACTTGAGCTGCTTTTTATTAAAATATGCTCAAAATGATAAAAAGCCCTTGACTTTTCTTTTGTTTAGGGTTAATATATTTGTACCTTAATGAATCGAGGTGAGATTTGTTTTTATGACAAAGGCAAAAATCGATTTTACAAGCGGTCCTATTCTGAAAAAGCTGCTGATTTTCACCCTGCCGATAATAGCGACGAACCTTCTCCAGGTTTTCTATAATGCTGCGGATATGATGGTAGTCAGCCTGTCAGATGAGCCGAACGCTGTCGGTGCTGTCGGTATTACAGGCTCGTTTATCAACCTGGTTACCAACCTCTTTATAGGCTTTTCAGTAGGTGCAAACGTAGTTATAGCGCGGCATATCGGCGCGAAGAATGACAGAGATGCAGAGCGTGCTACCCACACTGCTGTTCTTATGGCTCTTGCAGTAGGTATTTTAGGCGGTGTTATAGGACTCTTTCTTTCCCGCCCCGTACTTGTATGGATGGGGAACACGGGGAACGTTCTTGATCTCGCTACAAGATACACCTTTATTTATTTTCTTGGAATACCCTTTATTTCCTTGACTAACGTTCTCGTTTCTATCCTCAGGGCGAAGGGCGATTCGAGAACACCTCTCATTATTCTTTCTCTTTCCGGAATTGTCAACGTTTTGCTAAACCTCTTCTTTGTTCTTGCGGTAGGGCTCTCTGTTGAGGGGGTTGCTATTGCGACGGTTATAGCGAATGTTCTTTCGACGGTTGTGCTTGCAATTAAGCTCAAGATGAGCGAAGGTCCTGTATCACTCTCATTTAGCAAGCTCCGTATAGACAGGCGTGCCTTCCGTGATATATTCGTAATAGGAGTGCCCTCGGGTATTCAGGGGGCGTTCTTCTCTATATCGAATATGCTGATACAGTCGAGCATTGTTACGGTGAATAATCTGCTCACCCCTGACCCGAATCTCTCGCCTGTGCTGAACGGAAATGCGGCACAGATGAACCTCGACGGATTCATATACACTTCTATGTCTGCTGTCTGTCAGGCAACCTCTACCTTTATAAGTCAGAATTACGGAGCTCACGACACGATGAGAATGAAAAAGGGGCTCTTCACCTGTTACGGTATTGTTACAGTAACGGGAATTGCGGTATCTGCAATTATTATGCTCTTCAGAGTCCCACTGCTATCTCTTTACGGAGTTGTGGACGGACCTGTCGGCAGTGCCGATGCCATAGCCTTCGAGACGGCGTATGTCCGCATGCTCTTTCTTACTATTCCTTATTTCCTCTGCGGAATTATGGAGGTTGGCACGTATTCCATACGTTCGGTCGGTAAGCCCATAACCTCGTTCCTCATTTCACTCTTCGGAGCGTGCATATTCAGAATAATATGGACTCTCTTTATCTTCCCTCTGAAGGTTGACCTCGTGACCCTGTTTGTTTCATATCCTATCAGCTGGGCGCTCGCAGGTTTGGTAGCTTTCGTTCTCTCTGTAATCTTTATAAATAAGCTTGAAAAAAGAAGAAGCGCCACCCCGTGTTAAATTATCCAATAAAAATCTTATTAAATGTAAATAACTATTTACGGAAGAAATCAAAGAAATACGCCGTCGCCTAAATAACTTTTTCGTGCTTGGGTCGGATGGTGTTAAAATAATGCAAAAAATCAACCGAAGGACACAAGAACAATATTCTTCGGTTGATTTTTTGTTATTTTTCTTTGATTCTTGTTACTAGGCTGCCCATATGTGCGTCGTTTGAGTAAGAAATGGGGTGGAAAGCGCCATTTTCGTACTCAACTACCGAATATGATGCATTGCTTGGGAATGGAAGTTTTGCTGAGTATTCGTTCGGTAAAAATCCCGATATTTTACAGTAAAAGGAACGGATAACTGCTGCGTGAGAGGTGATGAGAATCGTTTTATCTCTGTTCTCTTCGGCTATACTCTTCACTGCGCTTGCAAAGCGCTCGCCTGCCTCTATTACAGATTCTCCCTCGGGGATTCTGAAGGTTCCGAAATTTCTTCGCCACTCGACGGTGAAAAGCTCGCCGTCTTTCTTTATAATATCTTCGGCGCTCATTCCTTCCCATCTTCCTGCATATATTTCACGAAGTCTTTTGTCTTTTATAATAACCATATCGCGCAGCTTGGCATTCGGTACGGCGGTATTGTAAGCTCTCAAAAGGTCACTTGAATAAATTACGTCGAAATGCACATTTTTTAGTGCGTCTGCCGTCATATCTGCTTGCTTGTACCCGCGTTCTGTTAAATCCATATTCGTATGCCCGAGAAAAAGCCTGTTGAAGTTTCCGATACTCTCCCCGTGACGAATAATGTAAAAAACTGTCTTCATTTATCTTACCTATGATTTTGTATAATTACTCTTTGTTTCTGCTTGGTTTGTTTAACTCTATTGTTTTGAGTCCTGTAATATTCTATCATAATTTAGCAGAATAGTCAATAAAATTGAAATTTTGTTAATTTGTGGTAAAATTAAAATTTTTTGTTTCACGTGAAACATTTTTTTGTGATACTGGTATAAAATTGTTTTAAAAGAGCTTTTGTCTGGTTTTCTAAACAATTTTGTTATCTTAACTATATTTCTTATTGACTAAATCCCTAATTAATGTTATAATTTATTAAAATATGTTTTTGCTTGTTTATTAAGTGATAAGCAGAATGGAGAATTATGGCTAAGGTTGTTTCGTTCTCGAACCAAAAGGGTGGAGTTGGTAAAACAACTTCTTGTGTAAATATTGCTGCCCAAATTGGCAAAAAAGGGAAAAAGGTGCTTATGATAGATATGGACCCGCAGGGCAATGCCACAAGCGGGTTGGGTTTGCCGAAATCAAAAATCAAAAAAACGATATATGATGTTATAATTGGTAAATGTGATATAGAAGATGCTATTATTAAGACTAAATTTGCTAATTTGTCGGTTGTTCCGGCTACAATTGACCTCGCCGGAGCCGAACTTGAGCTTTACGAGCTTGATGATAATACTAATTTTACAAAAATAGCACTAGATAGCATAAAAGACAATTATGACTACATATTTATTGATTGTCCCCCCTCGCTTGGGATGCTGACTGTTGAGGCTCTTTCGATATCTGACGGAGTTGTTATTCCTATGCAGTGCGAATTTTATTCTCTTGAGGGAATGTCTCAACTTTTTAACACGGTAAAGAAGATAAAGCAACTCTATAACCCGGATTTAAGGGTTGTTGGTATTCTTTTGACGATGTATAACGGGAGATTGACTTTAACAAATCAAGTTGTTGCGGAGCTCAAGAAATACTACGAAGAAACATTGTTTAAGGTGCCTATTTCAAGGACTGTTAGAATTTCGGAGGCTCCCGGGTATGGTGAACCTATTTGCTATCACGACCCGTATGGCAAGGGCTCGCTAGAATATGCTGCGGTTGCAAAAGAATTAATGATGAGAATTTAAATGTTTCACGTGAAACATTTGTGCGAGAATTTAATAGATAAAATTGTTTCGCGTGAAACATTTGGATATAACATTAAACAATCAAACTTTATAAATAGAGTTATATAAACAATAATAACAGGAGATTATTATGGCAAAAAAGAACAGTGGATTAGGTAGAGGGCTTGATGCAATATTTCTTGATAATTCAAGACTTGCTAATTCGGAAACGCGTAACTCCGGCATTTTGCAGATAAAGCTTTCTCTTGTAGACCCAAAGGGAGACCAGCCAAGAAAATATTTTGATAAGGAAGCACTTGAAGAATTAGCTAATTCAATTAGAGAAAACGGTTTGTTGCAGCCTATTCTTGTTCGCGAATACGGCGAGGGAAGATATCAAATCATTGCCGGTGAGCGCAGATTTAGGGCGTCAAAGCTTATAGGACTTACAGAAATTCCTGCTATTGTTCTGGATAAAAGCGATAGGGCGGTAGCTGAGATAGCTCTTATAGAGAATATACAGAGGGAAGACCTAAATCCGGTTGAAGAGGCTATGGCTTACCGTTCTCTTGCGCGTGAATATGAGATGACTCAGGAGGAGCTGTCAGAAAAAATCGGCAAATCAAGGAGTGCAATAGCTAATACAATGCGTCTTCTAGACCTCCCCGAAGAAATTTTGACAATGGTTGCTTCAGGGGATTTGAGTGCTGGACACGCGAGGACGTTGCTTGGAGTGCGTGATCAGGAGGTTATGTTGACGCTTGCCCAGCTTGCTGCAGAGCGAGATATTTCTGTACGCCAGCTTGAGGAAGAGGTTAAGAGAGCAAACAAACCGAAAAAAGAGAAATCAGAGGAAGAAAGTGTCCCCTTTGTAGATTATTACCGCGAAATGGAACTGAAAATACAGCGTCAGCTGGGCAGAAAGGCGAAAATAGTCGATAAAGGGCGAAAAAAGACGCTCACTCTGTTCTATGAGGACAACGAGGATTTAGATGAGCTACTAAAGGTTATCTGTGGAAGTGACTTTCTCGACGAGGTATGACTCGAAACAGTGGATGTTAGTGATAGCTCGCGAGACCGAATTAAATCTTTTTGAACTGAATTTTGTTGACGGCTAGAGCTTTTTTGAATATTTTTTATCAAAATCAGCTTTGTTTGGTAAAAAATGGAAATTTAAAACAACGAAAATAATAAAGGGCTACTCCGGTCTAAAAAACTCGGGTAGTCCCTTTTTAATTGTTTTTATTTTCCGAAAAGCTCGTTTTCGACGTTCTCGGCATAGCGTACCGCGCCCATAGCATCCTTCGCATATACGGCGCCTATATTGCTTGCGTATTCTTCTGTTATGACAGCGCCGCCTACCATTATTCTGACACCCGGAAGCTCTTTTGCTAGTATCTGTGCAGTTTTTTCCATTGCGGGGGCGGTTGTGGTCATAAGAGCGCTTAGACCGACGATGTGGACGGAAAGCTCTTTTGCTTTTTCGACGACAGTCTTCTCTGGAACGTCGCGCCCAAGGTCATAGACGGTGAAGCCGTAGTTTTCGAGTAGGAGCTTTACAATGTTCTTACCGATATCGTGTATGTCTCCCTTAACGGTCGCTATAAGTATCTTCACTTTTTTTGCGTTGGCCTTTTGCATTTTTGATGATTTTATGACATTAAAGGCCGCACCTGCCGCCTCGGCGCTCATAAGAAGCTCGGGGAGGTATACGGTCTTGTTTTCAAAGCCTGTCCCAACCCTGTCAAGAGCGGGGATGAGCTCGGTGTTAATGATGTCAAGAGGCTCGCGTGACAAGAGTAGCTCGCGAGTGAGCTCTGCCGCCCGCTCGGAAAGTCCGCGCTCTACGGCGGTTCCGAGGGAGGGCGCAGACGCAGTCTTTGGATTTTCTTTTTCCTCTGCCGAGCTGCGCGCAGATAGAATATATTCCGCACACCCCGCATCAAGCTCCGAGAGCGCTTTGTAGGCTCTGTACGCCTTCATCATACTCTCCGAGTGAGGGTTCATAATAGCCGCAGACAGTCCTTTTGAGAGTGCAAGAGTAAAAAATGCGGAGTTTACCGTGTCGCGCTCCGGAAGACCGAAGGACACGTTTGATACTCCGAGCGACGTGTGACATCCGAGCTCACTTGTTATGAGCTCCACCGCGCGAAGCGTCGTGAGCGCCGCACGCGTGTCGGTACTTATTGTAAGGGTGAGGGGGTCAAAAACGATATCCTTCTTCGAAATGCCGTGCTTTTCTGCTTCGGCGAGTATTCTTCTTGCTATAGCGACACGCCCCTCGGCCGTGTCGGGAATTCCTTTCTCGTCAAGAGTTAAAGCTATTATAACACCGCCGTATTTTTTTGCAAGAGGGAATATACTCTCCATGCTATCGCGTTTTCCCGAAACCGAGTTAATAAGCGCCTTCCCGTTGTATATTCTCAATGCCGCTTCCATAGCGTCAGGGTCTGAACTGTCTATCTGAAGCGGAGTGTCGACAACAGCCTGAAGCTCGCGCGTTACGCGCGAGAGGAGCTCGCGTTCGTTAATGTCGGGGAGTCTGACGTTTACGTCAAGCACGTGGGCACCCTCGTCAGCTTCGGATATTCCTTCGGTAAGAATATAGCTCATGTTGCCGCACCGAAGCGCCTCTTTGAGCTTCGGCTTTCCGGTAGGGTTTATCCTCTCACCGATAAGAACCGGCGAGTGGCCTAGGGTAACAGCGTGAGTGTATGAGGATATGGCGCTTATGTTTTTGCGAGGTATCTCTTTTGGCGTATATCCCTTTGCGGCATCGGCGAGCAATCTTATATGCTCGGGGGTCGTACCACAGCAGCCGCCGACAGCTCTTACGCCCTTTGAAATAAGGGGCAAAACGGCATCGGCGAAATGGGAGGGCGCAAGCTCAAATACGGTTTTTCCTTCAATTAGCTTCGGAATTCCGGCATTTGGTTTTACAACAATAGGAGTTTCTGACACCTCAAGAAGCTCGCTTGCAACCTTTGACAAAGAGCATGGATCAAGGCAGTTTGCACCGATTGCGTCCGCTCCCATTCCCTCAAGAAGGGCAACCATAGCCGCAGGGGTGGCGCCGGTCATAAGCTTGCCGTCGGTGCCGTAGGAATTCGTGACTATAACGGGGAGCGATGAGCTTTCTTTCACCGCAAGAAGCGCCGCCTTTGTTTCATAGGAGTCGTTCATCGTCTCAACGGTAATAAGGTCAACGCCGTATTTTACTCCGAGCCGTACTACCTCGGAGAATATGGACACCGCCTCTTCAAAATCAAGGTCTCCGAGGGGAGCGAGGAGCTTTCCCGTAGGCCCTATATCAAGGGATATGAATTTTTCTTGCTCACCGTGGCTTTCTGCTTTTGCCTGCTTTGCAATATCTATTGCTGACTTTATGACGGACTCGAGCGCAGTCCTTTCATATTTTAGTCTGTTTGCTCCAAAGGTGTTTGTATTGACGACATTCGCACCTGCGTCGAAATAACCACGCTGTATATTCCTTATTACGTCGGGGTGTAAAAGATTCCATTCTTCGGGACGTTCACCGGGCGCAAGTCCCGACTCCGAGAGCATTGTGCCCATTCCGCCATCCAAAATGACAATGTTTGTTTGCAAAAAGTCCTTGAAATTCATATTTTCCTCGTTTTACTGCTCTTTTTTAACTCCTATAAACGCAGTAACAGATTTCATAGGAGTCATAAGAAGGGAGTTGTTTAAGTACAGGCCTATACGGCTCTCTGGAGAGAGTGCCTTAAAGATATCTTTTTGAAGCTCAAGCGGTATATCTCCGTATCCTGCGCTGACTCTCGGACGAAGAGTGCATCCTGTATCTTCTTCCAGGAATGCGCTAAAGTCATCAAGGAGAGACTCTACTCTTTCCGTTCCAAAGCTGTCAAGAATATGCGCGGCGGCAGGAGAGGTTATTGCGAGAGCTGACGTCATTCTGTCAACTGCTCCGCCGACAGTCGCAGCTAAAAGATACACCTTATCGCACCCCGAAAGGGCGGCCGCCAGTGTTCGTGAGGTGCACGAGAACACACCGAGGTCGACATTGTACCCCTTTGTACGGACGTCGAGCTCCGTATACGTGACACGATAGGTAAAGATATCCGAATATCGTTCTGTGACGGTTTTTACAAGCTTCATTACCTCATTTGTTGCCGAGGTTACCGCATAACGTAAAAGCTCGCTTTCGTTTATCCTTGGGGCGCCCATCGTTTTTGTAAAAACTGCGAAGCTCATCTTCCCAGAATTGCCGAAAGGTTGAGCATAATTCTCTCCGCCACCTCGGGCTTGTTCATTGAGTAGACGTGCACGTGATTTATGCCGTTTGCATAAAGGTCTATTATCTGGTCGGTCGCGTAGGCGACGCCTGCCTCGAGCATGGCGTGATTGTTTCCGCCAAATCTGTCGACGAGGTTCTTAAACCTTTCGGGAATGTGAGAGCCGGAAATCTTTATTGCTCTCTCCAGCTGTGCAGCGTTTGTTATAGGCATAATGCCGGGGACTATCGGAACCGTAATACCCGCTTCCCTTATTTTGTAAAGGAAACTGTACAAAATGTTGTTGTCAAAAAACATTTGGGTTGTTAGAAAATCGCAACCCGTCTCCACCTTCTTTGCGAGATAATATATATCCTCTTTTCTATCGCGGCTTTCAGGGTGTATCTCGGGGTAACAGGCTCCTCCAATACAGAAATCTCCGCTCTCGCGAAGCTCGCGCACAAGCTCGAAGGCGTGCCTGTAGTCCCATCTCGCACGGTCCTCTCCCACCTTGTCCTTGGGTATATCGCCACGAAGCGCCATAACGTTCACAATTCCGGCCTTTTTGATATCCTGTATACGCTCCTTTACCGTTTCCTTGGTTGAGGAAACACAGGTAAGATGAGCTATTGACGGCACGCCGTAGTTTTCCTTTATATCTCTGGCTATATCAAGAGTGTATTTGCTTGTTCCGCCACCGGCGCCGTAGGTTACGCTCATAAATGACGGGCGTAGCTTGGCTATTTCCTCGGTCGCATGCCTGACGCTGTCGTAGCTCGACTCTGTTTTGGGCGGAAAAACCTCGAAGGATATCGAGGGCGTATCTTCCTTTAACAATTCTGTAAGCTTCATTTTTTCTCTCCTGAATTTTCTTTACGTGCTCTTTTGTCAAACCGACAGTAGCTATGTCGAAAAAGCGAGCGCCTTTTGCTTTCTGTTCTTCTTCCCGAACCGACGCGCCTCTTTTTAAGCTGAAAATCAAACAATTAACTTAATTATACAACTTCTTATCGACGAATGCAATAATTTTCATAAGAAAAAGGGCGCTCGGCAAAAATTTATATCCTGCAAAGCGTCCTTTTTTATTTAGGCCTATGTATTAATGCGGTGGTTGCAAAGAATTGTTTACAATTACTTCCGGTTCGCATCAGCTAAACAGCTTCGTTTAGAATGATACGGCAAATTATAGCCATTAATGTTACCGATAGGCTGTCGGATTTTTCTCAATTATTGTCATGAGTCTTTTACTTTTTCAGCGCCCATACACCCGGTGATACTTGGTGAAATAAATCCTTTTTTCCATAAAAAGCGGTATGACTAAAATCACCACTAAATCTTTGTAATATGCCACGTATGGTAGATTCTTTTGCCTTGTTTTTCATTTTGTCATAACAGTCATTGCGACAAAGGATATCATTTGCTTCGTTATATATTTCACTTAATGTTGCTTCTCCGCCCAAATTTGTTAGAGCAGTTATAATGATGTCGGTCCAGGTAAGATTTTCTGTTGCGTAAACAATTTCATCAGACAATTCTATCTCAAGAATTCTAAATGCATCCACAATACTATTACAAATAGTTAAAGACTTTCCTGCTTTGTTTTTATATTCAGAACTTAAGAATTCTCGATTTTTTGTGAATGTTTTATCATTAGAAACAATTATCAAATCATCTCTGTGAAGACTTTCATAAGATAATAGAGATTCCCAAATTATTTCATCACCGCATGTATATTTATCACTGGAAGGCGGATTACCCGATATTTTTCTGCGGCTCGCACTATCTACTATTTCAGAGGTAGTGGCTATCACATTTGTGTGACGGCAAAGCTTCATGAATTTAGTGTATATTACATCTTTGCTTGAGTTGTTTATCCTGTCTTGAATTTCAAGAATTATAGATTGGCGTTCTTTTTGATAATCCTCCAAAGATTTTTTATACCTATCAAAACTCGACAAAGAACGCAAAAAACTTGACGCTCCCTTATCTATATCTGTGTTTTTTCGGAAGTCATCTAATGTGTTTTCTAATATGGAATATCTATTGCGAGCAAACTCGTTTACAGATTGTTCGGTCGTAATAAAATACTTTTTATTCTTGAAAATAAAGTCCATGACCAATACTATATCATTCTTTAAGTTTGCTCGATACATATCCAAAAAAATGTTTGTATCAATAAATATTTTTGTCATTTTCTCCTCTCTCCTTTTTATTGAAATGTCCTTTACTTTTTAAATACAAATAGATATTCGTGAGCTATCAACAAAAAGTTGTATTTCACGCTATTGGTTTTCCAATATCCTGTAGCTTTGCAATTGTGTTGTTCTTTGATTATTAGCTCTTTTAGTTTAAATCCGGCACCTTCGAATATACGCATGACATCGAAAGACATCGGGACCATATATCCCTTTTTACGAGTGTCTCCCATCAAAACTGCACAGAATTTATTCTCTTTCAGTACGCGAAAGCTCTCTGATGCGACGGATTTCATTTCTTCAAGGAAATCTTTAACTTTCAAATGTGACAAATCTTCCTCTATATTTTCACTGTACTGGATAATATTTGCGTAAGGGGGGTGTGTACAGATAAGATCAATGCTTTCGTCAGGAACGAAATCCAAGTGTCGAGCATCTCCCTTGTGTATATAAACAGTGCCATTTGCGCCTTCATGCTCAAAAGCTGTCTTTTCTCTGCAACGAGCGAGGGCAACATCATTTATATCCACACCTATTATATTGCGGTTTAGCAGCTTTGCTTCAACGAGAGTTGTTCCGCCTCCTGCAAACTGATCAAGTACTAAATCTCCCTCTTGAGAATATCGGAGCATAACATTACGTGGGATATACGGCGACCAGTTTCCGCGCCATTTTGCATCGTGTGTTGCCCAATCGCCGCGTTTAGGAAAAGACCAATGAGTTGTCATTTCCACCTCGAAATCTTCCGGCTCCCATTTTGTGATTTTTTTGGCCATTATCTAAAAACCTCTGTTATTATGCCGTCTTCCAAATCCTTGATACTGTATATGTGCTCCATAGCATCAAAGGTTTCTTCGAGATTGTTTTTGGCGCTTGTCCACCCTTTACCATCTGTAAACCACACGAATGTAAAGCCGTCAATAGTATCGGTTTCTAATGCAAGTGTTTTGTAACTGCGGGCAGTTTCATTGAGCTTGCTTCCGCCACTACCATAGAAATTTGTTTCTATACCATAAATCATGGTAGGGGTTTTGACAACAAAATCAAAACGCTTTTCCATTTTACCGTTGTTTGAAATTGCTGAAAGGTTAATGCCCCATTTTTCGGTTATCTGGTGAATGCAAAATTCTTTGAAATAGGTTTTATCTTTTACAAAGCCGGCGTTCTTGATAAAATTTTCAACCAAATCTTCCATCAAATGACCGCCACGATTTTTACGCCCATTGGAATCCATGCCGGTTTCCACTCCTGTTGTATAATCAATCAAATTGTTGACGATATGGTTTTCCAATAAATCGAATAAACCCGTTTGCCTCATAAAATGTTTGTATTTTTCATAATTAGCATGACTGTGGGGCGGATATTTTTCGAAATCAAATTGGAACAAATAACCGCCATTTTCATCTTGGCAATATATTTCATTGCCTCTCACCGCCAAGAGTAGAGGTATACACTTTAACACCTCGGGGTATCTTTTTGTTAAATTTTCAAAATCTGTCTCTATATTTTTTGAACCAATTAGGGAATTTAGGATATTCAGTTCAACTTTAATGCTATCGACATTTTGATGAACTTTTTTAAAATCTATGTAGTATCCGTAATCTGCGATGCTGTCACGAAAGCCGGATAGCCATTTGTTAAAATCTCTGTTTGCCATAAATTATCCTTCTTTTGATTATGTCTTAAAAATTTGATATCAGCAATTCTTTTATTTTTCCGCGAGCACCACTGTTACTGTTTATCGTTCTAACGGCGTCGACTCTTTTGATGATATACGATGAGTATATATCGTCAAAAAAATTATCTTCTTGTTTCGCGTTTTTGGGATCTGAATTGCTTACAACTATCTTAGCGCCTTTTTTGTTCATTTCATCAACAAATTTCGCTAATTCGATTTGTTCGTTATCGTTGAACAGATTTTCGGTGTAAGCCGTAAAGCTTGCCGTTTCTGTTAAAGGCCTGTAAGGGGGATCAAAATACACGAATGTGTTTCTGTCAATAAAGGAGGAGGATTCACGGTAATCTCCACATACGATTTTAACTTTTTGTAATTTATCAGATACTGCCCGAAGATTGTTTTCGTCACAAATCATAGGATTTTTATATGACCCCATTGGTACATTGAAAGCCCCGTTTCTGTTTACACGGAACAGCCCGTTGAAACAGGTTTTGTTAAGAAAAATCATCAAGGCTGCTTTTGCAATATTTATTCCTATATCATTGCATACCTTCAATTCATTGAACCTGCTCCGCTGAAGTAAATAATAATCCTTACGATTACTATCGTTTAATGGTAAATATTCATGTTGCATTGCCGAAAGTGCTTCGACAAGCTCATCTATTTCATCGCGAATAATACGGTATGTGTTTATAAGATCGGCATTAATGTCACTGATATAAATTTCTTTTAAGCTGTATTTATTCAGAATATCGAACAAAACTGCTCCACCGCCGACAAATGGTTCTGCGTATTTTGTGATCCTGTCTTGTTCAAAAGGATAATATTGCTCTATTTCTTTTAGTAGCTGGCCTTTTCCTCCGGCCCACTTCACAAACGGCTTGACCGTCTTTTCTTCGCTTTTAGTATATCGAATTCTTCTGGCATCTATTGGTTTTTCGGCAGACGAAGGAATAATCCACATATTACCGATCATTGTTGCGTTTCCTATTCTGTTTTCGGAACAGAGTGTGGCGACTCTCCTTTGAGAAATTCCCCATTTTTTGGCGGCTTCTCTCGCAGACATATATTCCATATTAAATCCCTCCGTAAATCTAGTGTATATATTATATTCCAAAACTCGAATAATAGCAATACCATTTTCAAAAAAGACTGTAATTTATTTTCAAAAACGGGAGAAAAAGCGCAAAAAGCTGACAGATTTTTAAAAGAAACCTGTCAGCTTTTATTCTTGAGTGCTTCTGGTATTATTACTCTTGCTTATGAAGCCACTTGAAATTATTCTGTTTTTGGTATCAAATTGACCTCAGCTCAAACTCTAAACCCCTAGAATGTGGAGAAAACGCGAGATAAATCGAGCTTTTCGAGAGAAATGAAGCTCTGCGGGACCTCAAAGAACTGAGAGAATTTTGACCTTTATTCCCACTCTATCGTTCCAACAGGCTTCGGTGTGAGGTCATAGAGAACGCGGTTGATGCCGTTAACCTCGGCGGTGATTCGCGCGGTTATTTTATGGAGAAGCACGTAAGGAATTTCCTCTATCGTAGCACTCATAGCGTCCGTAGTGTTGACGGCGCGGATTATCGCGGGCCAGCCCTCGTAGCGCTTACCGTCCTTGACACCGACACTCTTTACATCGGGAACGGCGATGAAATACTGCCATACGGTTTTGTTAAGGCCTGCACCGTCAAACTCCTCGCGAAGAATTGCATCAGCCTCGCGGAGAGCTTCGAGTCTGTCGCGAGTGATAGCTCCAAGACAACGGACGCCGAGTCCCGGGCCCGGGAAGGGCTGACGGTATACCATAGAGTGAGGAAGACCCAGCGCCTCACCTACTACTCTTACCTCGTCCTTGTAAAGGAGCTTTATGGGTTCAACGAGCTCGAACTGCATATCCTCGGGAAGGCCGCCGACGTTGTGATGCGCCTTAACTCCGTCACTCTCGAGAATATCGGGGTAAATCGTGCCCTGTGCGAGAAATTCTATTCCGGAGAGCTTGCGTGCCTCCTCGTCGAAGACCTTTATAAACTCACCGCCGATTATTTTTCTCTTGCGCTCGGGCTCAGACACACCCGCAAGAAGACCGAGAAAACGGTCGGTCGCGTCAACGTATACCAGGTTTGCGCCTAGCTGCTTTTCAAATACCTCTATAACCTGCTCGCTTTCGCCCTTGCGCATAAGGCCGTGGTTTACGTGCACGGACACGAGCTGCTTGCCTATGGCTTTGATAAGAAGTGCCGCGACTACGGATGAGTCAACACCTCCGGAAAGAGCAAGGAGCACCTTTTTATCTCCCACCTGTTGCCTTACCTTTTTGACCTCTTTTTCAATAAAAGCATCTGCAAGCGCTTTCGTTGTTATGCGCTCCATAGTATCGGGTCTTTTGTTTTCATCCATAGCATTGGTATCCCTTCTTTTTTTCTTTAATTATACATCATATTATTTTCATTTACAAGATGTTTTTTTCACAAAATTCGGGCTTTTGGGTAAAATGTAGATATACTTATTAAACAATTTTTTGAGGTGAAAATATGCTTGTTATCAAACCGTATTTCAGAGACCGCGCCGTTATGTATGCAAAAAGGTATGCCTTCTCGCAAAATCCCGTCTTCGCCAGCTTTAAGGGGATTGGCGGAAACTGCACGAATTTTGTAAGTCAGGCTCTCTATGCCGGAACCTGCGTTATGAATTACACACCTACCTTCGGGTGGTATTTCGTTTCTCTTGACGACCGTTCGCCCTCTTGGTCAGGCGTGCAGTATTTTTACAACTTTATAACGCAAAACGAGGGTATAGGCCCGTTCGGGCGAGAGGTGCCGGCCGACGAAGCGGAGGTGGGAGACATAATTCAGCTGGGGCGCGAGGAGGACGGCTTTTATCATACGCTCTTAATAGTCGGCTACGACGGAGATGACCCGCTCGTTTCTGCGCAAACAGATGATGCCTACGGCCGCCCGCTCTCGACTTACACCTACGACTTTTCAAGATTTATAAAGATAGACGGGGCGAGGGTCGATGTTCCCGTCGGCGAGGACTGCTTCGACAGTGTCTATAATGGCATAGCGATAGTGCCCTCCGCGACACCTCAGGCCCCCGTCTCGCCAATGACGCCTCCCGCAGAGACTCCGGCGGAGCCTGCACAGCCCGAGCCGCCTACCCCCGCCGAGCCTGTACCCGATGCCCCGGTTACTCCTGCGGAGTAGAAACAACGTTTTTGACAAGTCTTGTAAGCAGGGCGGCAAATTCTCGGGCGGCAGCGCTTAAATATCCCTCGCGCTTTGAAAAAAGGAAGGTAGTGCGGTAAAAGTCGCCAATCTCGCGGAGCGTAACGCCCGCCTCCCACTGACCGCGGAAGGAAAACTCGGGGGTGAGAGCGACGCCGAGACCGAGTGCGACGTATTTTCGCAGGTAGTATGGGTCGTCCACGCGTATTACGACGTTCGCACCGACTCCAAGGTTGTTCAAAACCGAACGCGACACCCGGTTAAGGCTGCTGCCCTCGTTTAAGAATATAAAACGTTCGCAAGACAGATCCTCGGTCGTTATCTTCGACTTTTTCGCAAGAGTTGAGCCGTCATTTACTGCCAGCAGTATTTTTTCCTCTATGAGTGGAACGGAGCAATATTTACTCTTCAAGACCCGATCGTCCGATACGATTATGTCCGTCGTTTCGTCAATGTCCCCGCTCCTGTGACTGATATTGAAGCTCACGGTGGGATGCTCGCGGCGAAAAATGTCTATAGCCTCTGTGACTATGCGCCTGTTCGAGGAAACGACGAGATTTATTTCCCGGTTACCGAGAGTGCCGTCCGTTGCTTCTGCACATGCTTCGTCGATAAGCGCCAGCGCACGGCTGACCTTTTGGTAAAAAGAAACTCCCTCGCTGTTGAGCTTCACGGCGTTTCCCCCTCTGTCGAAGAGCCTGACGCCGAGCTCACGCTCGAGTCTGCTGACGGTCTGGGAAATATTCGAGGGAGGAACAAGGTGCTTCGCCGCCGTTTTGGAAAAATTTTCTGTTTTTGCTGCGTCACAAAAATATTTCAGCTGTAAAAGATCCATAAATTGCTCCCAAGATTACTTTTTTAATTATTATATCACTCGTCTTCTATAACTGTCAAGTTATGGTGGCATACTTTTTTTGATTATTTACAGGCTCGTTTTCGGGTGATATAATGTCCTTAAAAAAACGGAGGAGTAAAAATGGCTGAATTTTTTGAGATACTCATGGTTGTAAGCTTCGGTATATCATGGCCTATGAATATAGTCCGCTCCTATAGAGCAAGAACCGCGAAGGGAAAGAGTCTTCCTTTTCTTTGCTTCATATTCTTCGGCTACGTAGCAGGTATCATTTCGAAGTTCTTGAACGAGGCGTATCTTGCAGACATTGGCTCGAAGTGGTACGTGCTCTTCTTCTACTGCTTGAACCTCGTTATGGTCGGTATAGATATGGCTCTCTATTTCAGAAACGTCTCGCTTGATAAGAGGGCGGCAAGAACGTAAAAAAGAGCTTGTTCGGTAATTTTTGTATATGCTGACACGCTCATGCTTGTAAAAAAAGAGCGTTATTCTCGAAAATTTTGTTGCCGATATCAGCGGCTCGTTGCTAAGGTGTCGCTCGGCATGGTTTCCCAGTTCTAGCCTAGAAAGCGCGGCAGCTTGCTAAAACAAACAGTGCTTTTGGAGAAAACCGGTAGAGTATCTTCGGTTTTCTCTATTTTATTAATCCGCCGTAAAGCATAATTCGTTCCCTCTCTGTCAAAAATAGGAAGGATGAATTTTAGGGGGCTGAAATGGAGAAATTATCGGGTATATACGAGAGGGATGCTGCGCGGCTCTCGGAGCTTTTACGTGTTACGGAGAGCTTCGACGTTATAGAAAGAAAGCTTTCGGCATCGGGGCAGGATATAAGCTTTTTCTATATAGACGGGTTTGTGAAGGATGCCGAGATGCTAAAGCTTATGCAGTTTATTCTGAATGAGAATACAGTCGGAGATGCCGAGGCGGTAAAGCGCCGCTTACCATACGTCGAGGTCGACGGGGCAGATGATATGGGGCGGCTTGTCGCGGCTGTTTTGTCGGGACAGGCGGTGATGCTCGCAACAAGCTTCGGCAGGTCAGCAATACTGATAGACGTAAGGACTTATCCTGCGAGAACGACTGCGGAGCCCGATACGGACAGGGTTATGCAGGGCGCGCGTGACGGCTTTGTCGAAACGCTGGTTATGAATACGGCGTTGATACGCCGCAGAATACGCGACCCGCGGCTTACCATGCGCCACTTTTCCGTCGGGGAGATGTCTCGGACGGATGTCGTTATGTGTTATATCGAGGGTGTTGCCGACGGAAAGCTCGTCGAGAAGCTCGAAAAAAGGCTTCGCGAGATAAAGCCGAAAAGCTTAACACTAGGGTACAGGAGCCTTGCAGAGAGTCTTATCAGACGCGGCTGGCTCAACCCTTTTCCAAAGGTGCGGACAACAGAGCGCCCCGATACTGCGGCGGCGCAGGTGCTCGAGGGCAGCGTTCTCATAATTTGCGACACGACCCCACAGGTAATGATACTCCCGACCTCGATATTCGACTATTTGAGTCAGGCGGACGATTACTATTTTCCGCCCCTCACAGGCAGTTATTTGAGAATAATAAGAGTGGCGATACTGCTTCTTTCTATGATAGCTACCCCCCTTTGGTATCTGTACCTAGAATACTCTGACGTGTTGCCTGAGGCGCTTCGGTTTTTAATACCTGACGACCCGGGAGCACTCCCGATAATTTTGCAGCTTCTTCTTGTTGAGGTGGCGATAGACGGGCTTAAGATAGCGTCAATGAACACGCCGGACATGCTGTCAAACTCGCTCTCTATAGTCGGTGCGCTTATTCTCGGAGATTTTGCCGTGGCCGTCGGCTGGCTCTGCCCCGACGTTATACTTTATATGGCATTCGTCGCAATAGCCACATTCGCACAGCAGAACGCCGAACTCTCCTATGCTATTAAATTTGTCCGGGTGCTGACGCTGATATTTGTATTCGGCTTCGGTGTATGGGGGCTGCTGCTCGGCGGAGCTGTATTTGTAATTCTTTTGCTTGGAAACAGGGGAGTGACGGGCGAGAGAAAATATCTTTATCCTCTAATACCCTTCAACGGCAGGGCGCTCCTTCGCCTTCTCGTAAGGACGAAGAAGCACGACTTTGAAAGTAAAGAATAAAAAAATAAAACCCGAGCTCTGCGGATTTTACAACTGCAAAGCTCGGGTTTTTGTAAATAAATATTGTCAATATCAAAGAATTAAGCCGGTCAGGAAGAGTATTAAGGGCATAGTGGCTATTGATATTACGGTTGAAATAACAACGAGTCTGCTCGTGTAGTTCGCATCACAGTCATACTTTTCTGCGAACATCGTGGCGCTCGATGCGGCAGGCGTTGCCGCGAGAATTACGGTTACGGTTGCTGTCATATCGTCCACAGGAATTCCTATAAGCCTTACCAAGAGGATGGTCAGAATTGTCAGCACGGGCAGTATAAGATGCCTTAATGCAAGGAAAATATACATCCCAGCATCGCGAAGCGTCCCCTTCATATCGAGGGTGGCAAGGCGCAGGCCTATAACGGTCATAGAAAGGGGGGCGACGAGGTTCTTGAGCATTTCAAGACTGTCCGAAACTATGGAAAGCCCCGAGCTCTCGAGAAGCTCTACGTTTATACCCGAGATAAGGAGAATGAGTCCCAGCGCCGAGGCTATCGTCACGGGATGAAGGAGAAGCTTGCGTACGGAGAGCTCGCTCTTGGTGCTTTTTCTGAAAGCTATCATCTCGTCAACAAGGTCGCTGTCCCCGTCCATATCCATATCCTCTCCGCGTTGCCTTGTGCAAAGATATACCCCGAAGGTCCAAAGGAAGAGGTTAAAGGTTATGTTGTATATTGAAGCAAATATTGCCGCTTCGGCTCCAAACATAGACTGTATGAGAGGTATTCCCATAAACGCCGCGTTTGCAAATACCGTAACGAAGCGGAGCATTTTCTGCTTCTCCGCAGGCTCACGGCGAAAAAATAGAAGAGCTGCCCCGATAAACAGCGCGTGAGCGAGAAGAGAAAGGACGAAGGTCATAAGACACCCGAACCATATCTCCGAAAAGTCACGCTCGCACGAGAGGTATGCATAAACTATTAAAGCCGGCTGAGCTATATACAGCACGAGGTTTGATAGTCCCTTTCCAAAAGCGGGGTCTGCAAATTTGCATTTTTTCAGTATTACGCCGGGGATCATCATAATAAACAGAATACCGACGTTCAAAACCAAATCTAAAATGTTCAAGGCTGCTTTACTCCTAAAAATGTCTTTGCCGAAAATCGGCAAGCCGACATATATTTTAACACCTGCCGTATTTTTTGTCAAGAAGTACTTGGTCTAAATATTTTGTCACTCTCGCGCGATTTTATGTTGTCTTTGTTTGTTGACTTTTTTTATACTGTGGTATATAATGAAATAAAAAGAGGTTTCCTTGTATGCACGTAATAGATATGCACTGTGACAGCCTTCTTACCGTCTGCGGCGAGCGAGGCCTGATTTCTACATATAACGTTTCGAAAAAGCATCCGTTTTTACAGTTTTTTGCCGCATTTGTCCCGAAGGAGGGACGTCCTCCCGATATAAGACGGCGTGAGCTTATGCACTTGGCCGAGATTTATGTGTCGGAAACGGCGAGACTTGGACTTTCTCCTGCGAGAGATGCGAAGGAGCTCTCGAGAGCTCTGGAAAACGGGTTCTCCGGTGCTATGCTTACCGTCGAGGGCGGCGGAGGCCTTTTTGCCGACAGCACGGAGCTTGATACCCTCGCTGCGCTCGGCATGCGTGTTATGGGACTTGTGTGGGATACGAACGAGCTTGGCGCTTCTGCGTGGGATAAAAGCGATACGGGGCTTACGTCAGAGGGGTATCTCATGGTAGAGCGGCTCTCGGAGCTCGGAATTATAATAGACGTGTCACATATGTCTGATAAGACCCTCTATGATACTTTAGACGCGACGTCCTACCCTGTTGTTGCTACTCATTCGAATTTCAGAGACGTTGCTACTAGCAGACGAAACCTTACGCTTGATATGGCGAAGCGTATCGCGTCGCGCGGCGGTGTTGTAGGGCTTAATCTGTACCCGAGCTTTCTTTCCGACGGTGAGGCAGACCTATCAGATGTCCTTCGCCACGTTGATTACGCGCTGAATAAGCTCGGCGAGGACACTCTCGCCTTCGGCTTTGATATTGACGGAACGGACGGAAAATACCCGGCGGGAATAGACGAGAGCGGCAGTATACACGACCGAGTTGTAGAGCTTCTTCTCACGCACTATCCCGAGCGCATAGTTGAAAAGCTTGCATGGAGGAACGCCGCTGAATTTTTGTCGGCGAATTTGTGATATGTCAGAGCAGGATATGCCGTTTTACGCGGAATTTTCATACAGACGGAAAAGAGAAGGGAAAAGATTCGTGCTTTCTTTGATGCTCGTCTTATTTTATATTGCCTTCGTAATCTTGTTTTTCCTATTATGCTATTTTTCACGTTTTGTACCTATTTTTGCGCT
This sequence comes from Clostridia bacterium, assembly GCA_017453365.1. Taxonomy (GTDB): domain Bacteria; phylum Bacillota; class Clostridia; order Oscillospirales; family CAG-272; genus UBA1740. The sequence goes on from JAFTKH010000006.1 coordinate 86,709, forward strand.
TTGTCCGATTTTTCTTTGGATGCTCATATATTTTACGTGGCGGCGCTCTGCACCCGACTGTTATTTTGAGTTCCGCTCGGGAACCCTCTCTCTCGGCATAGAAGCAGGGCGGAGAAGAGCTCGAAGGGAAAAAATCAGAATTCACGTAAAGGAAGCAGAGAGGATATGCCCCGCAGGGCCCGGGCGTGTTAAATTATCCGGCGTTTCCCGAATGTACGATATGTCTTCCTCTTCCTCTGTCTCGGAGCGCGTTTGTATAGTGTACGACGGGGGAAGGACGGCTGTGGTCTTTGATACGACCCCCGCTCTCTCGCGGCTCCTCGTTTCTTATTCGAGTAATGCGGACGAGCTTTCGGCACACTTAAATAGAAAGTAAATAATACTTTACATAAAGGAGAATAAAATGTCTAACAAGTACGAACCTATCAGAGAAATTTCCGAGGAAGCGTATCAGCTCGCGTTGCTCGCAGCCGAGAATAAGGTCGAGTGCGGCCACTACGATTTCTCCGACGGAGCTTATGCGAACGTAATGTATGCTAATCTGCGCCCTATTCCCGAGTGCGGATACGAGGCTCACAGAAAGTTCATTGATATCCAGATGGTTATTGAGGGCGAGGAGGTAATCGGTATCGAGGACCTCGAAACTATGAGAGCCGGTGAGTGCGTATTTACCTTTGACGAGGAGAAGGACGCGGAGCTTTGGAAGCATAACGATAACGGTACTCATCATCACCTTAAGTCGGGTGATTATCTTATCATTCTGCCCGAGCACGCTCATATGCCCGGCGCTTGCCCTGAGGGTGGCGTGCCCAAGGACAAGAAGATGATAATAAAAGCACCGGTTACGCTTCTTAAGAAGTGATTGTAACGGAATATCCGCTTTCAAAAAGGCAGAGACCCTTGACGAGTCTCTGCCTTTTTTGTGACGAAATATTTACGCAGGTTTTGTAATATTTACACAAAAAATACGTTTAGCGCAATTTTCTTTTTAGAAATCTGTTGCAATTTGTCTAGAATTGTGTTATTATATGTATGCTATATAATACGTACGTGCGAAGGAGTTGCCTTTTGCACTGTTTTTAGCCCATGGGAGGTGTTGTTGTGTACGATTTACAAAGAGCGGGGTCGTTTAAACGATTTTCCGCATTTCTCTTTGATTTTATCATGCTTTCTATCCTCGCTGTGGGCTTTGCTTTTGCTATCTCGGCAATAACCGGATACGATGCGCGCCTTGATGAGTATCAGGGCCATATAGACAGATACGAGGCAGAGTACGGAGTGTCGCTCGATATCACGGCTGATGAATATGAGGCTCTCTCCGAGGATGAGCGTGCATATTTTGACAGCGTCGAGAAAAAATTCGGCTCGGACGAGCAGGTGCTCCTCACGCTGAATATTGTCTTTAACCTTACGCTCGTCGTAATCACTATCGGCGTTCTGCTTGCTTTCGTCGTGCTTGAGCTTATCGTGCCTCTTATCTTTAAAAACGGGCAGACTCTCGGGAAAAAGATTTTCGGTGTCGGAGTTATGTTTAACAACGGAGTTAAGATAAATTCTCTCGGACTCTTTATAAGATGTATGCTTGGAAAGTACACGATAGAGACGATGATACCGATACTCATCGTTCTTATGATAATTTTCTTCGGCGCGGGAATGGTCGGCGCCGTTGTTCTTGTGCTTATTCCGGTGCTTGAGGCTATACTGTTTTTTGCGACGAAGAACAGGTCTCTTGTTCACGACGTCCTCTCGGGTACGGTTACTGTCGATATGGCGAGCCAGATGATATTCGATACCTACGACGAAATGCTAGCGTACAAGAAGCGCGTGCACGCCGAGTCTGTCGAGAAGAGCAAATACTGAAAAGCTAATTTGAATAAAACAAAATATACAACTGACTTTCAAAGGAGGCGTACTAATGAAAGTAGAACTTCAGAATCTCACTAAAATTTTCCCCAGCAGAAACAAAAAGTCGAATGAAGAGGTCGTTGCTGTCAGCGACTTTACCTTTACCATTCCCGACGGTAAGCTCGTAGGTCTGCTCGGCCCCTCAGGCTGTGGAAAGAGTACCACGCTCTATATGATAAGCGGACTTCAGAAGCCCACCCCGGGTAAGATATTCTTCGGCGACGAGGACGTAACCGAGCTCTCCCCGGAGAACAGAGGTATAGGTCTTGTGTTCCAGAACTACGCGCTCTATCCGCACATGACCGTAAAGCAGAACATACTCTTCCCGCTCCAGAACCTTAAGGGTGCGGACAGGATGTCCAAGCCTGAAATGCTTGAGCGTGCCTATGAGGCTGCGAAGCTCGTGCAGATAGACGGCCTTATGGACAGAAAGCCGAGTGAGCTGTCGGGTGGTCAGCAGCAGAGAGTCGCTATCGCAAGAGCGCTTGTAAAGATGCCGAGAGTTCTTCTTCTCGACGAGCCGCTTTCCAACCTCGACGCGCGCCTTCGTCTTCAGACCCGTGAGGAGATAAGAAGAATACAGAAAGAGACAGGCATTACCACCATATTTGTAACGCACGACCAGGAAGAGGCTATGTCGATATCCGATATAATTGTCGTTATGAAGCTCGGTGTAGTTCAGCAGGTTGGTAAGCCGCAGGATATATATGACGACCCCATCAACCTCTTCGTTGCTAAGTTCCTCGGAACTCCCCCCATTAACGTCTTCCACGGTTATATAAAGGGCGGAAAGCTCTACGTCGGCGGTACCGAAACCCCTATCACCGAGACTGTAGAGGTCGAGGAGACTGTCGAGACCGAGAACGGACCTGTTACCGAGGTCAAGACTGTTGAGAATATAGTTGGCTACAAATACGATGGCGGCACGGCGGTGCTTCCTGCCGATGCTGCTATAGAGGAGCGTGGCGTTTACATCGGTATCCGTCCCGAGGGCTTCGAGCTTAAGAAGAGAGGAGCTCTCGAGTGTAAGCTCTCGAACGTCGAGGTAATGGGACGCGATTGCAGTGTCGTTTCTACTCACGAGGCCGCAGAGAGCCCTACCGTACGCTCGATAATCGATTCCGACTCGGACATTGACAGAGAGGCCGAGACGGTTCGCTTCGCACTGAAGCCGAACAAGGTGTTCGCCTTCGATAAATGGACCGAAGAAAGAATTTATTTCTGAGGAGTGTAAACAATGGTTGATAGCAAACATCAGTGGAAAGCCTGGTTGTACCTCTCTCCCGCTATAGTGCTGCTGCTTATCTTCACGGTTTGGCCTATTATCAATACGATAAGAATGGCGTTCCTCGAGGGTTATGACAGTCTGTCGGCGGTGAACGGAACTACCTTCTCATTTGGCTTTGGAAATTTCATAAAGGTTGTGCAATATAAGCAGTTTCTTACCTGCCTTAAGAATACCGCGCTCCTTTGTGTAACTACAGTTCCGATTTCTACGCTTTTGGCGCTTCTTATCGCCGTGTGTCTTAATGCGATAAAGCCCCTCCAGAAGCTTCTGCAAACTATATTTTTCCTCCCCTACGTTACGAACTCCATAGCGATAGGTATGGTTTTTGCGGCGATGTTCAATATCGTCGGTAACGCACACGGAACGGAAAACGAGATAATAGTTACCGCAGGTATCATAAACAACGTTATCGAATTCTTCGGCGGCACACATATAAACTGGATAAATGCGGGCTCGACCTATTGGGCGAATATGACCGTTATGATAGTTTATATCGTGTGGAATGCGCTGCCCTTTAAGATACTTGTTCTCCTTGGCGGTCTTCAGAGCATCAACAAGCAGTATTACGATGCGGCGAAGGTTGACGGCACGTCAAGAAGGCGCGTGTTTACAAGGATTACGGTGCCGCTCCTATCTCCGATGCTCGCATACGTAGTTATTACGGGCTTTATTGGCGGATTTAAGGAATACACGAGCATCGTCGGTATCTTTGACGAGACGATGGGTCCGCCCGACGATAAGGGAAGACTCAATACAATGGTCGGATTTATATACGACGCGCTCGAAACGAGTAAGCAGGGCCGTGCAAGCGCGGCTGCGCTTATACTGTTTGGAATTATTCTTGTCATTACCTTGATAAATCTCCAGGTAAGCAAGAAGAAAGTGCACTATTAAGGGGGTGGCAGTATGGCAGACGTTATAATGCATGAAAGAAACATACAGCTCGTCTCCGCAAGGCAGAGAATAATGAAGATAGCCGTCCTAGTTGCGCTCTATATCTTCCTTATTGCTATGGCGATAACGGTGCTGTTTCCGTTCTATTGGATGATAAACTCGTCCCTCAAAACGCTCGAGGAATACCGTCTTTCGATACCCACCTTCTGGCCCCGCCAGGTAATGCTCTCGAACTACGTTGATGCATTCAATACGGCCAATCTCGGCAGACTTTTCCTTAACACTATGTACGTAGGAATAGTTTCCACCCTTCTGTCCCTTGTCATCACCGTGCTTTGTGCCTTTGCGTTTGCACGCCTTGAGTTTAAGGGGAAGAATACGCTCTTCGCGGCGCTCCTTGCCACGATGATGATACCCGGTGAGCTTTTCACTATAACGAACTATCAGACGGTTAACTCCTTTGGATGGATGAACACCTACACGGTACTTATCGTTCCGTTCCTTGTCAGCGTGTTCTACATCTACCTTCTCCGCCAGAACTTTATGCAGATACCGAATGAGCTCTATCTCGCGGCGAAGGTCGACGGCACCTCGGATATCAAGTATCTGTGGAAGGTAATGATACCGTTAGCGCTCCCGACTTTAATATCGATAACGATACTGAAGATGATGGGTGCGTGGAACTCCTACATTTGGCCGCGACTTGTTGCCAACGACGACGCACACAAACTGATAACGAACGGTCTTCGCGGCGCGTCCTTTATGGACACCACCACGAACGAGCCGCACATTCCTCAACAGATGGCGGCAGTTGCCCTCGTATCTATACCGCTGTTTTTAGTATTTATTTTCCTTCGTAAGTACATTATGAAGGGTGTATCCCGCTCCGGCATAAAGGGGTAGGGTGATGGTAATATTTCGGTATAAATCTTCACTCTCTCGCTTGACGTACCCTTGTACGCCTGCGCTCACGATTAAAGATTTCTCCGCGAAATATTCTCCATCACACAGACGGTACTGAGAAAGTGCGGTGATGTGTCATTCGGCGATAAGCTTCGCCCGCTCCCTAGACGTACCTTCGTACGCCTGCGCTCGCGGCTGTAGATTGTTCCTCGAAATATTTTTCATCACACAGACGTAACTTATAATATTCGGCGGGTCGGATTTTTGGCTTATCCTTCGACCTTGCCGTCAGACTCTCGCGAATTATCGCGAGGGCAAACTGAATAAAAAAACCAATCCGACCCGCCCCGCGCGAGCATCAGCTCGCGCGGGGGAAGGGGAAATACAAAGATAATAATAAGAGAATATTTGAGTATTCTAACCGAGCATTTAAACCAAACGGAAGATTTTCGAGGTAAAGCCGAGAAAATCAACCATCACTCTTCGCTATTCATTATTCATTTGTTGGGCTCTGCTCAACACCAAATTTGTGTTAATTGCCGTTTTACGGCTCTAACAAATAAATAAAAAGAAAAGGAAGAAAAACACCATGAAAAAGATACTGATTTCGGTTCTTTTGATTCTTTCTCTCTGTATGTGCATGGTCGGAATGACCGCATGCGGCGGAGCGAAGGCACAGCCTAACTTCGAGGTTCCCGAGGGCGGTTATGATGGCAGCGCAGTTACCATTACGTTCTACACCACTATGGGTACCAACCTTACCCCTGTACTCGAGGAGTACATCGTAGAGTTTAATAAGCTCTATCCCAACATCACGGTAGTTTATGAGTCTGTCGGAGGTTACGACGACGTTCGCGACCAGATAAAGACCGAGATTACCGTTGGTAACCAGCCCAACATCGCTTACTGTTACCCCGACCACGTTGCTCTTTACAACCTTGCAGGTGCGGTTGCTACTCTTGATAACCTTATCGAGAGTGACATTCCCGTAACCCTCGCTGACGGTACTACTGAAATTCTCGGTCTTACCGAAGAGCAGAAGAACGACTTCATCAAGGGATTCTACGATGAGGGTGCACAGTTCGGAGACGGACTTATGTACACCATGCCCTTCTCGAAGTCTACCGAGGTTCTTTACTACAACAAGACCTTCTTCGAGGCTAACGGTCTCACCGTTCCCACCACCTGGGACGAGCTTGAGACTGTTTGCGCAGCGATAAAGACTATCGACCCGAACTCCATTCCTCTCGGCTACGACTCCGAGGCTAACTGGTTCATCACCATGTGCGAGCAGCTCGAGACCGATTACACCAGCGCAACGAAGGTTGACGGAACGAACTTCCTCTTCGACAACGACGAGAATAAGGAATTCGTTAAGAGATTCAACGAGTGGTATCAGAAGGGTTACCTCACCACTCAGACCCTCTACGGCTCCTATACCTCCGGCCTCTTCACTGCACAGACCGGCACCAGAAGCTATATGTCTATAGGCTCGTCTGCAGGTGCTACTCACCAGCGCCCTGCGAAGAATGCTGACGGAAGCTACCCCTTCGAGGTTGGTATCGCTCCCATTCCTCAGATGGATGCTGTTAATAACCCCAAGGTTATCTCCCAGGGTCCCTCTGTATGTATCTTCAAGAAGGATAATCCTCAAGAGGTCGTTGCTTCCTGGCTCTTCGTTAAGTTCCTTACGACCTCTACCGAGTTCCAGGCAGACTTCTCGATGGCTTCCGGTTACGTTCCCGTTCTTAAGTCGGTTGCTAACGACCCCACCTATAAGGACTTTACCGATAAGGCTGACGGCGGTGATTACGTAGCAGCTCTCTCTGCTAAAGTATGTCTTGAGCAGGAGTCCTACTACTACACCTCTCCCGCATTCAACGGCTCGTCTATGGCTCGTGACCAGGTAGGCGCGCTTCTTACGAAGCTTCTTACCGAAACGGCTCTTACCGATGACGTTATGGATAGAGCATTCCGGGATGCTATCGACGAGTGTGAGTACAGCCAGTAACAATTGACAGTTAACAATTGAAAATTGGTGAAATTCAAGAAAAGAATAACTAACGGTTAAAGTATGAATAATAGACTTATAAGACTATTATCACTCCTCGTGCTTTTGGCCTTGCTCGTGTCGGCTCTTGCCGCTTGCGGTGGTACGTCTTGCGAAAATCACGTTGATGCGAACCGCGACGGTATCTGTGATACCGAGGGCTGCGGAGCTGCCGTCGAGGTAAAAGAGGCGGTTGACTACGTCAGCACGCTTAAGCTCGATATGACGAGCGAGACTAAAAAGCTCGAGGTGACCGTCAAGCTTATGATTGACGGCGATACAACACATTTTAACGCTCCTGCCGACGTCTTCGACGGCGGAACGCTTAAGGCGAGATATCTCGCCGTAAATACTCCCGAGAGCACGGGTAAGATTGAGGAGTGGGGAAAACAGGCATCTAACTTCACGAAGGAGAAGCTTTCTACCGCAACCTCTATCATCGTTGAGTCCGATAACGAAGCTTGGAACGTCGACTCGACGGGTGCGCGCCACCTCGTTTGGGTGTGGTATCTTGCTCCCGGGGAGACGGAGTACAGAAATCTGAACCTTGAGCTGTTGCAAAATGGCCTCGGACGTGCCTCGAATACACAGAGCAACCGCTATGGCTCGACCTGTATGGCGGCTTTGAATCAGGCGAAGACTCTGGGACTTAAGATGCATTCGACAGAAAATGACCCCCTTTTCTACTACGGTGCAGTGCAGGAAATAAACCTTAAGGAATTAAGGCTTAATATCGCCGAATACGAGGGCACACAGGTGGCCTTCGACGGTATCGTTTCTACCAATAGCGGTGACGGCGGCGTATACATTGAGTCCTACGACGCTGAAACCGATATGTGCTACGGCGTGTATGTCTATTATGAGAATGGCGGCCTGCACGGCGATGCCGTTGCTATGCTGAAGCCGGGTAATGAGGTCAGAATAGTAGGAACGGTGTCCGAGTTTAACGGCACGTATCAGGTTTCGGGACTTAAGTACAACGCGCGTAAGAAGGACGAGCCTGACAATATGCATCTCATCTCCGAGGGCAACTCCGCTGCATACCGTCTGATTGACCCCGTGAAATTCACCACGGGTAAGGTTTATATAGACGTTACCGAGAGCGAAGAGGAGAAGACGGTTGAGCTTGCTTATGCAGAGGCGGCGCTCGGTACCTCCGTATCGTTCGAAGACCTCTATGTAAAAAGTGCATATACCACAGATAACGGCGGAAACTCCGACGGCGAGATGACTCTCTATTGCCGCGCGGGTGACGTCGAAATCGTGCTTCGCACAGGTCTTCTTTTTGACGAAAATGGCGAAATTATAACCCAGGATGCCTACGTAGGCAAGACGGTAGATGTAAAGGGAATAGTTGACTCCTATAACAGCAACTATCAGATAAAAATACTGTCTCCCGATAATATAGTAATAAAATAGGTAAAAAGACACCTACAAATTAGTTTTTCTCTTGTTAGCTTTAAGTTTAAACAATTAAATAATATAAAGGAGAAACAAAATGAAAAAGCTTTTAAGTTTGCTTCTTGTTCTCGTCCTTGCAGTCGGCGTTTTCGCAGCTTGCGGGCAAAAGGTTAACGAGGATCTTGAAGCAGCCGGTGCTTATATCGATGCTCTCTATAAGAACGAGGCTACGAATACCACCGTTGACTACGACGTCGTTGCTAACGTTGTTTATAACGGCACGACCTATCCTATCACCTGGTCGGTAAACGTTGAGTCGGGCGTTACTATCGTAGATAGTGCTAACGCAGGCTTTAAGACCGTAAAGGTTGAAAGAGGCGACGCTGACCTTAATTACACCCTTACCGCTACTATCACGGACGGTGAGGATACCGTAACGAAGAGCTTTGAGCGCGTAGTTCCCGCGAAGGTTTCGCAGGCGGCTATCGTTGATGCTGCTTACCAGCTCGCAGCAGGCGAGACTATGGACGGCACACAGACCCTTACCGGTAAGATAATCTCCATAGACACTCCCTACGACGCAGGTTATAAGAACGTAACCGTTACCATCGTAGTTGATAACCTTACCGATAAGCCCATTCAGTGTTACAGACTTAAGGGTGACCAGGCTGCTGACCTTAAGGTTGGCGACACCATCACCGTTGAGGGTACTATAACCAACTATAAGGGCACTATAGAATTTAACGCAGGCTGCGTTATCAAGGCTTACACCGCTTGGGTTCCCACCGAGGCTGAGAAGGTAACCTTTGAGAAGAATGCTCTTACTCTTCCCGAGACCGTTTATATGGACGGTAACGTCGCACTCGTAGCTACGGGTGCTACATACACTGACGTTGCTATTACCTGGACTGCAACCGGCGCTACTATCACCGAGGGCAACCTCGTAGTAGTTCAGACTGCTGAGGAGCAGACCGTAACTCTTACCGCAACGCTTACTTGCGGTGCTGCAACCGAGACTAAGACCATCACGGTTAAGATAACTCCTAAGGATAACAGAGTTGCACAGCCCGTAACTGCTCTCGACACTATCAAGACCTACGTTCTTGCTATGAACCAGCTCAAGCTCGCTAAGCGTCTGTTTGCTACCGGTGAGATGAACGGCTACTATGCGGCTACCTCCGAGGCTCAACAGCTTGCAGCTGCAGCTCAGGTTGAGCTTGTTTCCGGTACTACCGATAAGTATTATCTTAAGATAACTGTAGGAACTGCTGTTAAGTACGTTAATATGGTAACCTCTACCAGCGGCGACAAGACCTACGTTAACATTAAGCTCGAGGATGCTGCATCCACGCAGTACACCTTCAATACCACCTACGGTACGCTCGTTGCTAACGTAGAGGGTGCTGATTACTTCTTCGGCGTTGTTAAGGATAAGACTCACGACACCTTCGGTCCCGTTACCGCAAATGCTGATAACTACCCCGTTACGTTCTACGAGCTCGTTAACCCCGACCTCACTCCCGCAGCGGAAAGAATAGCAACAGAGCTGAGCTCGCTTACTCTTCCTGCTGATATTACCACCGCAGTAGTTGACGTTCCTACCGTTGGTACGAACTATGCGAACGTTTCTATCACTTGGTCTTCCACCAATGCAGCAGTTGCTGTTAACGGCGGAAAGCTTAACTTCACTCTTCCCGCTACCGCAGGCTTCACGAAGGACGTTAAGATTACGGCTACCGTAGCTTGCGAGGGCGCTGACTCCCAGACCAAGGAGTTTACCGTAACTCTTTGGAAGCTTCCTACCACCGAGGCGGAGATGGTTTCTGTTCTCTACTCTCTTGAAAAGGGTATGACCGTTCCCGGAAAGTATACCCTTACCGGTAGAGTTGTTTCTTTCGACACCGACGGTGCATATAGCAGTACGTATCATAACGTTTCCATCTGGGTTATGGTAGGTAACGATGCCGAGCACCCTGTACTCGTTTTCAGATTAAAAGACGTTGATAATAACGACGCTACTATCAGTCTTATTAAGGTTGGTGACACCATCACCGTTGAAAACGGAACGCTCACCGATTACAACACTAAGAAGGAAATCACCGGTGCTACTATCAAGTCTTACACCGCTTGGGTTCCCACCGAGCAGGAGAAGGTTGGCATTGAGCATACTGTTCTTGATGTAGACACTGATATTGCAGTTAATACTACTCTCACTCTTCCTGCAATCGGTGCTACCTACACCGACGTTGCTATCACTTGGACCGCTGACGGTGCACCCGTTTCCGGCAACTACGAAATCACGCTTGGCGATACCGCCCGCGAGATAACTCTCGTAGCTACTGTTTCGCTTGGTAACACTACTCTTCAGAAGACCTTTACCCTTGCAGTTGCTGCGAAGCCCGCAGAAGCTCCTATTAAGGTTAACGCTCCTGTTGTAGGTCAAACTTATAAGCTTGCGATTTATCAGGCGAATAAGGGCAAGTTCCTGTATCTCACGGGTGCAATTAACGGAACCACTGCTTATCAGCTTGCTACGAGCGATGCAATGGCAGATGCTATAGATGTAACTCTCGAGGCTGTTGACGGTGTTGACGGTGCATTCAGACTTTACTTTATGAATGCAGGTGTTAAGACTTATATAGACGTTTATGAAAGAACTGCTTCCTCTCAGAGTGGATCACTTCAGCTGGTAACGACCGCTCCTGAAAGATATTACACTGTTGATCCGATTACCGGTACGGCTGTTGTAGAGGGTACTGCGGGCAGCTATTATATGGGTGCATTTAATAACAATGCATATATTGGCGGCTCTTGTGCAGAAAAATATATCTGGGGTGAGAATGCTGCAAATCTTGGTGTAAGTCAGTTCCCTGTTTGCTTCTATAGCTTTAAGCAGGTAGCTAACTTTACTGCTGACGAGAAGGTAGCGCAGGAGAAGGAATATCTTGCTATAGAAATTCCTGAGGCTATTGTATCCGCAACTGACGTTACTCTCGTAACTGACACTGTTCTCTTCGATGACGTTACCGTTACTTGGGAAGCTACCGGTGCAACAATAGTTGATAATAAGGTTACTCTTACTCCCGGCACGACCGAGCAGACCGTAACTCTTACCGCTACTATCGCGGCTACAGGCGCGACCGCCGTTACCAAGACTTGGACGATAACCGTTCCTGCTGCTGACAACAGAGTTGCTGTTCCTGTTACTAATTTCCAGGTTGATACTGCATATAAGATGAAGTCGCAGCACAATACAGCCGGTGAGATATACTACAACGGAACTAAACCCGGTTCTAGCGGCGCCAACCTTTCCGTTACCTCTGTAAAGAATGAGGCTTGTGACGTTTATCTTACTGCAGGTACTGATGCAGGAACCTACTACATCTACATTCTCGACGGAACGACGAAGCTCTATCTCACCTTGAACAGTAACAATAAGTATCTGTTCACTACTCAAACAGAGGCGAACGTTGTGCCCACTGGAGCTACTCTGTTTACTTATGATAGCACCAATGATGCTTGGACGTATGGCTCTGGTAGATTTATGGGTACGGGCGTTTCGAACAGTTCGGCTGATATAAGAACGTATGCAGCTTCTAACATAAGCAATGCTTCTTACGCTCACGTTCAGCTTGTTACCTTTCAGTAATTAAAAATGCCGAAAAGGTAAAACAAAAATCGTATAAACCAAAAAAGACCGCAGTGTTTTGCACTGCGGTCTTAACTTTTTTAAGTAAAAATCTGCTGAAAGTTTTTTCGAATTTCAGGAAAACTTTCAGTAGCGCTAGAAAATACGTGTTTATTTCCACCCGTTTTGGCGAAAATAGGCGTCGAGCCTCTTCATCTGTCGGTTGATAACCCTATCGGTCTTTATAATTTCCTTGAACTCCTCGGGGGAGAGCCAGAGGTAGCCGTCGGTCTCGCCCTCTTGTAGCGTTACGGAGTCCTTCGGACATTCAACGGTGGCGATAAAGGAGTGAATTATTATTTTCTTTTCGCGGTCGAGGGTGTAGGCAATTTTCTCGAAGCTCCGGGGGCGAAGCCCTGTTTCTTCGCGGCACTCTCGTATAACACAGTCAAGCTCGCTCTCTCCGTAGAGCGCGGCGCCACCTGCCGAAAATTCGTAAAGGCCGCCGAAGTCGCGCTTTTTCGTCGAGCGTATCATAGCGAGAAAGTCTCCGTCAGCGTGCCTTATCAAAACCTCGCACGCCATGTGGTAGGCCCCTTCGGGCAGGGGCGCTCCGCGAAAGCTATGCGCGGGTAGAAGCTCGCCCTTTTCGTTGTATAAATTCCACTTTTCCAACGGTTTTATCCCTTCCTTTTAAAAATTGCACTTTAAGAGACGAAAAATAATGTACATAAATAGGGGTACGTGTTAAATAATAAGCAATTATGTAAAGTAGGGTTTACATAATGGTGATGAATGATGAAGACAGTTCGCAAAGCAAACTAATTAATGATTAATAATTAATGATTAAGGTTGATTTTCTCGCAGGGCTCGAAAATCTGTTTGTTTAAATGCTCGTGTGATACAAGTAAGCGATAACTGCCTACAAATTTAGATTTCTCGCGTTTGTACGCCTTAGCACCATCTCTACTGCCTACTGCTCGAAATGACAGCATAGCTGTCCCCCTGAGTGCCGAACCGCGATGGTGGTGTCGGGGAGTAAGAGCACAGATAATCAAACGAAGCGAATCTGTGAGTTTACTCACAAGTGAGCGAGAGCAGATTGCTCCGCGGCGCGCTCGACATAGTCGAGCGAAATGCGATTAGCATAGTGGGCGGAGCACACTTACGCCGCAAGGAGTAAGGGTCTAAATCTGTAGGCAGTACCCCCTTTAGTTGCTTCACCCGAGCAAAGGCTGCCCCTGTCCCTAGGGGGAGCTGTCAGCTAAGCTGACTGAGGGGTTGTTCTTATGCTTCTATCTTTTCTCTGAAAGAGGTTTTATTCTCTGCTTTATAGAAGGCAGAGCCTGCGACCAGCACGTTCGCTCCGTTTGCCTTACATATCTCTCCCGTGACTAGGTCGACGCCGCCGTCTACCTCGAGGTGGCAGTCGGGATTTACTCTGTCAAGCTCCTCTCTGATAGCGCGGAGCTTCGGCATCATATCTGCCATAAATTTCTGCCCTCCGAAGCCGGGCTCGACGGTCATAACGAGAACAAGCTCGCATTTTTCGAGATAGGGCTTAATGGCATCGAGTCCTGTTTTCGGCTTTACGACGATGCCGGGCTTCACACCGAGCTCTTTTATTTTATCAAGGGTATGGGAGATGTTCTCGGGCGTATCTGCCTCAATATGCACGGTAAGGTAGTCCGCGCCCGCACGGCAAAATTCTTCGACGTATCTGATAGGCTTTTCTATCATCAGATGCACGTCGAGAGTGATGTCTGTAGCCTTCTTAAGAGCCGAAACGAAGGAATAGCCGAAGGACATATTCGGTACGAAATGTCCGTCCATAATATCTACGTGCAGCCATTTTACACCGGCCGCCTCGGTTGCTTCAAGGTCGCGCTTCACGTTAAGTACGTCTGCGCCGAGAATGGAGGGAGAAAGAATTGCCATAATATACCTCACAGGTTTTTTATTTTATGATACCACTTTCTTAACGTTTTTTCAAGGGGGGCGCGGTGCGGTTTAGCAATTATTTTCGGGATTTTGTCACTTTGGAGAGAATTTTCGGGTAAGATATTGAAAAATGTTGAACTTTAAGCTAAAATTAAATTGCACATTCACCCGGTCGAGGCAGTTGCATAGTGTATTCATTTATATTTGACCGGCAGCTCGAACGGCGTTCTGTACGTAGGAATGACGGTGCAGGTTATGCGTCTCGCTATTCAAAATGACGGCTAAAAAGCCGAGATATAAAAAGCAATCAAGGATAATCTATGAAAAACAAGTTAACAAGCGCTATGAACATAGGCGAGGAAATGCTCGCCGCAGGTGCGGAGATACACAGAGTCGAGGACAGTATCAACAGAATTCTTACTGCCCTCGGCGCGTGTCGCGTCGACACCTTCATAATAACGAGCAGCATGGTCGTGACCGTTCATACCGAATGCGGTGAGATACTTACCGAAACGAGGCGTATCGGCGGAGCGGGGACCGATTTTGAAAAGCTTCATCTGCTCAACTCGCTCTCGCGCAGAATTTGCTCGGGTGAGGTAGCTCCCGATGAGATAGATGCGGAGCTTTCGCGCGTTCACAGCGCACGAACGTACCCCCTGTGGCTTGAGTTTGTGTGCTACGCGCTTATTGCGGGTGCTTTCACTCTCTTTTTTGGGGGGAACGTTTTTCAGGCGCTATTCTCGCTTGGCGTGGGTGCTGCGGTGAGGCTGTCTTTGCTTCTTTGCGACCTTACGGTGAAAAATAGGATATTTGCGAAATTTACGGGCTCCTTCGTCGCAACGGCGCTTGCCTTCCTTGCGTCGCACCTCGGTATGCCGGGCGGCGCCGACGCCATAATAATCGGCAACATAATGTCGCTTATCCCCGGAATAGGCTTGACAAACGCCCTGCGTGACATATTCACAGGAGACAGTATTACCGGAATTTTACGCTGTATTGAGGCGCTTCTTGCCGCTCTTGCTATCGCGGCGGGATATTTCGTACTCGCGGCACTGACAGGGGGTGGCGTGTAATGCCGTTCGGACTTATACAGGTGCTCTCGGGTACCGTCGGCTCGATATGCTTCGCGATGCTTTTTAACATCAGGGGACGCCGCCTTGCGGTGTCTGCCGTAGGCGGATTTCTTTCTTGGTCGTTTTACCTTCTTTTTGAGCTTCTTACGAAAAACGAGGTGCTGTCATACTTTATCGTCGCGGCGCTCATCACCGCATACGCCGAATGCATGGCCCGAGTTGTGAAGACTCCTACGACGACCTTCATTATGGCCGCTCTGATACCCTTAATACCCGGCGCATCGCTCTATTATACGATGACGTCGGCCTTTTCGGGCGACCTCACCCTCTTTGGCAATAAGGCGGTGTATACTCTCGAGCTCGCGGCGGCGCTGGCGCTGGGAGTTATTACGGCGAGTGCTGTTGCTAAGGGAATTTTTGCAGGCATTAAGAGATGGAGAAGCCGCCTGACAAACAATGAACAATGAAGAATTGAATTCAAAGCCGTCTGCTTGAGCAGCATAACGTGTTAGCGGTGAATTTCGGTAAGAGCGCGAAGCGTTTATACTCTGTCACAGGCTAAAACCGTTCGCTGTTCTCGGTGACGGCTTTTAAGTTGGTAAGAGAACGATTATTTATCATTTTTGGGGCGGATCGACCGCCCTTTTTTGTTTTCGCCTCCGTTTTATAAAAAAACGGTGAAAGAATTTACAAAAAAAGATTGACAATTTATATTCTATAGAGTATAATTAACTTGACCCTAAAAATTTTAAAAAAGGAGAAAAACATGAAAACGCAGAAAATCTTCTTGCTGGCAGTTGCGCTTGTGCTTGCACTTTCCGTGCTTGCTTCGTGCGGTGCTGCCAAACAGGCGTATCCTGATTGCTTCGTTTTCGTTGATGATGACCCCAGCTTTACCGAGCCGGTAGAGGTTGAGGGCGAAATTATCGACGTGAATGAAGAATACAATCTCGTTGCGTTTGAAACAAGGAGCCTTGGTACTGACGGTTACAGCAGAAGAACCGTTAAGGTTATCGACGTTTCGGATGAGAACCGCGTAGTATTCACCCGTGAACAGTCGTTTTCCGCAGACAGCACCGGGAAAGAGGACGAGATTAATCTTGATGACTACCCTGTAATTAAGGTTACCTCGCACAGCTTCCAGGGTTATGACGACGGTTATCCTGAGTACAAGGACTATTACAGCTACTATCTCATTCAGAAGAATGGGGAGGCAAGATCTCTTAAGAACTCGACTGATAAGGATGAGCTCTACGTTGAGCAAATAAACAACGTATGGCTCGTTGAGGATGGCGAGACGCTCTATTGGGTTAATAAGAATCTCGCAGTTATGAGAGAGATGCCCCTTGCAGTAGCCGAGACCTACCGTGGCTCGAATTACGAAAGCTACTTCCGATTCGAGGCAGAATACAACGACTACCTCTACACCTGGGAGTTCGACGCTGATAATCTTAGTCAGGTAGTGGTGGTTTACGACCCGAACGGTATTGCTTGCGCTAAGTACGCGTTTCCTACGGGTATGTATCTCGGCAATCCTTTCGTATCTGTTCTTGATAACGGTAACGTCATCATTCAGGAGCAGACTGTTGCCGAGGACGGCGAGGCTTACGATTACGTATACGGCTATGGACCCACGAGCTATAACGTAGACGTCGTAACGAAGGTTATGAATTATCAGACCGGTGAGGTCACAGAGGTTGAATTCGATTACCTCGTCTCTTTTACTTCGAGCAGATATGAGATGGAACAGCAGACCTATCCTGAGATCTATCTTGCCGAGGGCTACAACAACATGGCTATAGTTACCGCGATTGAGGACGGCACACTTGGCAGAAATATGACGATTGTGGTTATCTCGAACGAGCTCGAAATTCAGTGGAAGCTCGAGAATGAGCATCTCACCCTTCCTACGATGATCTACGTCGGCGAGGACGGTTACATTGCAGAAGCAGTTGTTGACGGAGCTACCCGCACCTGTCGCTTTACCTGGGACGGTGAGCTTGTTCACGTATTCCCTGCTAATTTCGATTACGAAAGAATGACCTCTGACGTATACGTAACCGATAGCGGCGTATACACCCTTGACGGCGAGCTTGTATTCGATATTGAGAACAGCGATTTCTACAATGCCGGAGTTTACATTGTAGGCGAGTGCATATATTTCACTCGCGAGAACGACCTTAAGCTCGGCGAGTGGAACGATTATTATGAAGAGTACGAGGAATTCGTAGAGTTCTACAAGCTCAACCTCGAGACAGGCGAAGCAGAGCTTATCGCTGACGGCGAGGAGACCTTCTGCGAGCCCTTCACTGAGGATGGCGCGCTTGGTGTTATCAACGAGAAGAAGGGCACCATTACGGTATACAATGCCGCAGGCGAGATTGTTCTCGTGACTAAGGGCGAGGATATAGTAGAGACGTATACGTCCGAAGGTGCGTTCATCATTGAGGTTGAGGTCGGCGATGAGCACAAGTTCTACGTATTCGGCCTCGGTGACCAGTGTGTCGACAACACGTCGGCAAATATGTATTAAGGAGGAAGAGAAATGACTAAGAAAAGAATAATAAGCATAATCTCGTTCCTTCTTGTTGCGATTATGGCTCTTGCAGCCTGCTCGCCGAAGACTCCCGAGACTCCCGACGCACCCGTAACCGCGGAGGGTATTCTCTCGAGCTTCGTTACCTTTAAGGATACGGAGGTTAAGCCTCTTAACAATGCAAGCTCTCTTTCCGACGAGCTTGGTAAGGTTTACGATTCCAACGTAAACTACACGGTTTTCTATAAGGAGACCAAGGACAGATTCAACAATCTTACCGAGACCTACTCCATCTACTCCATAGAGGAGAAGAAGGTTGTCGGAACTGTATCGAACACCTACGCTGACGAGTGGGGCTGGGAGGATGATTTCGGTAACGAGACCTATCCCGAAAAGCTTATCACCGACGTTAACCTCGTTCAGCTCACTGAGGACGTTACGTATCTTTCTGTTGAGTGGACTACATACACTCCTATCGACGAGGAGATAGTCGAAGAGGAAGAGCTCGCATGGAGCTACACCGAGAAGACCTACTATGAGTTCTACGATATGGCAGGAGCTCTCGTAGCTACCTCTTACGTTGCAGAGAACGGCGAGTACGTTAGCTCTAACGAGTATTACACTCTCGTTTCGTTCGGTAAGAATATTGCAATCTTCGACAACGAGGATAGTAAGGTGCTCTCCACCTACGACGGTGACGCTGAGCCGAACCCCGTCCTCTACGACTTTATGAACGACGAGTATAACTATCTTCTTAACGTTGATAACGGCGCTATTGACCCCACCCTTATGGGTAAGCGCACGAAGATAATGGTATTCGATAAGGAGAACAACCTCGTTCTTGAGTATGCTCACGGCGACTATCCCACGCTGGTACAGTCGAAGGTGCTCGAGAGCGGTGATATCCTTATTCAGCATGTGATAGTTACCGACGGTAACGAATACGACGCCTTCATTGGCGGAATGAAGTATAATCTTGATTCCTTCATTCTCGACGTTGAGACCGGTGTTGTTACTGAGCTTGCAGACTTTGGTTATGCTATTAACAACATATACTTCGCTGACGAGTTCCTTGAGGATGCTCCCGACGGCGCAGCTACTACCGAGAACGTTCGCAATATTGCGAGCGCTACGTCCCTTGCTGATGAGAAGGAATATACCATATTCTTCGACAACTTCGGCAACGTGAACTTCGTCTTCGACGGTAAGCTTGCTTACGAGATGGACGACGAGGAAACCTTCCGCGTGCTCTCCGAGGACAGACTTCTTATCACTCTTGCGAGTGACGTTACGAGAAAGGCTGTTATCGACAATGCGGGTAACGTTGTTACCTATATTCCCGATGATGCTATAATCCTTCGCGATTACATAGTAACGGGCGATAGGGACGGACACATTCTTGTATACGACTTCGATATGAAGCTCGTTCGTACTCTTTCGGACGACTGGTCGAGCTCTTACAATAGCGAGGGCGAAAGCATTAATTTCCACGGTGCTCTAGGCAACAACCTTGTATTCACCGCGACTAACAGAACTTCCACCGGAAGCGGTGATAACGTCATCTACGACTTCGTTCCCTACGTTGTTATCATAAACGTGAAAAACGATAATGTAGATCATATGTCCGACAGCTACGTAGAGCGGCTGGATGACGACCTTCTTATAATAAAGAAGGAAAGCAAGCGTGCACACACGCCTGTCTATACCGTAAAGAACGAGAACGGTAAGACGGTTCTTACCGCATCCGCTTACAATTACAGCATTATTTCCAGATGTGACGAGGCAGTTATCATAGAGTTCTACACCTCCGACGAACGCCTCGCATACCTTATCGACAATACCGGCGTCGAGCACGATGACTACGACGACGGCAAGGATGAAGGAGGAGAAGACTGATGAAGAGAAATAAGCTTACACTTCTTGTAGCGGTTCTGCTTCTTGGAGCTATGCTCCTTGCATCCTGCAGCCCGGATCCTACCGATCCCGTTGAGCCTCCTCTCTTTAACGAGGTTGAGAACAACCATTCCGAGGCTATCGGAGCTTGGGCAGAGTATCTCTCCTACGTAGCTCCCGAGAAGACTCCCGAGTATAAGGCTACGGAAATTCTTTCCAACCTTAAGATCAACGACGCTGCTGAAATTACCGACGAGCTTATCGTGGTAGTGGAAGAAAAGGAAAACTTCAAGACTATTCCCGCAGAAGAGGGCGTCGAGGGTGCACTTCCCACCGAGGTGAAGGTCAGCACCTCGAAGACCATTAAATGGTACAATAAGAACACCGGCGAGCTTGTGAAGACCTTGAGTCAGCTTACTGCTGAGCAGTTCGACGTCGAGGGTACTTGGAAGTACGACGAGACCGTTGATCCTGCGAAGCTCGTTTGGTACGAAATCGTTTATGCAGATATGTACACCGGTCTTATCAGGGTGAAGACCACCACCCTCCAGCTCAAGGAGCAGGAGGAGGGCGCCGAGGCGCTCGATACCGCGGCTGTTTCGAGCTATGAGTCGAAGGCTGCCTGGAGCTACTACCTTCCCGACGGTACTCTCTTCCTTGAGAACCTCGAGGGCGTGCTCACTAAGCGTAGCGTAGACAACGCAGCAGCTGCTGCTCTGGGCCGTTACCTCATTGACTGCGAGGAGACCGGCAAGACCTACCTTATGGAAGACGGCGAGCTTGTTCGCGAGTTTGACTATAAGGCAGAGTACAACGTTCCCGTCTATGACGAGGACAACTGCACCTACACCTGGGATAGCGGTTATATGACGAAGAACGTTGACGATTACGCTTACTTTGAGCATAACGGCAATAAGTACGTCATCACCGAGGAGCTTCCCGCTACCGTTCGCGTTGGCGAGCTTACGATGTTCCTTGTACAGGGTATGTCTATCTACGTAACTGATAAGGACGATAAGCCTCTTGTGAGCTACGAGACCGAGTGCTACGGCATCACCGGCTACGCAGTTCTCTCGAACGGAAACATCTACACCTGTGAGTTCGAGCTTCTTGCTCGCGACGCTGCAGAGTACGACGTGCTCTCCGGCGAGGATAAGCTGAACGTACATCACAAGCTTATCAACATTACCGACGGCAGTGTTACCGAGCTCGACCTTGGCTTCAAGGCAGCGAAGCTCTTTAACAACACCACGAAGGAAATCAACTCCTTCCTCAACTACGCAACTCTTGAGATTACCGACTTCGGTAATCCTACCGACGCACTCCTTGAGAGCGCAAGCGTTAAGGATGGATACATCCTCGCTGAGATTCAGAAGCATGAGGGCGGCGTGCTCGACGGTGCTACCACCTGGGCAGTTCTTGACGAGAGCCTCAACATTGTGAAGGAGCTTCCCGCTATTATCGCTGACCAGTTCACCTATCCCTCGTTTATGGATGCTGAAACTATGATAGTCAGCGCGAGAACGGTAGGCAACGAGATTATCAACTACGCTGCTGACCTCGAGAGCGGAGAGATGACTCTCCTTCCCGATACGAATGCGCTTAATAGAATACAGATCCTTAACAACGGATACTTCTGGAATAAGAAGGTTTACGATAAGGACTGGAACGTTCTTAAAGACTTCAATAATACCGTTACTTCCTCCTCGAGCTACACCGTTTATGCGGGCTTCCATGTAATAAATGGTGACCTCTACTACTACAGCTACTCGAGCACCGTAGAATCGCTTCCTACCGTATTTGACTGGACTCGTCTTGAGATAACTCGGAACGAGAAGACCGAATACGTGTGGGAATACGACGAGGAGCTGGAAAAAGAAGTAGAGAAAGAAATTTCGGTGGTAACCTATGGTACCACAACCGACTTCATAGTTGACGACGCAGTATACAGTGATGGAATTTTTGCGTACGGTTCCTCGATGGATAGCGGTAAGATTTATAACATTGACGGCGACCTGATTATAGGCAGAGAGACCTACGATGAGTATATTGAGAGCGAGAAGCTTGACAATACAGTTCGCTACAGTGTTGTAAAGACCATTAACTGGCTTGGTACAGTTGAGGACGGATATCTCGCAGTCGTAAGACTTGCTTATACTAACGACACAAGTACTACCACCGAGGATTCGGGTATTCCCCAGAGCTTCACAGAGTACGAGTATTACATTATTAAATGATGAAAAGGAGTGGAAAAATGAAACGCAAAATTATTTGCCTCGCAATATGCGTAGCATGTTTATTGACAATGCTTGCTTCCTGCGGCTCTGATACCGTTTGCACCGCGCATACGGACGCAGATAAGAACTCGACGTGCGATACCTGCGGAATTCCCGTGGTTACCGTGGTCGAGAAGGTTCCCACCGAAGAGGAAATTGTTGAGATGGTAGTTGCTGCCATTCCCGCAGATGCTACTCTCGGCGACGTTTACAACGTTACCGTAGACCCCCAGGCTCTTGTTCCCGAGCTCGTTGCTAACGAAAATTTCAAGAACGCAAGGTCCGTTAGTAACAGCAACAGATATATAAAGTATATGTACGACACCCAGACCAAGGGTGCTGACACCACCGAAGAGAACTGGCCTACTGCGGAAGAGTGGACCGGCGAGGAGACCTGGACCGCTGACGGCTGGAAGGCTGACGACAGATATGTTCGTACCTACGCCGTATACGACCTTCTTGAGAACAAGAACGTCTTAACCTATGAGGTAACCGAGGAGTTCAAGCTTGGCGACACCCACGTTAACTCCGTAGACGTTACTTTCTACGACTTCTTCTTCTTTGAGGTTACTACCACTGTATGGACCTCTGAAGAGGAGAACAACCAGGTAGAGTGGACCTCGAAGACCACCGTTGACTACCGCTTCCTCGACGGCACTGTGTTCGTTGACGAGGCTAAGGTAGAGAAGGGTGAGAACTTCCACGAGCCCGTATTCAACAGCCTTTCCGCTGATGAGAGCATCGTTTACTACACTGTTGACGACGTTATGTACGCTTTTGATACCGAGACCTATGCAGAGCTTGCCAAGGGTAGCGTTGACACGTTCGTGAAGCGCCCCGAATTCGATTACAAGACCGATGCTTACGGTATCTCGAACGTTGGAAACAATGTTTACGTTTACGACCTTACCAAGTGGATCGAGTGCGTATACGCATACGAGATTCCCGAAGGTGCTGATTCTTGGATACTCAACAACGGTAACATCCTTGTTCAGCAGTCCGTTGTTCTTCCCGAGAGTGCAGTTAACTATGACTACACCGACGGTTACAAGTACGACCTCGTACATACCGTTGTTGACGTAGCTAATAAGACCACCGCTAACCTTGAGCTTGGCTACTACGTATATGACGTTGCTACTGCTGAGGAGTTTGAAGACGGCGTAAAGGATACCGTTAAGAATCACCTTACCGTTAACGTAATAAACAACAAGAATCTTGGCAAGACTATCTATCTTGTTTGCGACGATGCTCTTGCTATCATCGCAGAATACGACGCAGTCCTTCCCGACTTCGTTTCCGACGTTACGCTCGTTGCTGACGGCGTATTCCGGGGTGTTGCCGTATACGGCGATGGCTCGAGAGTTACTAAGCTCTACAACGATAAGGGCGAGGAGCTCGCAACTCTTCCCACCTACGCAGTTGTTACCGAGACCTACGTTCTTAACGACGGTAAGTACTATGACTTCACTATGAAGCTTCTCCTTGACCCTGCCGCTGCAGAGAAGGTAGAGGACAGATACACTGTTCTTTTCACCGGTGACGATTATCTCCTTCTTAAGAAGGGTGAGGACGTCTACTACTGGAACGCAACTCTTGCAGCTCCCGTATGCGTAGCAGACAAGACCAACGTTGAGATGGTTCCTTCGACTGACGATCCCACAGTTCTCGTTCCCACTACTCCCAACCCTGTTGTTGAGCAGGATGTTGTAGACACAAATGACGATTACTTCATCGTTAAGACTGTTACCACGACCACCACTCCCGCCGAGACCGAGGGGGCTCCCGATGAGGTTGACGTTAAGACTGTTTACACTCTCTACAACGCAGCTAACGCTAAGGTTATGGAGTCTGAGGCTTCCATAGATATTGGGTCCTTCGACATTGAAGGCGAGATTGTTTGGGTAGCTGTGTCCGACGGAGTATACAACTTCGCAAAGTAATATAAGCAAAAAAGAAAAAAGCCCCTCGGGGCTTTTTTCTTTGATAAATAATGAAATTATTGCTTAGACTTTTTATTTTTAAGCTTTGTTACGAGCTTGCTCCGTATTCTCTCATAGAGGTTATCCGCCTCTGGAAATGGGAGAGGAGCTCCGCCGACACGCTCGCGGAAGAGGCGGTTCATTCGTATCTTGTACCTTCTGCTTGGCGGCGGTATTTCCGTGTTCTCGAATTCTTCCTCGAGCTCGCGGATTTTCGAGTCCATAGCTTCGGATAATGCCCGCTTGAACAGCTCTTCCTTCCCGCCCTGCATATTTGTTTTAGTACTGTTAGTAATCTTATTACTGTTAGTAATTTTATTACTGTTCGTATCCATTTTTTCTCCTGTATTGATGTATCGGTTTATAAGGCCGGGTGTCTTAACCGTTCTTTTCTTTTTCATACATCATAACGGCCTTCATAATACACCCGTTGCATAAGGGGAGCGCTTCCGCGCCCGTCACGGGGCGGTTGCATATTCTACAGAAGCAGTTTTGCGCCCGTATTGTAACACCGAAGCCGCTGTCCTGAAATTCTACTGCCGTCCCCTCGTTGAGCCCATATTTCTTCCTGAGCTCCCGCGGAATGACTATTCTTCCGAGCTTATCGACCTTCCTCATAAATCTCTCCCGCAGAAATAAAAAGTGCGGCCACCGAAGTAAGCCGCACAAAAACGCAAACTCCGATAGTCGCCAAACTAACTTTATGTGAAAAGTGTTACCACAATTGCATAAATGGAATTTGCATTTTATCAAATTCAATAATACAATTGTGCATAAAAATAGGTATAACTATTCCTATAAAGAAAAAAGCACGTTTCACGAATATTAAGTTAGTTTGGCATAATTATTATATCACCGTTTTTCGGATTTGTAAAGGAGTTTTTTATATTATACATAAAAAAAGCTTCCTCCGAGAGGAAGGCGGCCCCCCTCAGTCTCGCGTTTGCTCGACAGCTCCCCCTGCTTCGGGGGCAGCCTTGCTCGGGTGATACTCCTAAACGAAAAAGGCTCCCTTTTACACAAGGGAGCCGAATTTTGCGTAGCAAAAGACAGAGGAATTTCTTATTTTTTCTTCTTTCTCTCGCGCTCTTTGAGATATTTTTTCATAAGCTCGCGGTTCTTTTTGAGATACGCTCGTAGTTGAGTTTTATGGTGGCAGAGCTTCTCTTTACAGTTCGCGCATTTCAGCGAATCGTTCGTATTCTCGGCGAATCTCTCGGGGTGTAGTCTTATTGCCAGCTCCCAGAACAGAAGGAGCAGAAGACCCGTACCGAAGAGTGTCAGCGTGTACCAGTGCGGAATAAGAGCCAGAGGCGTGAACATCATAGCGTAATCCCAGTTGTATATTCTGCAGCTGCCGCAGCATTTATTCTTCATAAACCACGTCTGGAACGGGCAGAAGAAGAGAATGCATATCATATCGCAGACGGAATAGAAGAGAGCTATAAGAACGAGTATTCCCGCATCTATCAAGTGTGTGAAATAAAGGGCGGCTATAACGCCGTTTAGCAGGAGCCAAGCGATAAGGGTGATGATTGTCCCTCGCCTTTTTGGTATATTGGGTTCTTTCTGCTCGGTTGGGACAAAATTCCTCTTAAACTGCTTCTGACATCCCATACTCTCAATACCTGATGGGAAAAAGCGCAGCAGCATCTCGCCGATAAAGAATATCCACACGAGAATGAGGAACGGCCAATTATCCTCGAGCGCACCGAGTACCGCGTCCGTGTGCCCGAGCACCGTACCGAATACGTAGCAGATTATAGCGAAAATCAGGAGCAGTAAGCGCGCCGCGAGCTTCCACGCGTGAAAAACGGAAATTTTCGACCAACGCTTCTTTGGATTTTTCTCTGCACCTTTATTCATCTGTGTTTTTTCCGCCAAGCCGCGCGGTAAAGTGAGATATGAGATAGGTTGCGCCCATTATGATACCGACTATCATAAATACGCCGAGCATACCTGCGAGCATATACTGAAGATTATTAACAAATGCATCGAAATTCATATTTTATCTCCTTCTTAACCGAAGAAATTGAGGATAAGTGCTCCTGCAATAACAGAAGCTATCTGTCCCGATACGTTGACACCGATGGAGTGCATAAGGACGAAGTTGTTCGGGTCTTCCTTGAGCGCCATCTTATGTACGATACGTCCCGACATCGGGAACGCCGAAATACCTGCTGCACCTATCATCGGGTTGATGAGGGGCTGGTGTAACAGCTTCATTATGAGGTTGTAGAGCTTCGCGAAGAGGACACCGCCTGCGGTATCTACGATAAACGCGATAAGACCGAGCGCGAGAATGAGGAGTGTGCTTCCGCTTAAGAACTGCTCTGCGGTCATGTTGAAGGCGATAGTGATACCGAGGAATATGGTGATGAGGTTAGCGAGCACCTTCTGTGCCGTCTCGGAGAGAGCCTCGAGCACGCCGCACTCACGGATTAGGTTACCGAACATAAGGAAGCCGATAAGCGAGCCCGCGCCGGGCGCGAAGATACAGGCAATTATGGTTATGATAATGGGGAAGAGTATTTTGGTGGTCTTCGATACGGTCTTCTGCGTATATTCCATTCTTATCATACGCTCTTTTTTGGTCGTGAGGAGCTTGATAACGGGGGGCTGGATAATAGGAACGAGTGCCATATAGGAGTATGCCGCGACCGTAATAGCACCGATATAGGACGCCTCGGGCGTTCCGCCGAGAAGCGCGTTAGCAACTACTATAGAGGTAGGTCCGTCAGCCGCACCGATAATGGAGATGGATGCCGCTACGTCGTCGGTGAAAAAGAGCGATGCCATGCAGAGGGTGAAGAATATACCGAACTGTGCCGCCGCACCGAATATCATAAGCTTCGGGTTGTTGAGCAGGGGGCCGAAATCTATCATAGCTCCGATACCGATGAAGAGTAAGAGCGGAAAGAGCTCGTTGGCAATTCCGGCGTTATATAGAGTGTGTAGCGGCTCTGCGGCACCCGAATATTTAATGAATTCAGCTCCCGATATACCGCATACGGAGCAGCAACCCTCCATAATCTTCCATGCGCCGCCGCAGATCTCACCCTCTATCTCGTGGGCACAGGTGAGCAGGCCGGGGAAATTCATTATAATACAGCCGAAGCCGATGGGTAAGAGGAGCGTCGGCTCCATTTGCTTTTTAATAGCGAGATAGATAAGTAGGCCGCCTATAGCCCACATTATTATCATTTTCCAGTTGCCGTTTTCACCAAAGGCTAATATGGTGTCGAACAGGCTGAGAAGCTTATCCATAGTTTACAGTCCTTTACTAAAATTTTATACAGCCTTTTAAGTATACTACAAAACGGGAATAATTTCAAGCAGTTTTTAAATGTAATATTAATTTTTTACAAACTAAAGAAAAATTTTTCTTTAATGAGATGTTTCGTTTTGTAAAAAACGGTTGACAGCGGCCGCATACCGTGGTTAAATATCTTAAAGAAAGGGGGTTCGGAATGAGAAGAATTATAAAGCTGTGTCTATCGAGGCTTGGGTTCGCGGCCCTTTTTGTGCTCGTTGAGCTTGCCTTTGTTCTGACGCTTCTTTTCAGGCTTTCCTCGTACTCTGTATACTTTCTGGTCTTTTTGATTGTCGTGAACGTAATTTCGCTTATTGCGGTGGTGAACTCGGACGAAAATCCCGAATATAAGCTTACGTGGATGGGGGTTATAGTTCTCGTGCCGTTCCTCGGAACCGTTATGTTCATTCTATTCCGCCGTCCTACGATGAGTAAGCGCGAGATAAGGCGTCTCGACGAGGTGAGAGAGTGTGTGAAGAGCCGCTCGCAGGGCTCGGCGTTTGCAGAGCTCGGTGAATGCGATTCTCTCGCGGCGGGGAAGGCTATGGCGATAGTAGGCATTGACGAGAGCGCCGAGGTATATTCGGGCACGGAGTCAAAATATTTTCCCTTTGGCCGTGAGATGTGGGAGAGCCTGCTCGCCGACCTCTCGGGCGCGGAGAGATATATTTTCCTCGAGTATTTTATAATCGAGGACGGCGTGATGTGGGAGGCCATTTTTTCCGTCTTAAAGGAAAAGGCGGAGGCAGGAGTTGAGGTGCGCGTTATATACGACGACATCGGGTGTATGAGTACCCTCCCGAAAAGATTTGACCGCGAGCTCTCCTCGCTCGGCATACGCTGTATAAGGTTTGCTCCTGTGAGTGCGGACGTGCGTAATATGAGGAGAAACAACAACCGCGACCACAGAAAGCTCTGTGTCATTGACGGGAGCATCGCTTATACCGGCGGTGTGAATATAGCGGATGAATATATAGGAGAAAAAGAGCGCTTCGGAGTATGGAAGGATGGGGGCGTGAGACTTTTCGGCGATGCGGCGGAGGGCTTTGCGCGGCTGTTTTTAGAGTTGTGGTCTCTGTCGAACGGTGAATGCGAGGATATAGAGCCTTACCTATGCAGGACGGAAACTGTTGGCAGCGACGGCGGATATTATATTCCGTTCGGCTCGGGACCGTACCCTATGTACAAGCATCAGGCAGGAAAGCGGGCGCTTCTCGACATAATAAATCAAGCGCAAAGATACGTTTACATTACGACGCCTTATCTGATAATAGATTTTGACCTTACCGAGGCGCTTCGCGGTGCTGCTTTCAGGGGCGTTGACGTGAGGATTATTACGCCGGGTATAGATGATAAGCCGATTGTCGGAATTATGACGCGCGGCAGCTTTCCTCACCTTGTCGCGGGCGGTGTAAAGATATACGAGTATACCCCTGGATTTATTCATACGAAGGCAATAGTTTCCGATGACCTTTACGCCGTGCTCGGCACGATAAATCTGGATTACAGGAGCCTTGTTCACCACTTTGAGGATGCGGTATGGATGTACAGCACACCAACCGTATTAGATGTAAGAGAGGATTTTCTCGCTACAATGAAGGAGTCGAGGAGAATAGAAAAGACCGAGGCAAGGCTCGGTCTTGTAGGTTGGTGCGTAAGGTGTATTATAAGGCTTTTTGCGCCTTTGTTTTAACCGTTTTTCTAACAGTCTGTAAGGCAGGCTTCCGTGAGGATTATCTCCACGCTTATCTCTTCCGAGCCGCGAAGCACGGTGAGCGTGAGCGTATCACCGGCCCGAGCCTTAAGCATAAGGTCTATTAAGTGGAACTGCCGCGTAATGCTGACGGTTTCGCCGTCTAGGGTTGCTGTCTTGAGAATATCACCCTTGACAAGCTTGCCGTTCGCGAGCCCGTCGGTCTCGACAGATGAAATACCCACCGTTTCGGTGAGGATTATCTTGCCTGTGGCCTCGTCGTATTCCGCTTTTGAGTCGGATATGCCGATTTGTACGCCTATCAACGCCTTTCTGGGAGTTTTCTGGGTGTCGCTGCCATAGCAGTAGTCTATGATACTGTCAGCAACAGAGACGGCTATATTCACGGGTATCGCGTAGGCTATATTTTCGACGCTCTCATCGGCAATTTTCGCATTAACGATACCGATAAGCTCTCCCGCACTGTTAAAGAGTCCGCCGCCGGAGTTGCCCGAGTTTACCGCGGTGTCAATACGCATAACGCGGAGGTTGACCTCGGTTATGTCATCAGCGCCGGTCATGGTTATGTATTCCGAGTCGACGCCGATAATTCCGACAGATGCGGATATTCCCATATTTTCGGGATTTCCGACGGCTATCGCGGTATCTCCGACGGATATTCCGTCAGTATCGGCTACCACGGGTATGGCATCGGAGCGGCGTAGGATTTCGCTGTCGCTTATTTTCAAAACGGCAATATCATAGAGCATAGAGCCGCCGACGTATTCGGCCTCAATAGCCTGCGTGTTAAGCTCCGAGCCATAGAGATATACCGTGATATTTTCGCTCGTGCCTTCGTTGCTGTCTGCACTGTACACGACGTGGTAGTTAGTTATAATAAAGGCATCGCCCGACGCTCGGTCGAGCTCGTAAATAACACCCGAGCCGGCAGAGGAGAACGAGGACGTGCCGTAATAGCTCGTCTCGGTGAAGCCCGCAATAATGGCAACAGAGCTTATTAGCCCTTTTGAGGTTGCGAGGCCGACTGTATTTTCCGACGGCTCTATCGTTATAACTCCGTCCTCACCGTCAGCTCCGACGGGACCGTCCTTGCCGTCTTGTCCCTTCTCACCGTTTTTACCGTCGGTACCGTCTGTGCCGTCCTTACCGTCAGCTCCGTCCTCACCGTCCGTGCCCTTAACTACACCGAGATTTTGCTCTGTGCCGTCGGAATAGGTGAGCACGAGCTCTCCCGCTTCGTTTATTCTGGCCGAGGATACTCCCACGTAATCCAGGGAAACACAGCCTGAAAGTGTAGTCAGTGCAATAGTCATAGCCGCTATAAGCGCTAAAAGCTTCTTCATTAACTTGCTTCTCCTATGGTCTTTTTCTTTATTGTACCATAAAAACTTTAACAGTGCATAAAAATTGCGTAAATTTTTCAAAAAAAACAAAAAAACATCTTTTGCGCGGGCAATAATATATAGGAGAGATAATTTATAATAGGCCTCGGTTTTCGAGCTCCTTCCATATTTTTTCAAAAAACTCGGCAAAACCTCTTGACAAAACACCGTCGGTGTGCTAAAATAAAATCCGTCCGAAAACAGCAGTATAAACCCCGAGCGGCAAACTCTGTTTGTTCGGTCGCAAGACCGAAAGGGATTTAAAACTAAATAATTATTACACTGGGGAATTTGTGTAAACAGATGCGTGAGTATCGAAGATACTTGCATCTCGGCAGCACGACAGACTCTGCATACCGCTTGCGGTATATTGCCAAGCGAGGAGATGAAAGACTCCTTATAGAGGGGCGGAACAAATGGCAGAGGGCGAACCCCGAGCGGCAAACTCTGTTTGTTCGGTCGCAAGACCGAAAGGGATTTAAAACTAAATAATTATTACACTGGGGAATTGTGTAACGGCAGCACGACAGACTCTGACTCTGTTTGTTGGGGTTCGAATCCCTATTCCCCAGCCAAAGAATTCGACAAGCTTTGACTTGTCGATTTTTTTATCCATTGCGAAAGCAATGGCATATCATCACGCTTTAGGCGTGATTGGGACGCGTGAGTTCAAGTCCATACGAAACTCTCCGAAACATCTTTTTTGTCCGCCTTTCACAAAAATCCAACTCTGACGAGTTGGATTTTTTCATTTGTGCTGAAGGCACAACATTGTTTGCATTGCGTACACATATACCGCTGTGAAGCAAACAAAATGAAGCCGTTTGTTCGCTATCATAGGAGAGGTTTAAAACACCCAAGCGGATGAATCAACCATGCTTAAAAAACGAGCTGTCGGGCGAGAGCTGTCCGAGGAAAAAACTATAGCTTGCTCTATACCTTTGTACCGGCGAGCTGTATTTTTCAAAGAATGTGTTTTTCTACAGATATCGCCGTTTTTTTGAGATTTTTTTAGTAGCTTTAACGAAATAAAAACATTATTTAAATCTTTCTAAAACACCTCGATATTATGATAAATACGTCAAATAAATTGGAAGGAAAGGTGTATTTATTATGAGAATCGAAAACCCTAAAGTAACACTTGCCGATGAAGCAAGAAACGGTGTTAAAGAAGAGGTAAGAAGCGGATTTCTGGATTGGCTGATGGAATTCAACGTAGAGGGAGATGACGGAGAGCTTTACGCTCTTGGCGGCTCTATTCTTTCACTGGCTCTCGAAAAAATGGATCTTGTCAACCTCTGCTATGCCAAGGGGAAGGGCTCTGTAAAGCAGTTACGTAATTCTATCTATAAGCTGGCGAGGTATCCCGGAACCGTGATGAACAAGTTCTACAGAAATCCACAGGGCACTTTACAGATAGAAAAGAGAGAGCACAGCGTGCTTGTCACCTGTGGAGAGCATTACAAGGTGGAGTGCTTCGATAACGGTACTTGGCATTTAATGCTCGATACCTGCGATGGCGAATACAAGGCAGACCTTTATCACAGAGCACACGGTTTTCCTCTTTGGTATGGCAGAGAGAAGCCCTCTTATCTTACACAGCATTCCATCACCTACGGTTATAACTGGTCCGGCGACGTTGATGGCGAAATAACGCTGAACGGCAAAAATATAAAGGTTAAAGGAACGGGTCAGCGTGAGAGATACGTTGCGGTTGACTCTTCTGCCGCAGAGCTTGGCGGTTGGGAGGATTGGGGTTATATCACCTTCAACGAGATGCACTCGTCAATGTACGATATGCGCCTCGGTATGAAGGACTATTCTCTCTATGATCTTGAAAGCGGCAGGCACTACACCTCGGACGGAAATCTCAAGGGCGGTGATAACGATGTCTCCGAGATGGAGATTACTCATGAGGATTTTGCATTTATGCGTGAGCTGGACGGCTTTGTTCCTTCATATTATAATATAAGACTTAAGGTTGAAGACGGAGTATTCGAGGCAAGAGCACACGTTTGTAACGCGCGGGTATGGGGCGTGACCTTTAAAATGCCCGACAACCCCGTTGCAACGTTAATATTCGATAACGTAGAGGGAAAGTTCACCTACAATGACGGCACAGTTAAAACGCTTACGGGCGGCCGTGGTACAATGTCGGTTCGTCAGTGGCATCAATATCCCAATATGCTTCCTCGCGAGCTTTACTGTGACGACGAGCGCACGGGTGAAAAATTTGAAACGCTTTAATTTTATCTAAAACAGTTATAAATTACAGAAAGAAGCACTGCTCTTGCGGTGCTTCTTTGTTCTTTAGCTATGCTTACTCGGAGATGACAGCGGCTTGCTTACACAATTCTCTGATATCTGCTTTTTCCGTGGAGCAGCGTATATTAAGGCTTTGGACGGAGAAAATGGATAGTGCAGTGCCTTTTTCAAAATCGACATGGGGTGGCCCGCTCTGTTAATCCTTTATTTTACTGTTGACAAGAGGCAAAGAGCGTGTTATAATAAATTGAGCTCAATTAAATTGAGTAAATATTTTCGGAGGTGTGATATGAACGCATACGATTTCACAGTAAAGACAATGGACGGCAGCGAGGTTTCTCTTGAGAAATACAAAGGGAAGGTTTTGCTTATAGTAAACACGGCTACGGCATGTGGCTTTACACCGCAGTATAAGGAGCTTGAGGAGCTGTATCGGGAATTTTCCGCCGAGGGACTGGAAATACTTGATTTTCCCTGTAATCAGTTTGGCGGGCAGGCGCCCGGAAGCAACGAAGAAATTCACACCTTCTGTACGGGCCGCTTTGGAATAACCTTCCCACAGTTTGCGAAGGTCGATGTCAACGGTGAGGATGCGACACCGCTTTATAAGTGGCTGACGGAGAATACGAAATTCGGCGGCTTCGGAAAATCGCCAATGTCCTTAATTCTTTCGGGTGTTGTAAAGAAGACAGATAAGGACTATAAGAATAACGGAAAGATAAAGTGGAATTTTACAAAATTCCTGATAGACAGAAACGGGGAGATAGTAGCCCGCTTCGAGCCGACGGATATGAAGAGGCTTAAGGCGGCTATTAAGGAATGCCTTTAATACGCAGGCGGCGCGAGAGAAAAACAAAAGGGCGGAAGACTCTTGATAATTTGTACGTAATATGATACAATTAAGATGCTATAATGATGTATAACATTCGGGAGACCTTCTATGAGTGAATTGAAATACGATGCCCTGAAGCTTGAAAATCAACTGTGCTTTCCTCTCTATGCCGCCTCGCGCGAGGTTGTGAAGAAATACCGTTCTCATCTTGATGCGCTGGGCATAACCTATACTCAATACATTACTATGATGGTTATGTGGGAGACGGGTTCGACTACCGTAAAGTCGCTCGGCGAGCGCCTTTTTCTTGACTCGGGAACTATGACACCCGTGCTGAAAAGCCTCGAGGCGAAGGGGTACGTTAAGCGTATGAGAAGCACCGATGACGAACGCTCGGTGATTGTAGAGCTTACGAACGACGGAGCGGCTCTTAAGGACGCCGCAGTACGAATACCATTTAAGGTTGCGGAGTGCGTTGGGCTGACCGCCGACGAGGCAGGACAGCTTTACAGACTTCTATATAAGATACTGAATACATCGGATTGAGAAATCAAATCAAAAAAGTCGAGCGAGGACGCTTTGTTTTACGTGTCCTCGCTCGTTTTTCTCGTTTTCCTCTAAATACGGCAGCTTGTTTTTAGTAGTTGGTAAGAGGTCTTCGACCCGTCAGTCTAAAAGCCTGCCGTCAGTAGAAATTGTAACGACGTTCCACGGGATAAACTTACCGCTGGCCATAAGAGCGCGCTTCGCGGCGTTCTCTATTCCTCCGCAGCATGGGACCTCCATTCGCACTATTGTAACGCTCTTTATATCGTTGTTCGCAATAATCGCAGTCAGCTTTTCGGCATAATCTCCCTCGTCGAGCTTCGGGCATCCTATAAGCGTTATGCGGTTGCGGATAAACCTGTTGTGAAAATCAGCGTAGGCGTAAGCTGTGCAATCCGCCGCAATAAGCAGGTTTGCTCCGTTAAAATACGGGGCGTTAACAGGGACGAGCTTTATCTGCACGGGCCACTGCAAGAGTTGGCTTGTTACGGGCGCGCTCTCGTGTGCATGGGGTTCTTTGTCACGCTTAATTGCCCTTGATGCAGTCCCGGGGCAGCCGCAGGCAAGCGGTGATTGCTTTCTACTCTTGGCGGCGAGTGAGGCGGCCTCGTCGTAAGCTGGCGCCTCGCGCTCCTCAAAGGCGATAGCGTTAACGGGACAGCTGGGCAAGCAGTCTCCGAGTCCGTCACAGTAGTCCTCACGGGTGAGCTTTGCCTTACCGTTTATCATTTCTATGGCGCCCTCATGGCAGGCTGCGGCGCAGGCGCCGCAGCCGTTGCACTTCTCTTCGTCGATTTTTATTATTTTTCTTATCATAGCTTTTCTCCTTGCTTGGATTTACGCTATTATTATAATACAATAGGTAGTATATGTCGGTTGTTTTTACAACGGAAACGCACTTTTTATTGAACGAAGGCTTTAAGCCGATGACGGCGGTGTTGTCTTCGACCGTCAAAAAATCGATGCTCTCTCCGACGGAAGCGCGCGTTTTCTGTATTTTAGTGCGGAAACTCCGATTTTTGCAGAGAAGAACTCCGAGAAATAGTTTTCGTTTTCAAAGCCTACTGTACTTGCAATCTCCTTTACCGTCATATCCGTTTCGAGCAAAAGGCGTTGTGCCTCGGCGAGGCGTTTGTTGAGGATGTACTGCTTCGGGCTTATGCGGAAGGTCGCCTTAAAATAATTAGAAAAGTAAAGAGGACTTATGCTCATAAGTGATGCGAGCTCTGACAAAGAGATGCTCGAGGTATAGTTTTTTTCAATATAGGACAGCACTGTGCCGAAGCGCTCGAGCTCGCGGCGGCTCCCCTCGGTTTTTTCAAAAAAATCAGATAGCAAAAGGCTCATAGCGCCCCGAACCTTCATATGTGCCTGGTGTGTGTTTTTTGTGTAGTTTTCGACTACCGTATCGAAAAGCGGTTGGGTGAGGGGGCCCTCCTCCACACTGTAATTGCCTGATAAGAAGCGATAGAGGCTTAGGCTTTGCGAGCTTGAACGAAAATGAATATAGTATTTATTCATAGTACCGTCTATCTCGCTCTCCAGCACCGAAAAGGCGGGGATAAAGTATACGCGTCCAGCTACGAGGTCGATATCCCCGTCTATTAAGTGAAGTCTAGCCAATCCGCCGTCTGTATCTGTGCGGAAATACAGCCTGTGGCAGTCTATTTCACGATGCGCCTTATTCCAGCGTACGAGATTCCATTCGTCGCCGACATCCCGTCTCTCTGCGAAGGAGACGGCATAGTCATCGTTTTCTATACCGAACGGTGAAGAAGGGGATTTCATCATATAGGCTCCTATCCTAAATTTTGTTAAGATTTTGACATGTTTTGCCGATTGACTTAATTGTACCACCGTTTTATAATTAAGTCAATAAGATTAAACAAAACAGGGGGTTATTATGGCAAAAAACAGATTAATAGGTGAAAATCCCGTAATAGGTATACGGCCGGTTATCGACGGGCGCAGGGGTGCGCTCCGCGTGAGAGAGTCGCTCGAGGAGCAGACTATGAATATGGCGAGGGGTGTGTCGAGGCTTCTTTCCGATAATATACGCTGCTCAAACGGTGAGCCCGTGCGGGTGGTTATTGCCGACACGACAATAGGCCGTGTTGCAGAGGCCGCAGCATGCGCCGAGAAATTCAAAAAAGAAGGCGTATCCATAACTATAACCGTCACTCCCTGCTGGTGCTACGGCTCCGAAACTATGGATATGGACCCCCATACGATAAAGGCGGTCTGGGGCTTTAACGGAACCGAGCGCCCGGGCGCGGTATACCTTGCCGCAGTGCTTGCCGCACACGCGCAGAAGGGTCTGCCGGCCTTCGGCATTTACGGTCACGATGTGCAGAATGCCGACGAAACCGAGATACCCTGTGACGTAGGAGAAAAGCTCCTTCGCTTTGCAAGAGCGGCAGTTGCCGTAGCGACAATGAGGGGAAAATCTTATTTACAGATAGGCTCACAGTGTATGGGAATCGCGGGCTCGCAGATAGACGTCGGCTTTATGGAGGAGTATCTCGGGTTGCGTGTAGAGTCTGTCGACGAAGTGGAGATTATCCGCCGAATGAGCGAGGGAATATACGATAAGGCAGAATACGAAAGGGCTCTTGAGTGGGCGAAGAAAAACTGCAAAATGGGATTTGATAAAAACCCCGAGGAGCTTCGTAAGACCGATGCCGAGAAGGAACGCGATTTCGAATTCTCGGTTCTTATGGCGGTAATTATAAAGGACCTTATGAGCGGAAACGATTCGCTTCCCGAAGGGTGTGAGGAAGAGGCAGTCGGCTTTAATGCTATAGCTGCGGGCTTTCAGGGACAGCGCCAGTGGACGGATTTTTATCCAAACTGTGATTTCGGCGAGGCTATTCTCAACACGTCCTTCGACTGGAACGGTAAAAGAGAGCCGTACATTCTCGCCACCGAAAACGATACCTTAAACGGCATCGGAATGCTTTTTATGAAGCTTTTGACAGGCCGGGCACAGATATTTGCCGACGTCCGTACATATTGGTCGGGAACGGCGGTGAAGCGTGCCGCAGGCTACGAGCTAGAGGGGCACGCGAAGGATGCTGACGGATTTATACACCTTATAAACTCGGGCGCGGCATGCCTAGATGCCAACTGCGAGGCAAAGGATGAAGAGGGGCATCCCACTATGAAGGAATGGTACAACGTGACCGACGGGGACATACGCTCGATTATGGATAATGTCGAGTGGGCTCCGGCCGATAACGGCTATTTCCGAGGTGGCGGATTTTCCTCTCGCTTTGTGACGCGTGCGGAAATACCCTGCACTATGATAAGACTGAATATTGTTAAGGGCCTCGGCCCTGTTTTGCAGATAGCCGAGGGCTGGACGGCGAAGCTTCCCGACGAGGTTACCGATATTCTCTGGAAGAGAACCGATTATACCTGGCCTTGCACCTGGTTCGTGCCGCGCTGCGACGGTGTCTCGGGCTCTCCTTTCGAGAACGCCTATGAGGTTATGAACCACTGGGGTGCAAATCACGGGGCGATAAGCTACGGTCATATAGGCGCTGACCTTATCACAATGGCATCAATGCTTCGCATACCCGTATGTATGCATAACGTGCCGAGGAGCGATATTTTCCGACCTGCGGTATGGAATGCGTTCGGCAGCGACAGCGAGGGGCAGGATTACAGAGCCTGTGCCGTCTATGGCCCTATGTATAAAACTCTTTGATATACTTTTTATGATAAATGTACCGTATTATTATTTACATTTGTCTTTCTTGGTGATATAATTAAAGTCGGGACGGAGCGCGGCTCTATCCCGGCTTTCGTTTTTGGTAGTGAAAATCGGTAGGGAATGACTATGAGTAAATACGAGCTTATTGCTTGCGACCTTGACGGCACGCTTCTTGACGGTGAGTCGAAGGTGGGTGAAGAAAATATAGCGGCTATTAGAGAGCTTTCGCGCCGCGGTGTATATTTCGTGCCGTCGACCGGACGTGCATACAGTGAGCTGCCGAGGGAGCTTATCTTGACGGAAGCCGTAAGGTATGTGATATATGCTAACGGTGCTGCGATCATAGATAGAAGGACGGGTGAGAGGATTCTTTTTACGATTACGGGAGATGCTCTCGATTCGGTACGCCGTGTGATAGCTCCCTATGACGTGCATCTTGCCGTAAGGTATATGGGAGCTACCTACGTTGCGCGTGAAGGGAATAATCCCGAGGCGTACAGAAGATACGACATATGCCCCGAGCATGAGCACGTTGTTACGAATTATGCCGAAGAGGTCGAGGATTTTGAGTCTTGGTTTTCCTCTGTTACGTCTGTCGAGGTGATTACGGTTTTCTGCCGTGACGGAGAGACTGCGGAGAGCTTGCGCCGCGAGCTTGAAAAGCTCGGCGGCATCAGGACGGTGTCGGTTGCCTACAATAATATCGAAATTCTCAGCGAGAGAGCGGGGAAGGGCAATGCGCTCCTGGCACTCCTTGCGAAGCTCGGTATTCCGAAGGGGAGGGCTATAGCCGTCGGAGACAGCGGAAACGATATCCCGAGCTTCGATGCGGCGGGGCTTGCCCTTGCGGTGTCGAACGCGACGGAAGAGCTGAAGGCGCGAGCAGACGGAGTCATATGCTCGAACAAGGAAAGCGTGGCGGAGTACATATTAAGGAAATATTTTTAAAGTCTGCAAAGCAAGGTGGAGTGAGATTCTTCACTTGCTTTGCAGACTTTTTTATTACCAAGTTTTTATTAATCCGATAAAATCAAGCACCATTTTTCTTTTTTTGCTATCAAGCTGCTTGATTTCGTTAACCAATTCGGTTTCAATATAATTATCGTTGTTTATTGCCGATTCTGATATTAAGGAAGCTACGTCACAATTGAGAACAGTCGAGATTTCGGAAAGAAGGTCAAGACTGATTTTCGTCAGTCCTCGCTCGACCTGACTGACATAACCGATAGAAACCTCGAGCATTTCCGCAAGAACCTCTTGGGTTATACCGTACTTTTTTCTTTGTTCCTTAATCCGTGCTCCTATTAGCTTATAATCTACTCTCATATTTTCACCTTTTTCTTTTATGATACAACACATATAGCTAAAATATAAGCAACCAATAACTAAATATTTAGCTATTAGTGTTGACAAATTAGAAAGTTTGTGTTACAATACCTACATGAATCACGTTGTAATAAGAGAGGTAAATGATGGAAGAGAAAAAAATATGCTCCTGTTGCGGAGCGGAGCTTAGAGAAGACAGTATCTTCTGTTTTAGCTGCGGTACTAAAGTGGTGTGTGAAGAGCGGGAGGCCGGCGTTTGCCGTTCGTGCGGTGCAGAGCTGCCACCGAAGGCTGCTTTCTGCGGCTTTTGCGGTACTAAGGTATTTGAGGCTGAGCAGATAGAGGAACGGACGGAGAGGGGCAATGGGTCAAATCCTTTATCGGGTGCTTATGTGAAGAAATTAATTAAAAAGTCGGTGATTCTTTTAACAAGCCTGTTGCTTTTGATTTTTTCGTTTCTACCCTTAATCAGCTTGAAAGCAGAAACAGATGCATTTGATAAGGAAGATATTGAGGTATCTGTTGATTTTGGTACAATAGATAGCTTCATTTTCTTTTTCGATTCAACCAAGAACCTTGAGGATGAGGATATTGTAGACAGCTCGTTATATGAAAAGATAGAGGAGCTGGGCGAGGAGGTTGACGAGTATTCAAGTAAGAGAAAACTATCGAATGTATTTTCTGAGGTAGCATATTATTTCTCTCGCTTACTCTTGCAGAGCGTATTAACTCCTTTTAGCGTTATGTACCTTGTGTCTGCTGTGCTTTCCTTGCTGTATATACTGTTGACGTCGTCTTTTTTCGCATTTTCTCTTGCTGACATTTTATTTTTCCTGTTTGGAAAGGAAAAGGACTTTCTCGCGAGAGTTTCGGTTTGTTTGCTTTCATTCGTTCCCGTTTTTGCAGTTGTAGTTTATGCTGCTACTAAATTTTCATATTTTGGACTTCCGTCGAGCATCCCTAACATGGATTCGCCTTTAGAAGTTTCTCCTTCTGCGACACTTGTTTTGACTATCGTTTTCGCTCTTATCGCATTAGCCGCAATATCTGTTGAAAGAATATTTTTCTCGGGAACAATAAAGGTTAGTGTTGGCGAAATAATTAAACGCACCTTGTCCTCTACTGCCGCTACCGTTGTTCTTTTCTCTGTTTTTCTTCCTCTTATCAGCTTTGAGGCTAAAACGCATTTTGACTCTTCGGATAAGAGACAGAGCGCTTCCTTGGCATTTGATGCGTCGTATTTCAGAAATTTGGAGCTAACAGAAGATACGAGAGAAGAAATCGAAAATACCGACGAGCATGCTGCATATAACAGTATTCAAAGTATGTGTAATCGTATATCCTATTATACCAAAAAAGAATTTACAAACGGTTATGCAACGAGCATAATAAGCTCTATTATAACAAGCTCGTTCGTCGGCTTCGGAGCGGTATCAGTTTCAGGACTGTTTGCACTAATACCGCTGATTTCGGTTGTAACAGCGCTATTAGCCGGCCTTGTGCTGTGGCAGAATATATTGGCAATATCGGTAGGAAAATCTCCAAAGGGATGGATAACAATTCCGGCAAGGATATTCGCATTCTTGCTGGCAATAGTTGTACTCGCTATGCTAATAGTTTTTATTACCGTCTGCAATCACAATATATCGGAAGTGCTGGAATATCTTCGTTATAGTGATTCAAGCTTTAAGGTATTAATATCTTCCGGTTCTGTCGTCAGCTTGATTTTCTCCGTTTTTATGCTTTCTGTACCGATGAAGAAAAGGCAGGAGCGATAAAATAATAAAAAACTGCTGAACCAAGCCGTGGCTTTTGCCGGCTTTGTTCAGCAGTTTTTTGTTTTATCTTATTCTGTAATCCTTCCCCGAGAAAAACAACACGGTATAGTCGCTGCCGACGATACGGGAGTATATTCTTCCGTCATATTTACCTGCAAGCTCCTTTGCCGAGAGGTTTGTCGAGATTATCGTGGCAAGCCCTCTGTTCTGTCTTGTATTAAGGAGATTGTAGAGGGTAGAGGTGGAGAATTGAGTTGAGAACTCCGTTCCGAGGTCGTCTATTATCAGAAGCTCACATTCGAGATATTTCTCGGATAGGCTCTCGCCTTGTCCATAGTTGCTTTTGAATTTATCCGATTCAAAGTCGGAGATTATATTTTGCACGCTATCATAGACCACGTCGAAGCCCTGATGTATTATCTCCTTTGCTATGGCGGTGGAAATATGAGTCTTTCCCGTACCCGTCGTGCCTATAAGAAGCAGGTTCCCGCGGCATTTCGGGAAAAGCTCGGCGTAGGCCTTTGCCTTGGCGAGGTTCTTTTCCATACGCTCTCTGTCCTCGCCCTCAATTCCTTCAAGAGAGAAATTCTCAAAGGATTGGCGCTCGATAAGCTTTCCCATTCCCGAGGATTTGATATTCTTCGTAATAAGGAGCTCCTTTAGGCATGAGCACATTTTTGTACCGACGAAGCCCGTATCAGAGCAGATGGGGCAGGCGTATTTGACCTCGGTATAGTCCTCGGGAAGGCCAAGCCTCACAAGCTCCGCACGGCGAGCCGCGATAAGGGCTTCGTTCCTCTTTCTGACTGCGGAAATATCTCCACCCGAGCAGGCGACTCGGAATAGCTCAAGGCCCGTGCCGCGAAGCTCTTCGTCTATTCTCTTAATTTCGGGAGAGGCCGTGGCGAGCTCTCTGCATCTTTCCTCGGCGAGTGCTACTGCCGACGTGCGGCGTGCTTCAATTTCTGCTTTGGCTTCTCTGTAATTATCTCTTGTGTACATATATCTCTCCTGTCAGTCGTCCTTCTGTCCGTAGCTTCTTATAAGTGCGCTCATAAGAGCATCTTCACTGTTGAAATTGGAGTACTTCGGGACGTCGGCGTTTTTTTCCTTGCGTGTTCCGGGCCGGCCCTCTCCTTTTGTGCCTTTGTCCCAAGACTCGGTAATATGCCGCTCACTTTCCTTGATACACTCCGCGACGGTCTTGCAGCCGGCATTATGCCAATTTTCAAGTATTGTATTCATATACGAAAGGCTTACGGCATCGTTTGACTCCTTGGTAGCGCGGTTGTAGGCCTCGCCTACGATTGCAGAGGAAAATCCAAACTCACCCCACCAGCGCTTGACGTACTCGTGCTCCGCATCGGACAGGTTTCTTTTGTATATTCCGATAAGACGCCTGAACTCCCATTCGTCCTTCGTTATCTTGCTTTTTCTGTCAAGGTAGAGCTCAAGCTCCTCGAGGGTTTCGATTCCCTTCGCGACCAGGTTTTCGCCTTCCTTCGCAAGCTTCCTCGCAGTAAGACGCTCACCGTTTTTCTGCGTCGACTGAAGATATGCGGCGAGCGTAACTATATACTCTGCCGTCAGGGATTTGTCCATATAGAGGCCGTGTATTTCCTTTATTTCCTCGGCGGAGAGCGAGGTACGCTTCATGGTCTTGGCACATTCCTCGATGAGCTCGCCCAGCCCCTCGTCGCGTATATCCCTTGCAACAGTGATAGCACTGTCTTTTGCCTTTGGCCGAGAGTATTCGTCCGAGAGCTCTGCGTATGCGTCGAGCTCGGTGATAACGCCTGCCTCACGCCAGAGTGTGAGCGCGGAGAGAACGCGTGCGCGCGAAACTCCCGAGAGCTCCGAGAGACGCTCTTCGTTAGTTATTTTTCTGTTTTCCGAGAGCAGAGCGAGAAGCACCTTAAGCTCGTCCTTTGTTGCATCGTGAAAGCATTCGGTTGAAAACAGCATATCGAGCTCTATGCTAAAGCAAAAATCACTCACGCGGCTTTTCCTCCTTGCTCCTCGATTTCAGCTTGTAGCAAAGAGTCATAAGAGAGTCGCCGAGATGTATGTTTTCAACTATCATATCGGGCGATGGAGAACGAAGCTCCATATTTGCAAAATTCCATACGCCCATAACTCCCGCCTCATAGAGAGTGTCGGTAATATTAGCGGCGGATTCCTTCGGCACCGTGAGTACGCCTATATGTACGTTGTTCCTTTTGCAGAAATCGGGAAGGGTATCGATATGATACACGGGAGTCCCATATATTTTTTTACCGACGAGCTCGGGGTTGATGTCGAACATACCTAACCGTGTTACGCCGCGGCGCTCGAACATATGTGTTGCGGCGAGCGCTTTGCCGAGATTTCCTGCACCGATAATTACGGCGTTATAGCCCTCGGACACTCCGAGAAGCTCGGATATTTTCGTATACAGATACCGTATGTTATAGCCGTAGCCCTGCTGCCCGAAGCCACCGAAGCAGTTGAGATCCTGACGTATCTGCGATGCGGTAACCTCCATAAGCTCCGAGAGCTCTGCCGAGGATATACGCAGCTTTCCGTCACGCAGAAGGTCGCCGAGGTATCTGTGATATCTCGGCAGTCTTTTTATGACCGCAGAGGAGACCGTACCCTTCGCCTCATGGTATTTTTTATCAAAAGTTCCTTTAAGCTTGTCTATGCTTTCCATATATCTCCGTACCTGTTTTCGTAAATAGTAGTTGTCATTGTCTTGTTATGCTGTCCGAAGCGCTTGCGTTGAGCGAGGAGTCAGCAAAAATACCTGCCTCGGCGTTGTAATATGCTGCCGCGGCAATCATAGCAGCGTTGTCTCCGCAGAGCGAAATCGGGGGGATAAAGAGGCGTCGTCCAAGCTTTTTCGTAACCTCGGCGAGCCTTGCTCTTAAGTGAGAATTGGCTGCAACTCCGCCGGATACCGAGAGGTCGCACGACGGATATTTTAACAGTGCCGCTTCGAGTTGTGAAG
Organism: Clostridia bacterium; assembly: GCA_017453365.1. Lineage (GTDB taxonomy): Bacteria > Bacillota > Clostridia > Oscillospirales > CAG-272 > UBA1740. Next base: position 130,336 of record JAFTKH010000006.1, read on the forward strand.
CGACAGCCTCAACCGCCATATAAGTATATTTGGCGGCGAAGAGAGGGCGGGAGAGCTCCCTTTTCGTCATTTCGAACTTGTTTAAAAGATTGATAGCCGCAGTTTTGAGACCGGAGAAGGAGAAATCGAGCGACCCGTCACGTAGAGCGGGTGAGGGCAGTGGGTAGTCGGGGGAGCGATAGGCGTCGCTCTTTGGATACGCCTGATAGAAGCCCTCCTCCTTTCCTGTCGCGAGTATAAAGCCCTCTCGTGCGAGCTCGTCGAAGCCGCGCCCTGCGGGGTAGGGTATTCCTATTATGCGCCCTATCTTATCGAAGGACTCTCCAATTGCATCGTCGCGTGTCGTTCCTATCTCGGTAAACTCGGTGTAGCTCCGAACAAGGTATATACCCGTGTGCCCGCCCGATGCTGCGAGCGCGATGAAGGGTGGCTTGGGAACGTCTCCGTTCTCTGTAAGATAGCAGGCGGCAACGTGTCCCTTTATGTGGTCGACGGGAATGAGAGGCTTAACGTAAGCTGCGGCGAGCGCCTTGGCAAAATTCACCCCGACAAGAAGAGCACCGATAAGCCCGGGGTTTGCCGTTACGGCAACGGTGTCGATATCAGACATTGTTACCCCTGCCGTTTCGAGTGCATCGTAGGTGAGCTGCGATATAGCCTCTATGTGCGCGCGGCTTGCTATTTCGGGTACGACACCGCCGTAGAGCCTGTGCGTTTCTATCTGCGAGGCTATCATATTCGATTTTACGGTGAAGCAACCACCCGTTATCTCCACGACGGAAACAGAGGTTTCGTCGCAGGAGCTCTCAAAAGCAAGTATGAGCATAAAAAATCCTTAATCAATGTAGGCCGAGAAGCCGCGAAGCATAACTATAGCGTCATCCTTCGGGTCACGGTAGTAATCGCGCCGTCTCGCGACCTCGGAGAAGCCGTAGGCGGTGTAGAGTGAAATTGCGGCGGTGTTTTTTGAGCGCACCTCGAGAAAGGTGCATTCGAGCCCCGCGCCGCGCGAGGTTTTCATAGCATAATCGAGAAGCCTGTAAGCGATGCCGCGCCGTCTGTACTCGGTGAGTACTGCGACACGGTATATCTCGCCCTCGGGCGGTATTATCCTGCCGAGGACGTACGCTACGACTTTGCCGTTATCTACGGCGGAGAAGCACATAGCGCCCTCTGTAGAAATAAGGTCGACGATATCACGGTAGCCCCACGGGTCGGGGAAGACCGAGAGCTCAATCGCTTCGATACCCCTCGCGTCCTCGGGCCTTGCGCGTCTGAAATCCATTATTTTAACGTCCTTGCAAGCTCAAGTATGTATTCGCGGAGTCCCTCGGCTGTTTCGGGGTGGGCAAGTCCCTTCGTTATATTCGCGGTGAGAAAGCCTAGCTTTGAGCCCATATCGAAGCGCTCTCCCTCGAATTCGAGTGCGTATATTCCGTCAGCTCGTGCCATTTTTGCCATAGCGTCGGTGAGCTGATACTCACCGCCCGCTCCGGGCTCGAGTGCGTCGATGATGTCGAAGACGTCGGGGGTGAGAAGGACTCTGCCGAGTATGGACAGGTTTGAAAATTCACAGCCGGGCTTCGGCTTTTCTATCATATCCGTGCAGAAGGTAACGCGCTCGGTGTCCGTCGGATCGACCTTCAGCGAGGAGTATTTCCGAAGCTGCTCTGGCGTGACAGGCTTTACTCCCACGACGGGCCTGCCGTATTTCTCGTATACCTCTGCCAGCTGACGGCAGACGGGAACCTCGGAGAATATAATATCGTCACCGTACATAACGATGAACGGCTCGTCCCCGACGAAGCTTCTTGCACGGCCGACGGCGTGTCCAAGCCCTTTGGTCTCGCGCTGGCGGAGAAAGTAAACGTTCGCCATGTTCGCGATGCCGCGCAGCCTTTCCGCTTCCTCGAGCTTTCCCTTTGCTGTCAGGGTAGTATCATACTCGACGTTAAGGTCAAAGAAGTTTTCCATAGCGTCCTTGTCACGGTTAGTTATGACAAGTATCTCCTCGATGCCGCTCTTCACAGCCTCCTCGACGAGATAGCTTATCGCAGGCATATCGACTATCGGGAGCATTTCCTTCGGCACTGCGTGAGATATCGGGAGCATTCTTGTGCCCAGTCCCGCTGCGGGGATTATGGCCTTTCTGATTTTTTGCATTTCAGTCCTCTCCTTGTTTTTCGTTGTCTGTTTTTATTTCCTCGAGCAGGCGGGCTATTCTCGCACCGTGTTCGATAGACCCATCCTTCACAAAATGAAGCTCGGGGGTTATCCTTAAATTGAGTGTTCTTGCGAGGTGATGACGAAGCATTCCCGTGCATTTCGCGAGTCCCTCCGCCGCCTCATCGGCATCACCCATAGCGGAGAAATATACGCTCGCGTACTTGAGGTCCGGAGCTACCTCCGCTCTTGTGATGCTTACGAAATTATTTATTACCTTAGGCTCTCTTACCTCGCCGAGAGCTATTGCCAGCTCCTCGGCTACTGCGTCGTTTATTCTTCCGCGTCTGTATTTTGCCATTTTCAGTCTCCTGTTTTTTATATAAGAACCGTCCTCCCGTGCCCCGACGTATCGGTAAGGGTGCGGATGAGCTCTCTTGCGCCCTCTCTTGCAGAGGAGACGGTGTACCTTATTCCGTATTTTTTTACTATTTCCTTTATTTCCCTCTCAAGTGCGGGAAAATGCGTGCACCCGAGTATCAGAGTGTCTGCCCCCGAGCCTGAAAGCGGGGAAAGCAGCTTCTCGAGATTTTTTCGCTCTGTGTCGGTTATTTTTCCGTCGCGAGCTCCCGACTCAACGAGCGTTACGAGCTCCCCGAGCGCAAGCTCGGTTGTACGAAGCGGAAAAAGCAGGCGGCTCCACGCTCCCGAGCGGACGGTTGCCGCAGTCGCTATTACTGCGATTCTGCCGTTTTTTGTTACACTCTCCGCCCGCCTTGCAGTAGGGGAAAGTATAGGTACGGATACCTTTTTTTGACCCTCGGGGAGATTATTCCACACCGTGCTCGCCGTACAACAGGCTATAAGGACGCGGCTTGCGCCGAGGGATAATAGTCTTTCGATGTTATTTCCTGTAAGCTCTGTAAGCTCGCTCTCGCTCTTCGTGCCGTAGGGCGCGTTTCTCCTGTCGAGCAAAAGTGTAAGGTCAAGAGTCTCGTTTAGACGTCTTATCTCGCGAGCGGTAATAATACCGCCCTCTCCGCTGTCAATAAGACCTATCATACGCGCTCCGCGGCTCTTTCGATAAGAGCGTCGATGACGTCACACTCCGAAAAGCCGTAGGCTCGGAGCATCTTTAGATACATACTGTCGTCGGTAAGTCCCGGAAGCGTATTTATCTCGTTGAAGATTAGCTTATCGCCTGAGAGGAAGAAATCTATTCTCGAGAGTGAGAAAATGCCTATTTCCTTTGCAAGCCGCCTTGAATATTCTCGGGCGAGCGCGGAGGTCTCACCGTCTACACGCGCTACGGTTTCTGTTTTCGTACCGAGCTTGTATTTTTCACGGTAGCCATACGTACCCTCGCAGAGTATCTCCGAGGGCGGGGTTACGACGCTCTCTCCTCTATAGTATAGAAATGCGCATTCGAGCTCTCTTTTATTCTCTATAAGAGCCTCGACGATAACGTCGCCGAGCTCTGAGGCGGCGTTGTATGCGGAAATGAAATGCTCTCTCGAGTCGGCTTTTTTTGCTCCGACAGAGCTACCGAGGCCCGTTGGCTTTATGAACATAGGATAGTCGAGGGCAGATGAGGAAATACGCTCCGCTTCCTCGGCGGGCGTGCTTTTTCTGAATGTGACATAGGGCGCAACGGGAATTCCGAGCCGCTCTGCCATGGCCTTCGTATAGGCCTTGTCTGACGTAAGAGCACCGACCGACGTACCTTCACCGACGAAGGGCAGTCCCGTACATTCGAGAAGTCCCTGTATTTTGCCGTCCTCGCCAAAGTCGCCGTGCAAAAGCGGAAAGACAGCATCGGGCGTTATGAGAGATGCCCCCGAGAGAAAGCCTCCCCGCCCCATAAGTCTGACGGGAAAGGTTGGATATTTCTCCTTGTCTGCATCTTCTATGTAAAAATCTCCGTTTTTATCTATGAAAACGTCGGTCACTCTGTATTTTTCACAGTTGAGATATCGGCGAAGCGTCGCGTGACCTGCGACGGAGACATCGTGCTCTCTGCCCCTCCCGCCGAAGAGTAGTGCTATATGCTTTTTCATTAACATCACCTCGCCACAGTTTATGCGGCGTGGATGTTTTGGGTTATTGCTTTTTGATTATCGCGACTCTGTCGTGTCCCGAATAGTCCCGAAGGATTGTTGCCGGCAGTCCGTAGGATTCCGCGAGCCCTATTATCGCATCTGACTGATACGCACCTATCTCAAATGCGATAAAGCCCCCGGACTTTATGAGTGACAGCGATAAGGGAAGAAGTCTTTTGTAAAAAACCGTTCCGTCCTCGCCGCCGAGAAAGGCACCGCTCGGCTCTCTATATATTTCCGGTTCGAGGCCCTTGTACTCCTCTGTCGTGACGTACGGGGGATTAGATAGTACGGCGAAGAATTTTCCGTCCTCGTGTATATTTTCTGAAAGCAGGTCGCATACAGAGAGCGTCAGGCGCTCTCGGACTCCTGCCCTCTTTGCATTTCTTTCAGCAACGGCGAGCGCGCCCTCCGATATATCTACGGCGAGTGCCGTCGTGTTCTTCGTGTTTTTCAAGGTTGATACCGCGATACAGCCCGAGCCGGTGCACAGGTCGGCAAAGCGCTCTCCCGCAGGAATATTCGCTACTGCGTACTCTACGAGAATTTCGGTATCGGGGCGGGGAATTAACACCTCGGGGGTGACCTCGTAGCTCTCGCGGAAGAAGCCAACCTCGCCCGTAATGTATCCGAGGGGCTCACGCTGCCTCCGCCGCTCTATAAGGGGTAAGGCTCGCTCGGAGTTAAAGCCGTGCGGTATTGGTACGCCGAAGGTGAGCCCCTCGGCGTGACGGAAGAGCTCCCTTGCATCGTGTTCGGGTGAGGGAACTCCGGCTCTCTTCAGTATTTCTATAGCCTCGCCGAGTGTCATTCGGCATCTTCTCCGTTGGACGTATTCGTTACGTCGGATGCCGAGACCTCTTCGCTCCCGTCTGCGGACGGCTTATTTTGTGCTTCTTCGGTATTTTGTTTCTCCCACGGGCGCGAGTCTCGGAACTCGCGAAATTCGGGATACTCGTCGGCGAGTGCGCACTTAAGCGAGGTTATGGCAACCTCAAGCATATCTTCCGTTGGCTCTCTCGTGGTTATTCTCTGTACCCAGAGGCCGGGAGTGGATATCGCTCTTGTGAGAAAATTGTCGTGCTTTCCTGCAATCATGAGCACCTCGTAGCCGATACCCATAGTGAGAGGGAGCGTTAAAAGGCTTATGCCAATGTAAGCAAGAAAATGAAGATTAGGCAGAAGGAGGCGTATAATAACGCTTATAACTATGCCGAGGCCTATCATAAGGAACATAAAGCTCGTGCCGCAACGGGGATGGAAGCGGCGGTGCTTCATAGCATTCTCGGGAGTGAGCTCGTCACCGGCCTCAAAGCAGGCGATTGACTTATGCTCGGCTCCGTGGTACATAAAGGTTCTCTTTATTTCCTTCATCAGCGATACGAGCCAAAGGTATGTGATGAAAATGAAAATTTTGACAACACCCTCTATTACTGCGCGCCAAGCGCCGATATCGGTTTCGAAAAGTGAGATAGTGAGATAATTCACGCCGTCTGATATAAGAGCCGGCAAAACTTTAAAGAGCACCAGCGCGAGCGCAAGGCCAAGCACGAGGGATATCGCCATAATAACGTCGGTGAGCTTTAGTCCGAGGTGCTTTTTGCACCATTTTTCAATTTTTCCGTCCTCTTCCTCAATACCGAGAGCCTCGGCCGATACGTTGAGTGTCCTAAAGCTGAGCATCAACATCTCGACGAAATTGACGACACCCCGAAGAATGGGTATATTAAGTATTTTGTGTTTCCTTCTGACCGAGTGAAACTCGGCCTCTGTAACCGTGAGACTCCCGTCCTCGCGGCGGCAGGTGGTAACGGTTTTGTTACCCGCCTTCATCATAACACCCTCGAGCACTGCCTGACCGCCTACTCGGTTGAGCCTCGGGTTCTCTTTATTTTCACAGCATTTTTTGCTCATTTTCTTATCCTTTCCTGTAAGCGGTGATACTTCACCACCTAACAGTATAGCACAAAATATATAAAAAATAAACCCCTAAATCGAAAATTAACATTTTATGTAATAAAAGAGGGCTGAAAGGAGCCTTGACACAGGGAGCACGCTATGGCGGTGTAGGTGCTCGATAGGTGTGAGGGTGCACCCCGTGATGAGAAAAAGCGAGAAAATAGGGAAGTGTAAGTATTTCAAGGTGCCGAAATGCAAACTCGAATTTACAAATAGGAGCTTTTTGTAGACTCCTTGTCCTCCCTTGCGATAACCGTCATAGAGGGAGAGGTGCGTATAAGTGACTTGACGCTGTCGCGCGGTGACATGGTATTCTGTCCTGCGGGCGCAAGCGAGATGGTATTTATACCAAAGGGTGAAGCGGAGCTGATTAGCGCCGGAGTTCCCGAGGGTGAGTGAATAAAGAGCGGAGCGCCGGGCAAGAATAGGTGTATCACTAAGGAAAGAGGTACACCACAATGACCCTAACGGCAAAAGAACACGACATTCTCACTGACCTGAAGACACAGGAGCAGCTCTGTATTCTCAAGTATACGAGATATGAAAACGAGGCGCACGACCCCGCCTTGAAGCAGATTTTCTCGGAGATTAAGGCGACCGAGGCAGAGCATCTTGCGACAATAGAACGCATTATCCGCGGTGAAGAGGTGACTATGAACACGCCCGGCAAGAGTGCAGCCGAGGACAAATTTTCAGGCAAGTGCTACAATGGTACGGAAGAGGAGAAGCAGGCTGACGCATATCTCTGCCGCGATGCCCTCTCGATGGAGAAGCACGTCTCGAGCGTATACAATACAGGAGTTTTTGAGTTTAACTCCCCCGTTCTTCGCGACACCTTGAATCACATTCAGCGTGAGGAGCAGAATCACGGGGAGAAGCTTTACAGCTATATGTCAGCCTGCTCTATGTACTAAATTTTTGGTATAATTTTGCGTTTTCCTCCCTCGGAGTAGTGTTCTACACTGTCGGTCGGAAGAACCCAAAATTCTACTCAAAAACTGCATTTCGGCACAAACCGCCGTTCGCTCTCTGTGAGTACAAAAAAGGAGGGCCAGCTCAAATACAAAATTTATTGCATTTGAGCTGGCCTCTTGATTTTCTCAAAAAATATTTGATTCGGCAGGGTATTGTTTTCCCTGCCGTTTTTGTTCGGTGATGCCGAAAGAAATCAGCCTACTTTCCGAATATTTTGCTGAAAAAGCCTTCCTTGCTTTCTCTCGGAGTTTCGCCGAGCGTTTCCGCAAAGGAGCGAAGTATTTTCTTCTGCTCTGCAGAGAGATTTTTCGGAGTTTCTATATTAGCGGTGAAGATAAGGTCGCCTCGACGGCGCGGATTATTGATATCCGCGATTCCCTTACCCTTAAGAGTGAAGGACGTGCCCGACTGTGTTCCCTCGGGAATGGTGAATTTTTCACGCTTACCGCCAAGGAGCGGTATCTCTATCTCGGCCCCGAGTGCCGCTTCCGTAAAGCTTATCGGCACCTCGATATAGAGGTTGTTGCCATCTCTTGTGAAGAGGTCGTGCGGCTTTACTCTTACCTCGATGACGAGGTCACCGTTCGCACCGCCGTTGCGCCCCGCGGAGCCCTGTCCGCGAAGGACTATTCTCTGCATATTGTCAATTCCCTCGGGGATATTGACCTCGAGGCGCTTGTTGACCTTGACGTAGCCCTTGCCGTTACAGTTCTTGCAGGGAGTCTTGATTATCTTACCCGTACCGCGGCAGCTCTGGCAGGCTCTCTGCGTCTGCGTATAGCCGAACATCGTCTGCTGCTGTACCGTAACCGTTCCGCGTCCGTGGCAGGTAGCGCAGGTTTCGGGTTGAGTACCCTTTTCAGCACCCGACGTGCCGCACTCGGGACAGCCCTCGACACGCGAAAAGCTTACCTCGCGACGGCAGCCGAAGGCTGCATCCTCGAAGCTTACCGTGACACGTGCTAAAATGTCGTCGCCATCTCTCGGCATATTTCTCGACTGTCCTCTGCTGCCACCGCCGCCGAAGAAGGAAGAGAAAATATCGGAGAAATCGAAGCCGCCGTCGAAGCCGAAGCCACCGCCGCCGAAGCCGCCTGAAGCGGGGTCGAACGCTGCGTGACCGAACTGGTCGTATTTCGCACGCTTGTCGGAGTCGGAGAGGACGTCGTACGCCTCATTGACCTCCTTGAACTTTGCCTCTGCCTCCTTGTCACCCGGGTTCATATCGGGGTGATATTTCTTGGCAAGAGCTCTGTATGCTTTTTTGATTTCGTCGGCCCCGGCGCCCTTTTTGACGCCAAGCACCTCATAATAATCTCTTTTATCTGCCATAAACAGTTACCTTTAAAAATTTACTGGTACGGTCTTTCGGGGCGTGTTTTTGACACGCCCCGAGCATTTACCTTAAAAACAGGTCGATTAACCGTTCGTTTTGTCCTCGAAGTCAGAGTCGGTTCCGTAATAGTTGCCGTCAGCACCCGTACCTCCGGCCCCCTGTGCTGCGCCGTTTGCCGCATCCTGCTGATAGAGCTTTTCTGCTATGGGATAGAATGCCTTCGAGAGAGCCTCTGTATCAGCCTTGATAGCCTCGGTGTCACCGCTCTTGACGGTTTCCTTAAGCTTTTCTATAGCGGCGGTTACGGGAGCTTTATCTGCGTCGGATACCTTGTCGCCGAGCTCGCCGAGAGACTTCTCGGTCTGGAATATCATATTCTCGGCCATATTCTTCGCTTCGACCGCATCCTTCTGCTTCTTGTCCTCCTCGGCAAACTGCTCTGCCTCGCGGACTGCCTTGTCTATATCCTCTTTTGACATATTTGTCGACGAGGTAATGGTAATGTGCTGCTCCTTGCCGGTGCCCTTATCACAGGCGGTAACGTTGACGATACCGTTAGCGTCGATATCGAAGGTGACCTCTATCTGGGGAACTCCGCGGGGTGCTGCGGGAATTCCGTCGAGGATAAATCTTCCGAGAGTGTTGTTTCCTGCCGCCATCTCGCGCTCGCCCTGGAGAACGTGGATTTCAACAGAGGTCTGACCGTCTGCCGCTGTGGAGTATACCTGACTCTTCTTTACAGGGATGGTTGTATTACGCTCGATTATCTTGTTGAATACGCCGCCCATGGTTTCAATACCGAGCGAGAGGGGGGTTACGTCGAGAAGAAGAACGTCCTTAACGTCGCCGCCGAGAACGCCGCCCTGAATAGCCGCGCCGATAGCAACGCACTCGTCGGGGTTAATGCCCTTGAAGGGATCCTTGCCCATAAATTTCTTAACTGCTTCTTGGACTGCGGGGATTCTGGTCGAGCCGCCGACGAGGAGTACCTTCGATACTGCGGATGCGGAGATTCCTGCATCACGGAGAACCTTCTCGGTAGGCTCCATAGTAGCTCTTACGAGGTCATGAGTGAGCTCGTCGAACTTTGCTCTTGTGAGGCTTGCCTCGAAATGCTTCGGGCCGGTCGCATCAGCGGTGATGAAGGGAAGGGATATCTCCGTAGACATAACGCCCGAGAGCTCTATCTTTGCTTTCTCTGCTGCATCGCGGAGTCTTTGATGAGCCATCTTGTCGCGGCGAAGGTCGAGACCGCCGTTCTCGCGTGCGAAGGTGTCTGCCATCCAGTCGACTATTCTTGCGTCAAAATCGTCGCCGCCGAGCTTGTTATTACCTGCTGTTGCGAGAACCTCGAAAACGCCGTCGGAGATGTCGAGCAGGGATACGTCGAACGTACCGCCGCCGAGGTCGAAGACCATGATCTTCTGGCTCTCTTCTTTATCCATACCGTATGCGAGTGCCGCAGCGGTAGGCTCGTTGATAATTCTCTTTACCTCAAGACCTGCTATCTTACCTGCATCCTTGGTAGCCTGACGCTGTGCGTCGGTGAAGTATGCGGGAACGGTGATAACAGCTTCGGTAACGGTAGTGCCGAGATATGCCTCCGCATCAGCCTTCAGCTTCTGAAGAATCATAGCGGATATCTCTTGGGGAGTATAGCTCTTTCCGTCTATATCCACCTTCTTGTCAGTACCCATATCTCTCTTTATGGACATAACGGTTTTGTCGGGGTTGGTAACCGCCTGACGCTTTGCAACCTGTCCTACGAGTCTTTCGCCACCCTTGGTGAAGGCTACTACGGAGGGAGTGGTTCTCGCTCCCTCGGGGTTGGTTATAACGATAGGCTCGCCGCCTTCGAAGACGGCTACGCACGAGTTGGTAGTACCAAGGTCAATTCCGATAATTTTTCCCATTTTAATTTCCTCCTTGGGATATATAGTATTTTTATAACGTATTTAAACACCGCGTTTTATGAAATGCTTCCGCGGCAGAAAAGCCTAATGTGAACTGTAGTTGTCAATTTGCGGATTTCACCATAGCGAAGCGTATGATGCGGTTGCCTTTTTTGTAACCCTTTTGATAAACCTCTGTTATCTCGCCTTCGTTTTTCTCTTCGTTTTCCTCGTGCATTACTGCGTTGTGAAGATTCGGGTCGAAGGTGTCCCCCGGTGCGCCGAAGGCTTCAACTCCGAGCTTCTCGAAAACTGCCGCAACCGATGCAGAGATCATCTTGAGTCCCTCCGCAACCTTGTCTCCGTCGAAGCCGGCAGCGCGTTCGAGATTGTCTATTATGGGGAGAAGCTCCGAGACGGTGTCGGCCATAGCCGTACCGTAGACGGCGTCGCGCTCCTCTCTCGAACGGCGTCTGAAGTTGTCATACTCTGCCGCCATTCGCAGATATTTGTCATCTCTTATTTTGATTTCTTCCTCGAGCTCCGCCACCTTTTTCTTAAGCTTATCGAGCTCGGAGATCTCCTCTTTTTCATTCGGCTCGTCTTTGGCTTCTTCGGTCTTCGTCTTTGCTCTTTTTTTTGTTATGAGCTCGGGCTCGTTTGTAAAAAGCTCCTCGTCTTTTGCGTTCTTGTTCTCTTCCATTTTGTCTACTCTTTCCTCTTACTATCTCCCGAGGGAAGTCCCTCGTTCCCCGCGTCACTGAGCATTCTGTCGATTCCGCTCGCGAGCTGGTTTATCATTCCGATGACCTTCGAGTAATTCATTCTTCTCGGGCCTATGACACCGACCGCCAGCGTGTTGCCCCCGACTGTGATGTTACGGAAAATCAGTGTCGTGTTCCTCATAACGTCCGAGTCGTTTTCGGCTCCTATATAAACGTGTATGCCGTCGTCGGTGGTGGAATGATTCTGTATAACGTCGAGAAGCTTATCCTTCTCCTCAAGCACGCCGAGCAGGCTTCGGAGCTTTTCGACGTCCGAATACTCGGGGTATTGAAGAAGCTTCGTTATACCGTCAAGCTTGACGTCTGCGGTGTCGAGCTCGCTCATAGCCTCGTATATCACCTTTATTGCGGGATGCACCATAGCGCTGTTAGCACCCATAAGTGCTTCGAGCCGTACTATCACGGGCATCGATATCTCGTCGCCCGTGAGGCCGATAACGTAAATATTAAGAGCCTCTGTGAAGCGGCGTACCGTATCTTCCGTAATGGAGAAGGGAAGGTGTATCGTCTTTGACTTGACTATATCGCCGTCGAAGGACATAACGAGAAGAAAATCTCTCGCTCCGAGGTACACGCTGTTGAAGCGGCGAACTCTCGCTTTGTTTGCCCCTGCTTTAAAGGCTATACCCGTGTAATCCGTAAACGATGCTGCGAGCCGCGATGCCTCGGAGAGAATTTCGTCCATCTCCGTGAGCTTGTAGCGCAGTCTTTCGTTTATTTCGTCTATCTCCGCCTTTGTTACGCTGTACTGATTGATAAGCGCATCAACGTACAGACGGTAGCCCAGCTCTGACGGTACCCTGCCTGCGGAGGCATGCGGCTGAATGAGATATCCCATATCCTCGAGCTCTGCCATCTCGTTTCTTATCGTCGCAGGAGAACAGGTGATGGCAACGTCCTGCGAGATGTATTTCGAGCCTACGGGCTCGCCGTGAGAAATATGCGCATCAACTATCGCCTTCAAAATTTGTATCTTGCGGGGAGTAAGTCTTGAATCGTCCACTCGGCTACCACCTTTCACTCGGGATTTTAGCACTCAAACGCTCGGAGTGCTAATTTCTACATCAATAATATATACTTTTTCAAGCTAATTGTCAATAGTCGGGAAATAAAATCTTGTGAACAATTTGTTAATATTTGTCCGTTGAAGGTGCCAAGTGCTAACAGATATTTTTAAATTAACCCGAAAATGGCCTGTTTATTCTGCTTATCGGGCGGTATTTCTGTCATTTTTTGCCGTTTTTCCGTCTTGATGTTCTGTCGGTGATGATAAAATTTTTTCTTGACTTTGATATTTCCTTATTATATAATATAAGTGTATGATTACTAATATGGGGAAACCTGTGTGCTTATAGACATATCATATAATAACAAATTTACAGTCGGGCTCTTTTGAGTCCCGGCGATGCCGGTTACAAAAAGTAATCAGAGGGAGGTGTATTTTGGTACCTGTTGTAATTGTTGTAATAATTGCCGTTGCAGCATTGGCCGTGGGTCTCGGTATAGGATTTTTCATCCGCCGCATGACCGCCGAGAAGAAGCTCGGGTCTGCCGAGGCGCAGGCAAGACATATTCTTGAGGATGCTATCAAGAATGCGGAGAGCGCGAAGAAAGAGTCCGTTATAGCCGCGAAGGAGGAAATATTCCAGCTTAAGCGTGAGGCGGATTTTGATATCAAGGAGCGCCGTAAAGAGGTCTCGCGCCAGGAGCGCAGACTCCAGCAGAAGGAGGAGACTCTCGATGCGAAAATCGAGGGACTCGAGAGAAAAGAGCAGGTTCTGTCGGAAAAGCACGCCGAGCAGGACAGGCTTAAGGCGGAGGTTGAGGCAGTGCTCTCGCGTCAGCTCGGTATGATAGAGAAGATAGCGGGAATGACTGCAGATGAGGCAAAGGCCGAGCTTGTTTCCCGTCTTGACGAAGAGATGCAGCACGAGACCGCGATGAAAATTTCCGAATACGAGGAGAAATTCCGTGACGAGGCGGATGCGAAGGCGAGGGATATTCTTTCGCTTGCTATTCAGCGCTGTGCCGCTGACCACGTGAGTGAAATATCCATATCTACCGTTCAGATTCCGTCCGATGAAATGAAGGGAAGAATTATCGGTAGAGAGGGTAGGAACATAAGGACTATCGAGACGCTGACGGGCGTTGACCTTATCATTGACGATACCCCCGACGTTATCACCGTTTCGGGCTTTGACCCTGTAAGACGTGAGATAGCGCGTATTGCGCTTGAGAAGCTTGTGAGTGACGGCCGTATCCATCCTGCGAGAATTGAGGAGATGGTAGAGAAGGCTCGCCGCGACGTTGACAATACCATTAAGCAGGCGGGCGACCGCGCTATATTCGAGACGGGAGTTCACGGTCTTCACCCCGAGCTTATAAAGCTGCTCGGAAGAATGAAATTCCGTACGTCCTTCGGTCAGAATGCGCTTCGTCATTCTATTGAGGTTTCTATGCTTGCGGGTGTCCTTGCGGACGAGCTCGGAGTGGACGTAACTATGGCGAAGAGAGCGGGATTGCTCCACGATATCGGAAAGGCTGTGACCGCCGAGGCAGAGGGCTCGCACATTCAGCTTGGTGTTGAAATTGCGACGAAATACCGCGAGCATAAGGATATTATCCACGCTATCGAGGCTCACCACGGTGACGTTGAGGCAAAGAGCGCGCTTGATTTTATAATTCAGGCGGCTGACGCTATAAGCGCAGCAAGACCCGGTGCGCGCCGTGAGGACGTAGAGAATTATATTAAGCGCCTTCAGAAGCTTGAGGAAGTAGCGGGCGACTTTGAGGGTGTTGAGAAGACCTTTGCAATTCAGGCAGGCCGCGAGGTAAGAATTATGGTTAAGCCCGAGCTTGTCGATGACGACAAGATGAAGATTCTTGCCCGCGACATAGCGAAGAAGATAGAGGGTGAGCTCGATTATCCCGGACAGATTAAGGTTAGTGTGATAAGAGAGTCGCGCACCGTTGACTACGCCAAATAATTTTGACCGTTAAATTTCGGGGCAAACCGCTGTTTTCCTTCTCTCGCCGTATTCGTATACGGCTTCTGAATGAATAACGACGCTTTTCGCACAATATTCAAAGATTAAAAAGATAATAGCTCCCGTGGTTTCCTCGGGAGCTGTTTTACAAGAAGAAGAGGTGAGCGCAATGAAAATAGACAGGCGAGAGGTCGGGTTTGTTTTGTTGCGCTCACTTTTGCAATATATCTCGTTTCTTTTCGTATCGGTTGCTACGTCGTCGGTGTTCGTACTGGTTGCGACTGGATTTGTCAGAGAGCTGCATATACCGATAGCTAATGTGTATGCGATAAGCTCGTTTGCGCTTGTTCTGCCGTTTTACTCGGTCGTGCGTTCGTTTGAGCTGTATGACCTTCGGAGCAGGTCGGTTTTTTTGAAGACTTCGGGAGAGGTGTATAGCCTTCGCTCGGATATTGCCGTAAGCTTTGGTGAGAGGAGCTTGCGGCTAAAGCTGATATGCGACGTGTCAGCGACGGTATTTTTAGCATTTGTTTTACCGTATGAACTTGGATACGCGTATTTGATGGCGGTATTTCGTGACACCTTCGCTCTCGGCGAAGGAACGCTCTATTTATTAAAGGGAGCTATAGTGTGCCCCACTATGGTGGTTTTGTCATTCCTTGCGAAGACCTCGGCGCATAAATGGTGGATAGTTGCGCGAACGGGTGAGAGGGAAAAAATGGATAAGCTCACACGTCCGAATTTAAGATTGTTTTTGGAGCTTCTTAAGATATTTGCGATATACGCGGTGTCGTCGGTGGCACTGCCGACGGTTATAATGCTCTTCGTTTCACTGGTGTTTACACTTGGACTTCTCGGCGAGCAGCCGTGGATAATTCCGCTAGCTTTGGTCATCGTAACAGTTCCGTTTGTTGTAAGAAATATTCTGACGCTCGGAAGAAGACGAAAATTCTATCGTGCGTTCGTGCGGTCTGCCGCCGAGCGCGGTTGGTGTGTCAGCGGTGTTAATAACCCTATAAGGTCGTCTGTAGTATACCGCCCGGGTGCTAGCTTCACAATATCGAAGGGAGATAAGTGCTACGCCGTAAGGCTCGCGTCGATAAAACAGCGGGGTCGCCCCGTCTATATAAGCCCCGATGGGTATTATACCGAAAAGCGAACGGTTTCCTTCCTTAAAATAACACTCTTTCATATAATGACCGATACAGAGTATACCTTCGAGTCGGACGCGAAGAAGCTCGTCGTATTCTCGCCTATGCCGAAGCGGCTGTACATAAATTACGGACGTACGGACACGGCTCCCGACGACGGTGACGGTGGAACACTTCCCACTGCGGTAGTGCTTCGCGCGGCAGTTACGGGCGGCGGCAGCCGCGGCAGGAGCATACACGGTCCCGGATACGTATCCGACGTTGACAGAGGGATAATAAAGCCGTTTGAAACGGGCGAGTGCGTTGGAGATTATAAATTCTTTACTCCGTCGGGCTTCATCAGCGCTATGGAAAATGATTGCCTTGATAGGTGAGGTTCGCTATCATTGCTTTGAAAAGATGTGAAAAGCCTGCCGAAGTTAAAACAGTACCGAATTTTTTGTGAAAAAGTATTGACAAACTCTCAAACATTTGATATAATAGTCAGCGTCACGGGGAAATATCCTCGGACGAATGCTGCTATGGCTCAGCTGGTAGAGCACATCCTTGGTAAGGATGAGGTCCCCGGTCCGAATCCGGGTAGCAGCTCCAGACACCCCCGAGGGAATACCCTCGGGGCTTTGGTTTTTTATATGGCTTTGTTTTCTCGAAATGTTTGCACTAACGGGGGTGTCTTGAGCTGCTACTCTCGCTTCGGTGCAGGTTTTGCAAGCGGTAGCGCCGCGAAACCGGTTCGCATACCGCGCTCGCCGCGGTATCTTCGCCGCAGGCGAATATCCGTCACATACAGGAAACTGGATTTCAACAATTCGAGGGA
>JAFTKH010000007.1 GCA_017453365.1 Clostridia bacterium
AAAATATTTATATTTATATTTATATTGACTTTTCACTGCTTATCTGCTAAAATGTTCTTATATATTTTATAGACAACGGAGTCTTGCTGTATGGATGGAAATCGGTGTGAAATTGAAAAGGTGCTCGTGTCCGAAGAGGAAATTGACAGCATCACTACGCGTATTGCCGCTGAAATTGACAGGGATTACGCTGGCGAGGACTGTCAGCTGGTCCTGCTTTGTATTCTTAAGGGCTCGATAGTATTTATGGGTGACCTTATGAAAAAGGTGACGGTTCCCCTCGAGATTGACTGTATGAAGGTTTCGTCATACGGTGCGGGAACCCAGACGACGGGTAACGTCAACATACACCTTGACCTTTTGCGCCCCGATATAGATAAGTGCGATATACTCATAATTGAAGACATAATAGATAGCGGAGTTACGCTCTCCTATTTGAAAAAATATCTGATTGGTAAGGGCGCGAAGAGTGTCAGAACCTGCACTCTCCTCGATAAGCCCTCGCGCCGTAAGGTCGAGTTTACTCCCGACTACTGCGGCACGGAGATACCCGATGAGTTCGTCGTCGGCTACGGCCTCGATTACGACGAGAAATACAGAGCGCTTCCGTACGTCGGCGTGCTCCACCCGTCCGTCTATTCGAAAGAGTGATGAGAGTTGGCCTTTATACGCTCGGGTGTAAGGTCTCGCAGTACGAAACCGAGGCAATAGCCGAGGAGTTTTCTCGCCGCGGCCTCGAGGTAGTACCCTACGAGGACGTGGCCGATGCTTACGTGATAAACACCTGTACCGTTACACAGGAGAGCGACAGAAAGTCGCGCCAGATAATAAGGCGCGCGATAACGCGAAATCCGAGTGCCGTAATAGCCGTCGTCGGCTGCTACAGCCAGAGGGACTCCGAGGGGGTCCTCGCCATCCCCGGCGTCGATATCGTGCTCGGCACGGACGGTAAGCTCGGGGTCGTAGACAGAGTTATCGAGCGGCTTGAGAGAGGCCGTGGGGGCAGCTTCGTTTCGATTTCCGACCTCTCGCGGGTTGGCTTTGAGCCCATGTGTGTCACCGGAGCTCCGAGAACCAGAGCATACGTTAAAATAGAGGATGGCTGCGAATGTAAGTGCACCTATTGCGCCATAGCCGATGCCAGAGGACGCGTCCGCTCGAAGGCAAGAGAGGATGTTATCCGAGAGGTTGAGGGGCAGAGAGAGCGCGGAACTCTCGAGGTTGTACTGACGGGTATTGAGATTGGGTCATACGGACGAGACCTCGGGGGTGGTTACGACCTCGCCGACCTTATATGCGAGCTTGATGCACGCAGAAGCGTTCGGAGAATACGGCTCGGCTCGCTCGCACCCGAGCTTGTCGGTGCGGATTTTGCGAAGAAAATCTCGGGCACAAAAATACTCGTACCGCATTTTCATATATCGATGCAGAGCGGCTCCGACAGTGTCCTTCGCAGAATGAAGCGAAGGTATACGCGAGATACGGCTCTTTGTAATATCGAAAGGCTGAGAGAGCTTTTTCCGAGGGCACAGTTTACAAGCGACCTTATGGTCGGCTTCCCGGGTGAGAGCGACGCAGATTTTGCCCTCACCGCCGACTTTGTGAGGCGCGCGCGCCTGCTTGACTCTCACGTGTTCGCGTATTCCAGAAGGAAGAATACCCCCGCGTGGAGCTTCGAGGGACAGATACCCGAGGACATAAAGCGCTCACGCTCGCGTGAGCTTTCGGCGGTGCAGGGGGCGGTGACCGACAGCATTTTAGAGGAGCTCGTCTTGGACGGTGAGCCGCTTATCTGTATTCTTGAGAGCGAGACCCGCGGTGTCTACACCGCTCACTCGGACTCGTACGTCGAGGTGCGTGCCGAGGCGGAGCGCGGCCTGTCGGGAAAGCTTGTGAAAATAGCACCCGTGTCACATAAAGGCGGTATAATCTACGGAAAAATAATAGAAATATGCAAATAATTATTTACACTATGGAGATATAAAAATGGAAAACAGCAAAAAGACAATGGAAAAAGTGGTTGCGCTTTGTAAGACCCGCGGCTTTATATTCCCCGGCTCGGAGATATACGGCGGTCTTGCCAACTCTTGGGACTACGGCCCCCTCGGCGTTGAATTTAAGAATAACGTAAAGCGCGCTTGGTGGAAGAAATTCGTACAGGAGTCGAGATACAACGTCGGACTTGACTCTGCTATAATAATGAACCCCGAGACGTGGGTGGCATCGGGACACGTCGGCGGCTTCTCCGACCCTCTTATGGACTGTAAGGGGTGTAAGGCCCGTCACAGAGCGGACAAGCTTATCGAGGACTATGCGTTCCAAAACGGCACGAACGACAATCCCGCCTCGTGGACCTTTGCCGAAATGGCGGATTACATCCGCGAAAAGGGAATAGTATGCCCCGAGTGCGGCGGCAGCGACTTTACCGACATAAAGAAATTCAATCTTATGTTCAAGACCTTCATAGGCGTTACCGAGGACAGCACGAACACCGTTTATCTCCGTCCCGAGACCGCGCAGGGTATTTTCGTTAATTTCCCTGCGGTACAGCGCTCGGCGAGAAAGAAGCTTCCCTTTGGCGTTGCACAGATTGGTAAGTCCTTCAGAAACGAGATAACTCCCGGTAATTTCGTCTTCCGCACCCGTGAGTTTGAGCAAATGGAGCTTGAGTTTTTCTGTAAGCCCGGCACCGACCTCGAGTGGTTTAAGTATTGGAAGGATTTCTGCTACAAGTGGCTTCTTGACCTCGGTATGAAGGCTGAAAATCTCCGTCTTCGCGACCACGACCCCGAGGAGCTCTGCTTCTATTCGAAGGCTACGACCGACTTTGAGTTCCTCTTCCCGTTCGGCTGGGGCGAGCTTTGGGGTATCGCAGACCGAACCGATTATGACCTTACTCAGCACGGAAATCACTCGGGTAAGGATTTGACCTATTTCGACCAGGAAACGAACGAGCACTACGTGCCCTACGTTGTCGAGCCCTCGCTCGGTGCTGACAGAGTTGCTCTTGCCTTCCTCGTCGACGCTTACGACGAGGAGACTCTCTCCGAGGGAGACGTTCGTACCGTTCTTCACCTTCATCCCGCTCTCGCACCGGTGAAGGCGGCAGTTCTTCCTCTTTCGAAGAAGCTCTCGGAGCAGGCGCTCTCACTTTACGACGAGCTTGCGAAGGAGTTCCCCGTTGACTTTGACGAAACCGGCTCTATCGGTAAGAGATACCGCCGCGAGGACGAGATAGGCACTCCCTTCTGCATCACCTACGACTTCGACACCGAAAACGACGGCTGCGTTACCGTCCGTGACAGAGATACTATGGAGCAGGTGAGAATCCCGCTCTCCGAGGTTAAGGACTATATCCTCGAGAGAATTAAGTTCTGATGGAGAGCCTTCGACGCATCGCATCCTTTTCGGTAGACCACGATCTTATTACCGAGGGTATATACGTCTCCCGCATCGACGGGGACGTCACGACCTACGATATGCGGACCCGTGTACCGAATAAGGGCGATTATATGGATAATTTGACTATGCATTCGGTCGAGCACCTGTTCGCCACCTACGTACGAAACAGTGCTATTGCCGACCGCGTGATTTATTTCGGGCCTATGGGCTGTCAGACTGGCTTTTACCTCCTTGTCAGAGACGCCGATAACAGTGAGACCCTCGCCGTGGTTTTCGATACGCTAGAGAAAATAATTGCCCATACGGGCGATATGCCGGGCGCCGAGCGCCGCGAGTGCGGTAATTACCGTAATCTCGACGTCGAGTCGGCAAGGCGAGAGTGTAAAAGATATCTTGAAATTCTGAAATCACGTGAAAACACCTTTGAGTATTAAGGAGCGGCTATGAGTAATGTCTGCGATATAGGTATAATTGGCGCTATGACGGCAGAGGTTGAGGCGATAATCTCCTCGCTCTCCTCGCCCGCCTCCGAGTGCGTCAGCGGAATAAAATTCTACACGGGTATCCTCTTGGGAAAGCGTGTGGCTGTCGCAACCTCGGGAGTGGGAAAGGTTTTTGCTGCCCTCGCCGCAGAGGCTATGATACTGAAATACTCCCCCCGTCTGATTATAAACACCGGGGTCGGCGGAGCGATTTCGGGAGAGCTTCGCCCTCTTGATATAGTTTTTGCCGAGCGCGTGGTTCAGCACGATATGGATACCTCCCCCCTCGGTGACCCGAAGGGGCTTATATCGGGGATAAACAAGATATATTTTTCCTCTGATGAAAGGGCGGTGAGCATTCTCTCGTCCCTTGCGGAGAAAATGAAGGTCTCCTTCCGCGTAGGCACCGTCGCTACGGGTGACAGATTTGTTTGCAGCCCGAACGATAAGAGGGCAATATATGAAGCCTTTAGCGCGGACGTGTGCGAAATGGAGGGTGGCGCTATAGCACAGACCGCATACGTTAACTCGACCCCCTTCGTCGTAGTCCGTGCGATATCGGACAGCGCCGACGGCGATGCATCTATGGACTACTCAGAATTTCTGCCCCGCGCGGCGAAAATCTCTACCGAGCTTACCCTCGGCCTTGTGCAAGAGTACCCGACCTAATAAAAAGGTGCTGTCGCATTTAGGCATAAGCGAAATAAAAAAAGGAAGAGGCCTCTAATGAAAAAGCCTCTTCTAAATCCGTTAGGACCGAGGTTTAGTCTCATTCAGAATTTGCTAAATCCGTATTTTTCACGGCACTTCTTCGTTTTTGCCATGATTTTATTGAATTCTTAATGAGATTTGAACCTTTTGTCTATTTTTCTCCGTCCACTCGGCGCCAGAAGCTGTCGAGTATCACCCGAAGCTCCTTCGGGTCGGAGCAGTAGCGCATCCCTCGCCATAGGCCGGGGATGCTTTTTTTGTATATCGGGTCGTCAAAGCGGTCGTCGATGAGCACTATAACGCCCCTGTCATCCTCCCGTCTTATGACTCTGCCCGCAGCCTGAAAAACCTTGTTCATACCGGGGTATACGTAGGCGTACTGCCTTCCTGCCTCGAGCTTGTCCTCGTAATACTCGGCAATAGCCTCGCCCTCGTATGATATCCGAGGCATACCTATCCCGACGACTATAGCGCCGATGAGACTGTCACCCGCGAGGTCTATGCCCTCGGAATATATACCTCCCATCACGGAAAAGCCGATAAGATAGCTCTCCCTGGCCTCGTCGAAGCAGCGAAGATATGCGCTTCTCTCCGACCGTGTCATATCGGGTGTTTGGAGTATCGCCTTTATCTTCGGGTACTTTGCCGAGAACGCACGGTGTAGCATTTCCGCATACTCGAACGAGGGCGCGTAGACCATATAGTGACCGCGCCTTGCAGAGAGGGTTGCCGCGATAACACGGCACACAGCACCGAGCGTGCGCTCGCGCTCCTGGCGTCTCGTGCTTATCTTGTCCATAATAGTAACCGAGAGCGACGAGGGGTCGAAGGGCGATTTTACGCTTATACGGTCGGAGTCCCTCCTGCCGCCCAGTGCATCTCGGTAGTAGTCCTCGGGCTCGAGTGTAGCAGAGAAAAATACGGTAGCGAAAACGCGGCGCAGCTTCTCGCGAAGCACTTTCCCCGTATCTATGCAGAGCAGCTTGATACGAAGGCTGCCGCCCTCTAAAAACAGAAGAAGCTTGAAGCCCTCGTCATAAAGCTGTATTACCGTCCTTAATTTCGATATCTTGCGGTGAAATTCCTTAATAAGTGCCACCCGTGCGCTCTTTTTTTCTCCGCCCGAGCGTATTGAACGCATAAGCTCGTCCTCGGTTAAGGCGAATAAATTGTCAACAATACCGTACATTTCGTAGGGGATTTCCGATAGATGCTGCGCCGCGAGCTCACGCCCGTCGTCCCCTAGCCTCAAATTCTCCCGAAGATAGGGGTGGAGAAGCGAGTAAAGCCCGTCGCGGCAAGCAGCCAATGCCTCGCGAAAGTCACGCGTTATACCGAGGGGCTCTCCCGTGTCGGAGAGAGCGGAGAGCTCGTCCGTCGAGAGCTCCGACGAATACATCTCCCGCGCCCTGTTGACAAGGTTGTGAGCCTCGTCGACGAGAAGCGCGTATTTTCCGCCGAGGTCGAAAAATCTCCTCAAGTATACCCCGGGGTCGAAAACGTAATTAACGTCGCAGATGATGAATTCACATAGCTCGGAGTACGTGAGTGAGAGCTCGTAGGGGCATACGTTAAATTGCTCCGCCGCAGAGCGTATGTCAGACTCCCCTATAACCGTTTTGCCGAGCGCCGAGAGCGCGAGGGCGGCATCGGAGAGCTTACCCTGCCTGCTTCTCTTGCAGGCGTCGGGGTCTGTCTTGCACACCGCGCCCCTTTCGCATATCCTCTCCTTTGCGCTTATTATGACGGCTCTCGTATCGGCGCCGTACCCTGCGAGAAGAGACAGACACTCTGCCGCGGCCCTTGCCGTCGTAGTCTTCGGCGTAAGGTAGAATACTCGCTCGCATCTTCCGTCGCCGAGGGCACGTATCGCGGGGTAGATGACCGAAACCGTCTTTCCCGTTCCCGTCGGCGCGGATACGAACAGCTCGCCGCCGCGCGCTATGCTTCTGTACACCTGGCGAACGAGCTCGCTCTGCCCGTCGCGCACCTCCTTGTAGGGAAATTTGACAGAGGCTAGGGTGGACATACGGCGGCTGACTCGGTCAAGCTCGGGAGCGCCGTAGCGCTCGAGAGCGGAGAGACAGGAGCCGTAGAATTTTTGAAGGAGTGAAAGACTCACCTCCTCGCCTTCGCTGACAGCCTCCTTGCCGCCCGCGACGAGGTAAACGGCGGTCAGCCTTATTTTGTCAGCGCCCGTTTCCTTTGCCAGCATATAGCCGAGGATAAAGAGCTCGCCGCGCGTTTGCTTTTTCAGCTCCGCATCGGGAGCCGACGCGCCGTCGGCAAGTGCGACTGTGCGCGTGAGCTCATCTCCCGATATCTTATCGGGAGCTCCGAAAAGGGTAAGAGCGCCTATTGGCGAGGGTATCTCGCAGGTGAGCTCGCGGGTTTTTCCGCCGTCCTCCCTTTCGTCTGGCCTCGGGCGGCGCACTCCGCCGTGCGAGCTTATCGGGGCGAGCCTACGCCTGGATATAGCGACGAGCTCCGCGACGCTTATGCGGACGCCGCCGTCATATAAAGTCATAGCCTCACCCCCTTTGTTTATGCTATTTTATCATAAAAAGCAGTGCTTGTCAACCGATGTCGGGACGTTATGATGAGCGGTCAGCTGCGAAGAAAGGCGTCGATGAGCCGAGTCTTCGTGTCGAGCCAGAGCGGAAGCTCCTCTTTCGCATATCTGTAGCCCTCCGCATAGCCGCGAAGACCGATTATCGGGAGTGCCGAGAGCTTGAGAATGCTCTCGATGATGAACTCGCGCGTCATACCCTCCTTTGCACCCAGCATAAGCGATACTGTGAATATCATACAGACCGTCGTGGGGATAAGCTTTAAAATAAGCCGCAAAAGCTTACGTCCCTCGGGATTTGAAAGCTCCGAGCGATGCTCGAAGCGTTCCTTTGATAAAAGCTGCTTCGGGGTTATCGCGACGGGCTTCATTTTCTTTGCCTTGCCGAATATCCGCGCAGCCCTCTTCGACGGCCTCGCACCGCCGAGGTAGGCCTCGTAATCCGCTGCGGAGTAGCCGAAGCCGAACAGGTAGCTCCTACGCCTGAAGGCGAGCTCTTCCTCGGAGTAGGATGAGAGAAACTCGCGGAGCCTCGTTATATCCGCGCCCGAGAGGCGCTCCTTCGCTTTTTTGTAGCTCTCCTCGCTCCGCCTGTATTCCTCGCTCTCACGCCCGAGCTTTTCCCCCGCGTCCTCGAGGGAAAAGTAGATAATATACGACGCGAGAAGCATAACGAGAACCGTAGTCGTAAAGCTCGCCGCACGGAAGTCGAGGAAGCCTATCTCGGTGAAGGTAACGAGAGTTACCACAACACCCGTTATGAAGGCCACGGTCTTTCCCACGTTTTCAAGAAGGAGAGAGTAGCCACGCTTCATAGCGGCACCCGTGTCGAGTAAAGACGCATCAAAGCTGTTCTTCATTCCTGCCTCCGTATCTCGCCGCCAGCTTGAAGAAAACAGCTCCGAGCAGGTTGCCTATAAATCCCGCGAAGGATATTACGGTCATCTCGTATGCTATATTCTCAAGGACGAAAAAGCACAAAAACATAATAAGCCACATAGAGTAGCTCGCCCCGGAGCTTAAAATCCTCTTCACAAACTTGATAAGCGGGACGTGAGCCAAAAGGCATAAAAGAAGCGTAAAGCCCGAGGCTATCTTAACACTCTCGCCGCCTATCCACAGCGGGAAAAACGAAAGTATTGCCAAAAGAGGGGGCAGGGTGCAAAGGAGCATACCAACGGAATAGAATAAAACCTTAAGCTTAAGATTTGCTGTCTTCATTTTCGGAGAGCGCCTCCTTCATCCTCGCGACGCTCTCGCCGACGAGCTCCTTTTGAAACTGCGGTATCGACGAGGACATAAAGATATCGTAGAGCAGGTCTATCTGCGTCGTCAAAACGGCGGTGAGCTTCGCCCTGTCGAGTGACCGTTCCTCTGCCGCCGAGAGTGAGTCGGAGAGCTCGTTAAGACTCCCCGTAAGTGAGGAAAGGGCTGCCTCGGCAGCACCCAGCCTCTCGGTAACGGCGTTGTTCAGCTCGCGCGATATAAGCTCCCCGTCCTCTGCTTTTTTCTTCACCTCGCCGACAACTCCGGAAAGCGCCGAGAGCGAGGCCTTAACCAGAGGGAGAAGACCGCGCTTGTAGCAGAATGCGAGCACCAGCGAGCCGATGAAGGTGAGCGTCCCGAGAATTTCGGGAAGATAGCCGCGGAAGGCCGCGAAGACCGCAGTGAAGAAATTGCCGCCATCGGTACTCTCTGCACCGCCATCGGCATTCTCTGCGCCGCCATCGGCACTCTCTGTACCGTCATCGGCATTCTCTGCGCCTACCGAAGGCTCAACCGCCTGTGTGGGGGACTCCCCCGCGCCCTCTGCTCCCGCGAGCACGGAAAGGCCGAGGGAGAGAATAAATGTAAGTAAGATGATAGCTGTTATTTTTTTCATAGCTTTTCCTTTCGAAATCAGAATATTATACGGCCCTCGATAAGCCTTAAGAGCTCGTCGAGCCGCCCCTCGAGCTTCTTGATTTTTTCCTCGCTTTTCTCGCTTCGCTCGAGAAGTCGCCTTATGCTGGAGTCGGGAGTGGGCAGGGCGAATACTCTGCCCGAGAGCTTTCGCACAGGCTCAAGAACGGCCGAGGCCGTGCCCTCGAGAGTAGGGGTGTAGTCGCCGTCGGAGAGACGCTCGAGATTGAAGCGAGCCTCACCGTCCGCGAGCCTTTTTGTAATGCCTCCGAGCGTTACATACCCACCCGTGTCGGGCTTTATGGCTACGGTGAGCAGGAGCCCATCGCCGGAGCACTCTCTTATCTCTCCGAAGCCATCGCGAATTTTGTAAACTATTCTTGTCATATATTTCACCCGAGCCTCGACTTTATTTCGTCGAGCTCCTCTCTCATTTCTCCGAGATAGACGGCGAGGCTCTCGCCGAATACGGTCATATAATTCGCGAAGGCGCCGCTCACGATATCTCCGAAGAGCGAGGCGAGCGTATGGGAGTCGCTGATTCCCGTCTTCATAGCCGCGGCTATAGAGGCCTCCGGCTCTGCTGCGATATCGTCCAAAAGAGAGTTGTAATGCTCGATTATATAAATGGAGAGTCTGTCGAACGCTTCCTTCATATCCCTTGAGGTGTAGCCCTTGCCACCGTAGGAGGATGAGCTTGTCGGCCTCGTCGGGAGAGAGGACACCTTAAGCGATTTTACGTCGGTGTCGAGTATTTTTTGAGATAACATATTTCTTCCTTTCAAGAATTACTTTTGTTTCGGATTTACCTTTTTTTGATATTGCCCTTAACGGTGTAGCGGTAGCTTATCGAGAGTATGCCGATTGGCGAGTGGGGAGAGTCGCAGTAGATGGAAATTTGCTTCTCGACCCAGTCCTTTTCCCTTTCACGGAAGGGAATGGTTGTGTACTCCGTGTGGTCGAAGGAGAGGGCAGAGAAGTCGAGGCTCGAAAAGTCTAGTCCACCGCCCGTGAAGCTTGCTATCTCCTTGTAGCCTGTCTTGTCCGTACCGACCTCGAGGTGCATTTTGTTACCGGGGTAGCTCTTGCATTTTACGACGAGCGAGTTTTTCACCGTGTTCTTTGCCAGGTGGGGAATGTCGCAGTCGTCGAATTTAGTCCTTATGCCGTATCTTGGCGTGTGACGGTCGAAGTAGTAGAAATCCTGGTGTATCCTCGTGCCCATACGCTCACGGTACTCCTCTATATCGAACTCACTGTTAAGAAGGAGTGAGTCGGGCGGTACTCCGCGCTTGTCGTTGTTGAATACGCACAGCTCGCCGCGGGCAGTGCCGAAGAGCAGAAGCTCACCGCAGGTGGCTGCCGTCACCGCAGGAGAGAAGACTCCGCCGCTCCATTCATCCGTGGGATATGCGGTGTAACGCGTGCCGTTCTCCTCGGTGTAGTATATCATATCGCCGTTCAAATAATCGGAATATACAGTCTCCTTGACCTCGCTGTCGGGCTCGGGGTGTATGCTGTAGCCGTCGGGCGCTGTCGAATCGTATCGAAAGACCCTTGCATCTTCTTTATAGCATCCGATGCCCGATAGAATGAACCATTCGTACTCCGTGCCTCCCGTTTCGTGACGGAAGGTAGCGCGGGAGTCTGCAAGATAAATATTACCCTCCGTGCATACCGCGAGATACCCGAGCCATACGGATAGCGACGCCGCCGACAGGTCTTCCTTCAATAGGTCGAAATTGACGTTATGCGAGCGGCAGACGATGTTCCTTTCGTAGCTTATATTTTTTTCCGCGAGAGCCGAGAGGCCGCCGGGTGAGAGAAAAACAGGGTCGTCGAGGAAGGATACCGACGGGCCGTAGGCCGAAACGCCCGAATGCACGTAGGCTATGGGATATGCCTTCGGTAC
The DNA here is from genome assembly GCA_017453365.1 of Clostridia bacterium. Classification (GTDB taxonomy): domain Bacteria; phylum Bacillota; class Clostridia; order Oscillospirales; family CAG-272; genus UBA1740. The sequence goes on from JAFTKH010000007.1 coordinate 10,979, forward strand.
CACGCTGTCGCCCGTTTCTGTCGGAGTGTGGTAGAAAATGCTTCCTCCGCCGTCGTCGCCCCCCTTGAATACCGCGAGCGAGTCGCGCACGGGGAGCAGAGAGGCTACGGGATATGCGCCGAGACCGTCGTTGAAGTAATTCATAGCGCCGACGTAAAGAGGATTGTTTTCACCCGTGGAGTCACGCTCGGTAAAGAATACGGTATTGGGTAAGCTCGGATTTCCGCTGTAGAATATACGGCCGTCGAAGAGCACCGCGACGGTGCACCTCGTTATAGCGCTAAAGCCGCCTTTCCGTTTTCCGATAACGCTGTCGAGAAAGCTTTTTCTTTTTTTCTCCGTAGACGTCTGCGAGGTGGAGAGAGTCCCCTTTATCACTACCGTTTTTCCGAGCGCGTCCCACGTCTCGTTAAAGGTAATGCGGAGCGAGGTCGGCCTGCCCGACTCGGTTATCGTTTCGTAGTCCAGCGCCTCACCGTCAAGGTATACGCCGTCGATAGCAGCTGCGTCTGAGCTTATAGGCAGGGAAACGTAGATGCTCGTGTATTTCTCGTTGCAAAAGACGGTGTGATTGACGAAGGCCGTCTGCTCATCGATTTCATAAAATTCGTTCGCCGTTCCCGCATAATGTACGGTTATACCCGACCTGGCATCAAAGGCGGAGTCCGAAACGTAGGAAACTCCTCTGCCAAGATAAATGTCTTTAAGCTCTGCACAGCTCGAGAGGGCGTAGCTGCCGATAGACGTTACAGTGTCGGGTATCACGACGAAGGTCATACCGGAGCAGCCTTGGAAGGCATTGTTTGCTATGCTCCTTATGCCGTTTGCCATTATCACCCCGGTTATTCCGTATTGGTCTTGCAGAGCGCTTTCGCTTATCTCGCGTACCTCGTAGGCCGTGCCGGCTATATCGGCGAATTTAGGAATGTAAACCGTACCCGTGTAGCCCGTTTTTATGCCCGACACGGCGCACCAGAGCTTGTCGGGGTCGGTAACCGTATAGACGAGCTCGGGAGTTCCGTAGCTGTATCTCGAGGGGTCGGCAATAGTGTATTTCTCGCAAAAGCTGTTCGTAAGCAGATTTCTCTGCTCGTACTCCTCGCCGTTTATGTAGGTCGTCGGCACGTATATCCTCGAGTCGCCCTCGGTCAGAGTGTGAAAATTGCCGTAGCAGTCGAGCGAGTGTAGCGACTCACCGTCAAGAAGATAAAATACGTCCCCGTATGCAAAGCCCGAGCTCCTCGAATCAGCTACCGTTCCGTTGGCGGTAAGAGTTCCCAGCGAGTCGAGATAATCTCTGCTGAAGGCAAAAATGCTGTCCTCTGCGTGTACGATTATCCTGTTCGGGTCTATCGACGTCTTGTGATGGTATATCCTGTGTATCCTCCTGTCGAAGGAATAAAGACGGCGGAAGCCCGGAATACTCTCGATAACTCCGCCGCCGTCTCCGTCGTAATCCCTGTACATATTTTCGGAATAGGCGAGCCGCGAGCGGCTGATGTTGCCGCCGTCCCTGTCGACGCCTCTGAAGCTGCCGAGGGACACGGTGTATTCTGTTTTTTTGCTGATGGTTTTCCTGCTCGCCATTTTATGCCCACCCGTTGGTTATATAGTCGGTCGATATCTCTCTGTTATGATAGCGGAGCACGCCGCTTAGGGACTCGCGGTACAGAGCCATATAATACTCCGCCTTGTCACTGTCGTCGTCGAGCCACATAAACGAGGCGGTAAGCAGGGGAAGAAGCGGCTCCATATCCCTCGGTACGTCAATCGTCGCGTCGGGGGAGAAAAGAGAAAGCGTTCCCGGCGCGCATCTGTACGTAAGATATATCTCGCCGCGAAAGCCGTCGGGAAGAAGCAGAAGCCCCTCACGAAGCGACACGCCCTCGATGCTCCTGCCGGCACTGTCGCGCGGCAGAGCGGAGAAGGAAAGAAAATCAGGCAGCATCGCCGCTACGTCAATGCTTTCTCTGCCGTCGTAAATCGCGACGTCCGATACCTCGCCGCTCACCCGCGACTCGAAGGACGCGAGGTGATAAACGGTGAAGGAATATTCACCGAAAAAGGTTATACTCGCCTCCGACGAAAGAAAGCCGCGGTGCTCCGACATATTGCCGACGAGCTCGTGCGTTTCGCTCTTGTATCCGTCCTCTACGGTAAAAAAGCCCGTGCCCGAGCTTTTGAAGGAGTAGGCGGTGCCGGGGAGCTTAAAGGTCGCTTCCTTGCCGCCCGTGTGACGGTATTTCGCTACGTAGGAGAGCACGCTCGGGGCCTCGTAGGAGATAACGGCATCCCGTGTAACCGCCCTGTCGGAATAGATTAGCGCGAGCGCACGGTTGGCCGCCGAGATGAAAATATCCTCATCTCCGACCTCACCCTCGAAGCCGAGCGCAGCCACGTCTTGCATAAGCTGATTAAGTGTCATATTGTTAGCTCCTTTATCTTATTTTGGGCCGCCGCAGAAAAAGGCCGCGCGGCGGCCCGCCCGCGAAGGGGAAAATTAAATCGCGTCAGCGTTTGTGACGGCCGAGGAGGAGTCAACCGCGAGCAGAATGTGCTTGTAGGTGCCGAAGCCTACACCGAAGCGGCATCTTCCGTTCCAAATATAGTTGCCCGTGTGGTTGTCCACCCAGTTGGTAATGGTTAGAGGAACACGGTTGAAGAACATATTGCCGGAGAGGTTCTTGTTAGCCTCGCTCGACATAATCATAAGACGGTCGTCCTCGGTCTGCCAGCTGGGCATAATCACGATATTCCAGTTTCCGTACTGAAGGTTGATGTCGTTGTAGCCGTTGCCGAGAGCGCCCTCCGAGCCGCATACCTTCTTGGCTATAGCCTCGGCCGCGGGTCTGTTTCCGGGGAGAACGATAGTGTCGGCAGTATAGCCGAGCACCTCGCCGTTTTCGTCCTTCATATTACGGAGCTTGACCGCGAGCTCGGAGAGAGCTTCCTCGAAAACGGACGCCGAATAGGTTCTGTCGGTGCCGTATTTGAAGATATCGCCCCAGAAGAAATTGGACTGATTTCCGCTCTCGCCGGAGCCTCCGCCCCATATATGGCTGTTGTGGAAAAGGGGAAGATTGTCGGGTGTCGAAAGGTCAATCGACGCGCCTGCGAAGGTCGCAGTTTTGGAGGTTCCCGACGCGAGCGCCTGCTCGCATATCTTGTGGATAGTCTTGTAGTACGCTCTTGTGAAGTTCTCGGCTCTGCGCTTCGCATCAACCGCGATGCCGTATCCCGCATCCTCCATCATTTCGGCGGTTATGATGAACTCCTTCATAAACTGAATGTGCTCGATAAACTTCTTGTAGGTCTCGCTGATGCTGTCGCCCTCTGCGGCGTTGCCCTCCTCGGCGTATTTGAAAACGCCGAACTCGTTCTGACCCACTATCGTCTCGCCGAACTTGTTGCTCTTTTCAACATTGAAAAGCCAGTCGCAGATGCCGCCCTTCTTGGTGAGCAGGTCGCTCTGGTGCTCGATGACCATTTTTATCGGGGTTTCGAGCTTGCCTATAGCGGCGTTTGTGTACCCCGAGCTTTTAGAATAAATTACCATTCTTCATATTCTCTCTTTCTGTCAAATTTTACGTATACGTATTTGGGATTGTCGCATAGGCCGACAATCCTTCCCGAGCCCTCTTCGTTTATCTCGACGGCGTCGGTAAGCTCGCCCGTCGATGAAATACCGACAGGTCTTCCGAGCTCGACCGGCTCGTCCCCGACGATTTCCACCTTAAATACCATATTATCGGTTACCTCGTAGCAGAGATAGGGCTCGTTTCCCGTAGCCTTGTAGTCCTTCGCCACAATGAAGCGCGGATAATAGCCGGCCGCCGTGATTGTGTTGTCGATACGGTCGACCGCAACTCCCGCCTTGGGGATAAAGTTGCAGCCAACTCTCGAGAACCTTTCGTATTTCGGGGCGTTTGAGCCCGCATAATTGATTTTTACAAGTCTGAACATTTTCTTACCTTTCTTATTTTGTGACGCGGCGCCACAGCCTCTGAATCTCGGAGTCGCTCATACCGTAGAACAGCTCGCGCGCACCCTCGAGCTCCGAGCGCGGCATAGCGCCGCCCGCGTTGCCTGCCTGCCTCGGCACTCCGCCCACGAGGTGCGAGCGGGTGTCGGCAGGGGCCTTTCCCCTGGCCGCGAGGTATGCCTCGGTGGGAGTAAGACCCATATCGCGAAGCGCCGCATAGCGTAGCGGATTTTTTATTTCCGTGAGGCTCCTTGTGCTCGAAAGCTCGGGAAACTCGCGCCGAAGCTCCGCCATATCCCGCTCCATAAGCTCCTCGTAGTTAACGCCGTCCTCGGTCCGGGGAGCCGCATTTTCCTCTGCCGAGGGAGCGCCGTCACGGACGTCCCCCTCCGTAAGCTCGGGAGCCTCCGCCTCTTCCGCGGCGGGAGCCGCCGTTACCCCGTCTTTTTCGTCCTGCATCACTTGTTACCTCCGCGAAGGTCGCCGCGGCCGCTTATTTTAGTACCGCGGGGCTCACCCTTCGGCAGCGGAGAGGGAGCCGTAATTTTGCCAAAACCGTTTGTACGGTAGACGCTTGACTTGTCTTTTGTTTCGTTTGCTCTTTTCATCGTTAATTCCTTCCTTGTTATTTATCAGTTACTTAAAGCTCGAGGTTGTTCTGTCAGCCTCTTCCTCAAGCTCGCGGAGAGCATCGTGGCTCGCCTCGTATTCCTTGCCGAGAAGCTTTTCCGCCTCGCTCTTAACGTAGGCCGTATCCCCTTCGTCAAGGCCGTATTTTTTCGCGAGCTCCGCCGCACTCTCGGCATCGAGCCTGAAGGTTATTACCTTTTCGATAAGGTCGGCGATTATCTTGTCCTTTACCGCGCTGTAGATTCCGACGGAAACCTCAAGCGCACGCTCGTCGGAAAGACCCGCGCCGAGAGCGTATTCATAGGCACGCTCGGTGTTTATTATTCCGTTTTTGATGAGCTCGGCTCGAACACTCTTCATAAGCGAGCTTTGCTCGCGGTTGTAGTCTTCGAGATAGTCCGCGTAGCCCAGCACCGTCCTCGCCTCGGCGAGATTTCTCTTGTCGATAAGCTCCGCTATGCGCTTTTCGTAGGTCTCCCCCGACAGCTCTCTTTGCCTCTCGGCATATCCCGAGCGCGAAAGCCCCGAGGAAAAAATCGCCTCGGCATTCCTTCCGTAGTCTGCCCGAGCCTTCATAGCCTCAACGTAGGCGTCCTCGACGCCTCGGGAAAACTCCGCACCGTAGTCCTCCGCGTTTTTTGCGCGGTACTCGTCGAAGCTGTCCTCGCTGTTGGTTATTTTTTTGTTTTTAATGTAGTTTTCGAGAAATTTCTCGAGTGAGCTTTGGCTCTTACTCATATCTGTCACCTCCGGCTTCCAGCTCCTCCATAAAGTATTCGACGTTCTCCCTTGCGTGCGGGTAATGTGCACGCTCCTGACACTGCCAATAGCGGAGAAGAGTTCTCGGCGATGCCGGGTCGCCCAACGTTCCCGATTTTAGATTTTCGAGATTTCTCTCCCAGAGCGACTCGCGCTGATACTCGCTTCCGCCGTCGAGGTCGACGGAGAAAAGATAATCGTCGTCGTAATAATATTCCCCGCGCCCGAGGTCGTACTCTATGAAGTCGTAGCGGTTGAACTCCTCGTAATGTATTCTGCCGTATGCGTCCTTGTAGGATAAGTGCCTCGGCTCGTCGGCGAAGGCGAGATAAAAATGAAATATAAGCCTGTCTATGTCCGCATAAGCGGTGTGCTTCATCTTTTTCTTCGACTCGAGTCTTCCCGAGGCCTGGCTTATCCTTAATTGCCTTGCAACACCCGACTCGCCGCTATAGCTGTCTATGCCCTGATAAGCGTCCGAAATGCCTATTACGCGCTTCGCGTGGTCGTAGAGTCTTTCCGCCTCGGCTATATCCTGTGATACGTCGGGGGTCGTGTCAACCTTTCCGTACTGCGCCACGCTCTCGCCGGGCTTCATCTTTATTACCTGACCGAAGACGGAATTGTTGAGAGTCACTCTCGCGTCCTCCGGTACGACGGGGGTTATTCCCGCGCGGAGAAGCTTTTTGAGTATCCTTGACTCTATCTTGTTTATCGCCTGCTGCTCGGGCCTTATGTATTCGCAGTCCGACTGACCGAAAAGCGAGCGCTCGCGAGAGGTGTTCTTCCTTATTACTATAGGAAAAAGCTTCGGGGTGTAGTAGGGTATCTCGGTCGAGCCGAGGCTTATTCGCTCGCCGTCGAGCTTCGGAGATACGGACGGTATTTTGACCCCGCTCCTTAAAATCATCTCTTCCTCGAGCTTCTCGTATTTCACCTCGGTCAGCACGCTGCGCCGACCTCGGCAGCCGCAATCGGTAACCGAGCCGCAAACCGAGCAGACCGTAGCCTTTCTCATATAATATCTCGGCATATCCTCGAGCACAGCATCGCCCGAGAACACGTACCTTCCTATCTCGCCGTCCTCATCCTTGTAGAAGCATACGAGCATAGTCACGGTGTCGCCGCCCGGCATATCGGTGTCGTATTCGTATTCGCACTCGGCGAGCGACAGCTCCTCGTCCGAAAGGCCGTATCTCCGCCCCAGCTCCGCGCGCGTCGTCGTGAAGCGCATAAAGAGATATTCCATATCCTCTACCGAATATATCCCCGGCTGCGGAATGAAATCCATAGGGGAAAGGCAGTGTACGCGAACGCCGCCGACCTCTCCCGCGTGCGTGATGGAATTGTCCCAATCGACATACCATACGCTGCCGCCGTATATGTAGGTATACCGCTCGTCCATATCGTTGAGCTCGTCGAAGGGGAGCCTGTCTCGGATAGAGCGGCAGAGCCTCTCGATAGCTTCGGCATTTCTGCCCCTCCGCTCGCTGTAGGAGGCCGCGTCCGTCTTCGGCTGCGGTATCTCCGACGATATCTGGCTCTCCACTATCTCATAGGTAATGTTGCGGACTGTGATAGCGTCCTCCTCCGAGCCGTCGAGCTCGGGGCTTCCCTTGTACTGACTCATATAACGGCCGAGCGATGAATAGAGCTCCGAGGCCGCCTTTTCAGAGGCGTTGTAGAGCCCCTTGAAAAACTCGAGCCTTAAAGCCTTCGTTTTGTTTTCTGTTCTCACAGTGGTTCTCCGTATTTTTTCTTTAGATATTTTTTGCCCGCCTCGTCAGCCGCTCGGTAGTCCTCCCACATATCCGGGGTCCATAAGCACCTCCTGCCCGCCTCCTCCTCGGTGCGCGGACGTGTGTGAAAGATGGCGAAGCCGCGCAGAGCGTCGGGGGCGTGTGTTATTTCGTGGGGCTCTGTCGCACAGTCGGTAGGACGCACCTTGTCTATCCGAAGCGCGGGAAGGCACTTGATAAGCTCGCGGCAGGTCTTGAATACCTTTAGCCTCGGGGGCCCGCTCCTCGCGGCGAGAAGCTCCTTTACAGCGAGCCAACCGCACTCTCTGTCGTTCGAGGTCTTCGTGAAATTCACCCCGAACTCGGAGAAGAGGCTGGCCTTCGTCTTTCCCGTTTCCTGACTGCGCGACCACATATCGGGCGGAGCGAGCGTCGCGTAGATGTCCTCGCCCTTCGGTGTCCGCTTGAGTATTTCTTCGGCCGCGCGGCTTATCGCGAGATTGCTCTGGCAAAATTCGCGGTATACGTACGACGTGCCGTCCGGCGCTATAGCTATCCACAGAACGGCGAGCCTGTCCAGACCGTAGTCCAGCGTCCTGTACCTGCGCCAGCCCTCGGGTATCTCAAAGGGGTCGACGGTGTGTACGTCCTCCCTCCACTCGTCGAAATACTGACCCTCGAAAATGTTCCAGTCGCCAAGGAGAAGCGCACGCCGCTCTCTTTCGGGCAGCGCCTCGAGCCTGCGCCTGTAGTCGGGGTCGTCACGCACGAGAAAGGCGTTGTCGTCGAGCAGGGAAGGGATAAATATTCTCGACATACCGTCGCCTCCGCTGAACACCGTACCGCGGGGTGCGGGGTCGACGAACCTTGCCTTTACCCAGGTGTGCCCCACACCGCCCGGGTTGGTCGAGGATTTTATCTGCTTCGGGTATCCGTTTACACCCCTGACCCGCGATATGAGATAGACGTACTGCATCTCCGTAAAATGCGTCAGCTCGTCGAACCTTATAACGTCGTATTCCGCGCTCTGATACTGATACACGTCCCCCTCCGCCGCGCAGTAGCCGAAGTCGATACACGACCCGTTCTTGAACCTGCCGACGTGAGATGAGGAATTGAAGGTGAAAATCTCGCGCGGATAGAGCTCCTGCGCCGTCCTTATCAGCGACTTGTCGAGCTCCGAGAACGTACGCCTGAGTATCAGCTGCTTGGATTTCGGATATTTGAGAGCGAAAAGCAGAGCGTCCACCATCTGTCCGTAGGACTTGCCGCCTCCGGCCGCTCCGCCGAAAAGCACCTCGGTTGCCGCAGCATCTATGAAAAGCTTTTGCTTCTTCGTCACGGTAAGACCGAGTCTCATTCGACCACCTCGAGCTTCACGTCGAGGGTGCTGCCCGCATCCGTAGCCTCTCCCATTCCGTATTCAACCGAGAGCAGGAATTTTGTCAAGGATGAGTCGAACCGTTTGCATAGCGCATTGTCAATAAGATAATCTCTTCGGATTTCGCTGCATTCACGGTAAGCGCGCTCAAACTCTCTGTGCTTCCTAAAGCTCTCGATATCGGCGACAGTTGCCCCGATACTCCCCGCAAACTTCGCAATGCTGGGAGCGCCGATATCAGAATAGGAACGGAAGAAGGTGTACATTCGAAGCGGCAGACCCCTGTTGTATTTTCTGCCTTTACTCATACGTCTCTCCCTTCCGCCGCCGAGAGTGCCGTGCCTAGGATACGGCCCCTCGGGACAAGACCATTATAGCTCTTGCCGGCCTCAAAGTAAGTATACCTCGGAGCCAAAAAACAGGGTGAAAGCAAGCGCCGTGTTTGTGAGAAATCAACAAAGGAGAAAAAAGAGCAAGGATGAAAGGATAAAACCTTCTGTTCTTGCTCTTGTTTTTCTATGTATATATTCATTTTTTAAAATCTCGGTGCGCCCTCTGTGTTAACGGTAACACGCATAGGCTTTCGGCTTAAACAAAAAAGCAATACCGATTTAGCATTCTGCCGTCGGTATTGCCTTGGTTTTTATTTATTTTTTCTGAATGCGAAGCACGCGTACCTCGTTCTTTTTCATAAGCATATCGATAAATCTGTCGTTTACGGTAACCGGCTCGCCCGTAAGAATATCGGTTGCGGTGCAGTCGGCCTCGGGCAGACCTATACGCCTGTAGCCCTCGTCCATAGCGCGAAGCGCTACGTATTCTCCACCGGCGTAAGCGATGTCCTCCGTGCGGTTGTAGAGATGAACTCCCGAGAGCAGGGCAATATGCGATATGAGCGAGGAGGGAATTGCGAGGGGGAGTGCCGCGACGCTGTTGTAGTCCCCGTGCATTTTCCAGATAACGGCTGCTCTCCCGTCCTCGAAGCGAGAGAGAACGTAACCGTCCTCACACTCGAAGAAGGCCGTAGGCAAAACGTTCGTCGGGTAGGTTTTGTCCTCGAACGTTGCGTGCATCTCGGCAGGCGCGCGCTCGACAGTGAGCGAAAAGCCCGAGAGACGGGGGCACCTCGCGGAGCTGTTGCCGAGGAAGAGAAGGGTCTTGCCGCCGCGCTTAAGCTTGGTTTCAATAGCCGAAAGCTCGCCGTCCTCGGGGCAAACCGCCGATAGGAAGATTATAAGCCTGTATTTGTCGAGAGGGAAGCTCTCCTCCGCTATATCCGATAAAAGATAGGTGTCGTAGGGGAAGCCCGCCCGGTCGAGATTTGCAAGAAACTCGACGTGTGCCCGAGGTATCCTCTTGTTGTCAAGGCAGGAATATTTGTGTCCCCTCTCGTCAACCACGAGAGCAACCTCCGATGAGAAAAGCTCGGGTCCGTGCTTCGGAGCCGTAACGCTCTTTTCAATAACCGAAAGGAGCGCAGGGTCGTTAAACCAGCCGCCGAACATATCGAACCACCATATTCCCGTCGGCGTTGTCAGTATCCTTGCCAGAGCGCGGCTCATTTGCCAAACGCTGTTTTCAATATCGGCAGGGCCGCGCCATACGCGTGAGCGGTAGTAGTCGTTGTCGGGCATAGCGTGCGGCAGATTTTTGTCCATTCCCGTGGTTAATAGGGTGCGTATGTCGCCCTCGCATATCCACATTTTCCCGTGCATAAGAGCACTTTCCACCGCGGACGAGAAGTGCCACGCATGGTCGCCGTTCGTCGTAGAGAGAAAGTCGACGTCCTCCGACGCGAGCACACGCCCGAGTGCGTGAAGCCCCTTGTAGTTCTGCGGCATAGTGAATACGTAGCCGTAAAACACGCCCGTAAGGCGCTCGCCCCTCGTGTATTCCTTCACCGCATGGCAGAAATAGAGGATGGCATCAGCCACACTCTCATTGTGAAAATCAAAGAAATCAAGCACCGCGCGCTCGTCCACAGGGTCGCGAAGCCAACCGTTTTCGCAGTATCTCCGCTCGACGGGGGCGGGGAACGTAATAGACTCAATCGACGTGTACGTCCTTCCGTGCGCTGCCGAAATTTTTTCGACAGAGCCGTATTTTTTAATAAGGCTGTCGCGGTATGCGCGGAGATTTACCTCGCTGTAGTCGTAAAACTGCGGATTGTAGCGCGCGTGGTGTGCCCACTCCTCGGTACCGCCCGCGGCAATATGATAGCCGATAACCTTGTCGGCATAGGGCTGTGCGCTGATATGGTCTATCAGCGCGTAGAGTGCCTTCGTCATATCCTCGAGCCAGAGCTTCGATGAAAAGGACTCGCGCTGTGCCTCGCCGCGATAGTCGCGCGACAGCTCCTCGGGGTGCATTCTCTGCCACCATATAGGGGGCTCAAGGCATACACGGGGTATGACGTAAATGTCCTCGTCCCCCGTCGCGAACAGGTCGGAGAGCACCTTGTCAACGTATGAAAAATCGTACTCCCCGTATCCCTTGAAGAAATTATCCGTGAATGGACGAAGACCGCTTTCCATATTTATGCCCTCATCTCCCGCGTATACGGGAAACATAAAGAGACGGACTCCGCGAGCCTTCATAGCCTCGAGGTTCTCCTTAAGCGGGGCATAAGACATATACGCAATAGGGTATACGGTCTTGCCGTCGACGTCTATTACCCGACTGCGTCCTATCGCTCTCGTTTTGCAAATCATTTTTTCTTCCTTCCTGCCTTTTGAGCTTCGGCAGCGAGCGGAATGCTCCAGTCGTGCTCCTCGAGCAGGCGCTCTGCCTCCTTTTCGCCAACACCCGTAATATCCATTACTATAGTTATCATTCTGTGGCGGAGCTTAACGTTTGTAGGCTTCAGGTTTACCATAAGGTTTTCGTACACCTTTCCCGACTTTATCATAGTACAGGTCGAGAGCATATTGAGAACGAGCTTCTGCGCCGTTCCCGCCTTCATACGTGTAGAGCCCGTAACAACCTCGGCACCCGTGTCGGTGACTATCGCGTAGTCGACGATGTCGGTAATGCCCGAGCCTGCGTTCGAGGTAATACCGACGGTAAGACAGCCGATATCCCGCGCTTTTTGTAAAGCAGAGTTTACATAAGCCGCTCCGCCCGAGGCCGAAATACCGACGAGCGTATCATTTTTATTGGGCGTAAGAGCCAAAAAGTCGATAATACCCATCTCGCCGCTATCCTCAGCGCCCTCGCTCGCCCGCGTCATAGCGGAAGTACCGCCTGCGATTATCGCACGGACAAGGTCGTAGGAGACACCGTAGGTGGGAGGGCACTCTGCCGCATCCTGTACCGCGAGTCTTCCGGAGGTTCCGCAGCCTATGTAGATAAGCCTGCCGCCCTGCGCCATTCTTTCCGTTATCGCGTCTATAGCCAGAGCTATAGTCGGGAGCACTGCCTCGACTGCGCGAACGGCATTAAAGTTTTCTTCATTGATGACCGAGAGCATCGATACGGTATCCATTTTGTCGATATGCGTGGTCTTTGGGTTTCTCATTTCTGTCTTTTTCATAACGGCAAATCCTCTTTTTTTATTATTTTTTCATACTCGGGTATAAATTTTTCCTCTGAAAGCATAGCGCCGTCTCCAAAAAGAGAGAGCGCACGGCGGCACGCGCCGAATATCTGCGGCAGACGGGGTACCACTATCCTCGGCTCGAAGGAAAGCTCCTCGCACAGCATAGGAAGCCAAAGTGAGGACGCGTTCATAAGTCCCCCGCTTATAACTACCGTGTCACCCGTTTCGTACCTCGCGCGCGCCTCTGTAATTCTTGCGGCCAGGTGACGAGCTCCGTCCTTAATAATGTCGCGGGCCACGCGGTCACCGTCCTCAGCAGCCTTGAACACCAGGGGTGAGAGCGCCGCTATCGAGGCGGGCGCACCGCTGTATAGCTCCGTTATCCGCGCGAAGGGCTGACTGCCGAGCTTTTCCTCAATCAGCGGCGTCAGCGCGGTCCTCTCGCCGTAGCCCTCGTTCTCGCGTAAAACGGCACGAAGCGCCTCACGCCCGAGGTCGAAGCCGCTACCGCCCTCGTCGAGAAGGTAGCCCCAGCCGCCAAAGCGGTGTACCTCGTTTCCAACCTTCGCATAAACGACGGTGCCCGTGCCGGCTATCGCCGCGATGCATCTGTCGAGCCTTGTCGCCGACGCTATAACGTTGTATATATCCGTAGTCACGGCAGAGGGAATATGCGGATAGCTCTCCGTAAGGAAACTAGCAACCCTCGCCTGATTATCTCCCGAGAGCATGCCCGCCATGCCCGCATAAATGCCGAGGATGCGGGATTTTGCGAGGGGGAGCAGGGTGTCTATTCCGCGCTTAAGCACGGATAAGGCGTCTTCCATACCCACCGTGTTCGGATTGGTAGAGGATAAAACCGTGCGCCCGAGTATCTCACCGTCAGCGAGAAAGAGAACGAATTCCGTCTTCGTTCCTCCGCCGTCAATCCCTATGTAGGCAGGAGCCCTGTTTGCTCCGCCCGAGAGCAGCTCGTCAATGGATACGGAGAAAATACGAGAGAGCTCGAAAACGGTCACGAGCTCGGGCGCGGAGTACCCCCGCTCCCATTTTGAAACCGCTTGCACGGATACACCGGTTTTGATTGCCAGCTCCCTCTGTGACAGGCCGAGCCGTAACCGATGCTTTTTTATATTTTCCGAAAGAGCGTTTATAGAAAACATTGTAAAGCCTCCAAAAAAACAGCCGTTTTCTTTCATTGTACTACAACTTGAAGTCTATTACAATAGTATTTTAGTTGTTTTTTTAAAAAATAAAATCAACCGACGGTTGACACCGTCGGCCTCGTACGAAGTATAAATCCTACATTCCGAGCGGCAGAGAGGACTATCGGTGCCGCTCGGCACGAACGCGGGGAGTCTGATGGGAGCAGAGCATGGCGCCGCCATACCCCACAATGATTATCCATTCTTCATTACTTATCACTCACCATTCCCCATTAGGTCTCGCTACAGAGCGAGCTCATATAGCTCGAGAAGCTCCTCCTCTATTTTTCCTTTTTCCTCTTCAATTTCGGCGGCCCTTACGTAATCCGTAGCCGCCTCGCCGAAGAGCTCGCTCTCAAGCTCCTCCAGCTTACCCTCGAGCTCCGCAATTCTCTTCATCGCCCGCTCGAGCCGCCGCTCCTCGCCGCGCCGCTCGGCGTTCCTCTTCTTTTGCTCCTCGTAGCTCTGCCTGCCGACGGCGGGCTTTCTTTCCTCGGGGGTTGCCTCTCCCCTTATCCTCTCGCGCAGGCGCATATATACCTCGAAGGCGTCATCGTATTCCTCAAGCCTGTAATCGAGCATACCGCGCTCGCTCTCCTTCGAGAGCTCGATAATTCGCGTAGCTATCCTATTTATAAAATACCTGTCGTGCGATACCGCGATAATAGTCCCGGGGAAGGCTGTGAGCGCGTTCTCGAGTGCCTCGCACGACCCAATGTCGAGGTGGTTCGTCGGCTCGTCCATAATAAGGAGATTTACCTTCTTTAAAATCAGCTTTGAGAGCGTGAGCCTTGCGCGCTCGCCACCCGAGAGGGTGGATATCCTCTTGTCGATATCGTCTGCACCGAAAAGAAAGAGTGCGAGCGTCGAGCGGAGCTCGAGGTCGGTCTTGTCCGGGTATTCGGAGCGCATCTCCTCGAATACTGTGTTGCTCTCTGTGAGACCTCTGTTCTCCTGGTCGTAGTAGCCTATCTTTATGTTGTATCCGAGCAATAGAGAGCCCTCGGTGGGCAAAAGGCGCGAGTTCATAAGCTTCATAAGCGTCGACTTTCCCGAGCCGTTTGGGCCGAGGAACATCACGCGCTCGCCGCGCTTTATAAGAAAGGAAAGGTTTTTGATAAGAGGCTCTCCGCCGTAGGAGAAGGAGAGCGACCTTGCTTCCATAACGTCCCCCGCGCTCTCACTCTCTGCGGAGAAGCTCATCCGTATCGTTCGCCCCTCCCTCGGTGCGAGCTCGATTTTTTCCATCCTCGCGAGCTGCTTTTCCTTCGAGCGTATCGTGACGAAATTGTGCTCCCTGCCGCACCGCCTCTGAAACTCTATGTTCGCCTGTATTTTCGCTATCTCCTTCTGCTGCTCGCGGTATCTGTGCTCGAGCGACGCCGCCTCCTTCGCCTGCGCCTCGCGGCATGCGGAGTATGAGCCCGGCCATAGCCGCGCCGTCCCGTTCATAAGCCAGAGCGTCTTGTCCGTAGTCCTGTCGAGAAAATATCTGTCGTGCGAGATTATGAGCACCGTCTTCCTGTAGGTCGAAAGATACCCCTCGAGCCACGCGAGCGCGTCAATGTCGAGGTGGTTCGTCGGCTCGTCGAGCATAAGAATGTCGGGCTCCGTCGCGAGCAGACGCGCCAGGGCGAGTCGGGTGTACTGCCCGCCCGAGAGGGTTGATATTCTCCTCTCTGTCATCTCCTCGGAAAAACCGAGGCGCAGAAGCATACCGCGGCACCGCGACCGAAATTCAAGGCCGCCCTCGCGCTCGAGCCGCGCCGTTTCACCGCGGAGCCGCTCCGTGAGCGAGTTTATTCTCTCCGTGTCCGAGGTCTCGGCCGCACGGGCGAGCTCCGCCTCCGTCGCGGATATCCTTTCCTCGAGTGCGAGGAGCTCCGCGTGTGCGGTGTACATGTATTCAAGGCAGGTGAGCTCCGAGGGGAGCTTTGTGTGGTCGGGATTTTGCTCGAGTATGCCTACGGTGTGCCCCTTTTGAATATATACAGCGCCCGAGTCGGGCGTGTATTCGCCCGAAATAACGCGAAAAAGCGACGTCTTTCCGACGCCGTTGACTCCGATTATTCCAATCCTGTCCCCGTCGTTCGCCGCGAAGGTGACGTCCTTGAGAACCGACTCGGCTCCGAAGGAGAGGGAAATATCCTGTGTTGAAATAGCTATCATAGAAAATTACCTTGTATATATTTATGAGGTTATTTTAACATCTATTTGCGGATATGTCAAGCGATTAAAATGAATAAAATGCATATTTATGCACAAAAAATGCAAAGATGCAGCTAAAACGGCTTTAAATCCGCCGTCACGTACGCTAAATAAATATGCTTTAAAATAAGAAAAGATTATTTTAAAAAAGATGAAAAATTTATGGAGCAACAAAAAACTGTGCATATTGCACAAAAAACGCACCGTAAAATCCGTTAATGAATAAAAATGCAATAAAAATGAATTATTTTTCAAAAAAGTGTTGACTTTATGCACCGAGGGGTGTATAATTGTGGCACTGATAAAGTTTTGGAGGCAGAAATGGATAAGAAAAGCATAAAGAAGGTTGTCCTCGCTTACTCCGGCGGTCTTGACACCTCTATCATCATTCCGTGGCTTAAGGAGAATTATAACAACTGTGAGGTTATCGCCGTTTCGGGTAACGTCGGTCAGGCCGACGAGCTCGAGGGCCTTGAGGAGAAGGCTATAAAGACGGGCGCATCGAAGATTTATATAGAGGACCTTACGGAGGAGTTCGTTGACGATTACGTTATCCCGACTGTGAAGGCCGGAGCACTCTACGAGGATTATATGCTCGGCACGTCCTTCGCACGTCCCGTTATTGCGAAGAGAATTGCAGAGATAGCTCTTGCAGAGGGCGCGGACGCCATCTGCCACGGCTGCACGGGAAAGGGTAACGACCAGGTAAGATTTGAGCTTACCATTAAGGCGTTCGCACCCGATATGCCAATAATCGCCCCCTGGCGTGAGTGGGATATTAAGTCCCGCGAGGAGGAGATAGATTATGCCGAGGCGCATAACGTTCCTCTTAAGATAAACCGCGAAACCAATTATTCGAAGGATAAGAACCTCTGGCACCTCTCTCACGAGGGGCTCGACCTTGAGGACGCGGGTAACGAGCCGATGTACGATAAGCCCGGCTTCCTCGAGATGGGCGTATCTCCCATTACGGCGCCCGACACTCCCACCTACGTAACCCTTGACTTTGAAAAGGGAGCTCCCGTTGCTATCGACGGTGAGAAAATGAGCGCGAAGGAAATAATCCTTAAGCTCAATAAGCTCGGCGGCGAGAACGGCATAGGCCTTCTCGATATCGTTGAAAACAGACTTGTAGGTATGAAATGCCGCGGAGTCTACGAGACCCCCGGCGGAGCTATCCTCTACGCGGCGCATAGTTACCTTGAGACCGTATGCCTCGATAAGATGACTATGCACGAGAAGCAGAAGCTCTCTATCACCTTTGCGGAGCTCGTCTATAACGGACAGTGGTTCACACCTCTTCGCGAGGCACTCTCCGCCTTCGTTGATAAGACGCAGGAGCACGTTACGGGTAAGGTAAGATTGAAGCTCTATAAGGGTAATATCATAAAGGCCGGCGTATGGAGCGACTGGTCGCTCTATTCTGAGGAGATTGCGACCTTCGGTGAGGATAACGTCTATAATCAGGCGGACTCCGCAGGCTTCATAAACCTCTTCGGCCTCCCCATTAAGGTGCAGGCACAGGTAAGCGCCAAGAACTCAAAAAAGTAAACGGGCGGTTTTGATATGAAAAAGATGTGGGCAGGAAGAACGGACGGCGCACTTGATAAGCTCGCCGACGACTTTAACTCCTCGATACACATAGATAAAAGAATGTATAAGGAAGATATCGCGGGCTCTATAGCTCACGCGACTATGCTCTCCGAGTGCGGTGTCATAAGCCACAGCGACGCAGATAAGATAATCTCCGCCCTCGCCGATATATGCGAGGAAATAACGAGCGGCGAGCTTGAGATTTCTCCCGACGCCGAGGACATACATATGTTCGTCGAGGCCGTCCTCACCGAGCGTATCGGCGACGTCGGAAAGAAGCTGCATACCTCGAGAAGCCGAAACGACCAGGTAGCCACCGACACAAGGCTCTATATGAAGAGCCGATGTCAGAGAATTGAGGAGCTTCTCCTCTCTCTTATCGAGTCGACGGTCACGGTTGCCGATGAGCATAAGCGGGATATAATGCCGGGTTACACCCATCTGCAAAGGGCACAGCCGATAGTCTTCGCGCATCATCTCCTCGCCTATGCCGAGATGTTCAAAAGGGATTTGTCACGGCTCGACGGTGCGGTATCGCGAATGAACGTATCTCCCCTCGGCGCCCTCGCCCTCGCGGGTACGACCTATCCTATAGACCGACGACGAAGTGCCGAGCTTTTAGGCTTCTCCGCTCCCGCGGCGAACAGCATAGACGCGGTGTCCGACAGGGATTTCGCAGTCGAGCTGCTCTCGGTCTTCTCGATAATTATGATGCACCTCTCGAGATTTTCCGAGGAGCTCATACTTTGGTCGAGTTGGGAGTTCTCCTTCATAGAGCTTGACGACGCCTATACCACGGGCTCGTCGATAATGCCGCAGAAGAAGAACTCGGATATGGCGGAGCTCGCGAGAGGAAAATCGGGCCGTGTGTTTGGCGACCTTATGGCGACACTCACAATGCTGAAGGGACTGCCCCTCGCGTATAACAAGGATATGCAGGAGGACAAGGAAGCGCTCTTCGACGGCGCAGATACCGTTATCGCCTGCCTCGAGGTCTTCGCACCTATGGTTCGGACGATGAAGGTGAAGAGCGAGAATATGCTCGCCGCCGCGAAGCGCGGGTTTATAAACGCCACCGACCTCGCAGACTATCTGACAAAGCACGGTATGCCCTTCCGCGACGCATACAAAACGGTCGGCAGAATAGTTTCCGACTGTATCTCGGCGGGTAAGACTCTCGACGGGCTTACCGTCGCCGAATATAAGAAATATTCCGAGCTTATCTCGGACGACGTTTTCGGTGAAATATCTCTTGAGACCTGCGTCGAGAAGAGAATTTCCGAGGGCTCGACCGGCTACGCCTCGGTTGAAAAACAAATAAAAAGTACGAAAGAGTATCTTGAAGAAAGAAAGGAAAAAATCCAATGAAAAAGTTAATTGCACTCACACTTTGTATTTGCCTTGCACTATGTGCTCTCACCGCCTGCGGCCCGAAGGGTAAGACCCTCGAGGAGGTAAAAGCGGCGGGCGAGCTCGTTATAGCTACCTCTCCCGATTTCCCTCCCTTTGAAAATCTCGAGGACGGCGAGGTTGTCGGTATCGAGGTTGAAATAATGAAGCTTATTTGCAAAGAGCTTGGCGTTACTATGACTCTTAAAGAGATTAAGTTTGATTCTGTCCTCCCCGGCGTTCAGAGCGGTAAGTACGACTGCGGTATGTCCGGTATATCCGTTACTCCCGAGCGTGAGAAGAACGTTCTCTTCACCGATGCATACTGCCTTGCGGCACAGTGCATAGTAGTAAAGGCTGACAGCGCTATCTCTTCGAAGGCAGACCTTGAGGGTAAGAAGATATCCGTTCAGAAGGGTACTACCGCAGAGGATTTCTGTATCGATGAGGGCTACGACGTACAGTCCTACGACCAGAACCCCCTTGCGAAGGCGGCTCTTACCGGCGGAAAGGTTGACGCATGGGTAGTTGACGACCTCACCGCTGCAGATATGTGTGAGGGTGACAGCAGTGTTAAGATTCTTGGCGAGGCTATGACCACCGAGCCATATGCATTCGCATTCGCTTTCGGCTCTGAGGACCTCGTTGCGGAAATCAATAAGATTCTCGCTGACCTTATTGCTGACGGAACGATAAAGGCGCTCTTCGAGGAGTTTGAGGCTCCCTATACGGCTCCTTCCGCCAACTGATAATTATTATAAAGGCTAGGGGTGCCTTTAAAAAGCACCCCGTAGCTTTTTGTTTTGAAAGGAACTTTTTATGTCTTGGTTTGACCAGCTCTACTATACCTTCATTGAAAAAGATGGGTATAAGTACATAATCGAAGGCTTTGGAAATACGCTTCTCATCACCTTCGGCGCGTTGATAATCGGAGTTATCCTCGGTGTCATTGTCGCCGTCGCAAAATATTATTCCGAGGAAAACCCGAAGCTTAAGATAATCAGATGGGTATGCGATACCTACGTTACGGTGATAAGGGGTATTCCCATTACCGTTTTGCTCCTTATATTCTTTTTCGTGATATTTGCCAGTGCGGACAACGGCATTCCCGTCGCAATTATAGCCTTCGGTATCAACTCGGGCGCATATATGGCGGAGCTTGTCAGAAGCGGTATTAACGCTATTGATAAGGGACAGATGGAAGCGGCCCGCTCGCTCGGCCTTTCGAAATGGCAGGCTATGAGAAACATTATCCTTCCGCAGGCGGTGAAGAATATTCTCCCCGCTATCGGAAACGAGTGTATCGCACTTTTGAAGGAAACCTCGGTTGCAGGCTACGTTGCCGTCCGCGACCTTACTCTTGCATCGACTCTTATCATAAATAACACCTACGATTTTGTAAACCCGCTTCTGCTTTCTGCGCTCATATACCTCGCCCTCGTAATAATTATGACAAAGCTTCTCTCTGTCTTTGAAAAGAAGCTGAAAAGGAGTGAACGCTGATGGAAAAGATTATTGAAGTAAAAAATCTGTATAAGAGCTTTGAGAACGTCGAGGTTCTCCGAGGAATAGATATCGATATATACCGCGGCGACGTGCTCTGCGTTATCGGCGCGTCGGGCTCGGGTAAATCCACCTTCCTGCGTTGCTTGAACCTGCTTGAAAAGGTGGACTCGGGAGAAATTAAGCTCTCGGGCGAATACCTCTTTAAAAACGAGCATAAAATACTCGAGCCGAAGCTCAAGGCGGCAAAGGCCGCACTTAAAGCGGCGAAAAAGGATAAGAGCACGGCAGCGGATAAGCTCCTTTTGCTCGAGGACGATTACAGAGAGCTTAAGGAGGAGTACGACGCACTCTATACGGAGGAGCGCGATATAGCGAAATACATCGGGAAGAATATAGACCTTCTTCGACAGAAAATGGGAATGGTGTTCCAGCAGTTTAACCTCTTTCCCCACCTTACGATTCTTCGTAATCTGACCCTCGCGCCCACGATGCTGAAGCTCGCCACCCCCGAGGAGGCAAACGAGCGGGCGCTCGCACTGCTTGAGAGAGTCGGCCTTCGCGATAGGGCGAACGATTACCCGAACCAGCTCTCGGGCGGACAGAAGCAGAGAGTCGCTATAGTGAGAGCGCTTTGTATGAACCCCGAGGTAATGCTCTTTGACGAGCCGACCTCGGCTCTCGACCCCGAAATGGTCGGCGAGGTTCTCGACGTTATGAAGGAGCTCGCAGGCGAGGGGATGACTATGATAGTCGTAACCCACGAAATGGGCTTTGCCCGCGAGGTTGCCAACCGGGTGATATTCCTCGACGACGGTGTAATAGCCGAGGAGGGGAGCCCCGAGGAGCTCTTCGACAATCCGAAGTCGGAGAGGCTTAAGAGCTTCTTGTCGAAGGTGCTCTGATGCCACCCGTGTCACATTTTTTATAAATTTGGAGTAGTTATGATAAATTTAAAGGGAAGAGACCTTTTGAAGCTCCTCGATTATACCCCCGAGGAGATAGAATATCTTGTTGGTTTAGCAGCGGAGCTTAAGGAAAAAAAGAAAAAGGGAATCCCTCACAGGCTCTGCGAGGGGAAAAACATAGTCCTTCTTTTTGAGAAGGACAGCACGCGCACCCGCTGTGCCTTCGAGGTTGCGGCGGCGGACCTCGGTATGTCGTCTACCTATCTTGGTCCCACGGGCTCGCAGATGGGTAAGAAGGAGAGCATCGCCGATACCGCAAGGGTGCTTGCCTCTATGTACGACGGAATTGAGTATCGCGGCTTCGGCCAGTCGATAGTCGAGGAGCTCGCCGAGTATTCGAAGGTACCCGTATGGAACGGACTTACGAACGAGTTCCACCCGACGCAGATACTTGCCGACCTTCTGACTGTTAAGGAGCATTTCGGCCGTCTTCGCGGAATAAATTTCGTTTATATGGGCGACGCGAGATACAATATGGGTAATTCTCTAATGGTGGGCTGTGCGAAAATGGGCCTTAATTTCACCGCCTGTGCACCCGAGAAATATTTCCCGAGCGCGGAGCTTATAGCCGAGTGTGAGAAGCTCGCGGCGGCGAGCGGCGCCACCTTGAAATTCGAGACCGACCCGAAGAAGGCCACGAGCGGTGCGGACGTGATTTGCACCGACGTCTGGGTATCTATGGGCGAGCCTGCGGAGGTATGGGAGGAGCGCATACGCGAGCTCACGCCCTATAAGGTGACTGCGGAGATAATGAGGAACGCAGGAGAGGGAGCTGTATTTATGCACTGTCTTCCTTCGTTCCACGACCTCGGCACCGTAATAGGGAGAGAGATAGGCGAGAAATTCGGCGTCACCGAAATGGAGGTCACGAACGAGGTCTTCGAGAGCGAGCAGTCGCTGGTATTTGAAGAGGCGGAGAATAGGATGCATACTATTAAGGCTGTCTTACTTGCCTCTCTCGCATAAATTCCGCAATACTTCGTTGTCGGTCGACTCGGCGAACACACCGTCGTCCGCCTCGCTTCCTTACGCCTCGTCTTGCGATATTTCTGCCGAGAGAGGTTTGGATAAATCCCCACTTTTTCTCAAAGATGTGCGGTATAATTTCTGCCTAATCAGGGGCATAAATCCTCGATTACTGCGTTAAAGCTTCGACTCAGTCATATCGCTTGAAATTACATTCATTATTCATTAGTTTGGCAACGCCAAACTGTCTATATTATTCATTATTAATTCTTCATTATTCATTAATAAAAAAAGCCCCTCTCGGGGCTTTTTTCTATCCTATAAACATCTGCGTCCAATAGTTCCCTTCGGCGACGTACCCGACGCCGATTTCGGTGAAGGACGAATTAAGTATATTCGCTCGGTGACCCGAGGAGTTCATCCAGCCGCTGACAACTGCGGCAGGTGTAGTCTGCCCCTTCGCAATATTTTCTCCGGCTGTTCTGTATGTAATGCCGAAGCTCTTCATCATCTGGAAGGGCGAGCCGTAGGTCGGGCTGGTGTGCGAGAAATACCCGTTCTGCTTCATATCGAGGGACTTGTATCTCGCCACACGCGAGAGCTGCCAGTTGTGCGAGAGGGGCGAAAGCCCTCGCTTCGTGCGCTCTACGTTGACGAGTCTTACGACCTCGCTCTCGTAATCGGATACGGCAGAGGCAAGCGTGGGAATAGTCAGCACCTGCCCGGGGTATATAAGGTCGGGGTTTTTAATATGCGGATTTGCACTCTTTATCTCCGAGAGTCCAACCTCGTATTTCACCGCTATTTTCCACATTGTGTCACCGCGCACGACGGTATGCGACGTGCCTGACGATGCATGTACGGATAGGGTCGGTACTAGTAATGACGACAATAAAACTATACATAATGTCAGTGTAATAAGCTTTTTCATTCTGAATACCTCCTATGTTAATAGTGACGAAAACGCCATATCTATTATATCATAAGGAGTCCCCGCGGTCAAATGTAATTGTTGGAAACAGTACAAGGGTGTCATTCTGAACCGAACTGTGAAAGCGGTGCCGCAAAGAAAAAGGCGAAGAATCTGAAGCTGTAGACAGTTATCGTTTAGGTGCTTTGACCGAGAATAAGCAATAGCTTATGCAAATCTCGGTTTGGACGCCTAAAGGGGTACTGCCTACAGCCTTAGCCCTTCGCCTTTAGCCAAGTGATATCATTAATACTCTTTACTGCTCGGGAGGACAGCCTGTTTTTAAGATTTCAAGCAATCTCTTGAAATTCTCGGGCAAATCACATTCGAAGCTGACGCGCTCGCCCGTTGTTGGATGGGTGAAGGAGAGCCGCTTCGCGTGGAGAATCTGACCGTCGAAGAGGGGGGCGTGTCGCTTTTCGAACGGAATTTTCCCCGGGGCATAAACCTCGTCGCCGAGGAGCGCGTGACCGCGCGCTGCCATGTGGACGCGTATCTGGTGCGTTCTGCCCGTTTCGAGCTTCAGCTTTAGGTAGGTGACGTCGCCGAAGCGCTCGAGCACCTCGTAATGCGTTATCGCCTCGCGCGCCGAGGGGCTGCCCTTCAGCACCGCCATTTTCTTTCTGTCGACGGGATGTCTGCCGATGGGCAGGTCTATCGTGCCCGAGTCCTCGGAAAAGCCGCCGCGGACGAGCGCGTGATACTCCCTTTCCACTCCGTGGTGCTCGAGCTCGTGCGAGAGTGCCGCGTGTGCATCGTCGCTTTTTGCGATAACGAGAAGCCCCGAGGTATCCTTGTCTATTCTGTGCACTATACCCGGACGAAGCACACCGCCGATGCCCGAGAGCGAGCTTTTACAGTGATACATAATGGCGTTCACGAGCGTGCCCGTATAGTTCCCCGGCGCGGGGTGCACCACCATTCCCGACGGCTTGTTTATGACCGCCACCGACTCGTCCTCATACACGATATCGAGCGGTATACACTCGGGCTCCGCTTCGTATTCGCGCGGCTTTGGAAGCTCGACGGAAATCTCGTCGAGGGCGCGCACGGCGTAGCGCTTCTGCGCGGGGGCCCCATTCACGAGGACCGCACCCGTGTCGCATAATTTTGCCGCCGCAGAACGAGAAATATCAAGAAGAGCGGACAGATATACGTCTATCCGCCGCCCCTCGTCTTTGCAGTCAACTACAAGATTTGTCATTGTTTTTTCTCTTTTCACGCTCTTCCTTAACGATTTCAAGTATGAGCGAGAGGATAAGAAGCCCCGCACCCACGCAGACGAAGCTGTCAGCGCCGTTGAAGATAGCGAAATCGATAAGCTTGAAATAAATAAAGTCCGTAACCTCGCCGAAGAGGACGCGGTCTATCATATTTCCGATACCGCCCGAGATTATCATAGCCGACGCCACCGAGGAAAGTGTGCTCCCCGCGTGACCCGCGAATAGGTAGAACGACATACCGATAATAATAATCACCGACAGAGTATTGAAAATGTACGGCTGCCCGGAAAAGGCGCCGAACGCCGCCCCGTCGTTTTTATGAAAGTGGAGGTGCAGAACACCCTCGATTATGGGAACGTCGTTTACGGGCTCGAGGTACTTTACCGCGAGCCATTTCGTGAGCTGGTCGATAGCTATACCGCCGATTATTATAAGAAGAGGGATAACGTACTCCCATACGGTACGCTTCTTCACAAGCTTTTTAAAATCAATCTTCATTTTTAACTCTTAAATAATGGGTAAGAACAGCTGCGCGAGCGAAAGCCCGAGATACGCCGCCATAAACGGCATATCCAGTATACTGTTCTGCCCGATATTGAATTTTGCCATAACAAGGCGGAAGGGAAGCACCACGGGCTCCGATACCAAAAGGAGAAGGGCGTAGAGGCGGCTCTCCTCGGGATTTACGAAAAAGCCGAGAAGCACCCTGCCCAGCATCGCGTATGAAGCGAGTGAGAGGTATATCGCTACAGCCTTGGCAAGAATGTAAAGTATTATTTCCAAATTCAACGCGTCACTTTCGTATCCGCAGCTGCAATTTACATATCGGATATATCTATATTGCTATGCGGAGTAATAATAAAGGTGCTCGGCGCGACCTTCTTAATCTCACCGTCGGTGCAATAGGTCACTCCGTTTAGGAAATCGAGCATTCTGAACATAGTGGGGCGGTCCAGCACCTCCAGATTTAAAACGACGGTGCAGCCCGAAAGAAGACTGTCGGCAACCGTGCTGACCTCCTCGTAGGTCTCGGGGCGGATAACCTTGAGCTCAACGCTCTCGGTATTCTTCTCCGGAGTCGCTCTCTCCTCACGTGGTTCGGTTGCCTCGTTATCGCTGTCAGCCGCGCGGTGCTCAACCTCCTCGAAGGGCTTGAACTCCATTTCCTCGGGCTCCTCGCGCTTGCCGAACTTTTCCATAAATCTCTCGAACATAAAAGCTATCCTTCCTTCCAAAAAAATCTTCTTCCGACTCTGACGAGTGTCGAGCCCTCCTCAATAGCGACAGCATAGCTGTCGGACATTCCCATTGAGAGAATACCGCCCGAGTGGAAGCCGTATTTTTCATTTATTGTGTCGAATATTTTCTTCGTCTGCCTGAAATACGGGCGCAGAAGCTCACCGTCCTCTGTCGGCGGTCCCATAGTCATAAGTCCGCAGACGGCGAGTGAGGGAAGCTCCTTTACCCGCAGGAAGAACTCCTCTGCAAGCTCGGGGTACACTCCGCCCTTGTTTTCTTCCTTCGCGGAGTTAATCTCTATAAGTATCCTCGCCGTGATACCGGCCGCCGCGGCCTCGCGGCTTATCGCCTCTGCGAGAGAAAGCTTGCCCACCGAATGCGTGAGGTCGGCGACCGTAATTATCGACTTAACCTTGTTCCTTTGCAGATTTCCTATCTCGTGAAGCCGCGGGGCATAGCCGTGTGAGCGCAGCAGCTCCGCGCGCCGCACCAGCTCCTGCGGTCTGTTTTCGCCGATATCCCCGATGCCGCACTCCGCGAGGGCTAAAAGCTCCTCGTCGGTGCCCGATTTCGTTACGGCGACGAGGGTCACCGCGTGCCCCGCGCGCTCCCCAAGCTCCCCGAGCTCCTGGGACAGGGCATCAAAATTCCGCCTTATATAACCGTAGTCCGACATAATACGCACATCTTTCCCGAAAAAAATATCGATTTATATACAAAGTCATTATACCACAGCTTTTGACCTATTGCAAGCGTTTTTTGGTAAAATTATTGTGAGGTGCACCCTCTATATTTCTCTTGACAAAATATATGGTTTAATTTATAATATATGTATAATTTATTCTACGGAGATACAGTAATGGGAAGCTCAAGTAAGATAAAGACTCTGATAGCCGTCGCTCTGGTTTTGACTCTGCTTGCCGGAATTTTAGCCGTGGTGCTCGCCGACAGGGGTGCGAAGGCCGACGAGAGTAAGAGGCTGGCCGATTTTGAGGCGGAGACGGAACCGCTTGTCATGGAGCGTCAGGATTTGAATATTGAATATACCAATATAGAGAGGGTTGCGCTCAACAGCCTGGAAAACGGAAGCTACATAGGCATTGTTTTTTCGGAGATAGACGGTGAGCTCTACGACCTTTTCTCCTATCACTTTAAGGATAGGCTCACCTTCGGCGCTATGATGTGCCTGTCCGAGGGTGCGATGCCCGGTGGGGAGGGGCTCATCACCACCGATGAATTTCTCGAAATGTGTACCTTCGGCTGGCAGTATGCCGTATATTGGGACGGCGAGGGCGACCTCTCCGACTATCTTTCGCGTATGAGGGCGCTGTTTGTTGACCGCGGCCTCGAATTTCCCGACACCGTAGTCTTTCGGCAGGGGGCGTACTCCGCGACCCTCGACTCTGTGCTCACAGCGCACGGTGTTGAGAACGCTATTCACCACGGTGAGGAGAACCGAAATATCGTCGAGCGCACGGTCGACAGCGGAATATGGCACCCCGGGATTTTGAGCTGGAATACGAAGGGCTATTCGAACGCCCTTTTGGTCGAGGTAATAAACCACGGCGGCGTCGCCTTCTTTGAGGTCAATTTCTCCGGCGGCGGCGAAATATGCTACGATATCACGAACTCCGAGCGTGTCGAGGCCTTCGGCCGTATGCTCGACACCATACAGTCGTGCATCAACAGCGATGAGATAGCCGTCACAGACCTTGCCACGGCGAGAGCGGGGCGGGAGCGCTACCTCTTCTGTGAGGAGGATATGCTCGCATACGTTGAGATGCGCCGCGCGGAAATTCTCGCACGGATGAATGAGATAGACCTCGAGATATCCGCGGTCTACAGTAAATATTTCGGATAAGAGGGAACAGCAGTGCACGAAAAAACAGTTGGAGCGAAGCTCCCGTCGGTTATGGCGCTCGCCTACCTCGGCGATGCCAGACATTCGCTGTACGTCAGGCGTATGCTTGTCGGCGAGGGAATATCCAAATCGGGCGAGCTTAACCGCCGCTCACTCGAGTACGTCACCGCAAAGGCGCAGGCGGAAATGTTCAGAAAAATCGAGCCGCAGCTCACCGAGGACGAGCTCGCAGTGGCGCGTCGCGCGTCGAACTCACAGCATCTGAATAAGCCGAAGCGGGCGAGCGTCGCGGATTACAGACACGCGACAGCCTTTGAGGCGGTGATAGGGATGCTGACTTGGCTTTGTGATGAAGATAGGATTGAGGAGCTGCTTGCCCTCGCCGCGAAGGATTAAGGAGTAAAGAAATAATACAGAAAATAAAAGGAACAATGGACATTCTCCCCGACGAAACACCTCTGTTCCGTTATATAGAGGGGATTATGAGAGAGGAGGCGGAGAAGTACGGCTACGGTGAGATACGTACCCCCACCTTCGAGAACACAGAGCTCTTTGTGCGCGGCGTCGGCGATACGACCGACGTAGTGCAGAAGGAAATGTACACCTTCGCCGACAGGGACGAGAACCGCTCTATCTCTCTTCGCCCCGAGGGCACGGCATCTGTTGCAAGAGCCATTATAGAAAACGGAAAATGCTCCGACCCGATGCCGCTTAAGTATTACTATATTATATCCTGCTTCCGCCACGAAAAGCCGCAGGCGGGCAGAAGCCGTGAGTTCTTCCAGTTCGGCACGGAGATGTTCGGCTCGGAGAGTCCCGCCGCAGATGCTACCGCGATAGCGCTCGCCGCCTCGGTTCTCTCGCGCCTCGGACTTCGGAGCGTGAAGCTTCATCTGAATTCCATCGGCTGCCGCGAGTGCAGACCCCGCTATCGCGAGGCGCTTGTTAAGCACTTCGAGGGGGAGCGCTCCTGCCTTTGCGATACCTGCCGCGACAGACTCGCGAAAAATCCCCTGCGCCTCCTCGACTGTAAGGTTGAGGCCTGCCACAGTATAGCTGTAAGGGCGCCGAAGACCGTCGACCACCTCTGCGAGAGCTGTAGCTCGAAATTCGATATGCTCTGCCGCTCGCTCGACGCTATGGGCATAGATTACGTTATCGACCCCGCGATAGTGAGGGGGCTCGACTATTATACGGGCGCCGTCTTTGAATTTATTGCCGAGGGCATAGGCGCGCAGTCTACGGTCTGCGGCGGCGGACGGTACGACGGCCTCGTGAAATCTCTCGGCGGCCCCGAGCTCTCGGGCATAGGCTTCGGTATGGGTATCACTCGCTTGATACTCGCTATGCGCGAGGCCGGTACGGATAAGGTCGAGGTAGTGAAGCCCGAGCTTTATATCGCGTCGCTCGGCGAGAGAGCCGCAGTCGAGGCGCTCGCAATTTCGGAAAGGCTTCGGAGAGCAGGTCATACGGTCGAGTGCGATATCGTCGGCAGAAGCCTTAAGGCACAGATGAAATACGCTAATAAAATAGGCGCGCGCTATACGCTTATCATCGGAGACTCCGAGATAGATGCGGGCCGTGCGCAGATGAGAAATATGGAAACGGGCGAGCAGAGCGAGGTCGAGCTCTTGAGCTTTACTCTCTGATTTTGCCCGAATAAACCGGGGGAGGCCTCTTGGGGCATTCCCCCGATGTTGAGGAAATGGGGTTTTATATGAGCTCTCGCCGTGATTTTCTTCCCGTCACTCCCGAGGACGTGAGGGAACGGGGTTGGTCGGAGGTTGATTTTGTATACGTTACGGGTGATGCCTACGTGGACCACCCGTCCTTTGGCGTGTCCATTATCTCGCGCGTCCTCGAGGCCGAGGGCTTCCGCGTAGCCATACTCGCCCAGCCCGATTATCGGAGCACCGAGGATTTTCGCCGATACGGCAGACCGCGCCTCGGCTTCCTCGTTACGAGCGGAAATATCGACAGTATGGTCGCACACTATACCGTGTCGAAGAAAAAGAGAAGCTACGACTATTACAGCCCCGGAGGTAAAATGGGCGCTCGCCCCGACCGCGCCGTGATAGTCTACTGTAACAGAATAAGAGAGGCCTACGGCGACGTGCCCGTCATAATCGGCGGCCTCGAGGCCTCGCTTCGGCGCTTCGCCCACTATGACTATTGGGATAATAAGGTCAGGCGCAGTATCCTCGTCGACTCGCGCGCCGATATACTAACCTACGGTATGGGTGAGAATATTCTCGTCCGCATCGCGAAGCTGCTCGACCGAGGCGTCCCCCCGAAGAAGATACGCGACGTGCGCGGCACGGTCTTCTTGGCGAAGCCCGATGAGAAAATACATTTCGAGTACGAGGTCGTCGGCGACTATAACGTCTTAAAGGAAAGCAAGGAGGCCTACGCCCGTGCCTTCGGTATACAGTATAAAAATATAGATGCCGTGACGGGCCGTGCGCTCGTCGAGTATTACGACGGTAAAATGCTGGTGAAAAATCCGCCGATGCCACCCCTGACGCGCGAGGAGCTTGACCGTGTTTACGCGCTCCCCTACGCCCGTGATTTTCACCCCGATTACCTGCCGCTCGGCGGCGTCCCCGCAATAGCCGAGGTGAAGCACTCGATAACACATAACCGCGGCTGCTTCGGCGCGTGCAATTTCTGCGCCATAGCCTTCCACCAGGGACGCACCGTGTCGTCGCGGAGTGAGGAGAGCGTCCTTCGCGAGGCGAAGCTGATAACCGAGCTTCCCGACTTTAAGGGCTACATAAACGACGTCGGCGGCCCGACTGCGAACTTCCGATATCCCTCGTGCGACAGGCAGAGCACGGCAGGCGTTTGCAAAAACCGAAAATGCCTCGCCCCGAAGCCCTGTCCTCACCTTAAGGTAGACCACAGCGAATATTCGGCAATGCTTGAAAAAATCGAGCGGCTCGACGGAGTAAAGCGAGTCTTTATCCGCTCGGGAATACGCTTTGATTATCTTATGCTTGACCCCGACGACGGCTTTTTCCGCCGCCTCGTGTCACACCACACCTCGGGACAGCTTAAGGTGGCGCCCGAGCACTGCGCGGCCAACGCCCTGATGATGATGGGTAAGCCGCCCGTAGAGGTATTCGAGGCCTTTAAACGGAAATTCTTCGCTCTCTCGCGTGAGGCAGGGCTCGAGCAGTACCTCGTCCCCTACCTTATGTCGAGCCACCCCGGCACGACCATGAACGATGCTGTAGAAATGGCACTCTGGCTGAAAAAATGGGGTTACTCCCCCGAGCAGGTGCAGGATTTCTACCCCACCCCGGGAACCGTGTCAACCGTTATGTACTATACGGGAATAAATCCCCTGAACGGTAGGGCGGTCTACGTGACGACCGATTACAGAGAAAAGCAGCTCCAGCGCGCGCTCTTGCAGTTCTCTCGCCCCGAAAACGCCAATCTCGTGAGAGAAGCGCTCCGCCTCGCCGGCAGAGAGGAGCTCATCGGCTACGGAGAGGCCTGCCTTGTAAGGCCTGCCTTCCGACAGGCCGCCGACTCCCAATATAAAAAAGATAAAAGAGGGCGTAAAGGCTCCGGGGGAAGCTCCGTGAGAAGCAGCGGAGCTTCGCCGAACGCCGGGACTAAAAAAACCAAGCTCGAGCGCATCTTCGGCGACGATTACGTAAGGATAGCAAAAGAGGCCGACCGTATGGGCGGAGGGAGCTCCCCGAGAAGCAAGCCCCGCACAGCGGATAAAAAGCCCGCCCCGAGGAGTAAGAGCCAAGCGGGGAAGCGCTCGTCAGCGAAAGGAAGGGGCAGATAAGCCAAAGGCCTCAGCCCGTAAGGCGCCAAAAGGCCTCTTTGACAGTGCGAAAATAACCCAAAAATGCATAAAATGAAGGAAACCTCGTAATTTTTACGAACCGAATTTGTAAAAAAACCGAGGCAGTTCTGAAAAAGACAGAAAAAAAGCTCAAGAGCGGATTTTAGAGCAAAAAACGGAAAAGAACGGAAAAGTGGATTTTTTCTTCTTCTCTCGAATTTTCCACATATTCCACACCGAAAATGTTGAAAACTTGCCGAATTTCGGCGGTCAATCGAAAATAAGCACGCCATATCGCGGTTTTTCGACAATGAGTTTTCAACATTTTCAACAATCAAAAATGTGGAAAACTTTTTTGAAAGCCCGCCGAACGAAAATGAAAAGCAGGAATTTGACAGCTTTACAGCTTGTCCTGCGGGGGCGCCGGAGTCACGCGATGCGAGCTTTTTTGTCAGTTTGTCCGAGATTGCACGCGTAATTTTTGCGAAAACGGCGCGAGGCTCCCGGCGGAGGCCTTTTTTCGGAGTGCTCCTCGGTGTGCTTTACCCCCGAACAAATAACGAAAGACTGGAAAAAATGGATATAAAGCAGGAATTTTTGAGAGTTAAACGCAGGCTTTTCGACCGCGTATACGGCGAGAGGCTGAACCCCGAGCAGTGCCGCGCGGTCTTCACGACCGAGGGGCCGCTTCTTGTGCTTGCGGGTGCGGGCAGCGGTAAGACCACCGTGCTCGTTAACCGCATTTCTTATATCATAAAGTACGGCGACGCCTACTTTGACGACACTCTCCCCGACGGAGTTGATGAGAATACGGTTGAGGCGTTGAAGCTGGCCCTCGATATGCCCGTATCTGAAATAGAGGAAATACTCCCGCGCTTCATCTCGCGCCCCTGTCCGCCGTGGGCGGTCCTCGCCATAACCTTCACGAATAAGGCGGCGAAGGAAATCCGCGACAGGCTTAATTCGGCCTTCGGCGACGGTGAGCTCGCAGAGAGCATCTGGGCAGGCACCTTCCACTCCGTATGCCTGCGTATTCTCCGTAAGCACTGCGAGAGGATTGGCTATAAGCAGGGCTTCACCATTTACGATACCGACGATACGAAGCGGCTCCTTCTTCAGTGTATGAAGGAGCTTATGATAGACGAGAAGCGTCTAAACCCGAAGGTCGTGCAGGGTGAGATAAGCCGTGCGAAGGACTCTCTTATATATCCCGACGGCTACGAGATAACTCGCGACCCGCGCTCGAAGGATATAAAGGCTGTGTACGGCCTTTATGCGAAGAAATTGAGAGAAAACAACGCTATGGACTTCGACGACATAATTATGCATACCGTGTCGCTCCTTGAAAACGAGGCCGACGTGCGCGAATACTATCAGAATAAATTCCGCTACGTCCTCGTCGACGAGTATCAGGACACGAACTACGCACAGTTTGTCCTGACGAAGCTTATAGCCGACGGACGGCGCAATATAATGGTAGTCGGCGACGACGACCAGAGCATATACCGCTTCCGCGGCGCGACGGTTGAGAATATTCTGAATTTCGATAAAACCTATCCCGACGCCACCGTCGTGAAGCTCGAGCAGAATTACCGCTCGACCACGAATATCCTCTCCGCCGCCAACGCCGTCATAGGGAACAATATGAAGCGCCACAGAAAGAAGCTGTGGAGCGCCTCGGGCGACGGCGAGAAGATAACCGTGAAGGAGGCGAGCGACCAGAACGACGAGGGCAGATATATCGTCGAGCGTATCGTCGGCTCGGTCTACAGAGAGGGACGGAAATATTCGGATTTTGCAGTCCTCTACCGAGTGAACGCGCTCGGCCGTTCGATACAGACGGCCTTCACGAAGAGCGGAGTGCCCTATAAGGTTATCGGAGATATGGGCTTCTACGACCATAAGGAGGTAAAGGATATGGTAGCCTACCTCTCTGTGCTCGCGAACCTTGACGATAACCTCAGGCTTAAGAGAATAATAAACGAGCCGAAGCGAAAAATAGGTACGGCTACGATAGAGGCCGTCGAGCAGCTGGCGGTTATGAACGGTCTTTCTATGTACTCCGTAATGGAGCGTGCGGGGGAGTTTCCCCTCCTTGCCAAAAGCGCCGAGCGCCTCACCGCCTTCGTCCGCTTAATGGAGTCTGTCCGTGAAAGGGCGAAGCTCCCCTCGGAGCTTATCGAGGAGGTGTTCGTGTCGACGGGCTACCGCGATATGCTTCTTGAGGAGGATCCCGTGGTCGGAGAGGGCAGACGCGAGAACGTCGAGGAGCTTATCTCCGCCGCCAGGGAGTACGAGGATAAAATGCGAGAGGGCGGCGAGGAGCCGACTCTCCTCGGCTTCCTAGAAGAGGTATATCTTGTCAGTGACGTCGATAAATACGACGAGAACGCCGATGCCGTAGTCCTTATGACCGTCCACGCCGCGAAGGGGCTCGAATTTCCCGTGGTCTTCATCGCGGGAATGGAGGAGGGCATTTTCCCGTCGGATAAGGACGGGGAGAGCGAGGACGCACTCTCCGAGGAGAGAAGGCTCGCCTACGTCGCCATAACCCGTGCGAAGGAAAAGCTCTATATCTCCTACGCGCGGCAGCGTATGATGTACGGCAGGACGATTCTCGGCCGCCCCTCACGCTTTGCGAAGGACGAGATACCGAAGGAGCTCCTGTCGGTAGATATACCGCGTACCGTACCTCCGAGAATGAGTGCCTACGGACACCCCGCGGCGAGTGCGCGCTCCACCGTGGCCCCCGAGTTCAGCCGCGAGATGAGAAGAGCGCCGAGTGTCACGGGTATGAAGGAGACTCGGACGCGCACGGCCGCGAGCTTCGGCGTAGAGAAGCTAGCACCCGGCACACGGGTGAAGCACGGTATCTTCGGAGAGGGCGAGATAATTTCCTCGCGCGATATGGGCGGTGACGTCCTCTACGAGGTCGGCTTTGACTCGGGCAGCGTGAAGAAGCTTATGGCAACCTACGCGAAGCTCGAGAAAATCTGAACGGAAAATTTGAAGATGATAAAATGCTGTGTATTCGACCTCGACGGAACCCTTTTGTATACGATACCGTCGATAACTTATTATATAAACGCCTCCTTCGATAAGGAGGGGCTCCCCCATATTACGGAAGAGGACTGCCGCCGCTTCATCGGTAACGGAGCGAGTAAGCTTGTCGAGCGCGCCCTCGTTTCCGTCGGCGCCTACTCGGAGGAAATGCATAAGCGCGTCCTTTCCGACTATAACGCCGCATACGACCGCGACCCATATTACCTAACCGAGCCCTACTCGGGCATACGCGGGCTTGTCGATGCGCTCGCCGCTCGCGGCATTGTCCTCGCGGTCCTCTCGAATAAGCCCGACTCCACAGCACGCCTTGTCACCGAGCACTTTTTCGGTGACAGCTTTGCCTCCGTGCGGGGCGGCAGGTCGGGCGTGCCTCTTAAGCCTATGCCTCACTCCCTGCTTGAGCTTCTGCACGAGCTCTCCGTTCTCCCCTCGGAAACGGCCTTCATCGGCGACAGCGACGTTGATATCCTGACGGGTAAGAACGCGTGCACGGCGTTGACCGTCGGGGCCGCTTGGGGCTTCCGTGACAGAGAGGAGCTCGTGCGTGCGGGTGCGGATGCCGTAGCAGATACCCCGAAGGAGGCCGAAGAGGAGCTGCTTTTACGCCTATGAGAAAATTTCTTTTATTCCTTATTCTGCCCCTTGCCCTATCACTCGTCTCTTGCTCGCGAGAGGTGAGAGCGGAGCACTGCGAGCTCGGAATAATACTTTCATCGGATTTTGAGCCCTGCGACACGGGCGGCGCCTTCGACCTTGCCTACTCCGACGGCGAGCTTACTGTCGGCATGGTGAGAGTATCCTATGCCGCGCTTGTCGACAGCGGAATACCCGCGACCCTCTCCGTGCGTGAGCTTGCGGAGCTCTACCGCGCGAGCTCGGGACACTCGAAAACCGTCTTTGACTACGGAGATACCGTTTATTACACCTATACCGCAGGGGGCGGAGGCTTAAGCTACAGATACGTCCCTACCTTTTTCAGAACTCCGTACGCGTATTTTATTATAACCTTTATTTTCCCCGAGGGCGGCGGGTGGGATATCGAAACCGCGCTTGCCCTGACGGGGGGAGTGTACCTGATTAATAATTAGAACGGACGGCGTTGCCGTTCGGTGCGGACAGGCGGGAGGGCCGTCTTGCGAAGAATGAAAATAGGAGAGTTGATATGAGAAAATCGTTTTGGTTCCTTTCGGCATTACTTATCCTTCTTACAGCTCTGGCGCTTTTTTCCTGCGGCGAGCCCGACTCACCGCCCGAGGCGACCTACAGAGTAATGGTCTCCCCGACGGAGGGCGTGTCGGTCGTTGGAGAGAATCCCCGTGAGGTGGCGGAGGGGGAGAGCACGGTTTTCACCGTCGTGCTCGAGGACGGCTACGTCTATAAATCGTCAGAGGGTGGCGTATACGACCCCGTCGCGGGTACGCTCACCGTAGAGAACGTGAGCGCCGACGTGAATATAGACTTTATAGCCGAGGCAGTCACGTTTAATACGAAGGAAAAATATTATTACATATTCAAGTCCGATTTCGCCGGCGATACCACGAGCGTCGCCTCGGGCAGCGAGGTCAGCGCAGGTACGACGGTGAAGCTTTCGGCCCTCGATACCACGAGGGTGTTTGTCGGCTGGAGCGCCTCGTATAAATTGCCCTCGGGCACACTCCTCTCCGAGGAGCGTGAGTGTGAGTTTATGCTCACACCCGAGCTTGCGAAAAACGGAGCTGTCACCGTATACGCGAATTACCTTGAAACCAACAGAATTTACTATAATGCGAACGGAGGCACGGTAGACGGCTCGACAGCGAACATCACCGCCGACGACTATTATACGGCCACCGTTTCGGGCAGCACCGTCGAGCTTATCCTCTCCGAAAAATATCTTTCATATTTCGAGTGCGCGTCGAGCTTCTATGACGACGGCACGTTTAGCCGCGACGGCTATGTTCTCACCGAATACAATACGAGGGCGGACGGCACCGGAGTGTCCTACAGCCTCGGCTCGAAGGTACCGCTTATGACGGACGGCGATACGACCACGCTCTATTGCATCTGGTCGCAGGCGGCCCCCGCCTCGAGCTTCGCCTACAGCGAGATAACCGTGCCTATGCCCTCTGGCGTCACCCCCGAGCGCGCGCCCCACTGGTCGGAGAGCGGCTTGGTGATAACCGAATATAAGGGTAACGACACGACGGTAGCTATCCCCGAGAAAATAGGCGATAAGTACGTAATAGCAATAGCGGCGGGCGCGTTCGTAAATAAGGACGTCGAAACCCTCGTCCTCTCGAGAAGGCTGCTCCGCGTTGAGGACGGAGCCTTCGTCGGCTGCTCGAAAATAAAAACCGTCTACTATCCCGACGGGCTTTACAGTATGAACGACGGCGCGTTTGACGCCGCCTCCTACACCTCCTTTAAGAATTTCTACGTAAACGCAACTCTGGCGCCCCGCTTCAACTCCTCTGACGTTGGAGCTCTGGCAGTAAAGCTTACAAGACTGCTCGCACCTACGGAGAAAAACAGAATAATAGTTATCTCCGGCTCGTCGTCCCTACAGGGACTCGGGAGCGAGTACCTCGAGGCACTCTTCGACGGCGAATACCGAGTTGTGAACTTCGGTACGACGAGAACCACGCACGGCGCCCTCTATCTTGAGGCTATGGGCTCGCTCGCGAGAGAGGGAGATATTATAGTCTACGCTCCCGAGAACTCCGCGTATATGTGGGGCGAGAGAGAGCTGTATTGGAAGACCTTCCGCGACCTTGAGGGAATGAACAATATCTACAGATACGTCGATTTCTCGAGCTATACGGGTATGTTCTCCTCTATGTCCTCTCTTAACTCGGAGTACAGATTTATAAGGGACGGGATAACCTATGAGTCGATATGTGCCCACGGTGAGCTGCTCGAGAAAAACCCGACCTATAAGACCCCGACGACGAATAAGTACGGAGATTTTCTCCGCAGCACGCGCACGGGTCTTTCGGGAAGCTATCACGACGTCTATTACGTCACTATGAATAACCGCGTAAAATCGCGCTTCGAGGGTGAAATATACGACGACGCCAATCAGTCGGCGAATAGGGACTACACCGACCTCTCGAACGTCACGTGGTGCTCGGTCGATGACCCGTATTATAAGGATAACCTGAATCGCGCCATAGCGGCGGCAAAGAGCTCGGGGGCGAAGGTCTATTTCGGCTTCTGCCCCGTCGATGCCGATAAGCTCGTCGAGGGCGCGAGCAGCCTCGCGTACCTTGAGGCCTACGATAGTTTTATCGACGGCACCTTTGATTTCGACGGCAGAATCGGCTCGGCCTATAGGTACGTACTCGCGCATAAGTATTTTTATGACTGCGCCTTCCACCCGAACGACTTTGGCAGGGTGTACAGAACCTATCAGCTCTACCTCGATATCTCGTCGGTGCTCGGCATCTCCGAAACGAAAAATATAAAGGACGCAGGTACGGATTTCGACGGCTGCCTGTTTGAGGAGGGCGCGGAGCGCACTCCCCTCACCCCGTGGAATATCGAGCCCTAAGCATACAGCCTGTAAACGACAACAAAAGTTTACATATCAAGGAGAAAAAATATGCAGACAGTCTTTATCACAGCCTGTATAATTCTCGGAGCCGCCGTCATAGCTCTTGACGTTCTCGGGCTCCTTGAGCGTGTACCGCGGTGGCTCTCATACCTGAACGCCGCACTCCACAGCGCACTTATAATCTCGCTCTTTTTTGCGGGAGCGGAGCTTTCCCATACGGCACTCGTTATGATGTCGAGTGCGGCGCTTATCACGCTTTCC
Organism: Clostridia bacterium; assembly: GCA_017453365.1. GTDB lineage: Bacteria > Bacillota > Clostridia > Oscillospirales > CAG-272 > UBA1740. The sequence continues at coordinate 48,791 of JAFTKH010000007.1, forward strand.
TCTTATATAAAATACAGGAGAAGGAGGAGAGCTGACCGTGACGTTTAATTCGTGGGAGTTTCTTATCTTTTTCCCGATAGTCGCTTGCCTTTATTTTGTTCTGCCGAAAAAATGCAGAATGCCCCTGTTGCTCATAGCAAGCTACTATTTCTATATGTTCTACGAGGCCGAGCTTATCCTTCTGATACTCTCGACTACCGCGATCTCCTACCTCGCCTCCGTTATGATAGAGCGCTCGGAGCGGCGGGGCGTGCGGAGATTTTGGCTTATACTCACCCTCGCGGTGTCGCTCGGCATTCTCTTCTTCTTTAAGTATTTCGCTTTCTTATTCGAGAGCATCGTCAGCATAGGCGAGCTCTTCGGGCTCGAAGCGCCGAGGCTCGTCCTCGAGCTCGTCCTTCCCGTCGGCATCTCCTTCTATACCTTCCAAACGCTCTCGTACGTCATAGACGTGTACAGGGGAAATATACGCGCCGAGAGGAATTTCTTCTACTACGCGCTATTCGTCTCCTTCTTTCCGCAGCTCGTTGCAGGACCTATCGAGCGACCCGAAAATCTCCTGCCCCAGCTCCGCAGAGAGAATAAATTCGAGTGGGATAATTTCGTCCGCGGCGGACAGTATATGCTCCTTGGCTTCTTCAAGAAAATATGCGTCGCAGACGCCCTTTCCGTCTACGTCGACGCAGTGTACAATAACCCCGAGGGCGCGAGCTCGCTTGGAATAGTTATAGCCACCGTCCTCTTTTCGGTGCAGATATATTGCGATTTCTCGGGCTATACCGATATCGCGACGGGCTGCGCGCGTATTATGGGCATTAAGCTTATGAAGAACTTCGACCACCCCTATTCCGCCACGACCGTAAAGGACTTTTGGGCGCGGTGGCACATCTCGCTCTCGGGCTGGTTCCGCGACTACCTCTATATCCCCCTCGGCGGAAACCGACGCGGCAGGGTCAGACGGTATTTCAACGTCTTTTTGGTCTTCCTTCTCTCGGGCCTTTGGCACGGAGCGAGCTTTACCTACGTCGTATGGGGCGCACTGCACGGGGTGTTCCGTATGGTTGGCGACCTTACCGCCGCGCCGCGCGCGCGGCTTCTTGAGCGTATCGGGCGCTCTCCCGACAGCACCGCCGTCGTCCTGACGCGTAGGGTCATAACCTTCACGCTCGTCACCTTCTCCTGGCTCTTCTTCCGCGCAGGCTCGCTGTCCTGTGCCGGAGTGCTGCTCTCCGCGCTCGTTACGGACCGCACGGGACTTGGCGCGACACTGTCCTATATGGGGCTCGGCGGCGTTGAAATAGCCCTTACCGTCCTCTCCGTATTCACGCTCGTCCTGCTCGACAGAATGCTCGTGTACGACGGGGAGGAGACGGACGGAGCCGACGTCCTTACACGCGGTGGCTCACCCGTGATTTTCACGCTCCTTATTGCCGCTGTATGGGTGCTTTTGCTCTCACGGGGGCAGGATAGCTCCTTTATATACTTTCAGTTTTAGAGTAAGCGTGAAAATTACCGCAGCAGAAGCCGAGACTCCGTGTTACTCACACGTTGAAATTCTCTCGCGGCGGGGAGCAACCCGCCGTCGGCATAGCTGCACCGGGAATTCCGCTGTACTTTTGTGTGGCCGCCCTTCGGCGGCAGAATGGAGATTAATATGAGGAAGATAAAATATATAAGCCTTGCTATGGCAGCCCTCCTTCTCGCTCTCTCTCCCCTCGCCGCTATGCTGGGCGCGGCCCTCTTCACACCGCCCGTCTTTGAGGATAGCTTTGTCGGCGCCCTCGACGGGAAATTCGAGCGGCTCACCTCGATTGAGGGAGAGAAAATAGTCGTAGTCGGCGGCTCGTCCGTCGCCTTCGGCCTCGACAGCGCGGCGCTTGAGGAATACACGGGTATGCCCGTCGTCAATTTCGGACTCTACGCCGCCCTCGGCACGAAGGTAATGCTCGACCTCTCGCTCGCAGGCATCGGGGAGGGGGACGTCGTGATACTCTCCCCCGAGACAGACCCCGAGGCACTCTCGCTCTATTTCGGTGCGGACACCGTTTGGCGCGCGATAGACGGAGAGCCCTCTATGCTCGGGTATATAGATACGGATAATATGCCCGCTATGCTCGGCGCACTGTGGGGCTACGCCTCGAGTAAGGTCAGCTATGCGACCGGCCGCGACTCCTTTTCCGATAGCGGAGTATACCTCTCGAAATACTTTAACGAATACGGCGACTTCGCCTATCCGAGGGCCGCGAACACGATGCAGTCGTACTACGAGAGAAATAACCCGATACGCCTCGATATTAGCGCCTACGGCGCCGAGCTCGACGGGTTTATAGATTACCTGAACGCGTACGTAAAGAAATGCGAGGCCAGAGGCGCCGCCGTCTATTTTTCCTTCTCCCCGATGAACGAAATGGCGATAGCCGAGGATGAAAGGACGAGAGCGGAGCTTGTAGGCGTGCTTGAAGAGCGCCTCAACTGCCCCATAATCTCCGATATCGAGAGCTGTATTTTCGAGGCAGGCTATTTCTTTGATACCAACTTCCACCTGAACGATGCGGGCGTCACCGCGAGAACGATACGGCTCGCGAAGGATATACGGCTCGCCGAGGGAATAGTGATGTCGGCGATAACCACCCCGGAGCCCGAGGCTCCCGCGCTTCCCGAGCTCACCGTCAGATACGACGGCTACGACGAAAACTCGGTATACTTCACTTACGCGAGGCTCGATAGCGGCGGCTATGCCATCACCGGGCTTACCGAGGAGGGGAGGGAGATGACCTCTCTGACAGTGCCGAAGGGATACGGAGGATATATCGTCGAGGCCGTGGCCGAGGGCGCCTTCTCGGGCTCGAGGCTCGAGAGCCTGACCGTCCCCGCCGACTCAAGCCTCGCATACTTTGAAAACGGCGCGTTCCTTGGCGCAGCCGGCCTTCGCGACCTCTGGATTTATAAAGCCTCGGGCGACGACCTGGCTCCCCCCGAGAGCTTCGCGGGAGTACACCGCGATTTCCGCGTCCACGTTCCGGAGGGCTCGGATTTCTCCTACCACTACTATTGGAGCGAGAGAGGACTTACCTTCGTGGAAGAATAAGAAAAAGGCAGCAGCGCTGCCTTTTTCTTAATTAAGTGGCTGATTCATTTCGGTAAAACCTAAAGAAAAAACGAAAGGCGCTTCGCACTAAGAATACAGAGCTTTTCGCTTTAAAACTCAAAATAGCCTTTATTTCTCTGTATTCTTAATGACTCAGCCCCTTTTCCTATACCACCGCGCTTTGAAAAGCTACGGCCTTACCGATAATCTTCACCTCGTCGAGCTCGTTCTTTACGTAGACGAGCGGCGCGTATCTCGGATTTTCGGGAGAGAGGACCAGCTTACCCTCGTCGGGGTAGAAATACACACGCTTGAGTGTCGCCTCGTCGCCTATTATAACCGCCGCTATCTCGCCGTTATCGACGAGGCTCTGCTGCCTTATGAAAACTATGTCCCCGTCGTAAATTCTCGCCCCCGTCATAGAGTCGCCGTGCGCCCGCAGGCAAAAATCCGCGTCAATAGCTCCGCCGAGCGTTACGAAGCTGCCGCGCTCCTCGGCGGCGTATATCGGCTCGCCGCAGGCTATCTCGCCGAGCATCGGTATCTTCTTGAGCGACAGGGGGGCGCCCTCTGTGTCCGGCTCCTCGTCCTCCCAGCCCATAAGCTCCGACGGTGAGGTGCCCAGCGCCGTCGCGAGGCTCTCAATCTTTCTTGGCGGTATGTTCGATATAACACCGTTCTCGTAGCGGTGTATGGTCTGCTTGCTCGTTCCTATAAGCTCCGCCAGCTC
>JAFTKH010000020.1 GCA_017453365.1 Clostridia bacterium
GAGGAACAGTTTTTTGTGCAGATTTTGGATAGAAGGTTTCGTTCTTCCGACCGAAGGCGTAGATACCTACGTCGAGATAGTCGGAAAACGGAAGCTTATGCCAAAATCCGCCAAAAACTACCAATCAAAGGCATTAAGATACGGGGTATCTCCGCCCGAGGTGGTAATTACGTCCTTATCCTCAACGTAGGTAAGGAGAATTTCGGGGGTTTCATAAGTCTTTTTCATCTGTTTTATTCTCCTTTCATTACTGAAGATTCTGGCCTGCATCGCTTGTCGCGTATGCCTTAGCATAATATGCGTAGGTATAGAGTGCTTCAACGAGCGCTTCCATATCACTACCCTGTACAGACGTGCTGTTAACGTAGCCTGCGAGTGTGAAGGTTGCAGTATTATTTTCTGAGGTGACAGTAATATCGTCTGCAAGAAGCTTCGCCTTCATAGGAATCTCAACGACCTCGCCTGCGGTTACCGTATATACAGTACCGTTTACAGCAATTGTACCGTTATAATCATTGGCTATAGTAAGAACAAGGTTCACAGAGGACTCAAGCTCGAACCGTACAGATGCAACTGCCTCGGTAAGTGTAGTGAGCTCTGCCGTACCTGCATCAGCAGGAGTTACTGCGGATTCAAACGCCGCAAGGTCTGCGGGAAGGGTGTAGCTCTCTACGTTTGCATTAGCTATATAGTATGCTTCCTTAATATAAGCTACAGCAGCCTTCGCAAGAGTTACAGCCTCGGCGGAAACACCGTCGGTTGCTACGAGCTTATTAGCGTAGGTAAGTACGGAGTACTCGAGAGGAAGCTTGTAGGTAATGTCACCGGACTTAACCCAAACCTCGAGCGTGACTGCGTCTGCCGCAACGTGTGCAGGAAAATTGAGCGTGTAGATGTCCTTGCCACCCGACTTAACGCTCTCGAGAAGCTCGCCGTCGCGATATATTCCGAGAACAATGTCGGACAGAGCATAGAAGTTCACGTCGAAGTTGGTCGAGAGCGTGAGATTCGCCTGTAGATTGGTACCAACCGCAGGCCTACTAGCCGAAACGAGATAGTTATATCCTTCATTCGCAGAGTCTACGATACCCATAAGGAGCTGATTTTCACCGTAAGAAAGGGTAGCCTGCGTTTCGATAACTGTAGGTAGCTTCGAAAGATACGTCTCGGATAGCGTAATATGGAAGAGAGGAGCGGTAATGCCGCTGTAACCGCTGAAAAGCTCTCCCATAATCTTCGAATCGGTTACATTAATGTTAACGTAATCATCCGTTGCTCCCGCAAAGGTGCCTGCACCGATGCGGAACACGGCATTAGTAACGTTAATGTCGCAATTGTTAACTGTATAAGTGTTTTGAGTTCCGCTGATGTAAACCTTTGAGAGCAGTATGCCTGCATTAACCTCAACACCGTCAAGAGTAAGAGAGTGGAATGCCTGCGAGGGGAAGTTTATTGCCGTAAGGCCCGGAGCATTAAGGCTTCCGCCCCTTATAATCAGCGTTCCTGTGTAAAGCTGGAAGATGTTATATGCAGAGGTTGTGAAATGCACGTTCTCGAAGGTAAATACCGAGCCGGCACCCGCATTTCCGAAGAACATATTTTCAGTAGCCTCGGGAGACACAATGCTTCCATTTTTGAAAATGAAATTATCGCAGTCACCGTATCCTACCTGCCAACGGTAGTTGAGCGTAAAGGTATAGTTATTAAGGTCGACAGTTATATCATCGGCAAAATTATGTACTCGCCCGATACCAGCTGTCGAGCCCGTAGGGTCGTACTCGAGGTTGGTAAGGAAGGTAATGGTTCCGCCCTCGGGTATGCTCATTATTTCGCTACAGGTAAGAATAGCTTCACCTGCTTCGTTGTAGTCTGCAAGGTAAACAGTCTCATCACCTGCGGCAGTCGTAATCTTATAGCCGTAGACAACCTCTTCATCCTTTCCGACGACTGCGTAATACGTACCCTTACGTGCGGAGATAAGGTCCTCTTTCGCAACCTTAGTGCCTGCGGCGATATCGCTGTAGTAGTTTTCTTCAACAATCGCAGCCAGACCTTCGGTCTTCGTAATGAACGAAGTAGCAGAAGTAACCTCTGCCGTAAACTTCGTATCGGTAGCAATATCGAGGACGAGTTTTTCAACAGTCGCACCGGTTACGCTAGCCAAAACGGGGTTATACGCATTGTCAATAACGCATCCGTTCTTGAAGGTAATCTTAGCTCTGTCATAACGGTCGGTGGCCTCCGTAATGAATGAACCTACCGTTATATTATCGAGCGACGTGTTATCGAAGATGTACTCTCTGTAGTTATTCTCGCTGTTATCGAGATATGCAGTACAGCATACAGGGTTAACTCCAGAGTTGGTTATCATGCTTCCCGAGCTCTTCACGTCACAGTTTCTGAAGGTGATGGATTTTGCTCCGCCGTCATTGAACATCGTTCCTGCTACCTTGACCGTAAGGTCCTCGAAGAGCATAACTGTTCCGGGGCGCGGCTGGAACAACGTCGAAGATCTCTTGGTAAGATCAAGGGTCGCGGGACTGTCCGACGTATTGATAAAGCTGATCTCGCGCTCGAACCAAACCGCACTTCCTCCGGGGTTTCCGAGTACTATAGTAGAAGTGTGATTCGTGTTAGTAAACGTATATCCGTTAAGGTCAAAAGTAATACTGAATTGTACGGGCGTTTTGAAATTACCGAACTCGGCATCGTTATAGAGCTTAATATATACTCCACTGGGAAGATAATCAAGAAGATACGGCTCGCTGTTGCTTGCATTACCCACAAGGTACTCACCGTCAGCCCAGGAGTATACACCAACGAGGAGTGTCTCGTCCTCATAAGCTATCATATCGTAAGCGCTGTAGTCGGTTACAAGGTCATACTCCGCAGTTTCTTCATTGTAGAGGAAGCAATATTCGCCGTCATAAGCTTCTCCCGTCGCCGAGTTAAGCACCACGATACTCTCGGCCTCCTGAATATCGGTAGCGGAAACTGACGTGCCCGTCCAAGCCTTACCTACTATCTTGTTTTCCTCGTCGAGCTTTACCATCGTGTAGCCGATAAAATCAGTTACCATCTCGTAGCTGTCATCGGTTTCGTCGTAAAGCATCCAGTAATCGGTAACAGCCTCGCCCGTGGTGGGGTCTACGTAATTGATATTGCATAACTCGTCATTGATGGGAAGCGTACTCTTTATGTACGTAATCGCCGTCTTGCTGCTACTGTGAGAATTCTTCAGTGATTCATCGTAATCCACGTCCCAGAACGTATAGGAGGTGGGAGGGGTTGCGCCGCCCTTAAACTCTACTCCGAGCTCGAAGTTAATTACCTGCTTGGAAGGGAACTGTCCGTTCGACTCAACGTAATTGCCCTTCATATATGCCTTGGTATCTTCCGTAGCAGCTACGTAATTACTCGCGCTGTAGGAGAAGCCCTCAGTAAAGACGAACCAATTATCGCCTGTAAAACCGCCCGAGACGCTGCTGTTCTTATCAAAGTTAACCGTAAGCTGTGTTGCGCCGCGGTCATAGCTTTCCTTAATCGTCATGAAGAACGTGCTCGGCGCAGTAGCATAAACGATGTCGGTATTTATAAAATTAACAACTCCGGGGATACTGTCATAACCGCCGCCTATGTCGAAGGTGTTGGTATCCTTCGCCCTTATGATACAGTTCTTATACTCTATCAGGTTAGCACCTCCGTCGTAAACGAAGGTTGATGTATAGGTCATAGTGAGATCTATATTCTCAAATTTAAAGGTCGTGTCGGGACGGGGCTGATTCTGTGCACTCTTATGATCCGCAAATCCGTTCTTAAGAGTGAAGGACGCATAGGGAAGCGTTGTCGACTGACCGCCGACGCGCACACCTATAAGATCGAGCGAGTTTCCGCCGAGGTCCACGATAAGCGTCTGCTTCTGTGCGGTAACAAGCTGAGTGGTAGATGCCGTTCCTGCTATGAGCGCGGTATCCTGGTAAACGTGAACGTAACGGGTAAATGCGACAGTTCCGTCTCCTGTAGACGTCTCCTCCAGAGCGTTAGTATATTTATCGGTCTCACTGCTGACTGCAAATTTGTAGTACTTTGTTCCGTTAGAGTCAGCCGCACCTATGAAATTCGCATCAAGTCCTGCGGAATAGTTAGTTGCATTTGTATCCGAGCTTCTCCAGATAACGGGAGGCTCGCCTGCCTCGAAATCAGCCTCGGACTCCCAGATACCGAAAAGGATATTCGGGTACGCCGCGAGGTTTTCTTCGGTGCTATGATCCCATGCAGTCTCGGTGGGCAGAGCATACTTTCCGGGATAGAAATCATCCTTCTCCTCGGGGAGAGTTCCGTCCGTAACCTCTACCTCGCCGCCGTTGGGAACGACATCAACGTAAGCATAGTTCGTAGCGCCTACCGCAACGCATTTAGTGTTTACGGTCTCCCCGTTAAGAGTGTAGCTTACGCGAGTCCACTCGCGAGGAACCTCTATTTTCACAGTAAGAGGATAATTGAAAACGTCGGAGGAAAGCGTAAGTCCGTCCTCCGTAGTACTGTTCATAGCTACGGAAACGTAGTAATTTCCGTTCACAGAGTATGCAGAAGCCACGGAGTTCTGACGCTCTCTTATGTACTTGGTAGCTTCGTTATAGGTCGCAACCCAGAGCTTACCTGCATTCTGATACTTTTGCATCTTAGCCATCAGCTGGCTGAGCTCTTCTACCGAGATATCGTAGTTCTCTGTCTCCACTATACCGTGAGCCGTAGAAATGAACCAACCGTTATTCTCGACACAGGTATCAAGATATGCGAGAATCTTATCGATGTCTATAGAATCCTGATAAGTCTCCTTCTCCTGCATCAGTCTGATGCCGAGGGGATTGTACCAAGAGCCTGCAGCATTTCCTACCGGAGGATCTATCGACTGAATTTTTCCCTGATAGGACGAATGAATAAGAACGCAGTTACCCGACCTTGCCGCATAGAAGGTATCATAGAGAGTATCGTACGTACCGGATGCAAGCGACGACGAAGGAACGCCGTAGGTCAGCACCTCATAGTCGGGGAATGCAAGCTTAAGGTCGTCAATAGACCCCGCCATTTCGTTCGTTATCAGATCCTGCTTGGTAACGCCGTCCCACTGTGCAATCAGATGGTCCATCGTTGCAGTATTAAGAATGATGTGATTTCGCGAATGGCTCGTAATATCGAGATACCCTTCTGCCAAAATCGCATTCATTTCGTCTGCCTTCGTCGTCTTTCCGGTGGGGTTACCTACGTAATAAGACGCTGTTGATGTGCCGTTAAGTACGGTGTATGTTTTAGCACTCTGGTCGTAAGTAACGTAATTCTTGCTCACGAGAACAAGAGACGCTCTCAATCCGTACTGCGCGCACAGCTCATTAAGCTTATTCGCAGTCTGGACAAGTCCGTCATCGAAGGTCATCGTAGCTATAGAGGTTGCTCCCCCCTTCGCAGGCGTTATCTCGGCATCCACAGCGACGCGCTCGTCCGAGCTCTCCGTCGTTGCAAGAGCAGGGATAATAAGAGCGGTGAAAAGCACCGATAAGAGGGCAACCCAAACCACCGACCGAGTAAAAAAAGCTTTGATTTTTCTGTTCATGATAGCTCCCACTAAAATATTTTAAATACAGATATACTATAATCCAATTTGATAAAATTGTCAAGCATGTCTGGCCTCAACAAGATTGTTTTCGTCAATGTTGCACAAACATTTTACCTTTAATAGTGCAGAGTGTCCAAACAACAGGTTAGAAAAAAGACCGTTCGCGGTCTTTTTTGATGAATATTTTTGAATATCTTAATACATATACGATTACCCTGCGTACCGAACCGCACAATTTATGCCGCTCGGTCAAAGAAAAAAATCCAAATCTGCAGGCAGCACCCCTTTAGATGCTTCACCCCGATATTTCCATTATTCATCATGCATTCATTATTCATTATAAAAATACCCACGGCAACCGTGGGTATTTTTATATCAATCTTTCGCTACGTTTTCCGCTATTCTTACCAACAAATCAGAAATCTTATCCATAGCCTCGACCGACACAAACTCGAAGCGTGAGTGGAAATTCGCACCGCCCGTACAGAGATTAGGGCACGGGAGCCCCATAAACGAAAGCCTTGAGCCGTCCGTGCCGCCTCTGATTGGCACGATTATCGGCTCTATCCCCAGCTCCTCCATAGCCGTCTTTGCACGGTCTACGATATACATATTCTCTTCTATCTTCTCACGCATATTATAATAGCTATCGCGAAGCTCGAGCTCGAGCGTGCCCTCTCCGTACCTCCGGTTAATAATCTCGGCCTTCTGCTCGAAAGCACGCTTTTTTTCCTCGAACTTTTCTCTCGAGTGGTCACGGATAATGTAAACCAAGGTTGCCATTTCGCACTCCCCCTTCATAGAAAGCAGATGGTGGAAGCCCTCGTACCCCTCGGTGCGCTCGGGAATTTCATTCTCGGGAAGAAGAGCGTCGAACTCGGATGCGATACGCGCCGCATTCTTCATCTTATCTTTAGCGCTTCCCGGGTGAATTGATACTCCGTGTACCGTTATCTTCGCAGATGCGGCATTAAAATTCTCATATTCAAGCTCACCCAGCATACCGCCGTCGACGGTATATGCGTAATCAGCGCCGAACGCCGTAACATCAAAGTGGTCGGCTCCCTCTCCTATCTCCTCGTCGGGGGTAAAGGCTACCGATATCTTACCGTGCGGAGCACCAGAAGCGATAAGCTGCTCGAGCATCGTCATAATCTCTGCAATTCCCGCCTTATCGTCAGCGCCGATTAGCGTCGTTCCGTCAGAAACTATTAAGTGCTGACCAGCGAATTCCGATAGGTAGGGATAATTCTCCACCTTCATTACTATGCTTTTCTCTTCATTCAGAAGTATATCCCCGCCCTTATAATCGACTATTGCTGTCCTTATATTCTCGTCAGAGGCCTCGCTCGAGGTGTCCATATGTGCTATAAAGCCAATCCTGTCGCATTCTACGCCCGGGGTTGCGGGAAGGGATGCATAAACGTATCCGAACTCATCAACTCTCGCATCGGAAAGTCCGAGGGCCAGAAGCTCCTCTGCGAGAACACCTGCAAGTACCAGCTGCTTTGCCGTCGAGGGCGTCGTGCCCGTAGTGTCGTCCGACATAGTAGGATATGCGGCGTATTTCAAAAATCTCTCGTATGCTCTCATTTTATATCTCCGTGGTTTTTTACTATATATTACCACAAAGACGGAAAAAAATCAACACAAAAATAGGGGTCTTAACTGTTCGCCGTGCAAAAGAGCAAGAAGTGCGTCGGGAATAAGCTCAAACTCCGCAACAAGCGAGTGTGGCTTTCCCTTCGGTGCATCCTGCTTCATAGGCACAAAATAGACGTTTCGTCGCTTTAGCATAGTGCCGATGTTTGCAAGATTTGCCGACATAGCATCATTTGTAGCAAGCGCGATAAGCGTAGGTCTATCCTGCCTCAAATGTGCCTTTATAGCCATTGTAGCCGCGGTGTCTGTAATTCCCAGCGCCGCCTTTGCAAGCGTGTTACCCGTGCAGGGCGCTACGACGAGTGCATCAAGAGGCTCCTTTGGCCCAAGCGGCTCCGCATCTACAATCGTATGTACTATCCGCCGTCCGCACGCGTCCTCCACCTTCCTCGAAAACTCCTCGGCAAGAGCAAAGCGCGTGTCCGTGTAGTACGCGTTCTCACTCATTATAGGCACGACCTCATACCCTATATCTATAAGGCTCCGAAGCACGAGAAACGAGCGTGCGAAAGTGCAAAAGGAGCCTGTTATGCAATATCCGATTTTCTTCAAGCTGTATACCTCCTGTATTAAGCTGGCAAATAACCTGTTTGTTGGGCAAGAAAAAGCACCCAAAGATGCGGCATCATCCGAGGATACAAGCATCGTAGGATGCTTTTCGTTTTTTAACGAGAGCTCCCCTCCTCGCGAAAATACCGTACCGCAGCACTGCCGAGCGCAAGACCGGCACTCCTAGGAAACATTTTCGCCGGAACCGACGGATATCTCTCAACCTCACGCCCCGGGAAATTATCTCCCGACGCGAGGTCTATAACCCTTATTTCGGGTGGGACCCCGTCCTTGAAAATAACAGCAGGCGCTGTATTTATAAGAATGTCAATTCCCCCGAAATCCGCATCCCTCGCACTCACCGATGCCGCGACACCAAGTCCTCCAAGCTCGAGGCGTGTCGCATCACGTGAGGTGTAAATCCGCACCTCGGCACCGTGAAACAGCAGCATTCTGGCAAGCTTTCTGCCTATTCTGCCGTAGCCTACGATACCGAAGCTGATATCAGATATCGCACACCTCTCCGTCGTAAGCAGAATACCAAGCGCCGCGAGTGCTGTGAGCTCGGCATTTTTCAAAAGAAAGAGCTCGTCATCTCCGGCATCAAAAACCGAGGCTCCAAGAGATGTCAGCGCATCCCTAAAGCTTCTCGGCATACCGTAGCCTATTACGAGCATCCCCGGCCCTGCCGTTTTTATTATATCCGAAAGGAGCACATCGCTCCCATTTAAGTGAAGATTATCTCTCGTAGTGGGAATCGGCAGAATAAGAGCGTGCGTAGCCGAAAGCTCACTTTCGTGAGCCCGAAGATATTCCGCACACGCTTCCCCTCGCCCTCCCGCTTCGTAAGTATGAATGACCATTTAAATCTCCATTCCGCCGCCACCCGGCGGCCGCGCAAAAGTATGACGATCATACTTAAAATTATGCAGGCTAACGCCCTGATACATACTATGCAAAAGCGATCGGAGAGGTGAAGAAAAAGGCCCCTTACAGCTTGTGAAATCACAAGGAGCAAAAAGCCTTTTTTCATCTTAATCGTCACACATCTCGTTCGTGCCCATACCGCGGAAGAAGCCAATCATTTTCTTCCCCTTTTCCTTCATCCATTTTTTCGAGGTATTGACAAGACTAACGGCTCCAACAACAGCAAGAGCCCCCATTGTAAGAGCTACGCCCGGATGTCCGCGCTTTTTTTCATTTTTTCCAAACAGCATTTTTATTTCCTTTCTTTTTTGCTATTTTTCCCCGAGGTGGCTAAAATATTTAAAAAATCTTGACAAATATTTTCCACCGTTGTAGAATGGAGAAAAACATTCTACGGAGTCAGCCTATGCTATCAAAAAAATTTGTATCCGCAACCCTTGAATACTCCGACTGGGAGCGTGAAGTACCCGCGCCTTATATGCGAAGGAGCTTCGAGCTCGCCTCAATACCAGAGTGCGCAACGCTCACTGTATGTGCTCTCGGCTTCTACCGACTCTTCGTCAACGGGCAAGAGATAACGCGCACACGTCTTGCGCCCTACGTTACCAACCCCGACCAGCTTCTGGTTTACGACCTTTACGATATTAAAGACCGCCTGACGGTAGGCAAGAACACTCTCGGCTTCATACTCGGCGGCGGATTTCAGAATAATTTCGGCGGCTTCATCTGGCTCTTCCAAGAAGCGCCCTTCCGCTCAGCACCCAAGCTCGCCTTCGCACTCGAATACGTCACGGACGGCGAGAAGACACTCATAGAGGCGGATGAAAACGTCCTCACTCATCCGTCGCCCATTGTCTGGGATGATTTCAGGGTCGGCGTCAGATACGATGCGAGAGCAGAAATAGCCGACTGGGCATCCCCCGTGCTCGACGACGGCGCGTGGGCTCACGCCATCCGCGCTCTTCCCCACGAGGGTGAGAGGGTCATATCGGACGTCACCCCCATACGCGTAAGGAAGGAGAGACACCCCGTCGCGATATGGCGCGAGGGAGACGCCTTCATCTACGACTTCGGAATAAACGATACCGGGCTTACCCGTCTTAGGATAACGGGCGAGCGGGGACGAAAGATAACCGTTCTTCACGGCGAGACTCTGATAGACGGCAAGTTCAGCCAGGAGAACCTGCTCTTCACGAAGACCAACAAAAAGGCGGTGGGAATGCCCGCCTTTACGCAGAGGATGGAATACATACTTCGCGGCGAGGGTGAGGAGAGCTACTCTGCCGACTTCACCTATTTTGGGTTCAGATACGCTAGGGTCGAGGGCATTACCGAAGAGGAGGCAACGCCCGAGCTTCTTACCTACCTTGTTATGAGCACAGACCTCGCACCCCGTGGCGAGTTTTCGACCGGCAATACTGCCATAAATACCCTTGAATGTATGTCGAGGCGCGCGACAATCTCGAACTTCCAGCACTATCCGCTCGACTGTCCGCACAGGGAGAAGAACGGATGGACGGGAGACGCCGCGCTCTCAGCCGAGCAGACTATGCTCCGCTTCGACCCTACAGCCAACTACAGACTCTGGCTTCACGCTATGTGTAACACGCAGAACAGAGAGGGCGCTATCTCCTGCATTGTCCCGACCTCGGGCTGGGGCTACGAATGGGGTAACGGTCCTGCGTGGGACAGAGCTATGATAGAGCTACCCTACCAGGCGTACAGACTTCGCGGAGACCTCTCGCTTATGAAGGTTGTAGAGACCTCTGTAATGAAATACTTCGCGTACTTAAAGACGCGTCTTAACGTCAGGGGGCTTCTTGCCATAGGGCTCGACGACTGGGTAGCGCCCGAAAATGCATACAAGCCGCCTCTCGAGTTCACGGACTCGACCGTCACCTACGATATGGCGAGGAAAGCAGCGCTTATGTTCCGCGCGCTCGGCAAGGAAGCGGAGGCACGCTACGCAGAGGATTTCGCGACAGAGCTACGCGCAGCCATAAGGCGCGAGCTTCTCGACTCAGAGACTATGACCTTCGCTCGCGGTGAGCAGTCCTCTCAGGCTATGGCTGTGTACTACGGCCTATGTGACAGCGAAGAGGAGAAGAGGCTCGCTGTCGAGGTCCTTGTTTCAGAAATAAATCGACACGGGGGGCATATGTCCGTCGGAATTCTAGGGCATAAGGCACTCTTCCGCGTCCTCTCCGAATACGGCTACGATGACCTCGCAGTCAATATGATAGTACGCGAGGATGCCCCGTCCTACGGCGTTATGCTGAAGGAGGGCTACACCTGCCTTTCGGAATGCATAACGGGCAAGCTCCAGTCGCTTAATCACCATATGTGGGGCGACATCTCCGCCTACTTTATGGAATATTTCCTCGGTATGCGCATAAACCCCGAGGAATGTGACGTAAAAAGAGCAGATATAGCGCCGCACTTCCCGAGCGCCCTTCCCTCTGCACGAGGCTATCATCTGACGCCCTTCGGCAGAATTGACGTTACGTGGGAGAGACACGGAGAGAACATCCACTTCACCCTCGGATATCCGGGAGAGACGACGGGCAGCATCATCGCCCCCGACGGCTACGCCTTCGCGGCAGGTGAGAAGGTAAAACCCGCGAAGCCCGGGACTTACACCTTTGTTAAAACATCCTGACGAAGCGAAGAATATTCCGCGAAGGAAAGAATACCGTCACCAAAAATCTAACCGAAGGCTGCTCCGACACACGGAAGTCGTGTCGGAGTCTTGCCACGGGTGAGAAAAACGGCGAAACGAGTCGCAATAGAGCCTAACTTAAAATTATTTCGAAAACCCCTTGACTTTTACCTTTCGTTGTGATATAATAGCCAAGCGAGCTTGGACGAGCTCTTACGGCGGATTAGCTCAGTTGGCTAGAGCGCCCGGTTCATACCCGGTAGGTCGTTGGTTCAAATCCGACATCCGCTACCACAAACGGCTCGTTGGTCAAGCGGTTAAGACACGGCCCTTTCACGGCTGTAACAGCGGTTCGATTCCGCTACGAGTCACCAACGAAAAAGCACCCCGACTTAGGGGTGTTTTTTCGTTGGTGACCCGTGCTGTCGACCGCGCGAGCGCGGTATTGCCACTCGCGGTTTGTTTGTTCGTGCCGTTCCGCTTGATATCTTGTGCACCTTCATCTGCTCGTTTGGCAAGATACCTCCAAATCGGACGGTATGCGCAACAAATCATAACAATTACACTCCCCCTTTACTTTTACCGAACTTTATGCTACAATAAAAGAAGAAATACTCTTCACCGAAAGGAAGAATTATGAGTAAAAAGGTTACCGTTATCGGTTGCGGAAGATGGGGCAGCTTTATTGCAAACTATCTCACGGGAATAGGCCACGACGTTTGGCTCTACGGTCCCGCCGATACACCCGATATGATACAGTTCAAAGAGAAAAGACATAACAGCTTTATAACCCTGCGCGACGAGCTTTACCTCTCGACCTCTCTGTCCGAGTCACTTGAGCGAGCAGACGTAACAGTCATTTCCGTTCCTTCGCAAAATCTGCGAGGTCTACTCAGGGAGATGCTCGACGCGGGATTTGTGGGCGGCAAGTTAGTTCTCTGTATGAAGGGACTCGAGCTCCCGAGCGGGAAGCGCCTTTCCACGGTTGTAAAGGAGGAGCTCGGAGAGAGGGCCGAGTGCGCGGTGTGGATAGGCCCCGGGCACGTCCAGGAGTTTGATGCAGGCATTCCTAACTGCATGGTCATCGACAGCGAAAACGAAGAGCTTAAGGCACTTCTCGTCGAGGAATTTTCAAGTAACCTAATCAGATTTTATTACGGCGCCGACCTTATCGGAAACGAGATAGGCGCGGCTGCGAAGAACGTCATAGGAATTGCGGCAGGTATGCTCGACGGAATGGGACTCTCCTCACTCAAGGGCGCACTTATGTCGCGCGGCACAAGAGAAATAGCACGCCTTATTAAAGCACTCGGCGGAAACGAGCTCTCGGCCTACGGTCTCTGCCACCTCGGCGATTACGAGGCAACCGTTTTCTCGCGCTTCAGCCACAACCGTTCCTTCGGCGAGCTTTACGTAAAGGGAGAAAAATTCGAGCGTCTTGCAGAGGGCTACTACACGGTACGCGCGCTCACCGCATTGGCAAAGGAGCACTCCGTTGATTTACCGATATGCACGACAGTCGAGGATATTCTCTACCGTGGCAAAAATCCGAAGGAAGGACTGTTCGGGCTCTTCGAGCGTTCTCTAAAGTCCGAGTTCTGATGTTTTCAAACAAAAAAATCACGGCACATTTGGCAGGCGAACATGCCAAATGTGCCGTTTTTGTAATTAGTTATTTACAATTTTCACAAATTCATCGATTTTTTCCGCTATTCCGGCGAGGCCTGCGCGCCAGAAATTAACGTCTGTTAAATCAACCCCCGCAACAAGCGCACAGTCCTCAACGTCCATAACGCCGGTAGCGTTCAGCATACGCTTATACACCTCCACGAAGGGCTCGCCCTCGCTCTTATATTTAGCGTAAAGGCCACGGGCGAAGAGTCCACCGAAGGCATAAGGATAATTGTAAAAGCTTAATCCGCCGCTATAATAATGCCCCTTACAAAGCCACATATAGGGATGCATAAGACCCTCGTCAAGGCCGTCACCGTAAGCAAGCTTCTGTGCATCAAGCATAAGCTCCGAGAGTCTTTTAGCGTTCATAAACTCTTCTGTTCTGTGCTCAAAAACAGACGCCTCGAACTTAAAGCGTGAATAAATATCGCAAATTATCTGACAGCTCTCCATAAGCTCGTTTTCAAGCAGGGCAAGCTTCTCCTCGGCATCGCGCGCACCTGCCATAGCAGTCTCCATAACGAGAACCTCGTTAAAGGTCGAAGCGGTCTCCGCAACAGGCATAGAATAGTCCTGATTAATTATCGAATTTCTGCTCACCTGCCTGTCATGGAAGGAGTGACCGAGCTCGTGAGCAAGAGTCGTTACGGAGCTGAACGAGCCGTCGAAATTTGTGAGCACGCGGCTCTCGCACGCCGAGGGGATACCGCAGTCGAACGCACCGCCAACCTTATTTTCCCTCGGGTAAAAATCTATCCATGCGTTCTCAAACGCACATTTAACAAGGTCGTGAAGCTCACTGTCGAATTTTCCGAATATATCGAGAAGATAGCTTTTCGCACCCTCTACATCGAAGGTTTTCTCTAGCCTACCCATAGGCGCAAAGAGGTCATACCACGGCAGTCCGCCCTCGTGACCAAGAGCCCTCGCCTTCGCACGAAGGTATTTACGGAATTGAGGCAGATATTCCTCGATAGCCTCCACCAGCGCATCCAGCGTCTTACGCTTCATTCTCGAGTCGTAAAGAGATTTTGCAAGCGGGCTCTCATAGCCTCGCAGCTCGCACTCGGAAAGCACCTGGAGCTTTATGCTGTTGAGTGCAAAGGCGACAGACTCCTCGATAGCAGGATAGCATGCTAGCTCTGCATAATATGCGTCGCGCCTTACCTCGGGGTCCTTATCGTACGCAAGATTTCTTACCGCAGGGAGAGTTATCTCCTCGCCTCTGTAATTTGCCTTCACCGTGCTTGTCAAAGCGCTGTGAAGGTCGCTCCAAGCCGAAGCGCCCGATATATTCAGCTTTGCAAAGACGGCCTCCTCGCCGTCCCCGAGAAGGTATTTGCTATCGCGCTTAATGTTGAGAAGAAAATACGAAAACTCCGAGAGGTCGGGCTCCCCGACGAGCTCTTCAAGGTCAGAAAAGCCGGCTATCACCTTATTAAGTGACGCAGAGGGCGACGCGAGCGAGCTTGTCAGCGCCATTATTCTTCCCAGCGCCGAAGCACTTTCCATATCCTGCGTATTTGCGGAATAGCGAAGGTTGCAGAATATAGCTACCTTCGACACCGTTGAATTGAGGTCTACCGTGAGCTTTACGTACTTACGCAAAAGCTCACCGTGCGGAAGTGCCGCGGCAACCTTTGCAAGCTCGGCATACTCGGCAATATAACCCTCAAGCGCCTTCATATCAGAGGCAAAGCTCGGGTCATCCAGCCCCGAATAAAGAATAGACAAATCCCATTTTCCCATAATAATCTCCTATATTAGCTTAAATCAATAACCGCTTATCGGCAGGTCCTCGTTATCCTCACCGTGTGACACCGCAAGTATCTTTACAAAATACCTCATTCTGTCATTGACGGTAATCTCGACCCTGTCTCCTGCCTTATGTCCGAGAAGCGCCGCACCAAGCGGTGACTCCTTGCTTATAAACCCGAGAAGCGCATTCTGCCTCAAGGTCGTTACTATCTGTATCTCGCGCTCCTCACCCGTACGCTCATTATAGAGCTTCACACGGTCAAAAAGGCCTATACCGCCTTCCTCTTTAGCTACCTCTACAATGCGCGCCGTCCTTATCATATTCTCGAGATATCTGATACGTCCCTCGTTTCTGCGCTTCTCGCGCTTTGCCTCTTTATACTCGGCGTTCTCCGAAAGGTCGCCGAACTCTCGCGTCCGCTTCATCTCCGCAAGGAGCTTCGGTCCGAGCTCAACGCGCCTGTAGCGTATCTCCTCCTCCATTTTCTTTATATCGACCTCTGTAAGCTCGTCGTACATAACCCCTCCAATAACAATTTAAAGAAAGCCCGCCCGAGGGGGCGGGTAAAGCGTTTTATATTACTGCTGCGCCGCCAGCGAAGCACTCGTATCCATGTCCCATTATGATACAGTACATCACCGCGACGGTAACGCCTATCGTAAAGCCCATAAACACCTGAAGCGGGGTATGACCGACAAGCTCCTTCAGCTTTTCAGTGCGTACCTCCTCATCCTTCTCTATAAGAAGGTTGTTTACAAGCTCGGCAATTCTCTTAATAGACGTCGACTGCTTTCCCGTTTCAAAGCGTACGTTCATAGCATCGTGCATAACGACCGCCGCAAATATCGCGGATATAGCGAAAAAAACGCTGCCAAAGCCACACGTCCAACCGGTCACCGCAGCAAGAGCGCCTACCGTAGCGGAGTGACTGCTCGGCATTCCACCGCCAGTCCAAAGCATTCCGAGTTCCATTTTATGCTTTATTGCAAGATTTAAAAACAGCTTTAAAACCTGCGCTATAAACCAAGAGATTACGGGAACAATAAAAACGCCGTTACAAATGAAGTCTACAACGTAATCCATACGCCCTCCCTTTAGCGATTTTAGCAGTACGATTTCGACTGCCTTCATTATTTTAACATTTTTGCCCAAACTTTGCAAGTCCTTTTTGCACTATACATAATTTTTTGTTCAAATTGGAATATGTTTTTTTGCTCTCTCATATTGATTTATAGGCAAAGATTTGCTATAATGATATCATAAGGGATAACACCTCTTCGGTTTTTCTCTTAAAATTCACTAAAAGGAGACATATTATGGCATCTTCCTCACTCACTAAAAGCTTCGAAGGGCTCAACAAGCTGGTTAAGCTTGTGCTTATTTTCTTCTTCGGCTGGATAATCTCCGGTGTATACCGTATTATCAGATATACCGAGACCAAGAATACGGTTACCCTCGTTGCAGGTGTGCTCGCACTTTTTACGGGTGTCGGCAACTTCATCTTCGAGATAGTTGACTTTATCACTGAGCTTCTCAACGATAAAATCACCGTGCTTGCAGACTGATACATAAGCCAAAAAGAGCGAAGCAACCGTATTTTACGCGGTAGCTTCGCTCTAAATTTTGCACGTTTTTCAGGTTGAAATTCTTTCGAATTTCTTTTTTTATGCTCTTTTTCTATCGCCGTTTTCAGCCTTATCATGCGTTTGTACACCTGTTGGCACGAAAAACGACGATATTTTCTCTAAATCAAGCAAGTCTCCACGTGTTATTCACGCCGCGTGTGTAATGCGGCGCTCTTTTATTATTTCCGAAAATTATCTCGCCATTATAAGACGGGTACTGCCGCGACTTCTCTTCCAATCCTCGCACTCGCTCATAACGGCATAGGTATACCGGCAAGCTTTTCGTATATCTTCTTCGCCACAATATAAAATCCGAGTTCGTTCGGATGGTCGCTGTCATTTGCCGCACTCATTCTATCGGTCGGGGAAAGCTCGCTTAACATATCAACTCCCGAGAGAAAATAGACGTTCTCATCTCCGGAGGCCTTCGCATCCGAATAAGTTTTATAAATAATTTTTTCCTGGGTCTCGGCCCTTTTCACCCTCTCAATATTCTCGAGGTCGGTATAAATACAGGTTTTAGTCAAGAATAATATAGGAGTAGAGGGATGGGTTTCTCTAAATGCGCGGTAAAGCTTAGGATGCTGCCTTTCGAAAAAGTCAAGGTCTATTCCCGAGTGATTGTAATCACAGACAAAAACCGAGCACGGAAGCCCCTTAAGATACTCAATCATTCTATCCTCGCCCTTTCCGTTGCCCGAGAATCCGAGATTTACAAAATCAATACCGCTCCACTTCTCTATAAAAGCCTCGTAAGTGTTGTCGGCGCGCCCTGCGCAGAAGCCCTGCGTTATTGAAGAACCGTAGTAGAGTATCGGCAGGGTGTTGTACTTATCGACGCGCTCCACCTTTGCTCCTCGCTCAAGCTCAACATAAAGCTCTCCCACCCTCTGGCATATCGGAAAATAGAGAATGTAGCTCCTCATTTTTCCGCACTCGGGGCTATCGGGTGCATCTGCCACGTCAACAATGAAATCATACCCCTCGTCGTCGGTGTGCTTCGGGGGCATAATCTTCACGTATCTGCGCGCGCCATTACACTCCTCTATAAGCACGAAGCCCGAGGCTGAAAGCTCGAGATTCGAAAGCTTTGTCAGGTACTTATATCTCACCCTTATACCGATATAGCGCGAATCGGTCTTGAAAAAAAGCCTTCCGCCCGAGGTATGATGGGCCAATATTTCTACATTCTCGCTGACCTCACGCGCAACGTCGAGGGGAAGACGGAGAAAGCCCTCGCCCTCGTAATACTGAACTCCATAAAGTGAAAAACGGGGGTCGGGTATTTTATATATGTCGGTATCCCCCGGGAACTTATCTCCGTAAGCAAATTTTCTATCTATCTCGGACATATTCTTCATTTTGATTACCTCGTTTTTTCTTTATTGTAACATTATAAGCTTCAATATTCAAGGCGTAATGGTGAATTGTTTTGCCATCTTTGTCTTCTAAATCACAGTTCTTGACTTTTTCCAAAAAATGTATTACAATATATAAAAACCCTAAAAGGAGAATACCATGTCGAATATATGGCACGATATATCACCGAAGCGAATTTCACCTGAGGATTTTATCTGTGTTATCGAAATTTCGAAGGGCTCAAAGAAAAAATACGAGCTCGACAAGGAAACGGGTTATATAATACTTGACCGAATTCTTTACACGTCGACACACTATCCTGCAAACTACGGCTTCATTCCGAGAACCTACGGTGACGACGGAGACCCGCTCGACGTGCTTCTTATATGCGCTGAGCCGCTCGAGCCTATGTCGCTCGTACGAGCGTATCCCATAGGCGTTATATCTATGATAGATAACGGAAGGCATGACGAGAAGATAATCGCGATACCCTACAACGACCCAAATTACAATATGTATCACGATATAGACGAGCTTCCCTCGCATATTTTCGAGGAGATGCGTCACTTCTTCAGTGTATATAAGAACCTCGAGCATAAGCAGACCGCCGTCGACGAGGTGAAGCCAAAGCCGGATGCAATAAAGATAATAGAAGACGGAATAAATCATTATATAAACAGCTTTTGTAAATAAAAGTTTATAATAAAGGGGAGAGATATGCACTTACAGGAATCGGGAGAGATGTATCTCGAAACTATATACGTTCTGACAGAGGAAAAGAATTATGTTCGTTCGATAGATATATGCGAGCATATGGGCTTCTCGAAGCCGAGCGTATCACGAGCCGTCGGGCTTTTAAAGTCCGGTGGCTACATCACCGTCGACTCCGACGGTCATATAAAGCTGACCGATGCAGGGCACGAGGTGGCGCATAAGATATATCGCCGTCATAAAGTACTAACGAAATTTCTGGTTGGCATCGGAGTGTCTGAAAATACGGCGCAGGACGATGCATGCCGCATTGAGCACCACATCAGCGATGAAACCTTCGAAGCAATCGTGAAGTACACAGACCAAAAAAGCTGATAGAGTCAGCTTTTTTGAATAGTAACTGACGAAGGACTAATAAATACGGTTGATTTTCTTCGAAAGCTCGAACTCTTCGATTAGATAAAAGGCTCGGTTAAAGCACCTAAACGATAGCTGACCGCACCATAAGATGCCTCGCGCCGTTACTCTAACACTCTGCCGAAAGCATTCTATGCTCAAAGTGGACGAGCTGTGTTTGCTCATTTTTAATTTTACTTCCTTCATTATTAAATACAAAGACGGGCTGCCGCTTTCGCGACAGCCCATTTTTTTACTTAATTAGTCATTGTAGAAATCAACAAGCTTCTTAAGATGCTCGTACTTCGCCTTCGCAGTCTCCTCTGCCTTCGCAAAGAGCTCCTTCGCGCGCTCGGGGAATGCCTGTGCAAGTCTTGTGTAACGAGCCTCTCCTCCGATGAACTCCTGATACGAGCCGGTGGGCTCCTTCGAGTCAAGGGAGAAGGGATTCTTACCCTCTGCCTTAAGAGCGGGGTTGTATCTGAACATCTGCCAGTAGCCAGATTCAACAGCCTTCTTCATCTCTGCCTGGCAGTTAGCCATACCGCCCTTAATGGAGTGCATCTCACAAGGAGCGTAGCCGATGATAAGCGAGGGTCCGGGATAAGCCTCGGCCTCTGCTATTGCCTTAAGAGTCTGGTTCATATCAGCGCCCATAGCAATCTGTGCGACGTAAACGTAGCCGTAGGACATAGCTATCTCTGCAAGGTTCTTCTTGCCGATTGCCTTACCTGCTGCTGCGAACTGCGCAACCTGACCTATATTAGAAGCCTTCGACGCCTGTCCGCCGGTGTTGGAGTAAACCTCGGTATCGAATACCATTACGTTCACGTCCTCACCCGATGCAAGCACGTGGTCAAGGCCGCCAAAGCCGATATCGTAAGCCCAGCCGTCGCCGCCGAAAATCCACACTGCCTTCTTCGAAAGGAAGGACTTCTCTGCGAGGATAGCACGTGCCTCCTCACAACCGTCAGCAGCCCACTTCTCAAGGAGCGCAACAAGAGCCTTCGTTGCTGCCTCATTAGCCTTACCGTCGTCAAGAGTATTAAGATACTCGTCAATTACGGCCTGACAATTCTCACAAGGAGCCTTAAGCGCGCGAACCTTGTTTATAAGCTTCTCGCGTATGGTCTTCTGACCGATATACATACCGAGACCGTGCTCTGCGTTATCCTCAAAGAGCGAGTTCGCCCAAGCGGGACCGCGGCCGGTAGCATTGTTTACGGTATAGGGAGTTGCGGGAGCAGAGCCGCCCCAAATGGACGAGCAGCCCGTAGCGTTCGAGATATACATTCTCTCACCGAAGAGCTGGGTGATAAGACGAGCGTAAGAGGTCTCGGCACAGCCTGCACAAGAGCCCGAGTACTCAAGGAGGGGCTGCTTGAACTGGCTACCCTTAACGGTAACGTTAACAAGCTCTGCCTTCTCGGATACGTTAGCTACAGCGTAGTCGTAAGCTGCCTGTTGGTCGAGCTGGGTAGCGATAGGCTTCATCTCGATAGCGGGAGCCTTACCGGTCTTCGCGGAGTTAGCGGTAACAGGACAAGCCTTAACACAAAGGGTACATCCCATACAGTCAAGAGGAGATACCGCCATAGTAAACTTGTAGGTCGTCTTCGCAACGGGGTTCTTCGTGAACTTCGTTACCTCGGGTGCTGCTGCTGCCTCCTCCTCGGTCATAGCGAAAGGACGAACGCAGGCGTGAGGACATACAAATGCACAGTTATTACACTGAATACAGGTCTCGGGGTTCCACGAGGGAACAGTAACGGCAACGCCGCGCTTCTCATAAGCAGCCGAGCCCTGAGGGAACGTACCGTCAACGTACTTTGTGAAAGCAGAAACCTTAAGGCTGTCACCCTGCATAGCGCCGGTGGGGATAACTACGTCGTTTACGAAATCAACAAGGTCCGCACGCTTACCGATAACCTTCTCGGCAGGGGCGTTCTTACCCGCGTTCTTCCACTCTGCGGGAACGTCTATCTCGCAAAGCGCATCCTTACCCGAGTCGATAGCCGCATAGTTGAGGTCAACTATAGCCTGGCCCTTCTTGATGTAGGACTTGTAAGCAGCCTTCTTCATATACTCGATAGCTTCATCAATGGGAAGTATCTTTGCAAGAGTAAAGAACGCGGACTGAAGCACGGTGTTCTTAACCTTTGCATTACCGAGATCTATAGCAAGCTTGGTTGCGTTTATAGTATAGAACTTAATATTGTTGTTAGCGATATAGGACTTAACGTCGTTCGGAAGATGTGCGCCGAGCTCCTCGGGGCTCCAAGGACAGTCAAGAAGGAAGGTTCCGCCGGGCTTAACGTCGGATATCATATCGTACTTCTTAAGGTACGCATTGTTGTGACAAGCAACGAAATCTGCCTTGTTTATGTAGTAAGAGGACTTAATGGGGCTGTCACCGAAGCGGAGATGAGAA
>JAFTKH010000021.1 GCA_017453365.1 Clostridia bacterium
GGCGCAGGCTGAGGGATTCGAACCCCCGTGCCGGTTAGGCAAACGGTTTTCAAGACCGCCTCGTTGTGACCACTTCGATAAGCCTGCGTATGAAATTTTATTGAATACGTGGGCGTTCGAAGAGGCTCGTCGAAGACGAATCCAATTCGCAAGATTCGGCAATGCCGAAATAAGCCTGCGTATTAATTAAATTTTGGATATTGCGCGAGATGTGCGTGTTTGCTTAATCGATTTGCATACTTTTGCGCGAGAGTGCATACAATATACTGTGTGCAAAGCCATTATATGATACCACAAAAAAAGAATGATGTCAACCGATTTAAACAACTTCGTTAAAAAACTTTTTTCAAAAAAGGAGAAAAGGGGGTTGACAATTTGTCAATCGAGTGGTATACTATATAGGCAAAGTGGAAGAAAACACGGTCGCTTATGCCGGAATGGCGGAATTGGCAGACGCCCGGGACTTAAAATCCCGTGAGAATTTTTTCTCGTACCGGTTCGACCCCGGCTTCCGGCACCATTATATCGCGGAGTGGAGCAGTCTGGCAGCTCGTCGGGCTCATAACCCGAAGGTCATGAGGTTCAAATCCCATCTCCGCAACCAAAAGAACTCAAATCACCTCTCGCTGGTTTGAGTTCTTTCCTTTTGGTGCGGTTGTGGCTCTGTGCTCCATGACCTTCGGGATATGAAAAGACGAGCGGTGCTCGTTGGGCGACGACTATGTGAATGGACGGGGCTGTGTTAGCACTGGGCTTTCTTCACCATTATTTCAAATCCCACCGATTCTTTCGTGAATGTATCCTATTTATTTTTAGTTTACCACATTGCAACATTTCATATTGAAATATGGAAAACTAAAAGGCAGCTCTCTGCTTCTCCCGGCCGTTTAACTAAATCCATCGAGCCACAAACTACGATGGATTTTTTATTTAAGCATTAAATGCAATCATCTATTTGTGCAGTGCAATATGTCTTTGAGCAATATGTCTTTAGATAATTTTGTATTGACTTTTAAAATACAGTGTGCTATAATGATTAAGTTCTTAATTAATTGTTAATTATCGAAGGAGGAGAAAATGCCAAAAAATCAGCTGACGCTTATGCGTGCTGTAGGCAGAGCGCACCGCGAATGGCGCAGACATATGCGCAAATGCGCGCTCGAGGTAGGTATACCCGAGTCCTACAGAACCGTCCTGATGTTTTTATCAAGAAATCCCGGGGCAAATCAGAGAATGATAGCCGAGTTTTCTGAAACGACCACCGCCGCCGTTAATCAGGTAGTGAAGAAGATGATAGAGAACGGCTACGTCGAAAAGAAGATATGTGAGTCGGACGGCAGACATACGAGCCTGTACCTGACAGAGAAGGGGGCGGAGAAGGCTGTGCGGCTTCGCGAGCGCCTCGGACAATCTGATGCTGAAATTACCGAAATGCTCGGTGAGGAGTGCGAAGCGGAGATAGTAAAGACGCTTATGGAAGCTTCTGTGTTTATAGGAGAAATGTAATGCTGAAGTATTTAAAGAAATATTGGTTTTTCTGTGTCGCCGCCGCGCTGTTTATGGTGGGGGAGGTCAGTATGGACCTCTATCAGCCGGACCTTATGGCAGATATCGTCGATAACGGAGTTTTGAAGGGGGATATTAATCTTATCATAAGCGTTGGTGTGCGTATGATAATAAGCGTTATTCTTGGCGGTATATGCGGTATTATGTGCGGAGTTTTCGCCAATCTCGCAGCACAGCGCTTCGGTAACGACGTCAGAAAGGATTTGTTTGGTAAGATAATGAGCCTGTCCTTCGAGGAGACGGATAAGATATCTACGGGCTCGCTTGTGACAAGACTGACTAACGACGTCACCCAAGTTCAGAATACGGTTATGATGTCGGTGCGCGGCTTTGTGAGAAACACGGTTATGTTCGTCGGCGGTATCTTTATGCTGTACAGGCAGTCGCCAAGATTTGCTCTTATCGCAGCATGCGGCCTTCCGTTTATCATTATCGCCGTGGTCTTTTTCTTAAAAAAGACCTCCCCTCTCTTCGCAATAGTACAGCGTAAGCTTGACGGCATAAATAACGTTATGCAGGAGGACGTTAAAGGTGCAAGAGTCGTAAAGGCATACGTCAAGGAGGAGTATGAGCTTGACCGCTTCGATAAAGCAAACGGAGAGCTCTGCGATATCAACCTTCGGGTACATACGTTGCTTGCATTTATGGGGCCGTGCATGAATATCGTGCTCAATATATGTATAGTTACGGTTATTCTCGTCGGCGGCTTTACCTTCCGCGAGGGCGGGGATATGACCCCCGGCCGTATTATGGCGGCTATTACTTACCTTGCGCAGATTTTGCACGGTGTCACCTTTATGGCAAATATATTCCAGACCTTCACGAGGGCGCGCGCCTCGGCAGACAGAATAAACGAGGTGCTTCGCTCGGAGGCCGTGATATTGGACGGAGTGTGCGGCGAGCTTCCCGAGAGATTGGGAGAGGTAGAGTTTAGAGACGTTAGCTTCTCTTATGCCGGCGCGCCGGGAAACCGTGTGCTCGATAATGTCAGCTTTAGGGTGCATCGCGGAGAGACGTTCGCGATAATAGGAGCTACGGGTTCGGGGAAATCATCGCTCGTTAACCTCATTCCGCGCTTTTACGACGCGCTTGAGGGCGAGGTGCTCGTCGACGGAGTTAACGTGAAGGATTATCCGCTCACCGAGCTTCGCGCCAGAATAGCAATAGTGCTTCAAAAGGCGGAGCTCTATCAAAGACCGATAGCGGACAACATCAGATGGGGAAGGGGCGATGCAGACCCGTGGGAGATAAAGAGTGCTGCGGAAATAGCTCAGGCAGATGATTTTATCTGCAATACCGAATATGGTTACAACACTCTTGTAACCGAGGACGGTCACTCGCTCTCGGGCGGCCAGAAGCAGAGAATATCGATAGCCAGAGCTGTAATAAAGAAATGCAATATAATGATTTTCGATGATTCGACGAGCGCGCTCGACCTTCATACCGAGGCAGAGCTCTACCGCACGCTCGGTGAGCGCATGGGTGATATTACAAAAATAATAATCGCCCAAAGGATAGCGTCCATTAAGGGGGCTGACAGAATAGCCGTGCTCAACAACGGCAGGATAGAGGCGGTCGGAAGTCATAGCGAGCTTATGGAGAGCTCGGAGCTATACCGAGATATTTACAATTCACAGCTTAAGGAAGGGGGAGATATAAATGACGGAGAATAATAAAACGCTCCCGCGCGGCTTTGAACGCTCGGGAGAGGGACAGTCAATGCATTATAACCCCAAGGGCGGACAGAGAGCCCAGCCTCAAATAAGCTTCAGGGGCGGTATGCGCGGCCGTGGTATGGGTCAGGCTGTAGAAAAGCCGAAGAGCGCTGGCAAGACCCTCGCAAGGCTTGTGACTTATTTCGGAAAAGCGAAGAATATGCTCGTCATTCTTTTTGTTTTGGTCGTCCTCGTTACTCTTTCCGCGTTGCTTGCACCGACGGTGCAGGGTGAGGCGATAGATTTTATAACGGAGCACGAGTGGAACAGCCTGTATATATCTCTTATTATTCTTGGAGCAGTATATATTTGCAACATACTTTTCTCGCTCCTTCAGTCCTTGTATGCGGCGCGCTTAAGCCAGTTTATAGTAAGACTTATGCGCCACGACCTGTTCCGTAAGATAGATAACCTGTCGATAAAATATCTCGATACTCACTCAAACGGCGATATAATGAGCCGTATGACGAATGATATCGAGAACGTGTCGACAACCGTCTCGCAGAGCTTGGGCTCTCTTATCTCGGGCATACTTACCGTCGTTGGCACGGTTGCTATAATGTTCTACCACTGCTGGCAGTTGACTCTGATAACGCTCGTCAGTGTAATCCTGACTGTCATAGTGACTAACTTTATGTCGAAGGCTATGCGAAAGGTCTACAGAAAGCGCTCGGCGGCCCTCGGCAGGCTAAACGGCCAGAGCGAGGAGATGATAACAGGGTACAGGTCGATAGTGGCTTATAATAAGCAGTCTGACGTGACAGAAGAGTTTAACGAGGCGTCCGATGAGCTTACGCGTGTCAGCATGCGCGCGGAGATATTGGGTGGCTCTATGGGCCCTATAATGAACTGTATATCGAATATAAGCTTCGTTATAGTTGCGGCCTTCGGTGGGTATTTTGCCTACACGGGCTTGATAACTATAGGCACTATATCGATGTTCATAATTTACGCGAAGCAGTTCTCCCGCCCCATAAACGAGATAGCACAGCTGTACGGCTCGATACAGACGGCAGTAGCAGGTGCAGAGAGAGTTTTTGCACTGATAGACGAGCCCGACGAGGACAGAAGCGGAGATATAATACCCGAGAGCGTCGTCGGTGAGGTAAGCTTCCGTAACGTGAATTTCTCGTACACCGAGGAGCGCCGCGTGCTCCACGATTTCAACCTTGAGGTGAAGCCGGGAGAGAAAATAGCTCTCGTAGGAGCGACGGGAAGCGGCAAGACCACAGTAGTTAATTTTATGATGCGCTTTTACGACGTCGACTCGGGTGAGATACTCGTGGACGGTGTCAATATAAAGGATATTAACAGAGACGAGCTACGGCGGAGCATCGCGATAGTTTTGCAGGACACGGTGCTGTTTTCGGATACGATAAGGAATAATATCAAATACGCAAATCCGGAGGCTGATGACGACGAGATGATAAGAGCCGCCGAAATGAGCAATTCTCGCTCGTTTATAGAGAAGCTTCCCGAAGGGTACGATACCTTCTTAAAGCAGGCCGGTGCAGGTCTTTCCCACGGGCAAAGACAGCTGCTCGCTATAGCGAGAGCGGTTCTCCGCAATCCCGCGATACTGATACTTGACGAGGCAACCTCGTCGGTTGACACGAGAACGGAGAAGAATATTCAAGATGCTATGGTGAAGCTGATGAAAAACCGTACGAGTCTCATCATCGCCCACAGACTATCTACTGTCCGCGATGCGGATAAAATTGTCGTTATGGACGCTGGGCGTGTTGTTGAGATGGGTAATCACGAGGAGCTGCTTGAGCGCCGCGGAAAATATTATACGCTTTATATGACGCAGTTTGCGGGAAATCAGATTTAAGGTTTGATTTCTGTGATAAATGCAGATAAAGCGTTAGGCACTGTCTAATCTGTTTAGAGGTGACGGGCTTCTTCGCTCCGAGTCACAGCGAGACCGAGAGGCGTACGGGTGCCGAGCGAGGAAAGGAAAATAGAAAAAACACAAATAAAAATGGAGAGAACCGCAGGTTTTCTACTGTGATTTTCTCCATATCTTATACTAGCTTTGGAAGAGGCTTTTTATCAGAAGCCTCTTCCTGTTTTTTATTTCGCTTATGCCTAAATGCGACAGACCCTTTTCTGCCGTTTTTATGTTAAATAAAATATCTGATTTACTCTTCTGTTGAACCGATTTTTTCTTCGGCCGTCTCGTTGACGCTGTCCGTATCGGCATCACGCAGCTTCTTTACACTCCGTGCCTGCTTAACGACAATGCTCGAGAGCGCTACGATAGCTATGACGTTGGGGATTACCATCAGGTAATTGAACATATCTGTAAGCGCCCAGACCAGGTCGTTCTGGAAAAGAGCGCCAAGGAATACGAACAATACCGCGAGTATCGAATATATGAGAGTCGACTTTTTTCCGAAGAGGTACTTGAAATTCACCTTGCCGAAGTAGTTCCAGCCGAGGATTGTCGAGAAGGCAAAGAAGAAGAGACATATCGCTACGAAAACAGAGCCGATAATTCCGCCTGCGGTATCTCCGAAGAGCTTCGCAAAGGTGAAGGAGAAGGCCTCTTGAGCCATAGTAGCATTCGTGATAGCCCCCGTGAAGCTTCCGTCAGCGTAGGTCTCGGGGCTGATAGTTCCGTTGCAGAACAGCGTAGAGATAACTACAAGCGCTGTCATAGTTAAGACGATAAAGGTGTCGATGAAAACGCCAATCATAGCAATAGTTCCTTGCTCGTGAGGCGTCTTTACCTTCGCGAGCGCGTGTGCGTGCGGGGTTGAGCCCATACCCGCCTCGTTCGAGAAGAGTCCGCGCTTCGCACCCTGGCTTATCGCCGCCTTAAGCGCAGCTCCTATACCGCCGCCGACCAGTGCCTGCGGAGCGAAGGCGTATTTGAATATCATTCCAATCGCAGCAGGAACATTAACAATGTTTATCGCGAGGACGAAAAGACCGCCAATGATGTAGAGCAGAGCCATAACGGGAACGAGCTTCTCCGTTACCGACGCTAGCCTCTGCGTGCCACCTATCAGCACAATGCCCGCGAACGCCGCTACGAGGACGCCTACTATTATCTTCACAACGGTTTCGTTTGCCCCGAGCTGTCCGAAAACGCCTGCGAAATTGCTCGCTATCGAGTTAGACTGTACCATAGCTCCGACAAAGCCGAGGGCTATTATAGCCGCAACTGCGAAAAAGCCTGCGAGGAATTTACCGAATTTACCGCGGAAGGCCGTTTTGATGTAATAAACAGGGCCACCCTCGACCTCGCCGTTCTCGCCCGTTGCCTTCGTGCTCTGGGCAAGCACTGCCTCGGCGTATATCGTAGCCATACCGAGAAAGGCAATTATCCACATCCAGAAAATAGCACCGGGGCCGCCTATCAGTATTGCGCCGCACGCACCGACAATATTACCCGTACCTACCTGCGCCGCAACTGCGGTTGCGAGAGCCTGGAAGGAGCTTAAGCCACCCTTTTGCTTACCGCCGCGAAGCGAGAAGCCGCCGAACATACGCTTCATGCCTTCGCCGAAGCAGCGAACCTGAACGAAGCGCGTTTTGATAGTGAAGAAAAGTCCCACGCCGACAAGAAGCGCTATCAGTATGTAGTCGGCGGTGTACTCGTTAATTGTGTTGACGACGTTAAGAAGTCCGTCAAGAAATTTTTGCATAATAATCTTCCTTCCCCGTAATGCCGAAGCAGCTGCGGAGAATCGGCGAAAAGCACCGAAAAAAGAAAAAAGCTGCCGTTCTTTCTTGGCAACTCCGAAAAAATAAAATAAAGTCTTGGGTTTGGTATACGACTCTATCCTTTTGCCTGAGAGATTCGGCTTCCGCCTTGCACCTTCGGCACCCGTTTAATCGGGATTCTCCAGAGTTTTCTCCGCTACCGGTTTTATCCGACAGCATCACAGAATATTTTTGATTTGGCTGTATTATATCACTTTTCCAGCGTCAAGTCAACACCGAAAACAAAAAAAACACCTAGGTATGAACAAAAAAATCTAAATTTTGTAAAAATGTACAAAAAAATATTGACTATGCTGTAAAAATATGTTATAATTAACAAGGTAAATATAGCTTTTCAGGTATAAGCCTGCAATAGGGGCAGGCGTTTCTACTAACCACCGATAATGAATCTAGTACGTCGAAAAGTCATAAGGCTTTTTGTGCTATCTTCGTTGCAACGGAAA
Organism: Clostridia bacterium; assembly: GCA_017453365.1. Taxonomy (GTDB): domain Bacteria; phylum Bacillota; class Clostridia; order Oscillospirales; family CAG-272; genus UBA1740. Next base: position 7,460 of record JAFTKH010000021.1, read on the forward strand.
TCGACAGCTTTTTTCTTGAAAACTTGTAGACAAGGCAAGGGGTTGTCGCCGGAATATACTTGTTTCGGCCTCGATTGACGTTAAAATGGTTGACTACCGGTTTTTCGCGACCGCAGTCAGCCATTTTGTTTTTTCGGAGGGTACAAATGAACGTTTATCTTGAAATCTTCGGTTATCTCGGAACGCTTCTTATCATATTATCTATGATGATGACGTCCGTGACGAAGCTTCGTATAATAAATATATGCGGCTCGGTAATAAGCGCAGTATATGCCGCTATAAGCGTAGCTTATCCGATAGTCGTGCTTAACCTCGTTCTCATAGGAGTAAACCTCTTTAAGCTCCTGCGAGCAAAATTTTCTTCAGCAAAGAGAGAAAAAAAGGACGAATGCGTGGGGGAGTCAGCGGTGAAAATCAATGAAGGAAGCAGTATATAACGGGAGAACCCGAAAATAATATAGCAGAGGTTTTTAAAATGAAGCTTATAATAGATACAAGAGAAATAATAGCAAAGGACGACTCGTCCTTATTCGATATGGTAAGGGATCTCGGACTTATAACGGGAAAGCTCTCGGAGGACCCGATAGTCGCGAAAATCGCGGGCAGGGTATTCACGCTCAACTACGTACCGAAAAGAAGTAAGGATACGGGGGTCGAGCGGAGCTCGATACGTAAGGCTGTGGCCGCCTCGGGCGGTGTCGTCCGGCTCCTGCGCTATTCCGACCCCGAGGGGCGTGAGGCATATACGAGAACGGCACAGTTCGTGATGTTTTTGGCGCTGAAAAGACTGTATCCGGAGGCGCGCGCGAAGATGAGCTGTACCGTGAACTCGGGACTCTTCGTGAAGGTGTCCGGGGCTCCCGATTTCTCCGCGGAGAGATTAAAGCGTGAGGTAGAGAAAATAGTGCGCGAGAACCTTGCCCTCACAAGGAAGAGAATATCGACAGAGGATGCAATAAGGTATTATAAGAGCGTCGGTGAAGAGGATAAGGCAGAGCTGCTCACCTACCGTAAAGAGGCGCATTTCGATATATACGGAAACGGAGATTTTGCGGATTACTATTACGGCGAGCTCGCCCCCTCGACGGGATATCTTCGCTCGTTTGATATAATCCCGTATAGCGAGGGCTTTATATTTATCTTTCCTGACCCCAAATACCCCGACCGCGTGTCAAATTATCGCGAGATGCCGAACTTCCAAAGCGTCTATACCGAGGGAAAGCGTTGGGGCGAGCTTATGAGATGTGAAACGGCGGCAGACCTTAACGCACTTGTAAAATCGGGAGGTATCAGAGAGCTCATTCGTGTAAACGAAGCTTTACACGAGAAGCGTTTCTCCAATATAGCGGATATGATATCCGAGCGCGGTGCCCGTGCTGTTATGCTGGCAGGTCCGAGCTCATCGGGCAAGACTACGTCAGCGAACCGACTCGCGACCCAACTGCGCGTCCACGGTAAAGCGCCGATACTTATGAGCCTTGACGATTATTATATCGACAGGGATATGATAGCTCCCGGGCCCGACGGTAAGCTCGACCTCGAGCATATAAATACTATTGATACAGCCCTTTTTGGAGAGCATCTTCGAGCTCTGCTCTCCGGCGAGGAGGTAGAGCTTCCGCGCTTTAATTTCAAAACGGGTAAAAGAGAACGCTCGGGTAAGTGTCTTTCACTCGATGCCGACTCCGTAATAATAGTCGAGGGACTGCACGGGCTCAATCCTATACTGCTACCCGAGGGGCTTGATGAGCGCCTCGTGTTCAAGATGTACGTCTCTCCGCTCCTTCCTCTCAACCTTGACGACCATAACCGCATACCTACAAGCTACCTTCGTCTTCTCCGCAGAACCGTTCGCGACTATGAAACGCGCGGGGCGAGCGTTGAGAGAACGCTCTCTATGTGGGACTCGGTGCAACGGGGAGAAGAAAAGTGGATATTCCCCTATCAGGAGCGAGCCGACGTTATTTTCAACAGCTCTACGCTTTATGAGCTCGCTGTGCTGAAAAAGCATATTTTTCCGCTGCTGACGGCGATAGAGCCCGAGTGCGAGTGCTATGACAGAGTACGCGCTATGGTAAAGATACTGAACTATATACTCGAGGCGGACGTAGATGACGAGATTCCTCCGACGAGTATCGTGAGGGAATTCATAGGCGGAAACACGTTCTATAAGAAATGAATAAATAAAGACCGGTCGGTTCGAAGCAGCTTTCGAACCGACCGATTTTTGCTTTTATAGCTTTTTTTGAAATTCATTCCTCGAAACAAGTATCGACCGATGCTCGTTGCATAGGATGAAGCATTCCTCACCGTCTTTGACATTCAGCTCACCGAGCACTCGCGAGTTTTTTAGTATTCCGTCCTTGCCGTAAAACAGTCCGCGAATACGTATGCTCTTCACTCCACGAAGAGGGAAGGAAAATAGCTCCTTGGCACGCGGCTCGTACGTTATAATACCGTCGATATATATTTCGTAGCTCATTCGCCCGCTCGTCGCATAGAAGTATCCACACTCGCCGGAGGGGGTGCTCTCTACAGCCGCATCCTCGCTCCGTGCGAGCATCTCAGGTGCTCCGCGTGTCAATTCCTTTATGCTCCTCATCTGTCTTCTCCTTTTGTGTCCTTCGGGGCATATTCCCCAAAATTTTCGGGGAAAACAAATAGTGGAATTATTATATCACAGTTTTTTATCAATGTCAACTCAAAAGAGTTAACATAATTAACTCAAAAAAGTTAGAATTGATTTATAAGAAGTGCACAAACGGAGGATTGATGAATATCGGAGAGGCGACGAGGCAGAGGATACTTGAGCTTTGCCGTAACAGGGGGATAACAGTCAATAAGCTATCGACGCTCGCGGGAGTTACACAGTCCACGCTGAATAACATAGTCAGCGGCAGGAATAACAGTGCCACAGTGTCGACGGTGAAGAAGATATGCGACGGGCTCGAGATAGGAATACTTGAATTTTTCGATAACCCGCTTTTCGAGAACCTAGAGCAGGAGATAAAGTAAGGTCAGGCGCGACACTTGCGCCTGACCCCTTTTTTTCGTCAAAGTGCTCTTATAGAGTCAACCGGCTTCTTTCTTGCCGCGTTGTATACCGGTAAGAAGGTTGCCACGACTGCGGTGACGAGCGCTATCGCCACCAGCATAACTACGGAGAGCGGCCCGAATACGAATATCGACGAGCCGATAACCGAGGATATCTCGGAGTTGAGAATCCGCGAGAGTATCGCGCTCGCGACAATCGACAGTGCCGTACATACTGCGGCAATACTGAACGACTCGGAGAAGAATATCTTGAATACGTCAGTACCCCTTGCACCTACTGCGCGGAGTATGCCTATCTCGCGCTTCTTCTGCGATATGGATACCGAGATGAAGTTTGAGAGAAGGAGTGCGGCGAACGCTGCGAGCACGATACCGACCCAGAGGAAGACCTGTGACATAGCGGTAATCATGGAGTCCACGTTAGCGAATCCGTCGACGAGCGACGAAGACAGCATAATTCTCGTGTCGTTCTCGTCGAAGCTCTCGTTTTCGTAGAGCGCGATTATCGCATCTGTCGAGCTGTCGGTTCTGTCGAAGGGCACGTATGCGACGTTATAGATAGCGTCAGCGCTCATCTTATACGAGGTCTCCGTCTCTGTATACCACTGTATGTTCGCTTTTTGAGCGTCCCAGAGCTCCTCTGCATCACCGTCACCTATAATTAAGTCGCGCTGGTAAGAGTTCGACGAATTATAGAAGCCCACGATGTCGAGGGTCTTCTTCTCGCCGTACGCGCTCTGTGAGTCATAGCTATATAGCTGCAGCTGACACTTGAGCTCTACGTTTTTATCTTCGAGATAGCGGATAGCGATATCGAGACACTCACGGCGCTCGGCATCGGTAAGAGGACGCGAGTCTATATACTCGCCGTTATCTCCGTATTCCTGCACCTCGCCAATTCTGAGAGTCGAGAGAGCATCGCATATCTTCTTTGCGTTAAGATATTCGTCACGGTAGGATTCGTAGGGAGCGAAGACTTCCTTCCATACCTTATACGCGCCATAGTAGGAGGAGCTATCCGCCTCGCGCTTACCTTCCTCCCACGCACTAATGAGCCTGTCTGCAGCCTCGCGCGCCGTTATCCATTCCTCGGAGCTCACGTTCTCGGGTATGAGGAGAGTATACACCTTCTCCTCGAGCTCGGGGTGGTAAGAGCCGGAGCCCTTCATATCGAAGTACTTGTTTTCTTTGGTTTGCCTCTCCTCCTCGGCGTAGGGATAGAGAAAATCGTAGAGATATTCGGTAGCTATGAGTGCCTCGCCGTCAGCGACAGCGGTCTTTCCCGAGAGGAAAATTACGTCGCCGAGTAAGCCCTGTGCATCCGTGTAGCCTGCATACGCGCCGTTTGCCCCGTCGCCTATGTCCTCCCATTCTCCCCTCAGCTTCAGCGCTACCGAAGCCGTACGGTTCGAGAATATGTCATTTGAGTAGAAGCCGTTATAGCGGCGAGTGAGCTCCTCGAGCTTCTCCTCGGTTACGAAGCCTATACAGTAGTAGCTGTCCTGAAGCTCACGCTCCAGCTCGTATTCGAGCGAGAAGTTGTTTATCGCAGTGTCGTTTAGAAGTTCGTCGTATTTTTCGGGGAGCTCGGGCACCTCGATTATGCCTGAAATTGTGTAGGCAGTACCGTCGAGGGTGAACTTCTTGCCGACGAGCTCCTCTATGCGTAAGACGGTTATCGGAGAGCCCTCCTCGGCGTCATAGACCTTGCAGTTCATCATAGCATTCGCCGTGTATGAGGATATCATAATCTCATCTGCACTGTCAGGGTAGCTGCCTGCGAGCGTTTTCGAGAGAAGAGGGTGCCCCTTCGTGAGTGCGGCGTAGCCCGAGAAGGCGGTGCTCCAGTAGCTCGAGCTGAGCTGAGCGTTGAAGCTGGAGTTTACCTTCACCGCACCGAAGGTGGAGCTTCCCCAAGAGCTACTGAGCGCCCTTATCTCCTCGGCAGTGAATGAGGTATCGCGTGCGCTCTCGTATTCGTGCGTGAGCTCGCCTTTTTCGTACTGCTTTTCGCTGACCCTGTAATATTTCTTCAGTGATATCATCTCGAGAGAGGAGTCGGTGAGCGTCTGTTTCAGTGTCGCCTCACTGTTATAGAAGAGCATAGTCGAGAGGATGCCGAACATTATAAATGCGACGGTGCACAGAAGGGCGGTGAACGCCAGCCTTATCGGCTTGGTTTTAAGTCCCGATACGCCTATCTTTACCGCGTGTCTCAGCGGCAGCTTCGAGCGGATAAATCTGCTGTCCTCGGGAGAAAATACCTTAGCAGGCATTACCCTCTCGTCAGTCTCGACGAAGACCTCACGTCCGCCGCCCTCGGTAATTTTCGCCGCCTCGCGGAAGGTCTTCACGTCGCGCTCGCCCGTCGCTATAACGACGTCGCGCTCGGTGTTTTTAAGAAAGCTCTTTATCTCTTTAAAATCGGCCTCGGTCAGCATAGCGCCGCTCTTAATCGTGAGGGTGTCGCCTATTGCTGCGACGTTTTCGCTTATTTCCCGCCTTTCCTCCTCTGCCTTCGATACGTCGGAGAGAATCCTACCGTCCTTCAGCTCGATAATTCTGTCGGCATACTGCTCGGCGAAGTCTCTGTCGTGCGATACGACTATAACGAGCTTGTCGCGCGAGAGCTTCTTCAGGGTGTCGAACACCTGCTTTCCCGTCGTGGAGTCGAGCGCTCCCGTCGGCTCGTCTGCCATAATTATCTCGGGAGACTTTATGAGCGCTCTCGCTATCGCGATACGCTGCTTCTGACCGCCCGAGAGGGTGTTGGGCTTACGCTTCGCGTAGCCTGTCAGGTCGACCTCCTCAAGGAGCTTCGATATAGCCGCGCGGTCCTTAGGCTTCCCCTGAAGCTCGAGCGCTATTGCGATATTGTCCTCGACCGAGAACTCGTTAAGTATATTGTATTCCTGGAATATGAAGCCTATGAACGTGTTTCTGTAGCTGTCGAAATCACCGGGTGAGAAGCTCTTGCTGCTCTTGCCCTTTACGATTATCTCGCCGTCCGTTGGGGCGTCGAGACCGCCCGCAACGTTCAGAAGCGTCGATTTACCGCTTCCGCTCTTACCGAGCAGGAATATCATTCCCCGCTCGGGGAATTTAAGCGAAACGTCATCAAGAGCGCGCACCTCTAGGCCGCCCTTGGTCTTATAAACCTTAGTAAGATGTAAAACCTCAAGCATACTGTGTCCTCCTTTGCTTTACACTTTTATTTTACCATATGCAATGTTAATATTTCAATCTGTCATATTGTTAAAATTTCAACAAACTTAGTAGTTTAAATTGCACAAAAAAAGGGAAGAAAAAGAGCGCCCTCGGTTGACAAGGGCGTGCTTTTGTGATAAACTGTAACGTGGAATGTGGGGTATAATCTAAAATGAGAAAAACCAAGATAATTTGTACAATAGGACCGGCTTCGGATAACGAGAAAACACTTACGGCTATGTGCCGCTCGGGTATGAACGTCGCAAGACTCAATTTCTCGCACGGAACGCACGCGGAGCATAAGGAGAAGATAGATTTAATAAAGAGTGTCAGGGAGCGCCTGTCTCTTCCTATTGCCATAATGCTGGATACTAAGGGACCCGAGTATAGAATAGGCGTCTTCGAGAATAAAAAGATAACGCTCTCGGACGGTGACGTATTCACCTTCACGACGAAGGAGTGCGTAGGAGACTCCTCGCGCGTTTCGGTGTCCTATAAGAGATTGAACACCGAGCTTGCCGCAGGGGACAGAATACTTCTTAACAACGGGCTCGTCATCTTCGAGGTCGAGAGAATAGACGGAGACGATATAGTTACCCGTGTAATAACGGGCGGCGAGCTTTCGGACAGGAAGAGTATGTCCTTCCCGGGTAAGGTGCTGAAGCAGGAGTTCCTCTCCGAGCAGGATAAGACCGACCTGCTTTTCGGTATTGCCGAGGGGGTCGATTTTGTGGCCGCGTCGTTTGTTTCGACGGGTGAGGATATAGCTGCTATAAGAGAGTTTCTCGATAAGAACGGCGGCGCTGATATTGACCTTATCGCGAAGATAGAGAACCGCTCGGGTGTCGATAACATAGAGGATATCTGTAAGTGCGCCGACGGTGTAATGGTCGCGAGGGGAGACCTCGGTGTCGAGATACCCTTCGTTGAGGTTCCGGCTGTGCAGAAATATCTGATAAAGAAATGCCGCCTGCTCGGTAAGCGTGTTATAACCGCTACAGAGATGCTCGAGAGTATGATAAACAATCCGCGCCCGACACGGGCAGAGATATCCGATGTCGCTAACGCGGTTTACGACGGCTCGAGCGCCGTTATGCTCTCCGGCGAGACCGCCGCAGGAAAATATCCCGCCGAGGCCGTTAAGAATATGGCCGAAATAGCCGAATTTGCCGAGCGCGGAATAGATTATAAGGAATGGTTCCGCTCGACCGATTTTCGTATCCGCAATAATATCGACGCCGTCTCGCACGCGACCTGTGCTATGGCGGTAGACGTCGGGGCGAAGTGCATCGTGGTAAGCTCGATGAGCGGGCAGACTGCGAGAATGGTGAGCCGCTTCCGCTGTCCTGTCGATATCGTCGGTATGACGACGAGTGAGCGCGCGTGGCGTAAGCTTAATATGTCCTGGGGTGTCACACCCGTCCTCAGCGAGGAATACACCTCTACCGAGGTGCTCTTTTATCGCGCGCTGCTGGAGGCGAAGCGCGTTATGGGGCTCCACCGCGGTGATAACGTAGTCCTCACGGGCGGACAGATAAACGGCAAGCCCGGAAATACCAATATGATAAAGCTTGAAACCGTAAAATAAAAGACTGTGGAGTACGTATGAGTAAATACGATATTATTGCCTTTGACCTCGACGGAACGTTGACCGACCCGTCCGACGGACTTATTGCCGGCTTCGTATACTGCTTTAAGAAGCTCGGACTCGACTCGTCTGACAGGGAGTCCCTTCGCAAATACATCGGCCCGTCGCTCTATGACGAGTGGCAGCACGATTTCGGCTTTTCTCCCGACGAGGCAAATCACGCGATAGAGGTGTTCCGTGAATATTACAATATCTACGGCTGGTGGGATAACAGGGTATACCCCGGTATTCACGAGCTTCTGGGCTCGCTCCGTGCCGCTGGGAAAAAGCTTATAATAGCAACCTCAAAGCCCGAGGATACCGCGAAGCGTGTCTTAAATCTCTTTGGTCTTACGAAATATTTCGACTTTATAGGCGGTGCGGGCTCTCATAAAAAGGACAGAAAGTGGGAGGTGCTCGAGTACAGCCTCACGTCAGCAGGTGTTGATATGCAGGATAAGTCTGCCCTTGAGGGGTGCATACTCGTCGGCGACAGATGCTACGATGCCGAGGGCGCGCGTATATGCGGTATTGACAGTCTCGGTGTCCTCTGGGGGCACGGCACGGATGAGGAGATGAACTCCTCGGGCTTTACCCACCTTGCGAAGGATACCGACGAGGCGTTTCGAATACTTACCGAATGAAGAGCATAAAAAAAGAAAACGGTGATTAGAAATATCACCGTTTTCTTTTATCCGAGCCCAAGAATTATTTAGCGGCGTCGGTATTCTTCGCAACAACCTGCTCGTCCTTGTAGTAGCCGCAAGCCTTGCATACACGGTATGCAAGATTGTACTCGCCGCACTGTGGGCACTTAACGAGGTTGGTCGGGGTCTCGAGCTTCCATACGCTCGAGCGTCTCTTCATCTTTCTTGAATGAGAAACCTTTCTCTTCGGTACTGCCATTGTTGATTACCTCCGTATTACAAACACGGCTATGCCGTGCTTTTGTATGTTAATTTTATTTTTCTTCAGATTTCATTTTCTCCAGCAGCTGCTTTAGCGGCTCGAGACGTGGGTCAAAATCGCGAGTATCGCAGGAGCACTCGCCGAGATTGAGGTCATGCCCGCATTTTGGGCACAGGCCGCGGCAATCGTCCGAGCACAGAAAACGTGCGGGGAATTCCATTTCGAGCTGCTCCAGGAGCGGCTCGTCCATATCCAGAAATCCGTCGTCGATTATCGCGTAGTCGAGCAATCTGTTTTCATCGAGGTCCGAGAGCAGCTTGCGTGGAGCGACGGTTTTCTCAAGGTCAAGAGAGAAGCAGCCCGATACGGGTTTTAGACATCTCGCACATGCGGTTTGGTAGTCGACCGACATATTGAGAGTCATTCTCATATAGCCTGCAGTGTTTACTATCTCTCCCTTCACCTTCATGGGAGAAGGAAAACTTACGCCAAAAAGGAAGCTCGCGGTATCCGCGGGGTCGGTGTCGACGGGTAGCTCGTAATCAAACTTGAGTAACCGCTCTCCTGCGAGCAGAGGTCTGAGGTCAAGCTTCACGTTACACCTCCGAAACAGTGTTTTCGGCCTTCGGGGCGCAGTTTAGGCTACGTCCACCAATAAGCCGTACAACATATTATATAATCTTTATTTCGGTTTGTCAAGTCTTTTTTTGTTTTTTTCTGCAGTTCTTTTTTGCAGTTTATTGTTTTGCGTATTCTGTGTCCAAATTTGTTATTTTCAGCTCGTACTCTTGTCGATTAGCATCATATTTTATATTCACAGTTGCTTCTTCTACAACCGCTTTGTTTTCTTTATCGGTAATTGTTACATTTATAATAAGTAGCACAGGCAAGCACTTAGTATGCTTGCCTGTGCTACTTGTAGATAACTGCTTATGTAACGTTGATTCACAGAAAATAGAGTTATCAGATTTTCTGTCTAGCTTTGATAATAGCACACGGGGGACCACTGCAGGGGACACGGGACCACGTCGTGTTTATTTGATTATTACAGATTTTACATATATCTGCATACTCAAAATAATGATAAAAACCCGAATGGTATTCTTCCCCGGTATTTTGGTTCTCATAATCGTGATATCTAAAAAAATAGCACCTAATTTCTCCGGTAGAAGGATTTGAACAATACTCTTTCGGAACTCTGCCAATTGGGTGTAGGTAAGCACCTGCTTGCCCCCATTTGGAGCAGATAGTTATTTCCCCAGAAGAGCTCACACCATACACAACTCCTGAATGTAACGGATACCCATAACCATCCACGTATATAATAATATCTTTTGTTTGAACAGAAGTATGTGCAATTTGTGTACAACCGCTGTCGTACAAAAATTGTGATATATCCATTATCCAGTAGGGATTACTGTTGGAAAATTGATACCAAGCATAAGAGTGGCAATTATAAACAGCAGTCGGTTCGTTCATGCGAATGTTACCAACATAATCAAAGGTGTTATTAATGTAAGTGACCTCTGATGGTGTCAATTCGCGATGAGGAGTGCACACTTCGACATCACGTTCATTCGCTGTGCTGATTGTTCCGGCAGAATAATAGTCTATACCGCCGATTGAACCTACGTAGTGTCCAACTGACGATGTAACAACTTCGGATGCGCTATATATGCTTTGAAGGTTCGGACAACTTGAAGCGGTAGATGGCAAATCAGACACAATCGACTTTATCGAAGGTTGAGCTAATAACTTCTCCAATTTGGTTATGTCCAGTTCGTTTTTTTCTGAACCGTATAGGATACTTCCGGCGTAACTTTCAAGCACCTCGATGCAGTCCTCTCTGGAAATAAGCTCGCGGAAAGCTTCATGGCATGAAAAATCAATTTCACGGTCAGCAGGCGTTGCGGAAACAGAAAAAATCTGTTGTCCCATGAACGGAGATTTCAAAAAATAATCTAACAGCTCAAAAGTAGTAGCGGACAAGATTTCATCCGGGGCACACAAAAGCCACTCTAAGTATTCTGAATCAAGTGAAGTAGTTAACACATAGTCAGTTATAACTGCTTCGAGCTCTTCTGTGACAGTCTCTAAAGGGAGTGAAGCTGTATTGGTAACCGCAGCTTCATCAATGCAGACGGATACATCATTTTCTTCAATATGTGAATGTTCCGCCTGAGTAAATACGGTAATCGGTGTAGAGCAACACAATAAAATTGCTAATGTGAGAGAAAAAATTTTCTTAAACATATCTTCAGTTCCTTTCTTAGTAATACGCAGGGATGTGTAAAACTACATTTTCTCACGGATAAGTATGGTATATAATACAAAAGCTACAAACAACGTCAATATACAGTGCAGTGCATTTCCAAAACAATGTTTTGCACATCTCAATTAATCAGATTCAACCGATAATATAGAGCGCATAAGCCGACAATCAACCGGCTGACTTATGCGCTTATCTTGAGACGCTTGCTTTGGCCTCCCCATAATCGGAAGCGGTATAAAATATAATTTCGCATAAAATCGTACGGTTTTTTGATACGAATATTCATAGTGACACCTCCAATTATAAATTAGCTACAACTATCTGTATAAACATTATAATATAGACATGGAAAAAATGCAAGGGGGTGCTAAGTTTTTCTTAAATTTTTTCTAAAATTTAATAAGCCTGTGAGGGGAAACTCTTAAAAGTTTCTCAAAGGCTGTTTTCCGTCTTGACAGGACATCCCAATTTGTGTATAATTAAAGCGTTAAATTTTAAACAAGGATAGGTAGCTCTTATGATGACCGATATCGAAATTGCCCAGTCCGTGACACCGAGACATATTCTCGAGATAGCAAAAGAGGCGGGCGTCGACGAGAAATACGTCGAGCTCTACGGAAGAAACAAAGCGAAGCTTGACCTCTCGCTTCTTTCCGATAAGGCGGATAAGCCCGACGGTAAGCTTATTCTCGTGACCGCGATTACCCCCACTCCGGCAGGAGAGGGAAAGACGACTACGACAATAGGACTTGCCGACGGCCTTAAAAGAATAGGAAAAAGTGTGTCGGTAGCACTTCGCGAGCCCTCGCTCGGGCCCGTTTTCGGTATTAAGGGCGGCGCCGCAGGCGGCGGCTGGGCGCAGGTAATACCTATGGAGGATATAAATCTGCATTTTACGGGTGATTTTCACGCGATAGGCGCGGCTAACAACCTTCTTGCAGCTATGCTCGATAACCACATCTATCAGGGGAATGCTCTGAATATCGACCCGAGGCGTATAACGTGGAAAAGATGCGTTGACATGAACGACAGACAGCTCCGCTTCGTTACCGACGGTCTTGGCGGCCGAGTTAACGGCGTTCCGCGTGAGGACGGTTACGATATAACCGTTGCCTCGGAAATAATGGCGGTGCTCTGCCTTGCCTCGTCGCTCTCCGACCTAAAGTCAAGGCTGGCGCGCATAATAGTCGGCTATACCTACGACGAGCGTCCCGTTACCGCAGGTGACCTTAAGGCAGAGGGAGCTATGACGGCGCTTCTTAAGGACGCCTTAAAGCCGAATCTTGTCCAGACTCTCGAGGGAACTCCCGCGTTCGTTCACGGGGGCCCGTTCGCCAATATTGCCCACGGCTGTAACTCCGTAATAGCTACGCGTACCGCTATGAAGATGAGTGACTACGCGATAACCGAGGCGGGCTTCGGCGCAGACCTCGGCGCAGAGAAATTCCTCGACATAAAATGCCGTATGGCAGGTCTCGTTCCCTCCGCGGTAGTAATCGTGGCTACTATAAGAGCTCTTAAAATGCACGGCGGTGTTGCGAAGAGCGAGCTCGGAGCTGAAAATATCGAGGCTCTCGGACGCGGAATACCGAACCTCCTTCGCCACGTGTCGAATATCAAGAACGTCTATAAGCTTCCCGCAGTTGTGGCTGTCAACCGTTTCCCGACCGATACCGACGCGGAGATAGGATTTATAATTGATAAGTGCCGTGAGCTCGGAGTTAATGTCGTTCTCTCTACCGTATGGGCAGAGGGCGGCCGCGGCGGCGAGGAGCTCGCGCGTGAGGTAGTTCGCCTTTGCGAAGAGGAGCAGGGGGATTTCACCTATTCCTACGAGCTTGACGGAACAATAGAGGATAAGATTGAAAAGATAGTTAAGCGCGTATATGGCGGCGACGGTATAACCGTTCTTCCTGCGGCGAAAAAGCAGATAGCTGCGCTCACAGCCCTCGGCTTTGATAAGCTGCCTGTGTGTATCGCGAAGACGCAGTATTCCTTCTCCGACGACCCGACGAAGCTCGGAGCTCCGACGGGCTTTACCGTAACGGTGAAGAACGTGAAGATATCTGCCGGAGCAGGCTTCGTCGTCGTTCTGACGGGCGATATTATGACTATGCCGGGTCTGCCTAAGGTGCCGGCAGCAGAGAAAATAGATGTAGATGAGTCAGGAAGGATAACAGGACTGTTTTAATCTCCAAAATATAAGAAGCGTGACCCCGTGTTGCGCTTCTTTGAATTTGTTAGACAAGAAAGGTTTACATATTATGAAGCTGATAATAGCATCGAACAACAAGCACAAGATAAAGGAAATAAAGGAGATGCTCGGAGCGAAGTTTGATGAGATAGTGTCGCAAAGGGAGGCGGGCATAGACCACGAAACCGTCGAGGACGGTGTAACCTTTATGGAAAACGCGAGAAAGAAGGCGCGGGAGATAGCGGAAATATCGGGCTTCGCCGCTCTTGCCGATGACAGCGGTATTACCGCTCATGCCCTCGGTGACAGACCCGGCATCTATTCGGCGAGATTTGCGGGCCGGCACGGTGACGACGAGGCAAATAACGACCTGCTTCTTGCATCCCTTTCCGATAAAGAGGATAAGGGAGCCCACTACACCTGCGCTATGGTGCTTGTCTACCCCGACGGTACAGCTGTCGAGGCGGAGGGGTATATGTACGGAAGAATAATAGATGAAAGACGGGGAAGCCGCGGCTTTGGCTATGACCCAATTTTTGTTCCCGACGGTGAGAGCAGAACCGTCGCGGAAATGACCGATGAGGAGAAAAACGCAATAAGCCATAGGGCGAAGGCGCTTTCGCTTCTTCTGTCACGCCTGTGAGGTGAGCGCATGGATACAGTGATTATTTCGGTTATTGAGACGGTAGGTATCATCGCCTTCGCAATATCCGGCTCTATCGTGGCTATTGATAGGGGGATGGATCTCTTCGGAGTTGTTTTTCTTTCCATGACCACTTGCTTTGGCGGCGGTATAATGCGCGATATCATTCTTGGGAGAACACCGCTCTTCTTTACCTCTATGTGGCTGCACGTCTCACTCGCATTTGCCTTCTCACTCCTGACTTTTTTAATCGCACGGATATTCGGACGGCAGTACAGAAGGCGTGAGAGTACAGTTCTTTACGTTATAAACTACGTCGATGCGCTCGGTATCGGAGCCTTTTCCGTATCGGGTGTAAAAATGTGTATTGAGGCATACCCGGAGCGCGGCGCCTTTCTCGCTATTATGATGGGTGTTCTGACGGCTGTCGGCGGCGGTATGATACGAGATATTTGCTTGAGAACAGTGCCCTTCGTTTTAAGGAAACGAATTTATGCTCTCGCGTCACTCGCAGGCGCCGTCCTCTACTACGTGCTGTCGGTTTATCTTGCGGGGAGCGTTTTTACCGAGGTTTTGTTTTGCGTTCTCGGTATTCTTACGGTGTTCGTTATACGTGTGCTTGCCACGGTCTTTAAGTGGAATTTGCCGCGCGCAGTAGCATTCGGGGACGTCGGGGATTTGCCGAAAACGGAGACTAAAAAGGAGAATGAACCGCTTGGCGTGTAATCGTGACGGGTATGTATTACTTTGCCGTAATACTACCAAAGTTGGTTAAAATTTATTTCGTTTTTTTGTCATTTTCGTCCAAATTTTATATTTTTTCAATTAAGCTTTTATGGTAAAATATAAATATAACTTTTTTTCTGAAAGGAGTTTGTTGTGAAAAGGATTAGATTTTTGGCAGTTTTACTTATACTTTCTTTTCTTGTATCGGTAGCTACCGTGATAGTGGGTGCCACAACCGGTACGACGGATACGGAGGAATCCATGCCTTTGACAGAGGATATTATTACGAAAGAAGCCCTCGCCATGAAGGTGGGCTCCGACAATGCACTTAAAGCAGGGGAAAAAATTACTCTTTTCACCGATGAAAACGAATGGCCCTGCGGTGCTCCGTATAAGAATAACGGTATAGTAATGGTGCCGCTCGTGCCCGTGCTTGATTATACCGGATTTTCATATACGGCTACGAGCACCGCTGCGTATAGCGTTACAGTCTCGGGAAATGAGGTGTCGATAGTCGAGGGTAAAACCTCGACAGAGGGAACGGTTATACCCCTCACGGCAGCTCCCGTGGTGAAGACCTTCGGCACGGCGACGAGTGTTATGTACATAGCTCTGAATGACGTGGAGAGTATCTTCGAGGGCTACTACGTTACCTACGACGAGTCGGGTCTTATCTACGTTTCTACCTACGATAATATCGTGAACAGAAACGACGACGAAGAGCTTATGTACGATACCGCGAAGCTCTTTATCTACACGGGTATTGATTTCAGAAATATCATAGGCAGCAACGGAAAAAATCTTATCGACGTCACATACATCGGCAAGGAGGCTGCCGCAAGCGTTGACTATAAGACGCACACGTCAGGCATGGTTTCTTCCTTTGCGGGAACTGACGAATTTACGCAGCTATATAACCTCTTTGCCGCTGGGACGAATAATTTCACTCACCCTTATATAAAGACCACACAGACGCGCTTCGACGAGCTGAATCAAGCTTATACCACCCCGACTGACGACGCAGAGCTCGCGTGGTACATTGAGGAGCAGATAGCCTATGCGGATAAATATCTTGCTGCGTGGGCAACAGTTAACGATGACGGTAGCATCACCCTTAAGGAGGGACAGTGGTGCTACGACTCCGAGGGAAAGGCGAACGAAGGACTTAAAGGTGATAAGAGGGGATGGAATACGGACCTTACCACCGGTACTAACCACTCGGTCTCCGAGATGCCTTATACGGAAGGTTATGCTTCTTCTGCAGACACAGGCTACGGCTACGACCCTGCGGGCGGACGCCTTAACATCCTCTCAAACGGTGAGACCTGTCTTGCGGGCGCGCTTGAGCCCGTGGCTCTCGCCTATCAGATAACGAGAGATACAAAGTATCTCGATTTCGCTTATAAATGGATGAGCGCTCTTTGCGAGTGGGAGCACTGGGGTCCCGGTCATTTCCTCAACTGCGCTAACACCGCGCGCCCCCTCGCTACCGCGTACGACTGGCTCTACAACGATTTCGTAAGAGTATACGGGCAGGAGGCTGTTAACGACCTCGCGAAGCGCATATACGAGAACGCCGTATACGAGGCACAGATAACTCTCTCGGGTCTGTATCCCGAGCACCAGCGCACGAGCGGCGACTCTTCGCGTTACTACACTCACACAGGTAACTGGAACCCCGTATGTACGCTCGGTATGCTCGTAGCGTCTCTTTCCATTATGGGTGAGATCGAGGGCGAGTATAAGGACGAGACACTCTACGTTATCGCTGCATCTCTCGGTCACTATATGGAGCGCGGTATGGACTACGTAACCCTCGACGGCGGTTACCGTGAGTCCGCGGGCTATTGGGGCGCCGTGTACCATATGCATATGATAAATAAGGTGCTCTCGGATACCGCCGGCACGGACTTCGGTCTTATGGACTATCCCGGTATCGATACCGCCGACTACTTCGGTTATCAGATGGAGGGCTCGAGTTACGTAAGGTGGAATTATCACGATGACTGGGAGGGAAGTCAGCCCAGCCACTGGTACTATCTCTCTGCGGAGCTGTATGATAACCCCGAGTACGCGGCTATCAGGTATATGCAGATACATAATGAAAACAATCCGAAGGAGACTCACCGTCTCGACCTTCTTTACTATAATAAGGAAACTATCGATAACAGAGGCGACGTTAAGCTGAACCTCGACTACTCAATGACGAGTATCGATGCGACGGTAGTCCATTCCTCGTATGAGAAGAACTCCCTTTTCGCAGGCGTTATGGGCGGTTATAACAACCAGGCGCACGGTCAGTACGATTCGGGTAACTGGATGTACGAGAATATGGGCGTCCGCTGGTTCGTCGACCTCGGCTCGGATAACTATAACCTCTACGGCGGCGGTCGCGCTAAGGGCTATTATAAATACTCCGCCGAGGGTAATAACACCTTGGCACTCACGAGTGACTGGGAGCTTCTCCCGCACGGTCAGGCGCTTGATGCGGGCGGCGAGCTCGTACTGTTTACGAATAACGACTACGGCTCGGCAACCGTTATCGACCAGAACAGCATATATGCAGGTCTTACCGAGTATGCAAGGCGCGGTATGCTCGTTACCAACGACAGAAGGACCTTCGTCATTCAGGATGAGGTGAAGGCACTCTCCGCCGAGACATTCTACTGGTTCGCTCATTACGATACGAATAAGGTATTGAGGATTGATATATCGGAGGACGGAAGAACCGTTTATATGTGGGCGCCTAATTCAGACGGTGAATTCCAGACGTTAAGAGTAACACTTCTTTCGGATAATGAAAATCTCAAGTTTGAGATAATGGATACCCATACATTTGTGCTCGACACCCCCGACGCAAATTACTCACCGAGCAATAACGGTTTAAGCGAGAACGCAAGAGATAATTATATGAAGCTCGCCGTGAAAGCGGAGAACGTCACCGAGCTTAGTATGGCCGTCGTCGTTGAGGACGTTACGGGTGCTCTCGATTCCGAGGTCGGCTATAGCACTATCGTTCCTATGACGGAATGGGATGGATGGGCAGCAGAGAAGGGCCCTGTGGTATCTACTGAGTCCTCTCCCGTATACACCGTATATTATAACGACGGTACGGAGCCGACAGTCTTCTATACCTCCCGTCTTTCCGACGCACTCATCGACACCACCTCAGAGGATGCAAATGGAATTAAGACTAAGGCGAATGTCGAGCGTATAGAGTGCCATAACAACGTGACTATCAATACCGCGACCGACATAAGGAAGGGTCAAAAAATTACCGTTAATCTTAACGGCAACCTGTTATATCAAACGTCCGTTGTCAGAGTAGGAGAATACAGCACCGCAGCTCAAAGCGGCTCGCTTACCGTAAACGACGGTATCTGGTATGCGACGAGTATTTTCCAGCTGCGTAACGGCGCGACCCTGAGGCTTGATGGCGTCGATTATACGTCCACGAGCTTTGCAATTCGTGACGAGGGTGCTAAAGTTATACTCGATGATTCAACCTTGAAGATTAACACAAGGCTTTTGTCCGTCACGAACGGTATAGGTACGGACGAAAGCTCAGGACATAGACTCGTTATCAATAATTCCGAAGTAGAGGTCGGCACGTCGCTTATTGATTTTGTCGAAGGAAATGCGGAACTGCAAAATTATCTTGACGTCTACGTTTTGGGAGCTTCTGCTATTTCTATTCCCGAATATAATACGGATAATACGTATAATACGGATAAGCTGGTTGCCAATGACGTCGGAGCCACTAACGTAACTATTAATTTTCACATCTCCGAGGGCGTGAAGCTTGATTTTAAAGGCTTTGTTCTCCCCGAGAACGTCGCGACGGACGGTGTGACGCACACCTACACGCTTGCCTACCGCACGGCGATGTCAATGAATGCCGACGGCACGGTAAACGTCGGTACGGCTATGATCCCCTACGACAGCAACGTAGATGGTACGGATGCTCCTATGTATCTTATTTCCGAAACGGAGGATGCGAACTATCCCTATACCGTAACGAAGGTTACGCCGAGCTTTATGGTCTACTATACCGACGGCTCGGAGAAGAACTTCTATTCGTCCGAGCTATCCGCAGCACTTCCT
This sequence comes from Clostridia bacterium, assembly GCA_017453365.1. Classification (GTDB taxonomy): domain Bacteria; phylum Bacillota; class Clostridia; order Oscillospirales; family CAG-272; genus UBA1740. Next base: position 26,196 of record JAFTKH010000021.1, read on the forward strand.
ACGGACTACGCAGATAACGGCGCATATATGATAGTCCTTCTTTCGGATGCGACGCTTACCTCTGATGTAAACCTTGGAAATTCCCAACAGCTCGTGATCGATCTTTCCGACCGTACCCTTACGGCCACCGCGAGAATTACTATGGGCGAGTCGACGTCGACTCCCATCGGCTGTTCCGTAACGGTTCAAAACGGAAAATACGTGAAGACTGGCGGAGACGGCTTCTGCTTGCGTCTTGGTACGACGCTTATCCTTGATAACGTTGACATAGAAAGCACCTCGCACGTCGCTTGGGATAACGGAGCGACAGCAATAGTATTTAACGAATGTGACGTTACGACGTCAGGCTCGCTTATTTACTCCCGTTATGCGGTAATGAATACCCAGGGTGACGAGTATTATCACGACGTAATAATAAATAATTCTAGCGTAAACGTCGGAGGCTCTATATTCGCCTACAAAGAGATGACCGCGGATTACACCGCCGTAGACCTCTATATCATCGGCAGCTCTTGCGTTTCCTATACGGATATGTTCTCTTATGCGGAAGACGCTACGGTGACCGAGGCGGTTCATAACGTGCACGTAGAGCAGGGAGCACTTGTTTCGAGCGAGAATCTCGGCCTTCCCGAAAATACCGAAGCAAGACACGGCGAAATCCTTGGATATGAGTCGGTTACTCTTGCAGACGATTATTCGGTCGGCGAATACGTGAAGTATCCCAAGGTTAAGATTGTAAGCTCGGGTAATTACTATACCGTCGACTTTGTAAGTATGGTTACGGGTATAAAGAGCACGCTCACTCTCTATTCGGACTTTACGGTTAACTTCTATATACCTATCGAGGGTAACGTTATAGACCTCGTTATAATCAACGGTGAATCTTATCCCATCAATGAGGATAGCTACGTATTTACCGACAGCGGAGTCTCCTATTATAAGCTCTCCGTCAAGAATATCGCGGCGGATAAGGCAGCCGAGAATATTGAGCTGACGTTCTCCTCGGACGGCTTCGAAGAGAATAAGACGTTCTCGGTTATAAAGTACTGTGAGCTTCTTCTTTCTGACGGAAGGTATAAAAACTCCTATGCGTTAGCAGCAAGTGTTGTAAATTATATCAGTGCGGCCTACGATTATACGGGAGCGACGAAGCCGGAGATTTTAACGTCTATGCTTCAGTCCGATACCTACCTTCTCTATCTTCCCGAGCCGATGCCGGCATCCGATTCTACGACAAACATTGGAAACATAGATGTCGCATTACACGGCGCACAGCTTGACCTTGGCTCGAGTCTTAAGTTCAGATTTAACATACAGAACAGTGAAGAGACTAAATTTACAGGTACTATAGTTATAAACGGCATAAAATATACCGTTCAAGACGGTATGTGCGACGGATATGATTATATAATGGTAGAGATGCGAGCGTTCGATATGTACGACCCGGAGAAATATATAACAATATCAGGCACCTCCTCCGACGGTACGGAGTTCAGCGGCAGCTACGACCTTCGTGCGTATATCCAAAATTGCGATAAATCGGATGAGAAGCTTTCCGCACTTATGTCTGCCCTTTACACTTACTGTACAGAGTCATATTCCTTTAAGTACGGTGTAATCGTGGAAAGACCCGCGCGCGGAGATATGCCGTATGTCGATGCAGGTATTTAAGGAGGTTAATTTGCACGCGAATTATTACGTTTATTAACAGTAGAATAAAATATTTTTTGAAAACTACTTTACAAATGGCGTAAAATGTGCTATAATCCTCTTTGGCCTATTGCATGGGGCCGTGTATGGCATTGCTCCGTCGTCGGTATATACCGCTGCGTGGCTTTAGCTTTTCACCCGCACGGCAGCTGGGCTTTAGGAAATAAATTTAAGAAAGGTGAAGAAAATGATTTCTAAGGAAACAAAGACTGCTCTCATTGAGGAGTACAAAATCAATGAGAGAGACACAGGTTCTCCCGAGGTTCAGGTAGCTATTCTTACTAACCGTATCAATGAGCTTACCGAGCATATGAAGAAGAACCCGAAGGACTTCCACTCGCAGAGGGGTCTTTCGAAGATGGTCGGCCACAGAAAGCAGCTCCTTAACTATCTCGCGAAGAAGGATATCGAGAGATACAGAGCTGTTATCAAGAGACTCGGACTCAGAAAGTAATCCGCGTCCCTTACCGACTGTGCTACAGGGCATATCACGGGAACGAGCTTGTCACTTGTTCCCGTTTGTTCTGTAGAAAAAACGCGAAAAATATGACAAAACAAACAAAAGAGGCATGAAAGTAGCAGTTAAATATGTGCTTGGGAGCCGGATCTCGGATATAACGAGCGGATATTTAAGTGCTATGTTCTGCCTCGGAAAAACAAAACGGAGGAAAAAGAATATGGTAGAAAATTTCAAGAAATTTGATGACTACAAGGTCTTTACATACGACCTTGCAGGCAGACCCCTCGTCGTTAAGACGGGAAAAATTGCGGGCCTCGCTAACGGTGCCGCGCTCGTTCAGTACGGTGAGACCACCGTTCTCGCAACCGCAACCGCATCGGCAGCACCCAGAGAAGGGATAGATTTCCTTCCTCTTTCGGTTGATTATGATGAAAAGATGTATGCAGTAGGTAAAATACCCGGCGGCTTTCTTAAGCGCGAGGGTAAGCCCTCGGAAAAGGCAGTGCTTGCAGGACGCGTTATCGACCGTCCCGTTCGTCCCCTCTTCCCGAAGGACCTTCGTAACGATATCTCTCTTCTTCTCACTATTATGTCGGTAGACCCCGACTGCTCGCCCGAGATAACCGCTATGATAGGTGCATCTATTGCACTTTCTATATCGGATATCCCGTGGAACGGCCCTATCGGCGGCGTGTTTATGGGTCTTGTTGACGGTAAGATAGTAGTTAACCCCACGGCGGCAGAAAGGAAGGTCTCCGACCTCGAGCTCACCGTTGCCGCATCTCTTGAGAAGGTCGTAATGATTGAGGCGGGCGCAAACGAGGTGTCTGACGAGATAATGTACGACGCTATAATGATGGCTCACGAGGAGATAAAGGGGCTTGTTAAGTTCATTAACGGTATCGTTGCCGAGATAGGTAAGCCGAAGTTCGAGTATGCCTCGGGCGAGCTCGACCACGATATGTTCGACGAGATATTCGCATACTGCGAGAGTGACGTTATGGAGGCTCTCGACACCGACGATAAGAACGTAAGAGATGCGAAGATGCAGCCCATAATGGATAATATTGTTGCTACCTTTGAGGAAAAGTACCCCGATATTAAGGTAGTTCTTCCCGAGCTCATCTATAAAATACAGAAGAAGATAGTCCGCCGTTGGCTTCTCGTTGATAAGAAGCGCGTTGACGGCAGAAGAATGGATGAGATAAGACCCCTTGCGGCCGAGGTCGGAGTAATTCCGAGAGTTCACGGCTCGGGACTTTTCACAAGAGGCCAGACACAGGTTCTCACCATCGCTACGCTCGGCACGCTTTCCGAGGGGCAGAAGCTTGAGGGACTTGACGACGAAACGGGCAAGAGATATATGCATCACTACAATATGCCCGGCTACTCGACGGGTGAGGCGAAGGCTCTTCGTTCTCCCGGCAGACGTGAGATAGGACACGGCGCACTTGCAGAGCGCTCGCTTATTCCCGTTCTCCCCACAGAGGAGGAATTCCCCTACGCTATAAGACTTGTCTCCGAGGTAGTAAGCTCTAACGGCTCGACCTCTCAGGGCTCTGTATGCGGCTCGACCCTTGCACTTATGGACGCAGGTGTTCCGATTAAGGCCCCCGTTGCAGGTATCTCCTGCGGACTTATAACTGCCGAGGACGGCTCTTGGGATACTATGATAGATATTCAGGGTCTTGAGGATTTCTACGGCGATATGGACTTTAAGGTAGCAGGTACTCATAAGGGTATCACCTCTATACAGATGGATCTTAAGGTAGACGGTCTTACTCCCGAGATAATCAAGCGCGCGCTTGAAACCACCCACCAGGGTAGAGATGAGATAATTGACAAGATTCTCCTCGCGGCTATTCCCGCACCGAGAGCTGAGGTTTCCGAGTACGCACCGAAGATGATATCGATGAAGATAGACCCCGATAAAATTCGTGAGGTTATCGGCTCGGGCGGAAAGGTTATTCAGAAGATAGTAGCTGACACGGGCGCGAAGATAGACATTGAGGACGACGGCTCTGTATTTATCGCAGCGGTTGATAAGTCAAGCGCAGATATGGCGAAGGCTATTATCGATGCTATCGTATTTGAGCCGACCGTAGGAGAGACCTACGAGGGAACCGTTACGAGAATAATTCCGATAGGCGCGTTCGTTGAGTACGCACCCGGCAAGGAAGGAATGGTTCACATCTCAAAGCTCCAGAAGCAGAGAACGGAGAACGTCGAGGACGTGGTAAGCGTAGGCGATACCGTTAGAGTTAAGTATCTTGGAACGGATGAGAAGGGAAGAATGAATCTTTCCATGCGCGACGCAGACTAATCCTTGGGCGGTAAATTTCGGCGCAAATTTCCGTCCGCTCCCGCTCGACATACCCCCGTATGCCTTCGGGTCGCGAAACCAAAATTTTCATCCGAAATTTCCTAGCCCAAAAAGCTTTAGCGCAAAAACAGTGTAGGAAAAGGCAGCCAA
>JAFTKH010000008.1 GCA_017453365.1 Clostridia bacterium
AGAAGGAAGGTTCCTCCGAGCTTAACGTCGTATATCATATCGTACTTGGTAAGATATGCGTTGTTATGGCAAGCAACGAAATCAGCCTTATTGATGTAGTAGGAAGCCTTAATGGGCGAGTCACCGAAACGGAGATGGGAGATAGTAATACCGCCCGTCTTCTTCGAGTCATACTGGAAGTATGCCTGAATGTACTTATCGGTATGGTCACCGATAATCTTTATAGAGTTCTTGTTAGCACCAACGGTACCGTCGCCGCCAAGACCCCAGAACTTACACTGAATCATATCAGAGGGAGCAGTGTCGGGAGCGGGCTTCTCCTCGAGAGAAAGGCCGGTAACGTCGTCGACAATACCGATAGTGAAGTGGTTCTTCGGAGCCTTTGCCGCAAGGTTCTCATATACTGCAAAGATAGATGCGGGAGTCGTGTCCTTCGAGCCAAGACCGTACCTGCCGCCGACAACCTTCACACCCGATACGCCGCACTCTGCAAGAGAGGTAACAACGTCAAGGTAAAGGGGCTCGCCAAGAGAGCCGGGCTCCTTAGTTCTGTCAAGAACTGCAACAGCCTTCGCAGTAGCGGGGATAGCCGCTACAAGCTTCTCTGCAACGAAGGGTCTGTAAAGTCTTACCTTAACAAGACCAACCTTTTCGCCCTGCTTAAGAAGATAATCTATAACCTCCTCTGCAACGTCGCATACGGAGCCCATAGCCACGATTACCCTGTCAGCATCGGGAGCACCGTAGTAGTTAAAGAGCTTATAATCGGTACCGAGCTTCTCGTTAACCTTGCCCATATACTCCTCAACGATAGCGGGAACTGCATCGTAGTAGGAGTTACAAGCCTCTCTATGCTGGAAGAAGATATCTCCGTTCTCGGCAGAGCCGCGAAGCACAGGATGCTCGGGGTTGAGAGCTCTGTCACGGAATGCCTGAACAGCATCCCAGTCAACCATATCCGCAAGGTCCTTATAATCCCAAGCGGCAACCTTCTGCACCTCGTGAGAGGTTCTGAAGCCGTCGAAGAAGTTAAGGAAGGGAACTCTCGACTTTATAGTAGCGAGGTGAGCTACCGCACCGAGGTCCATTATCTCCTGGGGATTGGTCTCTGCCATCATAGCGAAGCCCGTCTGACGGCAAGCGTATACGTCGGAATGGTCACCGAAAATATTAAGGGCGTGAGATGCAACGCAGCGCGCGGATACGTGTATAACGCAGGGGAGAAGCTCGCCCGCAATCTTATACATATTGGGTATCATAAGAAGAAGACCCTGCGATGCGGTGTAGGTGGTGGTAAATGCGCCAGCACCGAGAGAACCGTGTACGGCACCTGCTGCGCCTGCCTCAGACTGCATCTCCACAACCTTAACGTTCTCGCCGAAGATGTTCTTCGCGGGAGCGCCGAAGATGTTCTTATCGGACGCACTCCATGTGTCTGTTACTTCAGCCATCGGGCTGGAAGGGGTGATAGGATAGATGGCAGCAACCTCGGTAAACGCGTAGGACACGTGAGCCGCAGATGTGTTACCGTCCATAGAAATTTTCTTTCTTTCTATCATTGGTATTCCTCCATATAAAAATTTTTTATTAACCTGTCAAATAGGGTTGTCCCTCAACCAAGTATTATATCACATAAAACAGAAAAAGTAAATAGATTTGGGGCAAGTTCCCCCGATTTTTCCGATATTTTTTTAACAAAGTTAAAAACTATTCAGCAAAAATTCGCCCGACAGCCTCTCTATAGCCCCGAAGGTCGGTTATTATATTAAGAGCGGAAACGAGAGCGTTCGCACCGATATCATCGGGAAGTCCGAATTCACGCGCTAAAAGAGCGCGTCTTTCGCGTGCATTCGCGCCGCCTGAAAGCCCGTCCTCAAAAAAATGAAGCTTCGTTATCTCTTCCTTCGGCAAGAACGCGTCATCATCACATACGACGAAGGGTGAAAGTGCCCCCGTCAGCACCTCGCGCCCCATTCCCTCAACGCCGAGAAGTCCGGCCCTCGACCTATGTACCTTACGCCTTTCCTTTCCCTCTATTTTGGGAACGTAGGCGTTAAAAATCTTATCCTTCGGGATAATACCCGATATAAAGGAGCGAAGCTGCTTTCCCGCTCCGTCAGGGTCGGTAAGGAGTATAATACCGCCGACCGAAATTTTTCGCAGCAGCGCCTGCTTCTCACGCGAATTAAACACCGCGAAGCCCCCGAGGGTGATGACCGTCGCGTCAAAGAACTGTAAGATAGTGTTCTTGTCGTACTTTCCCTCGACTATTATGGGCATTAAAATTTTTTTCTTCATTATTTTAAGTCGCCTTCTCGGCGTGAAGACAGAGGTCCGACATCGGACAGGAGGCACAGTCGTTACCGCGCGCGGGGCAGTATTCCCTGCCGAAGAACACAATTCTGTGACAAAAATCCGAGCCCTCGCCCTTCGGCATCAGCTCGAGCATTATTTTCTCTATTTTATCTGGGTCGCGGAAACCCTCGCGGTACATTCCGAGCCTACCCATAATCCGCATAAAGTGAGTATCGCACACTACCACGTGCTGCCTGTATACGTCACCGAGAATAAGGCTCGCAACCTTTCTTCCAACTCCCGGGAGCGTAAGGAGACCGTCCATAGTATCGGGCAGCACTCCGCCCATTTCCTCCGTGAGGATTCGCGATGCCTCCTTTATACTCGCGGCCTTCGTATGGTAAAGCCCGCAGGGCTTCACTATTCTCTCTATATCCGAAATATCACCTCCGGCCAGCGCTTCGGCCGTCGGATAGCGCGAAAAGAGCTCGCGACAAACCACGTTCACTCTCGCGTCGGTGCACTGCGCCGAAAGCCTGCCCATTACCATAAGGCGCCACGGGTCATTTCCATATTCGAGCGCGCACAGGGCCTCGGGGTATATTTCCTTCATTCTCGCGACTATTTTTTCAAGTCTTTTTTTCTTTTCAACCTTCGTCATTTGTAAGCTCTTTCATTTGTTTTATAAGCTCGGACGTAAGAGCCAAAGAAAGCCCCATTATCGTGTCAAAATCGCCGTCGTAGCGTTCGACAAGTTTACCGCCCTCACCCTGTATACCGTACGCTCCTGCCTTATCCATAGGCTCTCCGGTCGCAACGTAGGCCTCTATCTCCGCCGCCGTAAGCCTTCGGAAATACACCGTAGAGGTGGCAGTGCCCGAGAGCACACGTCCACCGAAGTGCACGGCAACTCCCGTATGCACGTTGTGCCCCCTGCCGGAGAGCCTCGAGAGCATTTCCTTCGCCTCTTCCTCGCTTCTCGGCTTACCGAGCGGTACTCCGTCAAGCTCCACAAGTGTGTCAGAGGAGATTATCATATATTCTTCACCGCGAAGACGGAGCGCTGCCTCGCCCTTCCTAACCGCAAGCAGTCTTACCCCCTCGTTTATAGGGGTGCCTGCGGGTAGTGTTTCGTCGACCTCACAGGCCGTTACCTCAAAATCGGGAATTATTCCCAAGAGAAGCTCTCGGCGCCTCGGTGATGCTGATGCCAAAATTACCTTCATAGAAGTCTTTTTTCCTTATTACAGTAGCTAATGTAAAACCGAGCTGCCCGTTCGGAATATCGCAGGGCAGCTCGGAGTTGCTTTAAATTAGTTTTCTATTACACGAAGGCTTAATCGGGAAGCGACGGGAAATCGTTCCAGAGAGTCTTAAGCTGCGTTTCCTTAGCCGAATATACGCTGTTGTATTTAGCATTCATATCGGTAAGTCTGAAGTTCGCCTGACGAAGCATCTCGTGCCATTTATTGTTATTCGATTCAGGGTCAACGTTAAGGAAGAATCTTCCGATAGCATCCTCATACGCCTTATCAAAGGACGAACGAACGTTATAACGGATGTACTGAAGCATCTCGGTGTTTCCGCTCGAGCCGTCGGAGATATCGTACTGAAGCTTAATGTTGTAGTAGTAATCAAGGATATCGGTAGAGTCATCGTGACCGTTGTGCTTGGTCGAAACGTAGTCAAGGAATGCAGAGCACTGTGCAAACTTAACGGTATTTGCAGAGATGCCGCCGACGCGTGCTACGTTGTGTATAGCGGTAAGATACGTATCAGCCTCACCGGTTGCAGCTATAGCAGCCTCTTTGGTTCTGTAAAGAGGAGCGGGAGCAATACCGAAGCCGCGGCCTTCACCCTTCATACCCTGATACTCCTCAAGCTCAAGAGAGCCGAGACATACAACACCGCCAAAGAGGATTTTATCCTCAGAGAATCTCTGACGTATAGCGGTAAGCGCACGTCCGTCACTAGCATAGGTAGCTACGTCCGTATCAGCATTGTTAACGGATATAACACCGGTCTTACCAAAGAGGATATTCATATTGTCGCAAAGAGTAACAAGGTCTGATATATCCTGCTGGCCCGCCTCGGTGTTGGGGTCCGGATAAGCGTAAACGTAGTCGTTTATTTCATCAGACCAATCTCTGTTAATGATAGTAACGGAGGTGGTGTAGACCATTCCCGATGCCGAAAGACCGGAGGAGGACTGAATAGCAAAGCCTACAGTATCGTCAAGGTTCGTCGTGGAGGTATCGTCACCGCTGTCCTGGGTGATAAGTGCAGAGAACTCTGCAACAGTCTCATAATCCCACTCGCCATCCCAAACGAGCTGATAGAAATCGTCAATAGTGAATTTGCCGTCGCCGGTACGGTCACTGTTGAACTTACCCTCTTCTGTTGCCACCTCAATGGTGTTCATAAGTGCTACGTTAACAGGCACTACGAAGAAGCCGCGTACCATATCCATAAAGTAGTCACTAGACAGGCAGTACATCTTGGTCTTCGAAAGAGTAAGAGATTTCATATACTCTATCATATAGCCGTTACCGGAGTCCTCGTATGTATCGTAGTCGCCGGCGAACTGGAAGTAGTTAACTCCGTTGAGGTCGCCAACACCGCGAGACTGCGAATAAAGGTTTGCAAATCCGCCCTTAAGCGAAACGGAAACCATATCATAAACAAAGTTACAGTAGATATCGGGAGCATCATCGTCACCGGACTTAACTCTGGTGAGTATCTGCTCGATACACTGACCCCAGCCGTATTTAGTGTCACCGTCTTTATAGGTGTAGTCGTAGATAACGTTTACCTTGGTCTTATTGTAAGCCGCGGTGTTTCTGTTCGTTACCTTAGTATCGATAGTTTCCTTAAAGCTGGTGTCCTCACCCGCCATATACCTCTTACAGGTAGAAGGAAGCTCGTTACCGTTCGAGTTCTCACTAAGGCTGAAGATGATATCGGTGGTATCCCAAGATACCGTAATCTCATCCCATACGTCGTAGTACTCGCCGCAGTTGTCGCAGTTTCCGTCACCGTTGTTGTCAGCATGGTTATCACAGGTTCTAACCGCTACGGTAGCGTTACAAACGTCGCAAAGACCGTTGTTATCAGAGTCAGTGTGAGTAGTACACTGCTTCTGAACAGCCTCGTCACAGCCCTCGTTGTCACAGTAGCCGTCGCCGTCGGTGTCAACGTGGTTGGTACAAGGGTCTTTCTTGCCGCCACCACACGCCGCCAACATTCCAACCGCCATTATTATGACGAGAAGAAGTGCTAAAAGCTTTGTTTTCATAATTTTCTCCTTTTCATTTACCGTGAAATTAACGCGACCCTACGGTAGTCGGGTCGCGCGCTAAAGCTTTGTGTACCCTTTATGATTATATGCAGAAGCCCGTCCTTATGAAAGAACGAGGCAAAGGGATTACTGCTTGCCCTATCGCGCGTGAATCCGTCACGCGTAATAAAGGCAATAATCACTCCACCTTACCGACCATATAATATCATAAATAATCGGGCAAGTCAAGCAAAACAAATGAACGAAAAAAAGTTTTTGCACCTTGTCTAATAGATATCAAATATTTTTGTGCAAATTGCATATCCAAAATTTTACTGTTTTTTCCAAATAGCGCGTTTATACGCCGGAATATGCGGAAAATCCGCCGTCTACGGGCAGCACCACGCCCGTGATGAAGCCCGCGGCATCATTGTTGAGGAGGAAAAGGAGCCCTCCCGCCAGCTCCTCGGTGCGGCCAAACCTGCCCATAGGCGTAGCAGCCAGTATCTTTCCCGTCCGTGCTGTGGGAGTGCCATCTCCGTTCCAAAGGAGCTTCTCGTTCTGCTTCGTCGAGAAGAAGCCGGGAGCTATCGCATTTACGCGGATACCCTCGCGGGAAAAATGAACGGCAAGCCATTGGGTAAAGTTCGATATCGCGGCCTTTGCGCCCGAATACGCAGGTATCTTCGTCAGGGGGGTAAAGGCATTCATAGAGGATATATTGATTATATTGCATCCGCTCTTCCCTACCATCTGTGCGGCAAATGCCTGCGTAGGAATAAGCGTACCTAGGAAATTAAGGTTGAAAACGAAGCCGACTCCGCTCTCGTCAAGGTCAAAGAAGCTCTTCGTATCGGCGTCTATATCTCCCGTCTCGTAATATTCCTTATCCGTCGTAGCCTTCGGATTGTTTCCGCCCGCTCCGTTTACGAGCACATCGCAGGTGCCGAGCTCACTCTTTACCCGCTCTGCGACCTCAAGGCATATCCTTTTGTCGAGCACGTTGCAAGCGTAGGCGCGTGCTATACCGCCCTCCGCTCTTATTTTCTCCGCGCAGCTCTCCGCAGCGGCCTCGTTCAGGTCGAGAAGCGCCACCTTTGCTCCCGCACGTGCCAGCACCTCGGCAAAGTACGAGCAAAGAACGCCGCCCGCGCCCGTAACTACCGCCACCTTACCATCAAGTCTTGTATTAAGAACGTTTTCCTGCATTTCAATCTCCCTTCAAATTCTTCTCGCAGGCCTCAAAAAGGCCGTTTATATACGCAGCGCCGAGCGCTCTGTCAAAAAGACCGTAGCCGGGCTTACCCGACTCGCCCCATATCATTCTTCCGTGGTCGGGGCGCACGTAACCGGAAAATCCGCACTCCGCAAGCGACCTCACTATCTCGTACATATCGAGCGAGCCGCAGGATGACAGGTGGGCGCGCTCCTCAAACGAGCCGTCGTCCATTACCTTCACGTTCCTTATATGCATAAAAGCTATCCTGTCGCGTGCTGCATATTTTTTCACCATAGCCGTAACGTCGTTCGAGCGCGTGCAGCCGAGGCTTCCCGTGCACAAACAAATACTGTTCGCGGGGCTGTCAACGATAGCGAGCATTCTGTCAAGGCTCTCCTCGGAGGTTATTATGCGAGGTATGCCGAAAATAGGATACGGCGGGTCGTCAGGGTGAATAGCCATTCTGACGCCGCATTCCTCGGCAACGGGAACGACACGCTCGAGAAATCTCTCTAGATTACGCCACAGTCCCTCACTGCCAAGCTCGCCGTAGGCGCGTATAAGCTCCCTTACCTCACTCTGTGTGTAGCTCGAGTCCCAGCCGGGCAGATGTATATCGTCGCGAAGCGGGTCGAGCCCCTTGAGCTGGTCAAAATACATAACGAGACTGGTAGAGCCGTCGGCAGCTCGCTTATCAAGCTGCGTTCGAGTCCAGTCAAAGACGGGCATAAAGTTATACGTGACGCACTTCACGCCATATTTGGCACATCTTCTCACATTCTCGCAATACACGTCGATTAGGCGGTCGACATCTCCGCATCCGAGCTTTATATCCTCGTGTACGGGTATCGACTCAACCACGTCGAAGACGAGGCCGCGAGCTTCGCACGCGTCCTTGATTTTCTTAATACTCTCCTCACTCCAGACCTCGCCGGGCTTCACGTCGTAGACTGCTGATACTATGGAGCGCATACCCGGTATCTGCGAGATATACTCCAGTGATATGGGGTCGTCCTCTCCGTACCAGCGAAAGCTTAATTTCATATTCATTCCGTTTCTCCTTGGATAGCCGTAAGTGGGATTATTCCCGCTCTCCTACAGCCGATTATCCTTATTATCTTTTATTTCTGTCTCTATATTCACGCGGTGTAAGTCCGCTATGCTTCTTAAAAAGCTTTGAAAAATACTGCACGTCCATAATTCCCGAATATAACGCAACAGTCTGTATTTGCAGATGCGTCGTTTCGAGAAGATGCTCGGCGTGGCGTATCCTCTTTTCCGTAATATACTCCGTTACGGTTTTTCCCATATCACGCTTAAATATCGAGGACAGATAACCTGGACTGACGTTCGCCGCCTCGGCAAGCATAGACAGAGAAAGCTCACGTGAAAGGTCGGCGTCGATTATAGCCACCGTCTTCTGCACTATCGGGGACAGGCCCGCGCCCGAGTGCTTATTCACAAGCCTGCAATATCGGCGAAACATATCCCGGATGAGTGATATGCACTCCTGCTGCGTGGAGCACTGCTCTATACTTACTGCGAAGGAGGACGAAAGCTTGTCTATATTAACGGGGTGAACTCCGCCGCGCTCTGCCGCCTTCCTTAAGAGCGTATTGGTTATAATACAGTAATTTTTGGTGTTTCGCAGGGGGTCGGCTATCCGCTTTTCAAAATTCGCCTGCTGAAAGCCCGATATGAACAGCTCGGCACGCCCGTACTGTCCCTCCGAAACCGCGCGCATAAGCTCGTTTTCGTAGCTGTACCGCTCCTCCATAAGCTTCATATTAGCAAGAATACTCTCGGCATCTGCCTCCTTATTGCTCTCAATCAAGAAGCCGTCACCCGGGCGTGCGGCGCGGTCCACCTCCACGGTGCGGTAGGCTCCCTGCCCCCACGTCCGCTCTGCAAAGGTAGAGAGTGTAACGAAAAAGTGGCTTCCCTCCCGTATTACCGGCAGCGACATAAGGAAATTGTGGTACAGCCGATGATATGCCGGGTCTATATTATACCTTTCGAGACGCTCGAGAGTTTCCTGCTTCGAATACTGCTCACCAAGATACGGGCCGATGATAAGAAGTCTCTCTCTGCTCTCTGTGGGAAGGAGCATATATATAGCCTTAACACCGAACACATCGGTTAATCTGTAAATAGTATTTTCCAATGGGTTTTCCAGATATTCCGAAACTGTAAGACCCTCGGGCTCTATTATACCGAGGAGCTCAAGCGGCGTCTCCGCCATAACCTGTGACATCGGGACGTCGAGCGCCGATAAAGTCGTTATAATTCTGCTTTTTCTGATTATTGAAAGAAAAAAGTCAAGGTCGCTGCGAAGCAGACAAATCACCTCCGAATAAATTAATCAAATGAGCATTTTTTCAAACTTACGGGGTTATTATAACATACTTTTTGTGCATTTACAACATTGAATTTCACAAAAATGTGAACATTTTACAAATTCACAGGAGTTTTTTACTCACGAGATTAAGAAAAAAACTCTATAATCAATTTTGTAAGCAAACGATACAAAAAAACAAAAAAGGAGAAAGTTATGAAAAAACCCGTCGTACTCGACAAAAACGGATACCGAAAATTCGGTATACGTGACAAACTCGCGTATGCCGCAGGCGACTTCGGCTGCAATATGAGCTTTGCTCTCAAGGGCACGGTTCAAACCTTCTGGCTCGTCTTTATGATGCTTCAAACAGGACTGTTATCAATTCTGCTGCTCCTCGTCCAGATTTGGGACGCGGTAAACGACCCACTTATCGGTTCTATTATCGACAATGACAGAAGAAAATATAGAATGGGCAAGTTTAAAACCTATATTTTCATAGGAGCGGTAGGCCTGCTCGTCGGTGGCGCGGCAGTATTCCTTCCGTTTCCGAAGGCTCCCGTCGTGCTTAAGGCAATTCTGTTTGTTTTCGGCTACATAGTCTGGGATGCATTTTACACTATCGCAAACGTTCCGTACGGCTCGATGCTTTCTTTGGTAACCGAGGACGTTGGAGAAAGAGCACAGCTCTCAACCTGGAGGTCTATCGGCTCGATGATAGGAAATCTCCTCCCCGGCATTATTCTTCCGATGCTCATCTGGCAGAAGGTTACCTATGACGGCACGACCGGCTTCCTCGATAAGATTGAAATCCCCGCCGGCGCAGAGGAAAAATTCACTCCTGACAATTTCCATTCCAACCCAATTACGGGCGAGCTGTATCAGCAGGGTGATGCAGTGCTCAGCCCCCTTACCGGTAAGCAGCTGGAAATCCTTATCGGCGAAAGAGTTTTCTTCGCGGCACTCATTATGGGTATACTCGGTTTTATAGCATTTATCTTTATGCTTAAGACGATAACCGTCCGCGTTGACGAGAGCACCGTAAAGACGAACGAGGGACACGGCAAATTCAACATTTTCAGTGCCTTCGGTAAGTTTATGAAAAACCGCCCCGCTGTCGGCGCCACCGTTGCCGCTATGGGTATGTTTCTCGGTATGAACGCGGCGACGACCGCCAACACCGTTATGTTCGCTATCTACTTTAATATGGCATCTATGTCGGGACTTGTTCAGATGATAGGATTTTTGCCGATGTTCCTCTTTATGCCCTTCATAACGAAGATAGTTAAGAAAATAGGTAAAAAAGAAGCCTCTGTTATCGGAACCGTCGTTTCGCTTGTCGGCGGAGCCATTATGCTCATCTTCCCCTTAATTTCAAACGTTGCGGCAGCTCTTATCGTCTACCTCATCGGCCTTGTGCTCTTCGGCATCGGTATGGGTGTTTACACCTGCGTATCCTGGGCTATGATGGGTGATGCTATCGACTATAACGAGTGGAAGTTCGGCACTCGCGAGGAAGGCACGGTTTACTCCCTGCACTCCTTCTTCAGAAAGCTCGCACAGGGCATCGGCCCCTCTATCGTTCTTCTAATAATGGGTGCACTCGGATACGTTTCCAAATACGGCACTATCGGCCAAAGCATGGAAACAGCTCACAATATGTGCTGGCTCGTTGCAGGTCTTTATATGTTCAGTGCCGTGGTTCAGTTCATAGGAATTGCCATCATCTACAACCTTGACAAAAAGACTCTTGAGAAAATGCGCACCGAGCTTGACGAAAGGCACGGAGAGACCGTTGCCGAGGAAGCGTAAAACGCATCAAATGTAAACTTTTTTCCACTTCATTGAAATAATAATGAAAAAGTTGTAAAATCTAATTACAGGCAATAGACCAAGTAAAAGGAGTGCGCGGACTGTATTGCCCGAGCGCTCCTTTTAAAAAACGAAAGGAAATAATATGAGAGCCATAAAGAACTTAAACGACGGTTGGATATTCGTCAAGGGCTCGAGAGCTGTACCGACCGAGCTTCCCGAGGAGGGCGAGCGAGTGACGCTTCCCCACAGCTGGAACGCGACGGACGGTCAGGACGGCGGCAACGACTATTTCAGAGGAACGTGCTCCTATACGAGAGTCATAAGCAAGAGCGAGCTTTGCGGCGACTGCCACTTTCTCGAGCTTTTGGGTGCTAACTCCTCTGCCGACGTATACCTCGACGGCGAGCATCTTGCTCATCACGACGGCGGTTATTCGACCTTCAGAGTCGACCTTACGGAGAAGCTTCGGGAGAGGTCACTCCTCACCGTTCTTGTAGACAATGCCCCTTCGAGCTCGGTATACCCACAGGTTGCGGACTTCACCTTCTACGGCGGTCTTTACAGGGGGGTAAACCTCATCTCGGTTGACAAGACGCATTTCGACCTTGAATATTTCGGCGGCCCCGGCATTGCAGTCACACCCTCGGTATCAGGCACCGATGCGACAGTCGAGGTTACCGTATACACGAAGAATTTGAAGGTCGGCGACACCGTCTCCTATACCGTCTGCGATAAGGACGGAGCTGCCGTTGCGAAGGCATCGGGAGGCGAGAATATCACTCTTAAGATAGAGGAAGTTCACCTCTGGCACGGCCGACGCAACCCCTATCTCTATACTCTCGAGGCATCGATCGTAAGGGACGGCAACGCTCTTGACACCGTATCGACCCGCTTCGGCTGCAGAAGCTTCGAGATAGATCCCGAGCGCGGATTTATCCTCAACGGCGAAGAATATCCCCTTCGCGGAGTATCACGCCACCAGGACCGTCTGGGAATAGGAAATGCGCTCACCGAAGAGCATCACAAGGAAGATATGGAGCTTATATACGAGCTCGGTGCAACCACAATCCGCCTTGCCCACTATCAGCACGCACAGTATTTCTACGACCTGTGCGACGAGTACGGTATGGTCGTATGGGCGGAGATACCCTATATCTCAAATCATATGCCGGGCGGCCGCGAGAACACGGTATCGCAAATGAAGGAGCTCATAACACAGAACTACAACCACCCCTCTATCGTCGTTTGGGGGCTTTCGAATGAAATCACTATGAAGGGTGACTCCGACCCCGACCTGCTCGAAAACCACCGCATCTTAAACGACCTTTGCCACGAGATGGACAAAACGAGAAAGACGACGGTAGCGGCAGTATCACCCTGCCCCATCGACTCCCCGTATCTCGAGATACCAGACGTAGTATCCTACAATCACTATTTCGGCTGGTACGGCGGTGAGACCGATATGAACGGCCCGTGGTTTGATAAATTCCACGCAATGCATCCGACGATCCCGATCGGCTGCTCCGAGTACGGCTGTGAGGCGCTCAACTGGCACACCAGCGACCCGAAGCAGGGCGACTACACCGAGGAATATCAGGCTTATTATCACGAAGAGCTTATCAAGCAGCTTTTCACGCGCAAATTTATGTGGGCGACCCATGTTTGGAATATGTTCGACTTCGGCGCTGACGCAAGAGCTGAGGGCGGCGAGAACGGTCAGAACCACAAGGGACGTGTCACAAGGGACAGAAAGTACAAAAAGGACGCTTTCTATGCATACAAGGCATGGCTCGTCTCTCCCGAGGTCGATCCCTTTGTCCATCTTTGCGGCAAGCGTTACGTGGACAGAGTGGAAGACGTTACCAAGTTCACCGTATACTCGAACCTTC
>JAFTKH010000001.1 GCA_017453365.1 Clostridia bacterium
AAAACTTACAAGGTTAAAGAAAAGAAATTCCGAATGTATGATAGCGCTTTATAGCTGATTATCATGAATTTTTGAAATGTAGACAAGGTTGATTAAAGTCCTGCACGGCAGCTATTACTTTTCGGGACGTGGCACTATTGGGGGATATACAGCAAAATTTTCGATAGGCGGTTATGGGTCTATAACTGTAACCGACGATATGGCGACTCAAAGCTCCGGCAATGGTACAACATATAGAAATTGGTTATCTGGAAAAAGCTATCAAGTACAATATGAGTATGGCATACGTGTCATAATCAAATACGGAGGATAAAAATGAAGGACTATTATAACTTAATTATCGAATTATCACAGAAAACCTGTTTTAAAGATGACTATGAGTCAAAGAAAAAGGTTAGAGAGCATAATAGAGCAATGACTAAGCTTTATAATCTTAAAAATGAGATGAATACTCCGGAATGTTCTCAGATTTTACTAAAGTTGTTGGAGCATGAAGATGATAGAGTTGTTTTGAACGCAGCTATGTTGTGCGTCGAGTTGAAATTTAACTTGAAAGAAACAAAACGCAAATTAGAGTGGGTGCTGAACGAATCTGACGATTCTATACTTTCATTGAATGCTGAGCAGCTTCTAAGATATAAATTTTAGTGGTGAGAAGCTTCGCATAATTAACAACATAGTGAGGTGAGATACAAAGTATAAAAGAATTACGGAGTGATAATGGTGAAATATAGACAGTACGTATTCATTCTTTTTGCATTTTTGATATCAGTCATTTTGTTAGAAACTCGAGCTTTTGGATTGAGTGCAGGTTTTACGACAGAAGAATTGCCAACAACTGAGAAAAGCCAATTTATTAACAGTGTCAATATTTGTTTACTAAAAGAGGAGCCCGAGAAAAAATCGATAGAGTGCTTTGATGTAAATGCTGCCGGCGATGTGGCCGTTGGATTCAGTCATTATGACACATTATTATACTGCTAAGGGGAATTTCAAGGCAGGATATCAGTTTTCCTGTACAGGGAGGTTTGGTATCGAATTACTGAGCGACGGATTAAATATCTACTTCGTTCGCAGTGACGTAGTTCTTTACGTTGATTTCGAGGGAAAGGTTAAGGAAGCTCTTAAAATTCAAAATACGACAGAGAACAACTACTATTGGAATAATTTCGTTTTCGCGAAAAGCAAAGAAATTGGAGATGTCGAGTACGTTATGAAAAATGACAGAGGCCTTTTTAATCTATTTGCCTCATCATACGATCAGTTGATTGTTACTGATTCAATCGGCCAACAAGTGATATTTTATGACGCAGGCTCAAACGATCTACCGTACATAGTTGCGGGCTCTTTGTGCGCCGTTTCCATTGTCGGTATCGTAGCTGTCGTAGCTTTGTATTATTCAAAAGCAAAAGAAAAACATCCTCAAGGAACATATGATAAGAAATATAAATAAAAGGATAATGCATCCGGTTACATTTGCAATACAGCAGGAGGTATATTAATGATCTTTTTAAATAGGGGTATCTTTAAACCTATCCTTGTTCTATTTAGCTTTGTATTTTTGCCAATAGTTGCCTGCTGTTTGGTATTGACTGTAAAGAGCTTTAGATTAGAGCTGTTAGTTGTAACAGTGCTTTTGTTCCTTGTTTATTGCGTATCGATTTATGTAGGGTATAGGTTATCAATGAGCAGCGGGAATATCTGGAAATTCGAAAAGACGGCTCCCTATACATAAAGTTTCACAATGCCGGCGACAAAAACTCTTTGGAAATGAAGTTAGAAAATGTAATAAAGTTGGAGTACTATAAGCTTTTTTCTGTCAAGTCGTGGCTTTTGCTGTACAACTACGTGCTTCCGCACTCCTTGTATATAACTTATGAATTTGAAGGAAAAGAAATTTGTAAGCACATAGGTTATCCAAATTTTCGAGATATCAACAGAATGTGTTTGGATGTGGGGATAGAGCTTAAAATAAATGTCTAATACATTCATCTCTTTTGAATAGATGCAGACGGTGCATAGTACAAACAGATACCGAGGTGTTTATGGAATTAACGGATTTTGTATTTGCTTTACAGTGCGGAGAGGAAATAGAGATTTGTTTGGAGAACAAATTGTATTTTTTACAGCCTGAGTATGAAACATTGAACAGAAATTATGACAAAAACACGCCTCCTTATCCGAATACCATAATTTTTGATGTCACGGAGTCCGATACGAAAGAAATTTTCCGCGGCTGTACAGAAGATGTCCTTGACTACAAATTTAATGGCACGCATACTTTGAGAAGTAATTTAACTGATTTTCGTATCTTGTGGTAGAAAAACTACCAAAAAGGAATGAGCTTAACTTGGACAGGACGGCTATTGACCGGTGCTGTTAAGGGAAGCAAGTCGATGGGCTTCACCTACAACGACGAGGGAATAAGAACGTCGAAGACCGTGAACGGTGTTACGACAAATTACTATCTCGAAGGAACGAGGATAGTAGGCGAGGAAACGAGCGGTGTCATAACAGTTTATATTTACGATAGCCAAGGCTCACCGATAGGCTTTCAAGTAAATTCGAGCGGTGCTTGGAACACTTATTGGTATGAGAAGAATTTGTTTGGAGATATTACCGCGGTTTACGACTGCGCGGGAAGCAAGCTAATATCCTACAGCTACAACCCGTGGGGACAATGCCAAACTACGTACTCGAGCGGAGTTACATCCTCGCACCAGGCTGCTAAGAATCCGTTTACTTACAGAGGATATTATTTCGACAAGGACTTGAGCTTGCATTACGTATCTTCTAGGTATTACGATCCCTATACTTTCCGGTGGATAAGCTCGGATATTTACGTATCCACAGGGCAGGGTCTGACTGCAAGTAATATGTTCGCATATTGTAATAATAATCCTGTAATGTATGTAGACCCTACGGGAAATTTGCCAATAAATATTATACTTTCAAAGAAGATCATAGAAAAGATTTCTAATTTGTCCAGTAGAATTGTTTCGTTTGTTGATACGGTAGTTAATACCATTAAGACCGATATAAGCAACTATGATATAGAAAATTCGGATGAACAGAAGGTACTGGATGCAACATTGTTTTCCGCATATAAAGGGACTGTAGTTATAAAACTTTCCGGAGAGTATGTATTTTCGTATGGTGTTATTGTGATCGGAATGGACTATTGGGCAGATGTAAATACAGTCAAGCATGAGTACGGTCATAAGGTGCAGCTAGATAATATGGGCATATTCGATTATACGAAAAACGTAGCAATACCGTCGGTTACTGCAAACATAGCACAACGAATAGGAAAACTACCGTTTGATTATTATAGCTCTCCATGGGAATCCGAGGCGGATTATTACGGCGGTGTAACAAATCGTTCCTTTAAAGATCCGTGGACTCAACAGGACGGATACCACAGATATCTGTTTTATTAGAACAAACGGTATAATCAGGAGATTTTGTATGAAAAAGATAAGAATAATATTTACGTTTATCTATGTGTGTTTGTGTTTGATATGTTTATCATCCTGCTGGGGCTCAAAGTATGAATTTATGCATACGCGAGAGGAGATTGTATCGGTTGAAATAGTCGAAGCTGATTACGACTACACGAATTCGACACCGTCACAGGACACTTTGCTCGTAATTGATGATTACAACAGCTTCCTTGATAAGCTTGAAAGCTTGAATTATGATTGGCGGGTAATCGGCGGGCCGGTTGGGATAGATTCAAAATGCGTAGCAATAAAAATTTTATACCAAAACGGTGATTATGAGGTGTTCAATTACGCAGGGCGCGCAGAGTATGAATACGGAGTGGGATATGATGCCTATTGTGATTGGGGCTCATTTCCCAAAAAAGAATTTTACGCTCTTCTCGAAGAATACATAGGATATGACGCGACACCGCGTTAATAGCTCTTGGTATGTTAATTTTACGGTTGATGGAGCAATTATGAGGTAATTTGAAAATAGAGGTAGCCAAATGAAACAGTTCAATTGCATGGAGTGACATCTTCACGATGCGATTATCAGTAACGTGATTTATTGTGAACAAGTACTGACAATTTATGTCAACGTTCTTTTCTACAACGATTCGTTTGGTGATTATAAGCTTGAAATTCGGGTAGACGAAAACGATTTGAAAATTTACGATTCAAGCAATATCCGTGTTTTCATAATGTGAAAATCAAAGGAAAAAAGTTTCAGTTGATTCTTTAAGATCAATTTTTAAAAAGGGTTTTACTTTACAAATTGTTGAATTTCTCATATCAAGAGATTCAAAACTTGTGATTTTGAAAGAAAAAGGTGAAAGCTGAGAACTTCTACTCTCGTAATCCTTATTAAATAAGAGGTTAATAACATGGTTTCTTATGATATGTATGTCGAATTATGCTTACAGTGCTGTTTAATGGATGACTGTGGTGATAAAGAGAAGGTAAAAAAGAGTAATAGAGCTATGGATAAAATAAAAAAGCTTCAAAGCCGTATGTTGGACTATGACTGTACCGAGCTTTTGGGAAAGCTATTAAATCATGAAGATGATAGGGTAAGGCTGTCTGCCGGAGCTTTTGGATTTTCGAATAGAATTATGTATGAAAAGTCAAAGCAAATTCTAACAGATCTGTCATGCAGCTGCAAGGACAAGATGTTGGCATTTGATGCAAAAATGGTTCTTGCAAGTTGTATTCCGAAGGAAGTCTAACAGACCCTGTATCAAGGGAGGCTTTATGAAAAAATCGTGGTATTTAGAAGAATATGAAGAAAAGGATTATTTGCATAATAAAAAATTGCAATTAAAAAGTGTATTGTTAAAAAAAGAAGAACATTACCATTGCGAATTGTGTTGGAATAGATTAAGCAGTTGCGTTGGTGATCTTCAAATTGGATATTATGAAAGCTTGAGTAAAAGTTGGATATGCGAGACATGCTATCAAGAATTCAAGGATTTGTTTGGCTGGAGCATACAATAAATTAATTATACTACGACAGCGCAAATGGAAGGCTCTTGGGTTCGATAAATACAGACGAGAATACTGGGCTTTCCTATATCTACGACGTATTCGGAAACACTTCGTCCGTTTCTGCGGGGAACAACACTTTCGCGGCCTATACGTGTAATGAGAGGAACGGAAAGCTAAATAAGATTACTTACGGTAGGAATGGATACAGGCAATACATCAGTCAAAGCACATAGAGATTTTTATGTGGGGCTAGATGATGCTCAATGGGTGACCGGAAATAGAATAAAGGCGGAATTAAAGTGTTTTGTTGGTGTGGAATTGGAATATAATCATCAAACTGAGAAAAACGGAAAATCTACAAATTACTCCGCTTCTGCCTATGATGGACCGTTTGATATGCTTTTTTATCCAGAAACTATTAAATCTTTAAATTTATCACTCGGCATGGCAACCTACGATGTAATAAATAATGAGTTTAAAATATCTCATAGTATATCAGGACATTTTCTTATGGGTGGACATTTTAGCGTCGGGTTTAATGTATCGGAATTTTTTAGGAGGGTGTTTGACTGATGAAATATGCAAAAAGGAGATGGATTGCGTATTGCATTGACAGTTTGGTTGTATGCTTGCCTGTTGTAGTAATACTTGCTTTGATGCACATTGTAGGCATAGAAAGCCATCCGATAGTAGCACCGATCATACACTGTTCCGTGTCTTTGCCGTTGGTTTGTATTCTATACATATTGTGTCCTCTGGTATTTAAAAACGCGAGCGTTGGAATGAAAATAAAAGGACTTGAAATTTTAAATAAGGACTTTAAACGTCCGACGGTGAAACAGATTGTAAGGCGGCAAATTAAAATGCCGCTATGGAATATTAAAAAGTTCGCCTTCTTTTTCTCGGGAGAAAGTATTGACAATTGGGAGCTTGAAAAGCTCGGAACACAGGTGGTGAGAGTGAAGAATAATGATTGAATTTAACGGGTGCATTACAGGTGTAGCTGAAAGCTTTTTCTGGAGCAAATCTCGAAAATTTGTATGGGCTGTAATGCTTGTTGTATTTTTGTTGATATTACCATGGTTTGTAATAATAGCAGTAAATACAAAAGAATTTACTTTATTGTTTGGCTATCTGGTTGCTTCTATATTGATTTTTCTTCTTACGTTAATTCCGCATAGCAAAAAAACAGAAAAGGATTTACACCCAAAAGAATATTTACCGATGGCGAATATATTGTTTGCGTATGCGATAAATGCGAAGAATTTAAATTAATAAAAGATGCTTCTAAGGTGCGGGATCACGGAGAGTTTTATGACATAGTTTTTCCTTTCGGTAACAAAAGCGATAAATTCGTATGTCAAAAAAGCTTATTGACAGAAGGAACACTCGAAGAGTTTGAAGCCCTGTTCGAAGGAAAAATAGAAAGACAAAAGAAATAGTATCTTAAATTCCAAGTCTAACAGGGATATCGAGATGCTCTTTGTTCGGCAAACCGGATAATCGAAAATCTCTACAGTAAGCAGTATCCTACGACAGCATAGGTAATCTTACAAGCTACAGAGGGATGAGCTTCACCTGGACGGGACGGTTCGTATTGAAACCATTTACTTAAATTATTGGAGAATAAAAAATGATTGATTTTAACGGTGAGATTAACGGTGATTGCAAGAGATTTTTGTTAAAAAAACAAATCAAAATACAAGTTAAAGTTTCGCTCATTGTTGCGATTTTATTTGCTGTTCCTATAATCTTAACATCTGTATTTTGGAAAACTATCGCGCTTTTGATGTTTCTTCCGTTTGCTTTTGCGATTGTTTTTTCTGCCTTGCCGCCGAGTCGAGGCAGTCAAAGAATATTCGTTCCGCAACGCGTGTACATAGATACAGAGGAACAAACTATCGTACACAAATGTGCGAAGCTAGAACGATTTCATATGTTGAGCTCTGTAAAAGCGGTTATTGATTATGGTGAATGGTATTATTTTATATTTGAGTTTGAAGACAGAGACCCCTATTTTGTCTGTCAAAAAAGCTTATTGACAGAAGGAACACTCGAAGAGTTCGAAGCCCTGTTCGAAGGAAAAATAGAAAGACAAAAGAAATAGTATCTTAAATTCCAAGTCTAACAGGGATATCGGGATGCTCTTTGTTCGGCAAACCGGATAACCGAAATTCTCTACGGTAGGCAGCATCCTACGACAGCATAGGAAATCCTACAAGCTACAGAGGAAAGAGCTTCACTATCCACAGGGCAGGGTCTGACTGCAAGTAATATGTATGCGTACTGTGCAAACAATCCCGTAATCCGAGTAGATTATAGCGGTGAGTTTTGGGAAGAAATAGACCTTGACGTATGCAATACATTGCTCGAAGGAAGAGGCGGAGGTTTCGGAGTCGGCTCGGCGTACCGTAACTACAGTGTATATTCAAAAACAGCAAGCTACAATGCATTTCACGGCAGCTATTACTTTTCGGGACGTGGCACTATTGGGAGATATAGTGCAAAGTTTTCGATAGGCGGCTACGGCTCTGTAACTGTAACCGACGATATGGCGAAAAAATCCGACACTATCAAAAAGATATATTGGATGCAAAAAACAGGAAGCGCTTCGAAAAAAGGCACTCATCATTCTTCTTTCCCGAATATAGTCGATAATTATGCCGGATATGCCACAAAATTTAATATTAAAAACGGCACATTATATCAGATAAAAGGTGCATATAGAGGTGTTGACGGAAGATTTGAATGGATAAAACAAAACGGTTATATTACACACCGCATGTTTGTCGAAGAGGGGGGGAATCAATGGTATACCAATCATACGATAATAGACTTAAAAAGATGTCCGAAATGGGATTTCGGATTACTTGGAGCTTAATTGCTGTCGGTTTAAAGCAATATGATTCTCTAGAGCCACAGCTTGCTTATGAAGATTTGTTCGACTATATAAAGGAAAACATTGGGTCAGATAATGTGGAAGAAGACAAATATCTCGCTGTTTTAATCCATGAAGGAGACATTCAAGAAACAAAAAAAGCAATTGAGAGAAACAAAGTAGGAGAAAATACGAACGAAAAGTTTGAAATGAGAAAATGGCGAGCGCTTGAGCTGAGTGAATTGTTGCTCGATGAAGAGAACTATTCGCTTTTAGTCACGAAACTGTACGATTTCTGGCTCTCTTTCGCGTTCTTGGACGACAGCTTCAAAATGTATCCCAAGGATTCCGTGGAATTTCTTTCCCGAAGCAACAAAGACGTGATTAATGATCATATCGAATGGCTTAAGAATGAAACAAGCGATATAATATCTACGGAGTCATTATGAGTAATTTTGTTTTATAAAACCCGCAAGTACAATCCTACAAATACTCATCGCGGTAGTAATCGGCGGCGTGATATTATTAGCAACCGGCTACCAAAAAGAGGTCAACTTGGTGTTCTCAAGTTGACCTCTTAAATATAAAGATGAAAAGGTTGTTACTTATTTACGTAATCCACAAAGCGCAAGAAGGCGGCTCTGCCTGCCTTATCGGTTTTGTAGACGCCTGCGTCCTCGAGGACGCGAACGAAGGTTTTTCCTATTTCTAATTTGATTATCTCCTCGGTATTTTCCTCGGTGAAGACGTAGCTATGCTCGAAGCGGGAGAACCACTCGGCATGCTTCGTGAGCTCGGGAATATCGGTGAAGGGGATTTTTTTATTTACAGCGTCCTTCATCAGCTCTATCTCCGCTTTAAGTCGGGAGGGGAGCACGGCGAGGCCCATTACCTCGATAAGGCCGATGTTTTCCTTCTTTATATTATGGTGCTCGCTATGGGGGTGGTAGAGTCCGAGAGGGTGCTCTTCTGTCGTCAGATTATTGCGAAGAGCGAGGTCGAGCTCGAAGTCCTCACCGCGCCGTCTCGCGATAGGCGTTATAGTATTGTGGGGCTCGCCGTCGGTTTCAGCGAATATATTTGCCTCGGGGTCGGAGTATGCACGCCACGCTATAAGTATTTTATCGGCAAGCTCTACGAGGCGCTCTCTGCTGTTTGAACGAAGACGTATTACCGCAAGGGGCCAAGCAACAATGCCCGCCGTGATATCCTCAAAGTCACGGAAGGAGAGCGGTATTTCTATCTCTGCACGCTCCATAGCGAAGGTGTACCTTCCGCCCTGCATATGGTCGTGAGAGAGGATAGAGCCTCCGACTATCGGAAGGTCGGCGTTGGAGCCTATGAAATAGTGAGGAAAGCAGTCGACGAAGCCGAGAAGCTTCTCGAAGCTCGAGCGGTCTATCTTCATCGGGGTATGCTCCGACGAAAGAGCAATACAGTGCTCGTTGTAGTAAACGTAGGGGGAATACTGTAAGAACCAGGGGCTTCCCGCCATATCAAAGGGTATCTGGCGCAAATTTTGGCGCGCCGGCTTCGAAAGTGTGCCTGCATAGCCCTCGTTCTCGTGGCAGAGAAGGCATTTCGGATATCCCGACGGTGCGAGCTTTTTTGCCGCAGCTATGGCCTTCGGGTCCTTCTCGGGCTTTGAGAGATTGACGGTGATATCAATATTGCCGTACGCCGACTCAACCTGCCATTTCATATCCTTCGCTATTCTGTCGGTGCGTATGTAATTAGAGTTGCAGGCAAGCGAGTAGAAATAATCGGTGGCAAGCCTCGGGTTTTTGCGGTAGAGCTCACGGAAGCGTGCGTTCACACCCGAGGGTCTGTCTATAAGAGCACCCATAAGCTCTGTGTCGAAAAGGTCGCGGTAAACGACCGAGTTTTCCTCAATAAGGCCTTTTTCATACGCATAGTCGAGCGCGTCCGAAAGTATATCGGCAAGGGGCCTTGCTCCTTTCGTTTTCTGCGGCTCGAAATCGGAAAGGCCGAGTAGCTTCATTAAGCGCGCGGTGGCGTACGCACGGTCCTCCTCTGTTATAAGCTCACGGGATATTGCGTATTCCACGAGCTCGGATACGGTGTAATTGATGTTGCGGGTCATTTTAATCTCCATAGGAATTATTTGTTAGCGGTTTGCGTTTTTTTGCGAAGAAAAGAAGAAGGAGTGCTATAATAAAGGTCATAAGCTCTGCTATCGGCATACTGTAGAACAGTGCATCAGCACCAAATATCGCGGGAAATGCGAATACGAACAAAAGCGGAAAGATGACCCCTCGGCATAAGGATATACACACGGATGCGCCGCGTCGGAGCACCGACTGAAAATAGAAGGTGAGAACGATGCTTATACCCGTAAATCCAATTGCCATATTGTATATACGCACTATGGGCGGTCCGATTTTCATAACCCCGTCGGTTACGTCCATATATATTTTCAAAATTACGTCCGGAAGGAGCTGTGTAAGGAGAGTGAAGGCTACTCCCAGCGCTACGGATGCTGCCAGAGATATTTTAAGTGTCTTATTTACTCTTTCGTGCGCCCCTGCACCGTAGTTAGCCGACACCAGAGGCTGCAGTGCCGTTCCTACGGCATTGTATAAGCAGTAGAACATAACGGCTACGGTAGACGCCGTTCCGAAAACGGCAAGATGCTCCTCGGTAAAGAGGTTGAGTATCATCTTGTTGTACGCTGTCGCGGTGATCGCAAAGGCTAGCTCGAGAATAAATGCTGAGGCACCTAGGGTAAAAATCTTTGTGAGCTTATTTCCGAGGTGCTTGATTTTTGTAAATTTAAGCGTACATTTCTTTCTGAAAAAGTATGCTGCCATAATAAGAAAGGCAACGGTCTGGCCTATAGCGGTAGCAAGACCTGCACCGAGGACGCCCAGATTACAGCCGAAGACAAGAAATACGTCCAAAAAAATATTCAACCCGCCCCCTATTGCCGTTGCGAAGGTGGGAGTAAAAGCCTCACCGTCGTTCCGCATAAAGGCAGAAAGTGTTGCGCTCATTGTAAAGGTTGGAGATATTATTGCAATCGGTAGCATATAGGTAACGGCATAATCAAGCCTTTGTCCCTCTCCGCCAAAAAAGGTGAGAAGCTCCCGTGGAAAAATGAGGAGAATTGCGCATACCAGCGCCGACATAATAGCCGCGATAATAACGCTTAAGGTATAAAAGCCACGCGCCTCGTCAAGATTTCCGCCAGCCTTTCGGTTGCTCATCATAACTGAGCCGCCGACACCTGCGAGTACACCCGGAGCCATCATAAGGGCCCAAAGGGGATTGACACACGCGAGCGCCGCTGCTGCGGTCGGCCCGGAATGCTGTCCTACGCACATCATATCGACGGTGGAATATATTGTGCTTATTATCGTGCTTCCAAGCGCTGATGCAAAAAGAGTGAGGAAGGCGGTATGTATTTTGCCTCCCAAGAGGTTTACTTTCATAGAACTATATTTTTATCCTTTTTGTGAGCTCGTTCGAAATAAGGCCTATCGCAATACCCGCGAGAGTACCCGACAGGATAAGGAAGGGAAGATAATATATTATTGACGCCGTTCCCATTACTATGGCTGCGGCTATTATCTGTCCTGCGTTGTGAGCGACGCCGCCGATTATGCTCACCCCTACGGTGTGAAGCTTAAAAACCCGGCGCGAAAGTACCATAAGCGCGAAGCTTAAGACCGCGCCCGAAAGACTGTAGATAAGGCTCGCGACACTGCCGAAAAGCAGCGCGGAAAGGCCGACCCTGACTAGTGACACACCGGCCGCAGGCCCCTCGCCGAGCTTATACATGGCAAATATGACAGCAACGTTTGCAAGACCCAGCTTCACGCCGGGTATCGGCACGAAGGTGGGGAGTCTCGACTCAATAAAAGAGAGGAGCATAGCGACGGCGACAGTCACGGAGAGTGCTGCGAGTATTTTCGTGTTTCTCTTCATTAGTCCTCCCAAAAGAGCCGATGTTTTTACGGAGAGCCGGGTACGAGCTCGGGGCCCGCACCCCCATCACCGACGACGGTTACGGAGATTTTATTTGGCAGGCAAACGATAGCTTCGCCGACCTGCTTTATCCTTCCCGTCTTGATACAGGTGCCGTCGGGACAGTCTGCTTCCTTCATATATACCTCTCCGTCCTCGATAACGAGTGTGTTTGTGCCACCGTGGAGCAAGTATTCTCCGTCTACCGACAGAGGATAGGTCGCAACGAGCTCTCCGTCTGTGCGGACCTCGGCGTATGTGCCCCTCGGCATAACGAGATTTATGACGACAAGAGAGATAACCGAAAGAAAAAGCAGCAGGACGGCGATAGTCGTCTCTTTTTTGTACTTAACAAAAAACGTGCATAGTCTTTTCATCGGTTATCTCAACTCTTCTTCTGTTTAAAAATGTGCGCCGCAGATGAAATTGCCCTCGTGAATACAGCCGGTGGGGCATACCTTAACGCACGCGCCACAGCCCGTGCATTTGTCGTAATCTATTACGGCGAGATTGTCTATTACGTGTATCGCGTCGTGAGGACAGGTCTTTTCACACTTTCCGCAGGCGATACAGCCGTTCTTACACGCCTTGCGCGTGATAGCGCCCTTGTCGTGGTTGGAGCACTCGACAACGACTCTTGAGGTGTCTTTTATAAGCTTGAAGAGGTGGTTAGGACATTCGCGCGTGCAGATGCCGCAGCCTATACACTTCTTCGGGTCAACCCGAGCAACTCCGTTTTCAATGCGTATGGCCTCCGTCGGACAGGCTCTGACACAATCACCGTAGCCAAGGCAGGCGTAATTACACATTCTGTCACCCTGGTATGCCATATTTGCGGTACGGCAGGTGCTCTGTCCTATATAGTCGTATTTCTTTGCAACTACGTCGCACGTACCGTTGCAGCCTACGTAGGACACCATTTCGACAACCTCTCCTGCCGTAACGCCGAGTATCTCGGCAATTCCGCGAGCGGTGTCGTCACCTCCGGGAATACACAGGTTCGTTTTATCCGTTTTTCCTTCAGAGAGAGCCTTCGCATAGGCGTCGCAGCCTGAAAAGCCGCATGCGCCGCAGTTGGCACTCGGCAGACATTCGCGGATAGCAAGAGCGCGCTCGTCTTCCTTCACGGCGAAATAACGCGACGCTACGGTAAGAAGTACCGCACATAGAATTCCAATACCGAGAAGTATGAGTATGGGCAAGAGTATATCCATATTAAACACCTCCCAGCATATTTTCAACGACGCCCGAGAAGCCGAAGAAGGCGAGGGCAACGATAGAAGCGGCAACGAGGGTTATGGGCACACCCCGAAACGCCTTCGGCGCGGGGCAGTTTTCAATTCTCGAGCGAACGCCCGCGAAGAGCACCATAGCGAGTAGAAATCCAAGTCCTACACCGAGAGAAGAAATCATACTCTCGATAAAGTTGTAGCCGTCGGTTATATTGTTGAGCGTTACTCCGAGGACGGCACAGTTCGTGGTTATAAGAGGAAGGTACACGCCGAGCGACTTATGAAGCGCAGGCAAAAGCTTCTTCATAACTATCTCAACGAACTGAACGAGCGCCGCAATTACGAGAATGAAAACTATAGTTTGCAAATACGCAAGTTTTGCGGGGGCGAGAATATAGGTGTAGATGGGATATGTCACAGCGGTTGCCGCAAGCATAACGAAGGTTACTGCTATGCCCATGCCGCTCGCCTGGTTGAATTTCTTCGATACTCCGAGGAAGGGACAGATGCCGAGGAACTGCTGTAGGACGTAGTTGTTTACCAGAACGCCCGCCATAAGAATGAGAATATATTTAGTCATCAGCCTTCACCTCGCCTTCACCGTCGTTTGCGGCGAGCTCGGTAAGCTCGTTGCAAGAGGTTTTGTTGCACAGATGTGCAGAGGGACATCCGTCGCAGGAGAAGGATTTTCTCTTTACTCCGCCGCGCTTCTCGGTCAGCTTATTCATTACGGCAATAAGAATACCGAAAACCAGGAAGCCGCCGGGAGCTTGCGCAAGAACGGATATCTTGTAGTTTTCAAGGAAGGGGATGCTGTAGCCCCAGAAGCTTCCCGCACCGAGTACCTCGCGAATGAGCGCCATAAGCATAAGCGCAAGTAGGAAGCCGAGTCCCATACCGATACCGTCGAGTATGGAGTTTATGACGTTGTTCTTTCTCGCGTACATCTCCGCTCTGCCGAGAATGATGCAGTTAACTACGATGAGTGCAAGGTATACACCCAGCATTTCGTAAGCCTCGGGCAGGTGGGCCTCGAGCAGCATCTGAACTACTGTAACGAAGCTCGCGATTATGACTATATAGCAGGGAATACGCACTGTGTCGGGAATTATATTGCGGAGTGCAGATATCACGGCGTTCGAGCATACGAGCACCGCCGTAGCGGCAATTCCCATATAAAATGCGGATTTAAGACTCGTTGTAACCGCCAGTGTCGGGCAAGTTCCGAGAACGAGTATCAGCACGGGATTTTCCATAATAATGCCGCGCAGAAGTATCATAAGCTTGCTGTTCTTCATTATGCGTTACCTCCCGTAAGAATTTCAAACACGGAAAAGGCGTGTCGAAGCGCACGCTTGTAGCCGCTCGAGGTGACGGGCGCACCGTCGATGTCGGGGACGGAGTATATTTCGTCCTTATCCTTATGCACGAACTGCGAATAGAAGGTGCTGTCGGAGCATTTGGCCCCCGCCTCGTTCTCCGATTCGGATACGGTGAGCACGGACACTATGATGCCGTGCGGCGCCGAAGGTACGTCGGTCGGTGACATATTAGCTATGGCAACCTTGATTTTGATAGGCTCGCCCGATGCATAGTCGGGGTCGCCATCCATACCGTAGCCGCGAGCGGAGAGCTCAAAGACGTAGATGCCTCCCGTGCTGACGTATGCTGCGGTAACCTCCGAGGGGGTTCCGTTCGGAAGAGCGACCGGGGTCAGGACGGAATTTTTGTATACGGAGTACGCGGAAAGTGCGTTCTCTATGAGCGCTTGCGATACGGTGGAATTTTCTACTGCGACGCCGTTTCTGATACCGATGAGGTTTTCTTTTATGGAAACGACAACGCCTTCGCCGCCGAGCTCGGTGTATATTGCATCGGCTCCGGTGATGTCGGTGGCAAACCATTTTTCAAATTTCGAACCCTCGGTGCCGAGCGCGGCATTAAGAGAATCCGCGAGCTTTTCCTCTTCTGTTCGTAAGTCGACCTCCGCGCCCGAAAGAGCGGCAAAGCCTGTAAGCGCATCCTTAACAGCGCCCGCATAGGCGCGCGAGGTAAGTGTAGAGCCCGTTTTGAGATACTCGGTGAAAGAATCCTCGGTCATACCGACGTAATATCCGCTCTCGGTCTTTTCGAAAACGGGCTCGGCATAGGACGGGGTTTCCTGATTTGCGGTACATTTTGTGCCGACGATTTTTCCGTCCTTGTCAATTCCTATCATAACGGTAAGGCCAGAGCTTTTGCCCGTCACGACCGCACGGAACACGTAACCGCCCTCTGCCGACTTCTTTACGAGGTCTATAGAGGATGGAAATTCCTCGGGTATCTCGACGGTGACAAATCCGGAATGGTCCGGAAGCACCTCGCGAAGCGCCACTTCCGCTTTTTCATCGTTGTTTTGCTGTATTTTATCTGCGGTCAGTGTATTGACGAGGGCGAGAAGTGCCGCTACGACAAGACATATAGAGCCGAGAACTATAGAGGGAAGAAGCTTACTTTTTGTCATTCTTCACACCTCCCAGAGGCCTTCTTCTGCACAGTCTTTCGATGTACGGAGAAAGAATATTCATAATTAGTATGGCGAAGGAAACGCCACCGGGATAAGAGCCGAAGAGACGTATAAGAACGGTTATGACACCGCATCCGAGGGCGAAAACTGCGCGTCCAGCTCTGTTTATGGGTGTTGTTACGTAGTCCGTTGCCATAAATACCGCGGCATAGACGAGGCCGCCCGCCATTACTTGATATATAGCGAACTCGAGGTCACCCTTCACTATCAGCGAAAGAAGGAAGACCGTGCCGACGTAGATTACGGGAGTTTCCCATTTTATGACCCTCCTTGCGACGAGCCAGACGAAGCCTATGAGTATAGCGAGTATACAGCCCTCGCCGATAGCGCCCGCACGGTTGCCGAGGAACATATCGAGAAGTGAGGGAAGCCCCTCGAAGGTTGACGTTTTAAGCAGCTCAAGAGGAGTTGCCGAGGTTACGAGCTCTGCTTCGTTCATAAAGCGGGTTGAAACCCCTCCACCGGCTTCTGCGAAGGCAAGAAAAAGGAAGATTCTTCCGGTTGCGGCAGGGTTGGCAAAATTATGTCCAAGACCGCCGAAAAGGCATTTTACAACAACGATTGCAAAGGCCGAGCCGACAACGCACTGCCATACCTTCACGTCCGCGGGAAGGCTTAATGCGAGGATAAGTCCCGTCACCGCGGCAGAAAGGTCACCCACAGTCTGCTGCCTTTTTGTCGCGAGGTTAAAAAGAAGCTCGGAGATTATAGCAGAGCCGACACAGGTGACGATTATGAGAAGCGCAGGAAGACCGTAAAGTACAACCGATGCGATAGCGGGAAGGGACAAAGCTATAATCACGTCTGCCATTATACGCGAGGTTGTCACCTTCGTCTGAATATGCGGAGAGGTAGATACTGTAAGCTTATTCATATTTCTCCTCCCTTAATTTTTGAGTGTTGCGCTGTGAGCTTGAAAATCACGGAGCTGCACTTTAGCGATTCTGTTATTCTGAACGAGGGGACGGCTCGCAGGACATACGTAGGAGCAGCATCCGCACTCCATACACAGCATTATTTTCTCGTCCTCGAGCTTTTTCATTCTGTCGTCCGTTATCTCTATATCTAAAGCTTTCGAGTATGCGGTGGGATTGAGCCCTATAGGGCAGGCGGCAACGCACCTTCCGCAGTGAATACACGGAGTGGGCTCGCGGCGTCTTGCATCAGCCTCGGTAAGAACGGTAAGTGCTCCCGTGGTCTTTACGGTCGGCTCGTCGAGCGAGCATATAGCGGTACCCATCATAGGACCACCAAAGAGGACCATTCCTATATCATCGTCCGCAACACCTGCGGCAGCGAGCACGTTGCGCACTGACGTGCCTATCGGCACCGTGAGATTTTTCGGCTCAGAAACAGCAGAGCCGTCAACCGTTACCGTGCGCGATACGAGAGGCATACCCGTTTTCACAAACCGCATAAGCTCCGCAACCGATGTGACGTTCATAACGAGAACGCCGAAATCGGCAGGCAGCTTTCCTTCTTCAATAACTATTCCAGCGGTGTTATAAACTATGACCTTCTCGGCGCCCTGCGGATAGAGCGAGGGCAGGGAAACCACCTCCGCGCGCTCGCAGTCGGAAAAGAGCTCGGTCATCTTCTCTATGCATTCGGGCTTGTTTTTCTCTATACCGATATAAATTTTCTCGAGCGAGGGGATGAATTTGAGAAGGAGCTCTACGCCCTCGCGAATAAGCTCACCGTCGTCGAGCATCGTTCTTGTGTCGGCGGTGATGTATGGCTCGCACTCCGCACCGTTGAGAACTAAGGTGGCAATACCGCCCTTCTTGGCCGCGTCTAGCTTTACAGAGGTGGGGAAGCCTGCGCCGCCAAGTCCGACAAGGCCCGAGTGCCTCACGGCCTCGGTTAAATCATCTATGGAATTTATGTCGGGCGGTGTCAAATCCCGACACTCCATAAGTCCGTCGCTCTCTATACGAACTGCGTCGACCGTTTTTCCGTCTGCTCGCAGATATTTCTCGAGCTTGGCAACCTTTCCCGACACCGAAGCGTAGATGGGAGAGGAAACGTAGCTCGAAGCCTCGGCCACAATATCACCTATCTTCACCGTATCCCCGGGCTTTACAACAACCGTAGCCGGCGCGCCGATGTGCTGCGCCACGGGCAAAAGCACGGATGCAGGCGTGGGTATTGCCACTGCCGGAGTTCCTGCAGTGTTTTTATAGTGTGGAACGTGAGTCTTTCCTAACTTTCTTCGAAACATAAAAAATCCTTTCTGTAACGCTGTAAGC
The DNA here is from genome assembly GCA_017453365.1 of Clostridia bacterium. GTDB lineage: Bacteria > Bacillota > Clostridia > Oscillospirales > CAG-272 > UBA1740. The sequence goes on from JAFTKH010000001.1 coordinate 17,883, forward strand.
AGTGTATGACAGCGTTTTTTGCAGAAAAATACAGTTCTTCTAAATAGTATTATAACTTAAACATTATTTTATGTCAATAGAAGAAGGAAAAAACGGTATTTGTTAAATAAATAACGAAAAAACAGGCGTTTTTGCGCCAAAAAACGAAAAAAAGTTAAATCTAAAGGGGTGAATAAAAAAGACAGAATATATTGCAATTCTGTCTTAAAATTTTACAAAATTCGGCACAAACGCTACTCTGATTTCAGCTTTGAAACCCCTTCGGTCATAAACTGTTCGCCGCTTGGCGTTATCCATAAAACCTCGACGCCATCAAGGGACGATATCAGCTTCTCGCCTTCACTGTAAGGCATACAGAAAAGGGCGGTTGAAAGTGCATCGGCCAGCGCAGAGTTCTCTGTAAAGACGGTGACCGATGAGAAATACTCGGCGGGATAGAGAGTCTCCGGGTCGATTATGTGGTGGTATCTTACGCCCTCTACGGTGTAATAACGCTCGTAGTCGCCCGAGGTGACGCAGGATGTGTTGCTGATAACCACGCTTGCGACGTAACCGTTGCCGTGGGGATTACGAACAGAAGTGCGCCAGCCTTCGCCCGAGGGCTTCTCTCCAATAGCGCAGATATTGCCGCCGATATTCAAAACGTATGAGCTTATGCCGAGCTGCTCGAGCTCTCGCTTTGCCATTTCCGCAGCATATCCTTTACCGATAGCCCCCACGTCCAGCGACATTTCGGGGTCGCGGAGAAATACCGTGCAGCTCGCTTTGTCAATTATCACGTCGTCAATCGAGGTGTGCCTTGCCGCTTCTGCGAGTAGCTTGGAATCGGGAAGCTTTCCCTCCCCGCCGTCTTCTGCTGCCTCACGCTCACCGTGCCATAGCTTCGTTACGGCTCCTATCGCAATGTTTGTTTTTCCATCTGTCAGCGAATATATATCCTTTGCATAGAGCAGAAAATCAATAAGCAGGGGAGATACCTCGACACTCTCACGCCCTGCGAGTCTATTCACTGTTGCGAGATTGTTTATTCCCGCGTACTCATAGTATATATCGAAGAGCTTATGATATTCCGAGAGAGTAGTGTAAACCGTGTCGCAGTTTTCGTCAAACTCCTCGTCGGTATCACCGAGATATGACTGGACGGTGGATACCGTGTTAAATAAATCGTAGTATTCCTGTGTTTTTACGCGTGCATTTTCTTCGCAGGACAACATTAAAAGGGGTAGGATTATAAGAAGAAAGATAGCCAGAAGCTTTGTTCTCATAATCCCACCGCCTTTTTGTAAACATTTATTGACAAATTATTTCGTTCTTGCAGCCGCCTTTTTCAGTGCGGCTCTGTAGCTGTCTGTATCGATTGTGCATCCCGCCGTATTCTCTGGGAGCTCTGTTTCGAGTCCCTCGGTCTTAATACCGCCGAGAGCCTTTACGTATGCGCCTGCCTGCTCGTACCAGTCGCCAATCGCATAGGGGTTGTAGTCATCCATACCGTAGTCCTCTCCCTGCTCGAGCTTCGTTCCCTGCGACGACTTTTCGATGACTGTCAGAGTCCCGTCAGAAGCGTGTGTCACCGTCAGTACGACCTCATTGGCATCGATTATCGCTCCCGCTATTTTGCCGCCCGACGCTGCAACAGCCGCGAAGCTTCCCGTTAGCGTGAGGCTCATAGTGCTCTTGTCTGTCGAGGGCTCCGGGAACGTGGGTGCTGAGGGCTCGAGGAACATAGCCACCGCACACTCGAGGTTTTTCGAGCGAAAGGCGGTCTTATATTCGTTCTTATCAGCTCTTTCTATAGCAGCTGCATAATGTCCGGGAGAGATAAAACCGGGGATAAGAAGCACGTAGTCGGCAGAAGTTTCGTAGAAGTAAGGTGAGGAATCTGAAGGATTAAATTCCTCTAATAGCTCACCTACGGTCTTGCCGACGGCGTATTCCTCGAAGCGGCGCATTTGCTCATATACGGTGCCCCCCTGTTCGCTTACGGTCTTTGGTACAGCTATTATGGGCTCGCCGTATGCATCGACAGCGGGGGAATAGGTAACGGCGTCGAGTCGGCAGAGCACTATCGTGCCGTCCTCCTCTGTTACTATTGCCGCGACGGTTTCGGTAAGTTCACCGTTCACAACGCTTTCATAAACTCCTATAGAGAGAGTCCTGTCCTTTGAGAAAACCTCGCACGAGGAAAGTGACAGTATGGAGAGTGTGAGCGTTAATATAACGAAAATAGATAGATATTTTTTCATAAATAGGCTCCAATACTTTGTTTTATTGGGTCTTGCTTTTATATTGCGCGGAACTCGGTGCTTTTATGTGAAAGGTCAGAGAAGCTTTATTTCTGCCGCCTTGCACCTTTCGAGGGTGTCATCGTCCCAGATGCTGGCTTGAACCTCGCCGATATGGGCCGAGCCCATCATAAGCATACAGAGGCGCGACTGCCCGATTCCGCCGCCGACGGTGAGTGGAAGCTTGCCCTCAAGTAGTTTCTTATGGAAGGGAAGCTCGCGGCGCTCCTCGCAGCCCGAGAGCTTAAGCTGTCTGTCGAGGGACTCGCTGTCGACACGTATACCCATAGAGGATATTTCGAATGCGTGTCCCAGCACCTCGTTGTAGAACATTATATCGCCGTTAAGCTCCCAATCGTCATAGTCGGGTGCTCTCGAGTCGTGTGGCTCTCCGTTCGACAGCTTGCCGCCTATCTGCATAATCAGCGCCGTCTTGTGCTCGCGTAAAAATGCGTCCTCGCGCTCCTTCGCGGTCATATCGGGATAAAGGCGGAGAAGCTCCTCCGAGGTAATTGCAACCATATCGCGCGAAAGCTCGGTTGTAATCTCGGGAAAATCTATTTTTAAAAGCTCCGAGGTGTCGCATATTACGTTGACTATCCTCTCGGCGATACCTACGAGATATTCCTTCGTCCTGTCCTCGCGCGAGATAACCTTCTCCCAGTCCCACTGGTCGACATATATCGAATGTATGTTGTCGAGCTCCTCGTCGCGGCGAATGGCGTTCATATCGGTATACAGACCGTTCCCTACGTAGAAATTATACTCGCCTAGCGCCTGCCTTTTCCATTTTGCGAGGGAGTGAACGACCTGCGCGTTCTTTCCGACGTCGGGAATGTCGAAGCTGACGGGCCTTTCCTTGCCGCTTAAGTTATCGTTAAGTCCCGACTCCTCGGTAACGAAAAGAGGGGCGGAAACTCTCTTAAGGTTAAGCGCCGCCGCAAGGCGCGCCTGAAAGGTAGCCTTAACGAAGGAGATAGCCTTTTGCGTTCTGTATAGGTCAAGGGGAGAACGGTAGCCCTCGGGAATAAATAGCTTACTCATAAAAACCTCGGTAAATGACGGTTTAAATATAAAAGGGGCTGTGCGAAACAACAGCCCCGATAGGATTTTACTTAACGGTAGCGGTGCTCCTTAACGTTACGTCGTGGTAGCCGCCCTCAACGATGCTCGTCGCGGAAACGAGGGTCATTTTTGCCTTTTCCTGAAGCTCGGGAATCGTTATAGCTCCGCAGTTGCACATCGTGGATTTTACCTTATAGAGGGACTTTTCAACATTGTCGTGAAGAGACCCTGCGTAGGTAACGTAGCTGTCGACACCCTCCTCGAAGGAAAGCTTCGCCTTGCCGCCGAGGTCGTATCTCTGCCAGTTTCTCGCCCTGTTGGAGCCCTCGCCCCAATACTCCTTGACGTACTGTCCGTTTATCATGGTTTTCGGTGTAGGGGACTCGTCAAAGCGTGCGAAATATCTGCCGAGCATCATAAAGTCTGCGCCCATAGCGAGAGCGAGAGTCATATGATAGTCGTGAACGATACCGCCGTCGGAGCAGATGGGAATATAAACACCCGTCTTCTTGAAATACTCGTCACGCGCTGCGGCAACCTCGATAACCGCGCTCGCCTGCCCGCGTCCGATACCCTTTTGCTCTCTGGTGATGCAGATAGAGCCGCCGCCTATGCCTATTTTGATAAAGTCCGCACCTGCCTCGGCAAGGAACATAAAGCCCTCGCGGTCAACGACGTTTCCGGCGCCAACCTTAACGGTGTTGCCGTACTTTGCTCTTATAAAATCAAGAGTCTTCTTCTGCCATATAGTGTAGCCCTCGGACGAGTCAATGCAGAGAACGTCGGCACCCGCCTCGATGAGTGCGGGAACACGCTTTTCATAGTCTAGGGTGTTGATACCAGCGCCTACTATGTATCTCTTGTTTTCGTCGAGAAGCTCTTGCGGATTTTCCTTGTGCTGTGCGTAGTCCTTACGGAATACGAAATATTTGAGATGTCCGTTTTTATCAACTATCGGGAGGGAGTTGAGCTTGTGGTCCCAGATAATGTCGTTGGCTTCCTTAAGAGTAGTGCCCTCGGGAGCGGTAACAAGCTTGTCAAGCGGGGTCATAAAGGTGGCAACGCGCTCATCCTTCGACATACGGCTGACACGGTAGTCGCGTCCCGTAACGATGCCTATGAGCTTACCCGTAGCGGTTCCGTCGTCGGTAACGGCCATGGTGGAGTGTCCATTCTCCTCAGCGAGTGAAAGCACGTTCTCGAGAGTATCTTCGGGCGTGAGGTTCGAGTCGCTGACAACGAATCCGGATTTATAATTCTTAACCTTCGCTACCATAGCAGCCTCGTCCTCTATGGTCTGTGAGCCGTAAATAAAGGAGATTCCGCCTTCCTTTGCGAGAGCTATTGCCAGAGTGTCGTTAGATACCGACTGCATAATAGCGCTCGTCATAGGGATATTCATTGTAAGAGGACATTCCTCTTCGCCTCGTCTGTATTTTACGAGAGGAGTCTTTAAGGATACGTTTGCGGGAATGCACCTTTCATCGGTATATCCGGGAATGAGAAGATACTCGCTGAAGGTTCTTGACGGTTCTGGGAAATAGGTTGCCATTTTTTGTCCTCACTTTTTTGAACTTTTCATATATTTTAGCACAGAGACACTTATATGTCAATAATAATTTTTTAGGTGCGGGCGTTTTTTCGCGTGCGGCTTTGGATATTATTTCTCCGGCATCTCGTAGTATATCTTAATGCTCTCAATAACTGGCCTGTACTGCTCGTAGTATATAATGCCGCCGTACGTGTACCGGATACCGTATTCGGTTATGTCGTCAATAACGTCCATTCCCTCTACTACATATCCGAAGGCAGCGTAGTCACCGTCGAGGTGGGGTGAATCGGCATTACAGATGAAGAACTGCGAGGTTGCACTGTCGGGCTCGCTCGTTCTCGCCATAGAGATAGTGCCGCGAGTGTGGGATAGCGGATTTTCGTGTCCGTTTGAGGAAAATTCTCCCTTAATGGGGTTTACGGAGCTCTCGTCGGAAGCTCCGCCCTGTATCATAAAATCGTCTATTATTCTGTGAAAGGTAAGTCCGTCGTAGAAGCCATCGTCGGCGAGTGCGACGAAATTGTCTACCGTCACGGGTGCCGCCGTTCTGTCGAGCTTGATTATTACCGTTCCGAAATTTTTAACCGTCATCTCTGCGTAGTAATAATCGCGTATCTCACGCTCCTTTTTGCACGAGGCGAGAGCCGTTGCCGAAAGCAAAAGGGTCGTAATTATTAAGATTACCGATATAAATTTTTTCATAATTTTTCTCCGTTTTTTTATTTACACGCATTTTCCTATGAATAGCTCGAGCGCCGTATAGCCTGTCACGCCGCCGAATTTCATTCCCTCGTCAACACGCACGAGCTCTGTGAGTATCCTCGTCAGCCGCTCCCTTGAAAACAGCCGTTCCTTTGCTAGAAAAAGCTTGAGCCTGTAGGCATTCATCTTCAGCGCAGAGGCAATCTCATCGGCACCGGCGCCCTCGCTTCGCATAGACATAACGGAGAGCAGCTCCGTGTAGCTTTTTTCGAGCATTCCGAGAATGAGCAGAGGGTCGAGCCTTCTTGATTTCATTTCGAGAAGCGCGTGATAAGCTCCCGGCTTGTTCCTGTCCAAAACGGCGTTCGAAAGCGCGAAGGTGTCGCATTCGGGAGTCGGAGAGGCCGCTTCCTTTACCATATCGACGGTGACGGAGCCTTGCCCTCTGGAAAGAGCGAGATACGCAAGCTTGTCAACCTCTGCGGAGAGAACACTCATAGAATGCCCTGCGCGGAATATCAGCTCACGAAGCGCCTCGGGGCTCGAGCTGACCGACATAGCATCGAAATGCTTTTTCAGCCACGAGAGAAGCTGTGCATCGGTTGAGAGCGGAAAATTCAGAATTGCGAGTCTTCCGCCGAAGCGCCGCTCAAATTTGCTTTCTCTTTTTCCTACACCGAGCTCGATATCTCCGTCCGAGACTATGAAAGCAAGAGCGATACCCGGGTGCTCTTCAAGTGTGTCGAGCACGTCTTCAAGCAGGGTAAGCTCGCTCTCCTTCATCTTTTCGAAATTCGGATATCTCCATTCGATAAGCTTGTATTCCGCAAAAATAGGCGGAGCCTTTATTGCATCTCTTATCCTCGCGAAATCTACCTCCGCTCCCTCGAAAAGAGCATGGTTAAAGGCCGCGAGGGGTTCATCCGGCACTGCCGTGCGCCGAAGCTCAGAGAGATAGTATCTTTTCAGATAGTCCTCTTCGCCCGCGAATATGAAGCAGCCGCCTATATCTCCCGAGCCGAGCCGAGCCTTGAATTCGTTTATATCCATTATCAATCCATCCGTGTAAGATTTTGGGATTATTTAAGAGTCATTTTTATTTTGACAGACTTTTCAGCACCGCCGATATTCATAGAGTATATGAGCCGCAGAATGTGACCGTCCCCCTGCGTTGTCCATTCAGCGCGGGACGTCCTGATATCCGCATCGAAGGTATATGGCGGTATCTTGTACAGTGTCCTCGACTCCTCACCAGCAATAAAATTTGTCTCCCATTCCACGGCGCCTCGCTTTGAAAGACGAATGCCGCTTTCGTGCGCTGTGATTAGAGTGCGCGTAACGGCACCCTCTGCCTCTTCCGTATATCTTAGATAGAGAGTACCCCCGTTTACCTTGACGTCGGCATCGAGAGTGACGATATTTATCTCGGGCTCTCCGTCAGGGAGTCCGCTGTCGTTTAGATTGTCTATCACGGAGTGTATCGTGAGCTTCATTCGTATCTCCAAAGGTTTAATATAAACGGCTGTCCTGCGCGCAGCGTGACAGCCGTATAACAGGACTTGACGGAAGCACGGAAGCTTCTACAAAAGTCCTCTTTTCTTCATATTATATTCACTGCGCGGATTTATAAATTCGCGCCAGCTGAGGTTGCCCGCATCGAGGGCTGTGACGAGTGTTTCCGCAGTTGCAATATTGGTAGCGAGAGGGATGTTATAAACATCGCACAGGCGTAAAAGATTTTCCTCGGGCTCGGATATTTCCTTCGCAGGGTCGGTGCTTCTGAAATAAAAAACAAGGTCGATTTCATTATAGGATATCTTCGAGGCTATCTGCTCGATTCCGCCCGTGCTTCCTGCGAGAAAGGTTTCTATCTCAAGACCGGTTGCATCCGAGATATACTGACCGGTTATGTGCGTCGCGCAGAGGTGATGTCTTGCGAGCGTGCCGGAATAGGCGATACAGAACTGAGCCATAAGCTCTTTCTTGTTGTTGTCAGCTATTAATGCTATATCCATAATGTACCTCCTCTTGGTTTTTTGGGAGAGCGAAGAGACTCCCCATAATACAACCTTGAAAATATTATACCATTTATTTTCCACCTTGTCAATAATTTTTATATAAAAAAGGTGTGAAAAATGGTGTCCTTAATGACTTAAAGCATAAGGCCGCGCGTTAGTTTTTGGCGTTTTCTCGGCTCCCTTTTCAGCGAAGGGGCGGAAGGTATGAAAAAGGTGCTGAAAAAACGGAAAAAAATTCGCAATTGAGGTTGAAAAATAAAGCATTATGATGTATAATTATTCATAAATTAAATTTTTAACAAAAAGGGCTCTTTAGAAATGAAGGAATTTAAAAGAATTGGTGTTTTGACCTCGGGAGGAGACGCTCCCGGAATGAATGCTGCCGTGAGAGCGGTTGTACGCACGGCGCTGTCCCACGGCGTTGAGGTTGTGGGTATTTACCGCGGCTACTCCGGACTTATTGACAGCGACGTGAAGCCGCTCGTGCTCCGCGACGTATCGAATATAATCAATAAGGGCGGAACGATTCTTTATTCTGACAGATGCCCGAAATTCAAGACCCCCGAGGGTATGGCCGAAGCGGTCACTACCTGCCGCGACATAGGAATTGACGGTATTGTCTGTGTCGGAGGTGACGGTACGTTCAGGGGAGCTACCGACCTTACGGCGCACGGAGTGCCCTGCATAGGAATTCCCGCGACTATAGATAACGATATTTCCTCGACGGATAACACGATAGGCTTCGATACCGCGATGAATACCATAATCGACCTTGTTGATAAGCTTCGCGATACCTGCGAGTCGCACGCGAGATGTAACGTTGTCGAGGTTATGGGTCGCGGAGCAGGTGATATAGCGCTTCACACGGGTATAGCCTCGGGTGCTACGGCTACCGTCATTCCCGAGCTTCCATTTGACGAGGAGTCCGTTATAAACAGTATGATAGAGGCGAGGAAGATAGGGAAGCGTAACTTTATCGTAATAGTCTCCGAGGGGGTTGGCGGAGAGTTCGGCCCCGCGTTTGCAAAGAAGATAGAGAATAGGACGGGAATTGAGACGAAGTTCGCCCGCCTTGCCCATGTTGTAAGAGGCGGTAACCCGAGCCTAAAGGACAGGGTTCTCGCGTCTACTATGGGAGCCGTTGCGGTCGAGGAGCTCTTAAAGGGGAAATCAAACCTAGTTATGTGCGAGAAGAAGGGCAAGATAGTTTCGGTCGACATAAATTACGCTCTCATTCTCGACAGAATGTATAAGGGAAAGCTTAAGGACGGCGATCTCGATGCCTTTACCGAGGACGAAATTGCTTCGATGAAGGCCGAGATACGCGAGAAGCAGGCGTCTATGGCAAGACTGTACGGAATAAGCAAGACAATAAATTTGTAAGCATATTTATCAAGTTTGTCTGTTTTTTGTGTAGTAAATAATAAAAAATCGCTACAAAACTATTGACAAAAAATGAATAAAGTGTTATTCTTTATTTATAAATTATTTTTGGCGGTGCTTCGGAATGGATGCGGAGAGAAAACGGAAGCTGAAGCGGCTTGTGGAGGCCTTGCTTTCCATATTCGCCATTGTCGGCGTTTATCTCGTGCTCTTTGCGCTTGATATCACCTGTCCGATAAAATGGCTCTCGGGCATATCCTGCCCGGGCTGCGGTATGTCGCGTGCCTGCTTCGCGCTCTTGAAGCTCGATTTTGCGGCAGCCTTCAGCTATCACCCCGTCATATTCGCATTGCCTGTCTTTGCGGGGCTTTACGGCTTCTTCGCGTGGAAAAATATGGAACGCTCGCGTAATGCGGTTATATACGCCTTCGCGGCGGTTATGATAGCTACTTATTTCATCCGTCTCTTTACGGGCACTCCCGTCGTGGTCTTCGAGCCTTCGGAGGGTGTTGTCTTGAGAACTATAAAGCGCTTATTCTTTAATTAATCTTTAGAAAGGAACACTATCATGGCTAAGGTAAAAACAAACAGAGGCCTCCTTAAGTACATTCTTCTCACTCTCGTTACTTGCGGAATCTATGAGCTTTTCTTCATCAACGGTATCGCAAATGACATGAATACTATGTGTAAGGATGATGGACTTAAGACGAAGGGTATCCTCGGATTTATCGTGCTTACCTGCGTAACCTGCGGAATCTATCCTATGGTATGGTTTTACGGCGTTGCTAACAGACTTTCCGAGAATGGCAACAAGTACGGTCTTAACATCTCTGAGAACGGCACGAATTTCCTTCTCTGGATGATTTTCGGAGCACTTCTTTGCGGTATCGGTCCCTTTGTAGCTATGCACGCTCTTTGCAAGAACCTTAACAGAGTCGGCGAGGCTTACAACAAGACTCTCGAGACTCCCGCTGCTCCCGCAGCTTCTGCAGAGGCTTAATCGCCACAAAATAAAAAGTCCCTTCGGGGACTTTTTATTTTGTATGACATAGGTATATTGAAAACTCAATTAGATGCGTTTGAAAAAGATTTGATTAGCAGTAAGTTTCTTATGAACCCATTTATGGGTAGCAAGTATTGGTTGCATGGCTGGCAGGCCAATCTAAAACGAACTTGTGCGTTGCCGGCAACATTTAGGGTTTTATCGAAAATGAAATTCCCCCGTTTGACGGGGGAACTTTTATTATGCCATTGTAAGCGGCTCTTTTGCTTCATCGGCCGCATCCTCGCTTGCTTCGTCGCAAACGGGCTCGTCGGCTGCCTCATCCTGCGTTCCTTCGGGGAAGAGTGCAGGGGTCGGTGTATCTTCGCTTTTGTTACCGAATATCTCTACCTTAAATGCGTTGAGCCAGCCCTTTTTGAGCTTAAGGGAGATATAGCCGAACACAGAGGCTACGGTAGCGCCGAGAAAGTCGACGATAAGGTCCATCATAGTGTCCGAGAGCGCCGCCCGTCCTACAAGATCGGTGAGCTTCTCGCCGGGGACGGTGGCCTCTACTGCGAACTTCTGCATATTAAGGCCCAAAATACCGTCAAATATGTACTCGTAAAATTCCCAGAGCACACCGATAAGTACCGCGAAGGATACGGAGAATACGGCGACGAAGAAGGGCGAGAGGTTTACAAGCGCGTGCTTTCTGTCGTTGTTCAATATCTCTATAAGCGAGAAGCCGAGCACGCCGAGCATCATACTGCTTAAGAGGTGAAGCATATCATCCCAGAAATTGACGCGGTAGTAGAATTTCATAACCTCGCCGCAGAAGATAGCTCCCCAGAGGAAAAGTGTGAAGATAACGATAAATGCGTTCGGTATCTTCCACATAAATTTTTTTGTCAAGAACGAGGGGAGATTTATACCTATAATGCCGAGTATCGTCTGAAATATCATAATTTTGTATTCAGAGTTTTCTCGGTATTCGATGTCAAATATCGCACGAAGCGGAACGTATATCAGCGAAAATATAAACGACACCATTATTATCCAATACAGAACGCGTCTGACTATATCGGAACGGCTATGTTTGTTTGACATAATTACTCCTCGAGGATTTCAATAATAAATAATTGTAGCACAACAGTTTGGAAAATGCAAACGTTTTTTACAAAAAACATTATTTACCGACAAAAAACTGACATAATGAGGAAGAATGTCTGTTATTTGCCTCTGATATCCGAAATGTCAAGAATTACCTCTCCCGCGAGAGCAAGCCCCGCGGCTCCCGGTACGAAGGATATACTGCCGGGCGCGCCAGCCTCGCGCCGACCTATGGGCGTTTCATCGGAATATACCACCTTGAGGCTCGGAATGCCGAGACGTCGAAGCTCACTTCGCACAGCTCGCGCGAGCGGGTCGTGAGAGGTTTTGTAAATGTCCGTAACGCGAAAGCGCGTCGGGTCGAGCTTGTTTCCCGCGCCCATAGAGGAAATGACGGGAACGTTCTGCTCCTTTGCTTTCTTTATGATAAGAAGCTTCGATTTTACGGTGTCTATAGCATCTACCACGTAGTCGAAAGCGGAAAAATCAATATCGCTCTCCGTGTCCTCTGCGAAGAAGATTGGAAGTGCCGTTACCGAGCAGTCCGGGTTTATATCGAGTATTCTATCTCTCATAACCTCAGCCTTGTTTCTGCCCGTCGTCGAGCGAAGCGCTATAATTTGTCTGTTGACGTTGGTTACCGATACCGCATCGGGGTCTATGAGCGTTATTTTGCCGACGCCGGCTCTGGCGAGAGCCTCTGCTGCATAGCCGCCGACACCGCCGACACCGAATACTGCAACGTGAGATGAGCGCAGCCTTTCTACCGCCTCACTGCCGAGCATCATTTCGGTGCGCGTATAAATGCTCTCCTTATAGGACACAAAGCTCACCGCCCTTAATAACGTGCTTAAGATTAAAGTCGCCGTCAACGATTATAAGGTCGGCATCATAGCCTACCTCAACACGGCCTTTATTCAGTCCCATCATGCGTGCGGGGTTATCACTCGCCATTTTGACGGCATCCTCTTCGCAAATTCCGAAGGATATCGCACAGCGAACGCAGTCGAAAAGATTGGTCGTCGAGCCTGCGAGGTTGCCTCCCAGCGTTCTTGCAACACCGTCCTTAACAACAGTTGGAACGCCGCCGAGGTCGTATTCTCCGTCGGAAAGGCCGGTTGCTCTTACCGAGTCGCTGACGAGAACTATTCTGTCGGTGCCGTAAATTCTCACGAGCATACGGACTGCCGAGGGGTGGATGTGTACGCCGTCGGAAATAAGCTCGGCATAGATGTCCTTACTGTCTGCACCCGCGCCTATCGGACCCGGCTCTCTGTGGTGTATTCCCGGCATTACGTTGTAGGTGTGGGTAAGGCAGCGCGCACCGCGGCGGAAGGACTCTGCCGCCGTATCGTAGTCGCAGGTCGTGTGGCCTACGGATATGAGCGCGGGGCAGTCCTCGATAAATTCCAGAGCTCCCTCGGTTTCGGGAGCTACGGTCATTTTCTTGACGAGCCCGGATGCGTTGCAACGGTCGAAAAGCTCGCGTGAAGCGGGTATAATGTGCTCCTCGTTAATCGCGCCCTTTTTTGCCTTGTTTATAAACGGGCCTTCCATATGAAAGCCGGGGATATTCGCGCCGCTGACAAGAGATACGTCACGGTTTGTAACCTTGACAAGCTGCTCTGCATCCACTGCGACGGTCGTCGGGTACCAGGTTGTCACACCCGAGCGAAGCTCATAATCGGATATCACGTCGAGTGAGTCGTGAGGGTCGGATACATCGTGACCGAGAGCACCGTGAATATGCGTATCGATAAGCCCGGGATACACCTTAAGCCCCGAGAGCTCAATACCGGGGAGCTCGGTTTTTCCTATGCTTTCTATTTTACCGCCCGACAAAACTATATCGGTCACGGTGCCTTTATGTAATACGTTTTTTAATACTGTCATACGTCCTCCGCAAAAAGGGATTTTTTTACTGTTATTATATACTAAAGGTAAAAGAAAGTCAACCGATTACTTGATTTTCGGCTGAAGAAGGTGTATACTGTTTGTATCACTTGATTGTAAGAGGTGTTTTTATGCTTTCAAAGATATATTCATCTGGTGTTGTAGGAATAGAGGGCTACGAGGTAACGGTAGAATGCTCGGCCTGGGACAGAGTGCCGAGGTTTGAGCTGGTCGGCCTCCCCGATACTGCCGTAAAGGAGGCGAAGGGGCGCGTTCAGTCTGCGTGCGAGAACAGCGGCTACGTCTTTCCCCCGCTCGATATTATGATAAACCTCGCTCCCGCCGACGTGAAGAAGGAGGGAACGGTTTTTGATTTGGCTATACTTACTGCGATACTTCAGAGTGATGGTGTTATATCACGCGAAACCGATTTCTCCGACAAGTGCATCGTAGGCGAGCTTTCTCTTTCGGGAGAGGTGAGAGCGGTGAAGGGCGTGCTTTCTATGACGGTTTCTGCCCGCGACCTTGGGAAGCGTGAGATATACGTGCCTCTCGAAAACGTCCCCGAGGCCTCGGTGGTCGGTGGAATAAAGGTTTTCGGCGTTCGCGACGTGCGCTCGCTCGTGAAGCATTTGAAGGGCGAGGAGCTTATTTCGGAGTCGCAGTGCTCGAAGGATGATATAGACCTTTCTTTACATATTGAAGCCGCCGATTTTTCCGACGTATGCGGACAGCTCCGCGCGAAGCGCGCTCTGGAGATAGCCGCGGCAGGCGGACACAACGTGCTTATGATAGGACCTCCCGGTACGGGGAAATCTATGTTGGCAAAGCGGCTCCCCTCGATTCTTCCCGATATGGATTTTGAGGAAGCGCTCTCAACGACAAAAATACATTCGGTGAGCGGCACGCTCCGCTCTGGGCTTATAACCGACAGGCCCTTTCGCTCGCCCCACCATACGATAAGCATGCCGGGGCTTGTCGGCGGCGGCACCTATCCTCGGCCCGGCGAGATATCGCTCGCGCATAACGGAGTGCTGTTTCTCGACGAGCTTCCCGAGTTTACGAAGCAGGTTACGGAGGGGCTTCGCCAGCCCCTCGAGGACGGTGCGGTAACAGTCACCCGCGCGGCTGCGAAAATAACCTATCCCGCGCGCTTTATGCTCGTATGCGCTATGAACCCCTGCCGTTGCGGTTATTTCGGTGACCCGAGCAGGAGGTGTAAATGTACCCCCGACGCGGTTTCAAAGTATCTCTCGCGCGTTTCGGGTCCGCTTCTTGACCGGATAGACATAGAGATAGAGCTTCCGAGCGTTTCCTACGATGAGATATCGAGAAGGAAGGGCGGCGGCGAGCCGTCAAGCGAAATAAGGAAACGCGTGAACGCGGCAAGAGAGTTTACTAACGAGAGGCTCTCGAGGTCGGGAGACAAGAAGGGCATTCTCAACGCAAATATGACGAATGATATGTTGAGAAGGCACTGCGCTCTTGACGACGAGGCATCGACGCTTATGAAGGAAGCCTTTGAGAGTCTCGGTCTTTCCGCGCGCGGTCACGACAGAGTTCTCCGTGTGGCAAGAACGATAGCCGACCTTGACGGCTCCGAAAAAATCACTGCGGACCACGTGGCTGAGGCGATAATGTACCGCTCCCTTGACCGCAAGTATTGGAAGAGATGAATTTTGTCACAAGGCTCCGATGACGAGGCTTGACTTGCCGTTGTGCGCCTCGCTTGCGAAGGACGGAGCTTTGTGCTCTAAAAATGTTTGCGCTCCTGCTTTCACAGCCGGGAGCGACCGACAAAAAAGCAGACAACTCAAGCTTGGTTTTGAGCTGTCTGCTTTTTATTTGACACGGTATGTAGTTTGTTGTGGATTTATGTAAAGAAATGTTGACTTTATCCCACAAAGCCTATTTTTCTTCTCACCTTTGACATCATACGGCGGGCATAGTAGGACGCTTCCTCGGCGCCGGCCTTCATAACCGCCTCGAGGTGTGCCTTATCTGCGATAAGCTGATTATACCTCTCGCGAACAGGCGCAAGACCGTCTGCGCACGCCTCTCCGACCGCGAGCTTGAACTCTCCGTAGCCGACTCCGTCGAATTCGCGTTCAATATCGGCAAGCTCCTTGCCTGTGAAGGCGCGGTAAATCGTCATAAGATTAGATACACCGGGCTTATCCTCGCTGTACCGTACCTCGCTTCCGCTGTCTGTCACGGCGCGCTTGAATTTACGCATTATATCGTCCTTCGAGTCGAGAATGTACACGACTGCATTTTGATTAGTGTCGGATTTTGACATTTTCGCCGTCGGCTCTGCGAGGGACATAATCTTCATGGTGCTCTCGGATATATATCCCTCGGGCACGGTGAAGGTATCACTGTAAATCTGGTTGAAGCGCATAGCCACATCTCGTGCAAGCTCGAGGTGCTGCTTCTGGTCGATACCTACGGGGACAATATCTGTTCCGTAAAGCAGAATATCTGCCGCCATGAGGGCGGGATAGGTGAAAAGACCCGCGTTTATGTTCTCCGCGTGCTTTGCGCTCTTGTCCTTGAACTGTGTCATACGGGAGAGCTCTCCGAACATCGTGTAGCAGTCGAGTATCCAGCCGAGCTCTGCGTGCTCGTGAACGTGCGATTGCACGAACAGAGTATTCTTCGTTTCGTCGAGGCCCGATGCCATATAAAGCGCGAGCGTTTCATAAGTCCTTCTGCGAAGCTCTGCGGGCACCTGCCTTACGGTTATTGCGTGAAGGTCAACAACACAGTAGAAGGTCTTATATTGCTCCTCGAAGCTCTTAAAATTCTTGATAGCTCCGAGATAGTTTCCTATCGTGAGATTTCCCGACGGCTGAACGCCCGAGAACACTCTCTTTTTTTCTGCATTCTCCATTTTTTCTCCCCGATGACCGTGCCTTGCGGTCATGCGCTGTCCTTATCTCGTTTTACTTATAGATTATAACGCTGTTTTGCGCTTTTGTCAAGCAGTACCTGCGACTATCCCTACCTCTTTTTTGCTTTTTTGCCGAAGGAAGAAGTTTCTTGTTCTCTTTTTTTAATTTGTTAATAGTTTATCTATAATTATATGCTATAATGCATACTTGGTATGCTGTATAAAAAAACATTTTTATCTATATAAACCGAAAGGATGCCCGATAGGGCGAGCGAAAAATGATTAAGGTTCAAAATCTGGTGAAGCGATACGGTACTAACTACGCCGTTAACGACATTTCCTTCGAAATAGGGGAGGGTGAGATAGTCGGTCTTCTCGGCCCTAACGGAGCGGGAAAGAGCACGACTATGAATATACTCACGGGATATCTCGCTGCGACGTCGGGCGAGGTTACGGTCGGCGGCTTTGATATATCGAAGGAGCCGATAGCTGCGAAGCGTATGATAGGTTTCCTTCCCGAGCAGCCTCCGCTCTATCCCGATATGACGGTGAAGGAGTATCTGAATTTCGTCTATGACCTTAAGGGCTGTAAGCTTCCGAGAGAGGAGCATTTGTCTGAAATTATCTCCGTAGTGAGGCTGAACGAGCTTACGGGCCGGCTTATAAAGAACCTCTCGAAGGGCAATAAGCAGCGAGTAGGTATCGCTGAGGCATTGATAGGCGACCCGAAGGTTATAATTTTTGACGAGCCTACGATAGGACTTGACCCGAAGCAGGTTATAGCTGTCAGAAATCTTATGCGCACTCTTGCAAAGCGGCATACGGTAATTCTCTCGACCCACGTGCTTGCAGAGGTTCAGACCGTTTGCGAGAGGGTCATCATCATAAACAAGGGCAAGATTATCGCCGACGAGAAAACCGAGAATATAGTCAAGACCATAGAGGACGGTTATCGCTACCGCGTGAAGGTATGCGGACCGCAGAAGGAAGCCGAAGGCGCTTTGTCGAGGCTTGTGGGAGTTAAATCTGTCGTATCTACAGGAGACCGCGACCTTGATTCGTACGCTTACGTTATCGAGAGTGACCGCGGAGTGGACATAAGAAAGGCTGTTTTCAACCTCTGCTCGTCGCGAAATTGGGCGATACTAGGTATGGAGCCTGTCGGTACCGACCTTGAGAGCGTGTTCATACGGCTCGTCGACCGTTCGGACGGAATAGCTCCGGAAAAGAACAAGAAGCGCCGCGAGCGCAGGGAGGATAAATAAATGCTGGCAATATTCAAAAGAGAGCTGCGCTCTTATTTTACGGGTGCACTCGGATACGTTTTCCTCGTCATATATCTGGCCGTGGCCGGAGTGCTGTTCGCCTACACGACGCTTTTCTCGATGTCGGGTAACGTAACGACCTACTTTACGCTTATGCTTCTTTTCTCTGCGGTAATTCTTCCGCTTCTGACGATGAAGACCTTCAGCGAGGAGAGAAAGAGTAAAACCGAGCAGCTGCTCTTAACAGCTCCCATAACTCTTACCGGAATGGTGCTCGGTAAGTTTCTCGCCGCTTACGTTATGTTCGCGGGCGTTACCGTGCTGTCCTCGCTCTATTTCCTTCTTCTTATTCCCTATACACAGCTGAAGTTCGCGGTGCTGATAGGCAACGTGCTTGCACTTTTGCTTGTGGGCTTCGTGTTTATAGGCATAGGTGTTTTCGTGTCGGCTCTTTCCGAAAATCAGCTCTCCGCGGCAATAGGCACGATAGCAATAATCCTGGGCTTTCTTGCCATAGGTCTTCTTGGGTCTCTCGTGCCCTCGAATTTCTGGCTTCGTTACGTGCTCGACGCACTCTCTATTTTTAGAAGATTTCAGACCTTCACGGCGGGCTATTTCGACCTCTCGACGCTCGTTTATTATCTCTCTGTCGGCTCGGTGTTCCTTTGGCTGACGGTCAGAGTATACGACAGGCGCAGAAACGGTTGATGCTTAAGCTTCAGGTGGAAGGATTTTAACTATGAAAAAACTGATGGACAGACTCTCGGGTCTGTTTGCGAAGGACAGGCAGACGGGGACGCTTGCGACCTGTCTTATGATAGCTGCGGTAGTGCTCTTTAACGTTATAGTTTATACACTTACCGCCGCATTCGGCCTTTACATTTACACTGTGGAGACCACCGACCTTACGATATCGGGTAACACCGACAGCCTCTTTTCGGAAATTTCAGAGGGGCGCGAGGTGACGGTGACCTTCTGTATGGATGAAGAAACGCTGAAAAACCACGATACGGGCTCCTACGTTTACAAGACGGTGAGCCAGCTTCGCGACAGATACGATTTCATAAAAGTAAAATACGTCAATATGCTGACGAAAAGAGATGAAAACGGTGAGCTTTTCCCCCTTGAGAGATACAAGGTTGATATGAGGGGGAATGAAACTCCTATAAGAACTAATACCGTTATCTTCTCCTCGGGCGGAAATTACAGAACGGTGACCGATACCTATTCCTCCGCGGGCTTCGCCGATTTCTTTTCGCTCGACAGTGAGGGCGTGGCCTACGCCTATTGCGGCGAGGAGATAGTTGCGGGAATGATAGCCTGGGTGCTCAATGACGAGCACGGAGTGGCCTATATGACCGAGAAGCACGGCGAGACGGCGGACCTCGCGTTTGCCAACATTCTTACCTGTGCGGGATATTATATCGATACGTTGAATTTGAGGGACAATGAGGTTCCCTCCGATGCCGAGCTGGTAATCATATCCAATCCTACGTCGGACTTTTACCGTCTTGGCGAAGGAGTTACGGGCAGGAGCGAGCTCGAGAGACTTGAGAGCTATCTTGCCTCGGGCGGTAATCTTTACGTTTCTCTTGACCCATTGGCGAGAAGACTGCCCGTGCTCGAGGGCTTCCTCGCAGAATGGGGAATTACGCTTTCGGGCGTTGAGGCCGAGGACGGAACCTACACAAGAGCGCTTGTGAAGGATACTGCTATGGGCATTTCCGCCGACGGATATTCCTTCGTGTGCGATTTCGGTGAGTCGGCGGGCGGCAGTAACGTAAAGGCTGTTGTATCCACCGTTACCGACGGACGGGTTCTTGCCGCCTCGTGCGCGGCGCTTGAGCTGGACGCGTCTATGAACACCGGTGCGCTTCTTTCTGTTTCAAATTCCGCAAGCCTTGTTGCGGGCGGTGAAACGGTAGATTCCGAGGGCGGCTATACCGTCGCCGCATATTCCTTCCGGGATAACGATAACGGTACGAAGGGACGTGTCGTTGTAGTGCCGACGATATATCTTACAGCCTCCGACGCTCTTTCGAGTGACGGATATGCGAACAGGGACTTTCTTTATACTACTCTGCACCTGATGCTCGGCTCGCGTTCGCTTCCAATAGGCTGTAACGTTGCGGGATATGAAACCAATGCCCTTGAAAATTTCACGATGAAGAACGCGCGCATCCTTACCGCCGTTATCCTCGCGATACCTGCGGTGACGGCGCTTGTCGGCGGTATTATCATCATAAGAAGGAAGAACAGGTAATAAATGAAAAAAACGTATTTCAGAGGCAAAAGTGCGAAAGCCGTTATCCTTTCCTTGATAACGGTGGTAATTATAGTCGCGGTTTTTGCCCTCAACGTCGTTCTTAACTACGTCGGAACGAACAATCTCGCGTATCTCGATATGACCCCCGAGGGGCTCTATACCGTCAGCGACGGCATGGAGGAGTTCTGCCGCGAGATACTTGATAAAACGGATGAAAACGGGGAAAAGAAGCAGATAGAAATAACCTTCTGCACAGACCTCGATTATATAGTGCGCTCGGAGGAGCTGCGGGTAACGTACTTTATGGCTCTTGCCTTGTCGAAAAAATTTGACAATCTTTCCGTCAAGTCCGTAAACGTCACCTACAACCCGACGGCTGTGGCGAAGTATAAGACAACCTCGCGCTCGGAGATATCACCGTCCGATATCATAATTTCCTATGGAAATAAGTACAGGATAGCGACCTCTGCCAGCTTTTGGACAACGGATACTGACGGTAACGACTTCTCTTACAATGGAGAGTATAAGCTCGCATCTATACTTGCATCTCTCGCGGCTATAAATTCTCCTGTAGCGTATTTCGTTACCGATCACGGAGAGACCTTCTATAACCCCGATGAGCCCGAGAGTGAGATGAGCCTCTCGACTGCTTATTTTGCCGACCTGCTCACCGAGCGCGGACTCCGTATTGAGACACTCGTGCTCTCCGAGGTTGATGAAATTCCCGATGACTGTGCCCTGCTCATTATAAACAATCCGACGCGAGACATAGATACCAACCCCGACAAATACGGTGATTATTCATACGTCTCCGATGCGGAGAAGATAGACAGATTTCTTATTGAGAGGCTGGGCTCGCTTATTGTCAATAAGGCCTATGACGTGAAGCTTCCCGTGCTCGAGAGTCTTCTTTCGGAATGGGGTATCGCCTTCGGCGAGGGTATCGTTGAGGATGAGGCTATAGAATATTCGAGCCCCACCGATGACGATTACAATATTCTCGGTGTTTACGACACCGACGACGAGAGCTTTGGCAGCGCCTTTTACGGCGATTACTCGGGTTTATCCTCGGCTCCCGATATGCTGTTCAGAAACTCCGGATATATCTATTGCTCATATAACAGCGGCGAGGCGAGCCCGGAGCCCGGCGGCTATAACGCATCGAAGACCTACGCTTCTTTCATAGGCACGACGGACGATGCTATAGCAGTGAAGGGGCAGGGCGACACCTACCAGACCGCAGAGCGCGGATTTAAGAGTCTTTGCGCGGTATCGACGAGAACCCACCTTGACAGCATTACGGGTGAGAATGATTTCTCGTACGTTCTTGCATCAAACTCGGAGTACTTCTATTCTAACGATATATTGGGAAACACGTCGTTTGCGAATTACGATATTCTTGCATCACTCATAACGACTATTTCCCGTACCGAGAGATATGCTCCTATAAGCCTCGGCGGAAGCTCGCCGAACTCCACATCCTTCGGCGGAAAGCAGCTTGTCGATATGACACTCCGCGACTACGCCTCTAACGTATATTCTTGGGACGGTACAGAGGTTGTTAAGGTGAATAAGGCTTTGACTGACACCTCCGTTGTATGGTATACGGTTATAGCCTTCGTGGCACCGATTACCGTTATTGTTCTCGGCTTTGTTATAGTTTTGAAGAGAAGACATAGATAAAAAACGGCAGAACGGATAAAAATATGAAACAAATCGAAAAGAAAAGGCTTTCGAAAAAGCAGGTGCTTCTGATAGCAACCCTGTCTTTGGTCGTCGTGCTCTCCATCCTTACGGCAGTGCTGACGTCAGTAGGACTCGGCTCGGACCCGGAGGACCCTGTGACGGAGCCGCCGGAGATTCTCGAGGGAGAGGCTATATATCTTAATACGGCTATAGCGTATCCGCAGATTTCCGAAAGTCAAATTCAATATATACTCGTCAGAAACGAAAACGGCAGCTTTGACCTAACGCGTCCGGATGCATACGGTGCGTTCTGGCTCAGCTACGACATTGGGTACGGTGTCAATAATATGATGCTTTATGCTCCGCCGATTATCGAGGCAGAGGGTGATTTCGACTACCAGTCGCTCTATGCTACCGTCAGCGACGGGGGATACGGAAGCATATATATGCTCACCTATCTTTGTACTGCCATAGGTACTCCGTACTTTACGGAGAGAATACCTCTTCCCGAAAATTCGGCGGAGAGGACGGCCCTGCTTGCCGAGTACGGCTTTGACGATACGGCTAACACCGTTTCCTTCACCTATACCGAAGAGGACGAAAACGGAAATACCGTAGAAAAATCGCACTCGGTTACGATAGGCGGACACGCAGTGTCAGGCTCGGGCTATTACTTTATGGTAGACGACCGAAATTACGTTTACTATACCGCATCGTCTTATTTCGACTATGCCCTTACAGGCTTCCATTCCTTTGTGAACGGTGTGCTGGTGTCAGAGGGGATAGCATCAGACTCTGCCTACGAGCCCTATCTTACCACTGATTTCCGCGAGTGGAAGGGCGAGATGCACAGAATAGAGGGCGAGTCGGTTGCCGCGGGCTCCACCGTCATAGTTGAGGGAACGGTGCTTGAGGCTCTGAACGCGAGCGCAGAATACGTACCCGCAGAGGGGGAGCGCACTGACGGCTACCTTAACTTGGGCTATGAGCAGCTGTCGTTCGACCTCGAGGCTTTTGCCGCACACCCCGACTATCAGAGAATATCCGCTATTCTTACCTCGCTTAAGGTTGGAGAGCTCCCGAGCGATGCGACGGTGACTCTCATAAACAGAGACGGCGAGAGCGCGGATAAGCTTCTCGATTTTTCCGTCTCCGATACTGCGGTTTACGAATATGCCGTGTATGGGATAGAGTCGGTTATTGGAGATACCTACGAGAGTGAGACCCTCGGCGAGACCGTCGGAGAGCGAAGCCTCGTTAAAATTGCATATTACGTGAAGGTAAACGGGGTACAGAAGAGCGACCTTATGCGTCACGCAATAGTTGACCTTACGAGCCCTCTTCTTGACTCGGAAACGGTAGCGAAATTTAGAAGCAGCGCGATAGGTACGCTTTCAGAACCTATACGCTTTACGGTTAATTATTCGAAGGATAATTCCTACAAGGTTAAAGAGAGCCTTGTTATCTCCGACATAGTGAAGGTGTACAATCAATCGGGAGCGCTCGCAGAGACCATCGATGAGAACTCCTACGTCACGATAAGATATCACGAGCTTATCAACGGTACGGCAGGCGAGACGAAGACACTTGCGCTCACGCTTTCCGATGTGTCCGCGATAAAACACGGTAACGAAATAAAGGCCGCGCTTATCGGTAAGGGAGTGTCATCTTCTCTTTCTCTCGTTGCTTACGAAAGCGATAGCTACTATGAGCTGCTTGACGATTTCGTTGCCTACGAAATAGATAAGGTTGACTATTTCGTAACCTCGAAGCTTGTAGTTTCCTTTAAGTTTGTAAATGCATCGAAGCGCGACCCGTATTACGGGGAGTCCTTCTATGAGAATACAATGGAGAATGAATACGCCTTCTACGGCCTTAACGCCGACGCGTGCGAGAAGGTTGTAGAGTTCCTCGGCGGTGTGGGTACGGACGGAACCGTAACCTCGTCGGGGCTGTCGGGTACGACGGTGGCACTCGGTCTTACTCACGAAAATATGGAAAAATACGGGCTTTATAGCCATAAGATATACTTTGAGCTGCCAAGAGGTATTACCGACGTAACCGAGGGCACGGAGTTCGACGAGAGCGATATACTCAGTGACTACGATTGGGTGAGCACTCTCGGATTTACTCTTTACGTCAGCGAGAAGAAATACGACCCCGATACGAACGCACCCTACAGGTACGTGGGCTCTGATATGTACGACCTTGTTGCGCGCGTTGACGGTGAGGAATTTGATTTCCTTGAATATAGCTTCGTTGACTTTTATGCAAGGCGCCGTCTTGTTATGGTAGACATTCTCGACGTCGATAAAATAGAGATGAATTTCGGTATGACCGACGTTTACGGAAGCTATACCTTTGATGTGAACTCCACTCCCGTTTACGTAGGAACGAACTCGAGCGGACAGTCTATCGCTTCCCCGGAGTATTTCGAAGGCGCAACGGCGACGAACGTTCAGACGGTTTCCATTACCGCTACGGGTGAGAGAATAGATACAGAGTTCGAGAAAATATTGCAAAACGAGAGCACGACAGGTAAGGTGTCCGTGACGCGTCTTTACAATGTCGTTAACAACGGCGGTAAGGATATGGGAACGCAGGGACTTAACACTGTAGGCGTGTCGAATTTTAAGGACCTTTTTGAGATAACGCAGCTTATGATGTACGAGGGGACGGTACGCAGCCTCTCCGATGCTGAAATAGCCGCGGCGGAGGCATCGGCGGCGAATGCTCCCGAGCTTACAATGAGACTGAAGCTCAATGACAGCGCCTATTACTATACCTATGAGTTCCGCAGATTTGACGACAGACGGGTTATGGTCACTCTCTATCAGTCGAATGCCGACGGGGTAGCCGTCACTGCGAAGACCTCTGATTTCTACGTTACGACCTTTGCCTTCAAGAAGCTCGTGCGCTCGTACGTTGACCTTCTTAACGGAAAGTATATACAAACCGAGGACGGTTACGGTGAATAACAGCTTGTGTTTTTGAGAAAATAAAAAAATATTTCATTATTTTGGAAAAAACATTTGCATTTCCCGTTTGTTTATGATATAATACTGTGTACGCTATATGAAGTAAGCAAAAAAACAGAATAAAATATACGAGGAATTTACAATGAAGAAGAGAATTATTTCTTTAATTCTTGTCGCTGTAATGGCGGTGATAGCTCTTGCGGGCTGTGCATACAGCTACGAGAAGGACGATATGTCGAACTACGCGACCTTTGATAAGGATGCGTTCTTTGCAGCTCTTGCGGATGGCACCATTACGGTAGAGGACGGAGATTTCGGTACCGATGAGGACGAAAGACAGAAGAAGGTCCTCGATGCCATTTATGCATCGCTGGCAAAAAATGCGGATACCGACGTTAAGATAACCGAGGGTGTTGCGGGCGTGTACGATTCGCTTTATTACTGTTACTACGCTACCGTTACCGACGATGCGGGTGTAGAGCACGTTCTCTACGCATCGAAGATGACCGAGAGCTCTCCGACAAATTTCCAGCTTGGTCTTTCCACTCTTGAGGGCCTTAACCTTAAGATTGCGGAGATGATAGCAGGTAAGGATGTTGCGGATTATATCTATACGACAATCAAGGCGGATGATACTACTGACGACGTTACTGACAAGGTGACGAAGGCGGGAGATACCGTATACGTTTCGTATACGAAGGAGTATACCGCGCTTGCATTTAACGATGACGGAACTCCTACTGTTGATGAGGCCGGTGCGCAGCTTACCGAGACCAAGAAGGTTACGGTATCCTACGAGAAGCTTACTCTTAACGGAGCAGATAACACATTCTTGAAGAAGCTTGAGGGACTCGTTGTCGGTGAGACTAACACCTTTGACGTTACCAATAACGAGCTCGATACCGAGGATAAGACCGAGAAATATACGAACGTTAAGGTAAACTGGATAGTTAAGAACGAGAACGAGATAGGAACCGTTAAGGATACTCCCTACACCACGTCGAAGACAGAGAAGAACGTTTACGGCGAGGACGTACAGCTTCAGAATAAGGAGCTTACCTATCACATATTCCCCGTATATCTTATTGACGTTGAGGATGAGCTTACGGCAGAGGTAGTCCTTGATAAGTTCTACAGCCAGCTCTCCGCTACCACTACCGATGACGACGGAAACGAGACCTACGAGTTTGCATCCGTTGAGAGCGGAAATTATAAGAACGGCGAGAAGACGCTTGCAGAGCTTGTTGACGAGCTTGCAGAGCTCCGCGTAGAGCTTTCCGATGCAGAGGAAGCACTCGAGGATGCAGAGGAAGCACTCGAGGAAGCAGGCGATAAGAAGACCGAGGCGCAGGAAACGGCCGTTACGGATGCGAAGACCAAGCTTACCGAAACAGAAGGAAAGGTTGATGCCAAGGAGGCAGAAATTCTTGCCGCTACCAACGAGGCAGGCGAGGATATCCGCGCGGCTCTCGTTGCTGATATGAAGCAGTATCAGTACGATACGCTTCTCGATAGCTATAAGAGCACCTTGAAGCAGAGCCTTGCCGAGGAGATATTCGCTCTTGCAAAGAAGTATATGACCTTTAAGACTTATGAGGAGAACGGTTATCCCATTCTCCCGAAGAAGGCGGTTCAGGCTGCTTACAAGCGTATTGAGAACGGCCATAAGTACGATTTCTACGAGGGAACCTATACAAGCTCTTCCTCGTCTAGCAGCTCTTCGAGCGAGTCTAATTACTACCACTACGAGGGCGATTACGACGAGTTCCTTAAGGTTGAGTATTTCTCGACCGACGCTGCAAACCATACTATGCAGGACGTTTACGACCAGATAGGTGCAGCTGCCGAGGAGTCGGTACGCGGCGTTATCCGTATGTACGTTATAGCCGAGGCCTTTGAGGAGAAATATTCTGCTGACCTCTCGGTTACCGATGAGCAGATAGACGAGTTCAAGGAAACTTATCTCTACTATCTCTTCGGCTCTAGTATGGAAGAGAGCGATTATAAGACCGCGCTTCTTTGCGATAATATCTTCGATTACATTCTCGAGGAAACAGCAGAGGCTGATTATGTAGAGGATGCGGAGTACGGAAAGAATAAAATCCAGTACCTTCGTGTTAAGTACAGCTTTAAGGACTAAATACTAAAAATCGACATTAAGGGACTGACCTTCAGGGTATGTGAAGGTTAGTCCTTTTGTAAGAGGAGAAAAATGAAGGAAGTCAGTCTTTATACAGACGGCGCGTGCAGGGGAAACCCCGGCCCGGGCGGGTGGGGTGCTATACTGGTCTATGGAGCGCACGAGCGTGAGCTGTCGGGCGGTGAGCGTGAGACCACCAACAACCGCATGGAGCTTATGGCGGCGATATCGGGTCTCGGGGCGCTTAAGGAGAGATGCTCCGTTACGCTTTATTCAGACTCGAAATATATAGTTGACGCATATCTTGAGGGCTGGGTCGACGGATGGCGTGCGAAGGGCTGGCGCCGCGGGCGAGAGCCGCTAAAAAACCCCGACCTTTGGGAGAGGCTTGTTGCTCTTACGGATTATCACGAGGTGAAATTCGTGTGGGTGAAGGGACATAACGGACATAGCTATAACGAGCGTTGTGATGCTCTTGCGACCGCGTATGCAGATTCGTTTGCAGAAATAAAAAATTCATAACAAGATTTGAAAAGCAAGGAGAAAAATAATGGGCGGTAACAACCGTAACAAGAAGCCCGCAGGGAAGGCTTCTACGTCAAAAAAGGCGGGAAACGGCGCGGCTAAGGAAGTAAATGACGGGCCGAAGAAGAAAAAGTTCGGCGGAACAGAGCTCTTTTTAATTATTTTCGGTGCTGTGGCACTCGTGGCTATCGTCGCGAGCATTATTATCGGCGTTGTAGCCTCGTCAGGCAGTGGTAAGCGTGTGGATTATATGAACGACAACCTCTCGAAATATATCTACATATCCCCGGATGACTATAGGAATATAACGGGCTCGATAGCTGCGGTTGACCCTGTGACCGACCTTGACGTGGAGCAGGAAATTCTCTCGCTTCTGTGTGAGAATAAGGGCTCCGTAAAATATGACGGCAGATACGTTAAAAATCAGACGGTAACTGTCGGTGATATAGTTTATATTTACTACCGCGGTTATACCGAAAACGATGGCGGCAGCCGTAACTACTTTGACGGCGGATGTAATTTCTCGTCATCCGACCCCTCTGAGCTGGAGATAGGCGCGGGAAGCTTCGTTCCAGGCTTCGAGCTTAATATGATAGGAAAAAACCCGAAGGATTATTCCACCTTTACAAAATACGATACGACGGGAGCAATAGGCGAAGGTGACCGTATCTATATAAGCTATTCAAGGACAGATACGGCGGGCGGATCGATATCCGGCACTGCTATATTAGACCTGTCGCTTGGTAAGGATGCTATCGATACCGAGTGGGATATAGGCTTCTATAACGGTATTTTGAGCGGAAGCTACGGACGTAAGTTCAGCTTTGATGCTTACGGCGACTATGACTCAACCTATACCGTCACCGCATACAGAGTGGTGGAGGGTAACGAGCTGATACAGCTTACCTACAGTGCCTATTGCTTTGACGGAACTATAGCGCAGGGAAAGACGGCTATTATAGACCTCTCCGACCCTGATATTGACAAGAAATACGGCGAGGGCTTTGCTGAATTCTTCGCGACGGGAGTTCCTGTGGGAACGAAGGCCTCGATAGTTGACCCCGATACGGGAAATAATACGACGCTTAAAACTACCGTCGGTGAAAACGAACAGAACGCTTACTACGATATGACCGTAAATGCAGTATACGAGGTTGGCGATAATCCTATGACTGTCGATGCTTATTTTCCCGCAGATTACAACGAGGAGAGTCTTCAGGGCAAATGGGCGAAGTTCGACGTTTATATTATGAAATCGCAGGAGTACGATGCTCCCGTGTATGATGACGCTTTCATTACCGATACTCTGAAATACACCGCAGAAAACCTTGCCGAATACGAGGGCTCGACTATGGCACAAAAGCATACGGCTATGATACGCGCCGAGCTCGTTGCCGAGTACGAGGAAGCTGTAAATACCGCTATCGATGACCTTATCTTTAATACTCTTACAGAAAAGGCGGAGATAAAGAGCCTGCCGAAGCTTGACGTTCGCGACTATTACGACAGCTATTACAACAGCATAAACAGTCAGTTCTCGTCCTCTTACTCCTCTTATTATGAGACTGTCGACGCTTTTGCAAGGGATTATCTCGGCCTTTCGTCTAACGCAGATTGGAAGGCGGAGCTCGAGAGCATGGCAGAAAACGCCGTAACGCAGAAGTTGGTCTTTTACTACGTAATGCGCGAGGAGGGCTTTATTGTCCCCGATGCTGAATACGAGGACAGGAAGGCCGAGCTTATTGAGGATTATCTTAAATCTACCCTTGAAAATGCGAAGGTGAAGAGAGCCGACTATGACACCGAGGAAAAGTATCTTGAAAAGGTTGAAGAATACAGACAGAACATTCTTAACTATTACACCGAGGACGCACTCCGCGAAACGGTTAGATATGAATACGCTCTTGAGCGTATGCGAAATTTTGTGACAGTAACAGAAGAATAAAATACGGCGCGAAGCACCGAATTTCGGATAGCTTCGCGCCGTATTTTATTCTATAACTTCTATCAGCTGCGCCCGTAAAAGCTCAAGCTTCGACGAGGACGAGTTGCCTGCGTTAACGTATCTGTAAAGCGGTGCGTAAATAACCACCTCGTCTCCGACGGACAGTGTCGTTCCCATAGCGCCGTAACGCTTTCCGTCGGTTGAATAAAGGCCGTATACATATATCGAATGACCGTTACCGTCAGTGAGAGTGAAATCTCCGTAGGAGGTATTCGGGGTGTCAGAAACGAAGCCGCGAACGTAATACCTCTCGCTCGACTCGGTATTAGCCGCGAGTCCCTCGCATATCGAGAGCAGCTCCGCGATGCTAGTGAGAGTGTAACCCTCTGTCTTTGTTCCGAGATTTCCTGCCTTTATATGCTCGGCGAGCAGGTCGCGCGCGAAGGTCGTGTCGTCAAGATATGCAATAAGAGTGAGGCCGTTGGGCTTATAAAGCTGTGTGTAGGTGTCGACTACGACGTAATATGTTCCGCTTTTTGAAATATTACCCTTGATACTCTCACCGTACTGTGAGAGTGCTATGTGGTAATCGGAGCTGTCGTTCTCTATAAACTGTGAAAGAAGCTTATCTCCCGAAACGCTGCATAAGGTCAGACGGTTGTTAAAGGGAAAGAGCGAGAGCAGGTCTGCGTAGCATTTTTCGCCCGCCGTGAGCTTGTAGGGGGAGCGAGGGACAATAAACCCGCCGCCGAGCGTAATATCATATTGCTCGCCCCATCTCTCAAGTCCTGCGTCAAGGTAAAGCTTTGCAACAATATCGGCAATAGCAGAGCTTGAATACTCCGAGCTTGCCGTGCCCAGAGTATCGTATGACCTATTTATAACGTCATTATACTTATCCTCGAGAGCTTCCGTTTTTTCGTGGTCATCGAGATTTTCCCATACCGAGCTTTTAATAACCTCTGCGGTGTTTACGGTGAAATCGCCCGTAATGCCGTTTATTTTTATTTCTGCGTGAGTAATACCGTAGTTTTCTCCGCCGCCCTGAAGATGATACGTCCCCGTGTCGTCGCGAAGGACGTAATATTTATGTGTATGAGCCTCGAAGACCATATCAACCGAACTCGAGAGCTTTGACTGATAATAGGCCGAAAGAGAGCTTGTCCTCACCGTCTTCGTTCCAGTGCTGTTCGACGTGTGTCCGTCGTGTATGGAGTAAATTATAAAATCTGCGCCAAGCCCCTCGAGACGCTCTGCTTCAGCGCTTACTAGAGCCGAGAGCTCGTCGCCCGTTTTGAAATGCACACCCTCGACCATGTCCGAGGATATAGAGGAATAGCAGTCGCCTATAGCTCCGATGACTCCAATCTCTACGCCGCCGAGTTCGATGAGAACGGACGGTGTGCAATAATCGGCAAGCTTATTTGTTGAGTTGTCGTAGACGTTTATAGCGAGGAAGGGAAACTCGGCAATAGAGAGATTTTCACGTATAAAATCCTCACCCCAGTCGAACTCGTGGTTGCCGAGTGTCATAGCCGCGAAGCCGAGCTCGTTCATCCACTCGGTCATAATGGCACCGCCTGTGAGATTTGATTCGGCAGAGCCCTGCCACATATCGCCCGTCGAGAGTATTACAGCGTAGTCGTCTGTCTCCTTTGCGTTATCGAGATAGGTTGCGAGCTCATCAACTCCCGGCTGGGTATTGGTATCGCAGAATTTGCCGTGCAGGTCGTTTATTGCATAAATATCTACCGTGACGACAACCGTCAGCGAGCAGGTGTCACATATTTCGTCACTGTCAGCGTCGGTATGGATATGTACCCCTTCTGTTACGGGTGTTGACCACTCCCCCGTTTTATAAACGGTACCGTCGCCGGTGGCGCGTACCCTGACGGTCATACCGGCCGAGAGCTCGTAGCTCGTTACCCTGTGTCCGACGCTCACGACGTCCGCTCCCGTGTCTATCTCATAGCCGACAGCGCCGGGTACGGCATCCCATAGGGCTAGGCTACCCTCTATTCGTACTGTTGGGGTGCCGAGCACGGTAGACTC
This sequence comes from Clostridia bacterium, assembly GCA_017453365.1. GTDB lineage: Bacteria > Bacillota > Clostridia > Oscillospirales > CAG-272 > UBA1740. Next base: position 48,623 of record JAFTKH010000001.1, read on the forward strand.
GGGCGTACTGTTGTCGCACGCGCTGACTGCGAAAATCGCCAACAAAAGTATACATAACGCCACTGTCGCGGCACCTGTTTTTTTTCGCATAAAACAAAGACCTCTGTATATGATTTATCTCTTATTAAATGATACCATTTATGAGAGGTATTGTCAAGTGCCTATAGCTTTCGCTATCTCGAGTGCGATATAGAGATGAGCGAGCCTTCTCTCCGTGGTTATTGAAGATAGTATGCTTCTCTCCCATACCTCGGCGTCGAGGTTGTCGGCACGGTAGAGAAAGGCGTATAGCTCGTGCCCTCTGAAATCTGCGACAGCCTGGCAGGCGGATATCTCCATTTCGACGGCAATACAGCCCTCACTCCGACGCATCTCCATATTCCGTCTGGTCTCACGGTAGAAGGCATCTGTTGTCCAGGTTCTGCCCGTTACGTAGGGGACGGAGAGACCGTCCAGAATGCTGGATACCGTCCCGTGACCGGGCAGCTCTATGTAGTCGGCGGGCGGTGCGTAGTGATAGCTCATGCCCTCGTCTCTGTATGCATGCGTGGGGACAATAAGCGCCTCGGGAGGAATGTTCTTATCGAGCCCCCCGCAGGATCCGAAGAGCACGAAGCGCGAGCAGGAGAAGATGTAACCGATTTCCTCAATAAGGCCCGCTGCCATGGGAGCACCTACGGTAGTTTTGACTATTCCGATTTTTGTGCCCGAAAAAACGTACACGGGGTAGAGGTCCGCGACGCTCTTTATAACAGGCTCGACGGGCTCAATTTTTCCCTCTTCTATAAGAGCGTCCATTATCTTGTATGAGAAATTGATTATGCAAACGTCGAGTGTTATGTCGCTTTTTGGGAGAACATCCGGAAGATTTATGCTTGATTCGCGCTCGGGGTCGAAGCTGTCTATAATACTCATATTAGGTTTCCTTTCGATTTGGTATAGAAAAAGGGCGGCAGAGCATAAGAGCCGTCTGCCGTCCTATGATTTAAGATAATTATTTAGCGGTAACGCCTACTACGTGGGGGTTAGCACCCTTATACCAGTAGAGGAAGCACTCGATATCGATAACGTCGCCAACCTCGAGAGCCTCAACAGCCTTATAGACCTCGGTCTCGGGACCGGTGAGATACTTCTCGACGCAGAAATCGATAGTGGTGTTGCCAACCTTAGCGGTAAGGTAGATGTCATCTCCGCCGTCATTCTTAAACGAGATAGCCTCGACAGTCGCACCCTTGAAGGTAACGAGCTCGTTCTGGTGAGCGAGGAGAGCATCCTCATCGCCCGCGATAGAGGTAGCGTCGAATGCTGTAGCTACGTAGGTGTGATCAGCCGCACCTACAAACTCGAAGGTAGCATCCATAATCTCAACTTCGCCTTCCCAAGCGCCCTTGGTACCGGTAACCTTGATCTTAGTACCCTCGGTGAGCTTCTTGGAGTCTGCCTCGGAGCACGCCATCTCATAGATGAAGTATGCGCCGTCGGGATCAGCTGCGTAAACAGTGATCTTGTTATCCCACCAGGACTGAGTTGCCTGAACGTAAGCCTCGATAACGACCTCGGTATCGAGCTCTGCTGCAGCGTACTCAGCATAGGTCATAACGCCCTCGGACTTCTCAGCGGGATCGAAGGTGTTACCGCAGGAAGCGAGAGAAAGAGCCAACACAAGCGTGAGTACAAGTGCAATAATCTTTTTCATTTTTGTTTCTCCTTGTTTTTTAAAAAATCAATTACCTATATTATACACTTTTTCATTTAATTGTCAAGGTTTATCCCTATATTTTAGTTTTTTTAACAAACCGTACAGGTAATAGATACCTATTAAGAGCCAAATTGCACATAAGGAGATTATGAGCGCAACAGCTCCCGCGGGAAGCTCCCCTACTGTCTCGGTATAATGACCGCCGACACCGCCTAAGTGATAGAGTGAGGTCATCTCGGAATAGAGCCTGTCGAAGTATGAGTCGTCGACAGTCTCTCCGCGCCTTATGGATTTCGTGGTGTTCTCTATAAGCTGACCTGCGGCGTTCCTTAGCGATGCCGAGCCGTTAAAGACGTGTGTCACGAAGGTGTTCTCTGTATTCTCGATAAGAAGCTTCGTCGCCTTCAGCTTCACGTCGTAGTAAAAATCGTTATCCTCGCCCTCGCGAGAGAGGTAGTCGCGGTACTCGTCAGTGCTCTGTGCCTGCTTCGTTACGGGAACGTAGCCCTCGGTGGTAGCGTAGCCTATCTGAACGCTGTCAGTAAGCAGGAACTGTGTGAAGAGCCATGAAGCGAGGACTTCGTTTTCGCTCTGCTTATTGAAAATACATACCGACGGACCCTGAGATATCATCCTCGGGTTTTCGGTATCGTATTGCGGTACTGTCATAACCGCCGTTTCAAATTCTACAATAGTGTCCTCGGCAATATCCACAAGGGGTGCATCCGAGCCCATCCACGTAGCGCCCGCCGTAGAGTCGACGGCGAAGATACACTGACCTGCGTTTAAGTAGTTCGCGGGATATCCCGATATCTTGAAGGTGGAGAAGGAGCGCGAGCTGGCGTGCTCTGCTATTTCTTTCAGTATACCCTCTGTGGTATCGTTGAATATCTCTATCCCTCCGTCCTCGGTCGAATAGCCCGCACCCTTCTGCTCGAGCATCTGTATCATCATATTGTCAGTCGACTTGTAGATGAAGGGAATGAGTGTCGTCTGACCGTTTACCTTGTAAGTGCCGTCCTCGTTCTTCGCCATAGCTGCCTCGGATACCTCGAAGACGAAGTCCCACGTAAGAGTCTCGGGCAGCTCGAAGCCGAGTGCCTCGACGTAGGTTTTGTTAACGTAGCAGACCTCTGTCGAGCGCATGAAGGGCAGGGCATACTGCTCTCCGTCGATAACGCCCTCCGATAGAAATTCGGGTATCATCTCGCTCCTTGTGGGAGAGTCGAACTTCAGCTCCGTACCGCCAAGACCCCATTTTTCGTTATCTATAAGGTCGTCGAGCGGAACGACTATGTTTCCGCCGGATTTGTACGTCGCTATATGGTCGGGGTAGGTTATACAGACGTTAGGAGTTGTTCCCGTGGAGATATTAGTGATAACGTCGCTGTATATGCGTCCGTAGTCGGTGTAGAGAGTCAGCTTGACTTTAATATTGGGATACAGTGCCTCGAAGTCCGCGATAGCCTGCTTATACACGGCTACCTGGTTCAGGTTGGTATCGTTCTTCGCCCAGAAGGTAATTTCGATTTCTTCACTCTCGTCAAATACCTCGGGACACTCGAAGGGAGTAAGACCGGGTGTGCCGTGGCACGAGGAGAGGGTGAGGAGAGAAAGAGAGGTGATGATAAGAAGTATTAAGAGCTTTTTCATCCCTTTGTACCTCCTCTTGCAACACCCGACATAATCTTCTTTCTGAAGACCAGAAAGAGAACTATTAAGGGCAGTGAGATAATAACGACTGCCGCCATCATCGCGGGGATATTTTCGCGTCCGAAGCCGCTCTCTCGTATCGACTGTATTCCGTTCGACACGAGGTAGTACGCCTCCTCGTCGGTGACGAGGCGCGGCCATACGAAGGAGTTCCAGCACTCGATTATCTTAAGTATCGTCACGGTAATAACGGTGGGCTTGCATATCGGCAGCATAACGCGAATGAGGTATTTGAAATCACCCGTTCCGTCGACCTTCGCCGCGAGGTAAAGCTCGTCCGGCACCTGTGCGAAATTCTCTTTGAGAAGATAGATATAGAAGACAGAGCTTACCGACGGAAGAATAAGGCCGAGGAAGCTGTTTCGCATATCGAGGTTCGTCACCGTCATATAATTAGTGATAATAACAAGCTCGGCGGGTATCATCATAAGCGAAAGAAATATAGTGAAAACTATGTTTTTCCCCTTAAAGCTTATCCGTGCAAAGGCGTAGGCAGCTAGGACGCTCACGACGAGCATAATAGCCGTGGTTGCTAAAGAAAAGATAAGAGTGTTGAGAAGATAACGTCCGAGCGGCACTGCCGAGAAGGCATTCGCGTAGTTTTCGAAGGTCGGACTCGTAGGAATAAGAGAGGGAATGCGCTCGGAATTGTAAGAGCCATAGCTCTTGAAGGACGTGATTACCATCCAATAAAACGGGAAGATAACTATAAACGCCCAGAGCGAAAGTCCCGCGTAGGTGAAGCCTTTTGTAATTTTTTTCCCGAGGGCTCGATTTTTCTGCATACCGCTCACCCCCTTAATTGTAATGCACGTGCTTTTTGCTTACCGATAGATTTATAACGGTAATTGTTAGCACTATGACGAAAAGAATTATAGCAGCCGCAGAGGCATAGGACGGATATCCGCCGCCGTCTCCGTAGAGCATATCGTATATATAACCGACTATCGTGTTCATTTCAGCTACGTTCAGCTCCGTGCCGAAGATAGCGACGGCATCGCTGTACGCCTTGAATGCGCCGATAAAGCCCGTGATAACGAGATAAAACAGCATAGGTGATATCATCGGCAGAGTAATTCTTGTGAACATACGGCGGCGCGAGGTACCGTCTATCATAGCCGCGTTGTAGTAATCCGGATTGACGGAGCATATAGCGCTCGTTAGCACGAGCACCTTAAAGGGCATAACTACCCACACCGTGTAAAGGCAGAGCACGAGCATCTTCGCCCAATATGGCCCCGCAATAAAGTCAATGGGTGTCATACCGAATATACCGAGAATGATGTTTACAAGGCCGTCTGTGTAGTCGGTCTTGTTAAAAAGAAGCATAAAGACCATACCGACAGCAAGCGTGTTGGTAACGTAGGGAAGAAAAAATACGGTCTGAAAAAGCTCTCGGAGCTTTTTTATGGACGAAAGCCCGAGCGAGATAAGAAGGGCGAGGAGCGTAGACACCGGTACTGTAAAAATAACGAGTATAAAGGTGTTTTTCAACGCCGCGAGAAAATACGGGTCGGACAGAACGTAGAAATAGTTATAGAAGCCGACGCCGAAAGAGTTCCCGGAGACGAAGTTGAAGCCTTCCTCGAGGGAGTATATGAGGACGTCTATTAAGGGGTAAACCATAAAGACCCCGATGAACAGTGCGGCGGGCAAAAGATACAGCCAGCCCTTAAGATTGTTTTCCTTCATCCCGACTCCTTATCTCCATAACAGGATTTTAACGTTTTACTGTATTGATTTTACCATTATTTTGCAGGTTAGTCAATAAGAAAAGAAAAAAAGGACGGCCGGAGCTCAAAAAACTTGAGCTCCGGCTAAATACGTCACCCGAGAAGAAAATCTACCGCCAGCATAAGAGCAAAGCCGAAGAGCAGGGCGTAGGTCGCCCCTCTTTGGTGTCCGTGAGCGTGTGTCTCGGGTATCATCTCGTCGCTGATAACGTACAGCATCGTTCCGCCCGCGAAGGCAAGAGCGAAGGGAAGCACCGCCGCAGAAATGCTGGCGGCAAAATAACCGATAAGCGTTCCCACAACCTCGACAAGGCCTGTCGCGGCCGCTAGGAGGAAGGTTCGCCGCGGTTTGACTCCCGCCGCGAGCATAGGGCCGATTATTACCATACCCTCGGGAATGTTCTGAAGCGCAATACCCCCCGCTATAAAGAGAGCCTCCGTCGTATCGCCCGTGCCGAAGCCGACACCCGCCGCAATACCCTCGGGCAGATTGTGTATAGCTATAGCGCTGACGAAAAGTAGCACCTTCCCGAGATTTTTGTTGTTGTGAGTCTCCGTCGTGTCAGCACCCGCGAGCTTGTGAAGGTGGGGAACAAGACGGTCGAGAAGATTTAAAAATATTGCTCCTGTAAAAATACCGATAACGGTTACCGGAAGCCCCGCCGCACCCCCGTGCTCGAGGGACGGGAGAATAAGTCCCAGCACTGCCGCCGCGAGCATAACACCCGCCGCAAAGCCGAGCACGATATCAGAAAACTTGTGGGATATATTCTTAAAAAGAAATCCAATCACCGCCCCGATGACGGTAGCTCCGCCGACACCCGCGGCTGTCAGAAGAACTATTTCCATAGGCTGTCTCCTTTAAGCAGGATTATTCCTCGCTGAAGCTGTCCTTCCCGACTCCGCAGAGAGGACATTCAAAATCCTCGGGCAGGTCCTCGAATTTTGTGCCGGGAGCAATACCGAGCTCCTCGTCTCCGAGCTCCTCGTCGTAAACCCAGCCGCAAGCATCACATACGTACTTTTTCATTGTTTTAACCCTTTCTTTAAGTGTAAATAATTATTTGCAAAGCTCGTCGGCAAGTGCCGAAAGAGCAGCTTTTGTTTCACTGTTCAGTGCGCTCGTTATTTTTACAGTCCCCTCGGTGAAGGTTATGTCCTTGCTCTCTGCCAGCATACCCTTCATTACTGCCGCGGCTCTCGGCGCCCACGAGCCGTTTTCGATAAGTCCTACTGTCCTCTTTGTAAAGCCGCGCTCGACAAGGCCCAGAATGTAGTGCTTCATAGCCGGAAATACGTCTGCGTTGTAGGTCGGTGCGGCGAGCACGAGTCTGTCAAAGCGAAAAGCAGATGCTATAGCCTCGTGGACGTCGCATCTTGCGAGGTCGAAAAGCGTTACACGCTCACCGCGTGCCTTTAGCTCCTCATAAAGAGCGACAGCGGCTTTTGCCGTGTTGCCGTATACGGATGCGTAGGCCACGGTTACACCGCGCTCCTCGGGAGTGTAGCTCGCCCATTTTGAGTACAGACCGAGATAAAGCCCGAGGTCGTGAGTCAGCACGGGGCCGTGCAGGGGAGCGATTATCTCTATATCGAGAGCACCCGCTTTTTTAAGAACCGCCTCTACCTGCTTGCCGTATTTTCCTACTATACCGATGTAGTATCTCCGCGCCTCGTCAGCCCATGGCTCGTCCTCGCATGCGCTTCCGAACCTTCCGAAGCCGTCGGCGCTGAAAAGCACCCTGTCCGTAACGTCATAGGTCATAATAACCTCCGGCCAGTGCACCATAGGAGCTGTCAGAAATTGAAGAGTGTGACGGCCGAGAGAGAGCGTGTCACCCTCTGTGACGACGACCTGCCTGTCCGCAAAATCGTTGCAGAAAAATCCTCTCATCATAGCGAAGGCGGCACGAGACGCGACTATCTTCGCCGTCGGGTACTCGCGGATAAAATCTATAATTGATGCCGAGTGGTCGGGCTCCATGTGCTGTACTATCAGATAGTCGGGCACTCTTGCTCCGAGGACTGCCTTTAGGTTGCTTATCCATTCGCTGCCGAACGCCGCGTCCACGCTGTCCATAACGGCACACATCTCGTCAAGTATGATATAAGAGTTATAGGTAATGCCGTTCGGTATAGAGTACTGACCCTCAAACAGGTCTGTCGCACCGTCCGACACACCTATGTATTTTATATCCTCTGTTATATTCATTCTTAATCTTCCTTTCTTTTCCTCATATTACAGTATACCACTTTTCGCGGAAAAATCAAGACGGTTTTCTAAAAACACCGTCCCGAGCCGCAGTCCTCTGCAGTGCTCCCCCGGAAGCAAAGCTCGTTTTCGCATCTGCCGAGGGCGACAAAATCCGTGAGGTTTTTGACCGTCGTTGCGGCAATATTGTCGAGAGCCTCGCGAGTCAAAAATGCCTGGTGCCCGGTTACTATAACGTTGGGCATAGAGATGAGGCGAGCCAAAACGTCATCGTCCATAATATGTCCCGAATAGTCCTCAAAGAAGAAATCTCCCTCCTCCTCGTAAACGTCGAGACAGGCAGCGCCGACCTTGCGCGATTTTATTCCCGAGAGCAGCGCCTCTGCGTCGACGAGCGCGCCGCGCGAGGTGTTAAGTATGACTACTCCGTCGCGGCAACGCTCCAGCGACTCCTTGCTGATAATGTGATAGGTGTCCTCGGTGAGTGGGCAGTGGAGCGATATGATATCGCTCTCGCGAAAGAGGGTGTCAAGCTCCACGTATCTTACGGTGTCACCGTTGTCGAGCCCCTCGCTTCTGAATTTGTCATAGGCCAGAACCTTCATTCCAAACCCAAGACAGATATTGATGAACGCTCTGCCTATCCTTCCCGTACCTATAACGCCTACGGTCTTTCCGTGAAGGTCAAAACCCGTCATTCCCACGAGCGAGAAATTGAAATCGCGGGTTCTTATATACGCCTTGTGTATCCTTCTTATCGAGGTCAGGAGCATAGCAATAGTGTGCTCTGCAACCGCGTAGGGTGAGTATGCGGGAACGCGCAGAACGTGTACCTTGCCAAAGGCATATTTCATATCTACGTTATTGAAGCCGGCACAGCGCAGGGCCACTATACGCACGCCCATAGCAACGAGTTTGTCAATGACGGCGCTGTTGACTGTATCGTTAACGAACACGCAGATAGCGTCAGCCCCCTCTGCAAGACGCACGGTGTCCTCGGAAAGCTTGGTTTCGTAATATTTAAATTCTATGTCATAGAGGCTCCCGTATTTATCGAAGCACTCTCTGTCGTATGGCTTGGTGTCGTAAAATGCTACTTTCATATTGCAATCCTTTTTTAGTTTATTATTGACTTTTCTATCAAACTATAATATAATTAAAGAAAAATGTATGTTGAAATTTCAACAAATCGGAGAAAAATGAAAAAATATTTTGAGGTTTTACGGAAATCCCTGCTTTTCTCGGGGCTTGAAGACGATGAGCTGACTGCTCTGCTTTCTTGCCTCCGTGCGGACGTTCTCACGTTCGAGAGAAGGAACTCTATATTCTTTGAGGGAGAGAGGGGGAGATTTATTTATATAGTCCTCTACGGAAAGATACAGCTCGAGATGAATGACTATTACGGCAACAGGAGCATTATCTCCACTCACGGTCCGTCGGAGCTCTTTGCCGAGGAGTTCGCGTGTGCCGGCACGCTCTCTATGCCTGTATCTGCGATAGCCTCTGAGGAGAGCGGCGTTATGCTGATACCGAGTGAGAGAATTTTACATACCTGTGAGCGCGGCTGCTCTTATCACAGGCAGGTTATATATAATCTTAT
>JAFTKH010000022.1 GCA_017453365.1 Clostridia bacterium
ATTCCTTCTCGGAGTTTCGCGTGTTTTCTCTTTTTGTAGCAACTTTCAAAAATATGCTTGAATTATTAAAAAACCTTCAGAAGTTTTTTCGAAAACAATCCCCTTCGCATAGGGATTATATTAAGATATCATTTTTTCATAAAAAGGGGCATAAAAGGGTCAGAAATCAAAAGTCACCTTTAAATATCTAAAAGTATATGGGGTTCAAGTCCTTCTGCCCCTGCCAGAATAATAAAAGAGCCGCGGCGGTAGCTGTGGCTCTTTTGTTATCCTGTGCGTGGATTTGAGGACTTGAAGGGGAGCGGTAGTGAATGACAGCCTAAATGGCTGTCAGAGCCGCGGAAAGGCTTTGCCCGCAGGCAAAGAAGTCCTTCTGCCCCTGCCAAAAAATTCGACAAGTTTCGACTTGTCGAATTTTTTTATCCATTGCGGAAGCAATGGCATATCATCAGCCACAGGCTGTATCCTCTTCCGCAATGATGATATACAAGGCTTACGCCTTGGTGATATACAAAACTTCGTTTTGATGATATCCACGGCTCTGCCGTGATTAAGACGCGTGAGTTCAAGTCTATATGAAAACTCACAGAAGCTTTTTGCCCGCCCACCGCTTTCCTGAGGCAACGGTTATTGACACGAGCGCGTAGCGTGTCATCCCTGTTTTTCCTCTTAATCGGACGCTTCAGAGGGGCAAAAAAGGGTCAAGCTGTTTTTATTCTCACTGTGTTATAAAACAACTCCACGGTTTCTCCCTTAGTGGTATCACCCTAGATTAGAGTGCAGTGGTTTATTTGCTTATGCTTGCGAGTTTTTTAGTTGCATTTGAAAAAAGTGCTACTCTATACCACTCTGATGCTGAACCGCATTTTATACAGTCCAATCTATAACGCCATATCCTTCCGCTGTGATACTGCAACGCAATTTTCTAATACCGTTCTCGCTTGTTTCATCAAGAATATCGATTCCGTCCTGCTCTGTGCTTGCATAGGATGTTGAGATGATTTGACCGTCAACGTTTTTTGCCGTGGCAGGCTCTACTTCGGTCAAAAAACTTCCGTCACCCGCTCGGTCATCGCACGTATCCCAAGAGTATCAATGGCGAAAATGGGAAGGGTATACGGTAATTATATGGTTCACTTAAATATCAGCAATAAAAAGCTCATCGACCGAGCTACGAGAATTATTGCAGATCTCTGCTCGGTCGATTACGCTACAGCAAATTATGAACTTTTTTATTCGAGGCTTCTCTTGGGCTCGCGTAGTAGCGAACGCTCGACAACAATAGAAACGATCGACAGGCTTCGTGCGAAGAAATGACAGTCACGGAAGCGGACGGTCGGGAAAGCAGAGAAAATATAGATTTTTGTCAGAAAAGAAGTCAGTAAATCCTCGTTTTGTTTCTGTACTCCCTGGGCGAAAGTCCATATTTTTGCTTGAACCGACGGGAGAAATAAAACTGGTCGGAGAAGCCGAGTCTCTCGCTTATTTCAAGGAATGGGAGGTTAGTATTCGTAACTAGCTCCGACGCCTCGGATATAACGACGCTGAAGAGATAGTCCTGTATCGACATCGAGAGCGTTCCTGTGGCACTCCGTGCGATTACGGGTAACGGCGTGAACATCCTCGCTATGGGCGCGTTCTACGTTGCTCCCGCTATGGGCTGCGATATCGCGGACGCGTATCTGAACGCAGAGCTCGGCTCGGGGTATGAGTGGTGGCATAACTTCTACGAATTCCATAAGCTCGCTATAGACGAGCTCGAGGCATTGATTATGAGGAGTATAAGAAGAGCGGATTTAAGGTAAATAAGCTCGGCGACTATCCTCTGAAGCTCGAGACGAAGCCCGAATAACAGCTTTCTCTTGAAAAAACTCGGAAAAGGTGCTATACTGTATAAAAAACGTGAGGTGACGGTATGGTGCGTCTGATATTGCCCGAGGACGGATTTCTTTTGGATACGTACACGGACGAGCAAAGAGCCTTTATCCGTACGGTTGCGGACAGTGGCATAGACGCAGGGCTTGAGTGGATAAAAGCCAACCGCGACCGCGAGCTATCCTATCCTGCACGGCTGGATTTTGTTTTCGAGGGCGACTCTCCCGAATATACACTTGAGATATCGGAGCGAGAGGATTTTTCTCGGGTGCTTACCTATTCTACAAAAGAAAAGCATATTACCGTAGGAAATTTTAAGCTCGGTACAACCTACTATTGGCGTGTGAACGGCTCTTGTGCGCGCCGCTTCAGCACGCGGGCGGGCACGCCGAGATTTCTCCGCGTCGATGGTCTTCTTAACGTGCGCGATATCGGCGGCGGTAAAATAAAGCAGGGAATACTCTTTCGCGGCTCGGAGCTCGAGCGTTGCTTTTCGCTCACCGAGGAGGGAAAGTATACCTTCGTTCGCGAGCTAGGTATCAGAACACAGCTCGACCTTAGGCGCGAAATGTATGGAAGGCTCGAGCGCTCCGCTGCGGGAGATACGGTTAGGCTTGTTCAGCTCCCCTACAGACCCTACGACGAGGTGTTTTTACCCGAGCATATTGAGGGCATACGTCCGATTATGGAGCTTTTTGCCGACCCCGATAGCTACCCCGTATACTTTCACTGTATGGGCGGTGCTGACAGGACGGGTATGATTGCCCTCTATCTTCGCGCGCTCGCAGGTGATGACGACGACACAATACACCTGGATTACGAGCTTACGGGGTTATCAACCTACGCAGGCGGCATAAAAGAGGGCGCGACAGGGCTTCGAAGCAGAAACTCGGAGTATTACAGCGAGTTTATAAGCAGATTGCAGAGCTACGCCTACGAAGGCGCGCCGCTGTCCGTTGCCGTAAGAGCCTTTCTCACATCCTGCGGAGTACCCACGGAGACTCTTGATAAAATAACGAAAAATATCGTAAAAACAGAATAAAAGCTCTAAATCTATCCGTCCACCTATACGAAGAGGCTAGCTCAGGTTTTTTGCAACTTGAGCTAGCCTCCAACTTTTATATTACTCCCGAATATTGGCTTTTGTGCATCTTCGCGTAAAGACCGCCCGCAGAAATAAGCTCCGCGTGAGTTCCGCGCTCAACTACGTGTCCGTTATCAACAACGAGAATGATGTCGGCATTTTCAATAGTCGACAGTCTGTGTGCTATAACGAAGGCTGTGCGCCCCTCCATAAGCTCATCCATAGTCTCCTGTATAAGAAGCTCCGTGCGAGTGTCAACGTTGCTCGTTGCTTCGTCAAGAATAAGTATGGGCCTATTTGAAAGATATGCACGTGCAATAGTCAGAAGCTGCTTCTGACCGCCGGAAATGTTCGTGCTGTCCTCGTTTATCACGGTGTCATAGCCGTCGGGAAGTGCCTCGATAAAGCTGTCGATATGCGCTTCCTTCGCCGCCGCCATAACCTCCTCGTATGAAGCTCCTTCCTTTCCGTACGCGATATTGTCGTAAACCGTTCCCGTGAAGAGCTTCGTGTCCTGGAGCACCATACCGAAGCGCTCTCTTACGTCCGCTCGGGTAAGGGTAGAAATATCCACACCGTCAATCAATATTTTCCCCGAGGTTGGGTCGTAAAAGCGCATAAGAAGGTTCACTATGGTTGTTTTTCCACCGCCTGTAGGGCCTACTATCGCGACCTTCTGTCCGCATTTTATACGGAGTGAGAGGTTTTCTATCAGCGGCTTGTCGGGTGTGTAGGAGAAGCATACGTCCTCGAATACGACGTCGCCGCGAACATCATCACACGATCCCACCGACTCGTATTCATCCATTTCCTCGCCGTCGAGGTATTCGTAAACGCGCTTTGCAGAGGCGATAGCCGATTGCATCATCGACATTCCGCCGGCAATAGATTCGAGCGGCGATGAGAAGAGCTTCGTATACATAACGAAGGAAACAAGCGCCCCGGGACTTATCGCCCCGCGAATGGAAAGATAGCCGCCAAGCACACATATCACAATGTATGCGAGATTGTTAATAAACGCCACTACGGGCTGTACCGTTCCCGATACGAGATATCCGCGCCGTGCGTGCTCGGAATACTTTCCTATAATTTCTCTGTAGCGCGTGTTTTGCCGCTCCTCAAGTCCGAAGGCTCGTACCGTGTCAAATCCCGTGAGATTTTCCTCTGCCAGTGCGTATACACGCCCCGCCTCCTTACGGCTCTCGTCGAAATGCTTTTCGCTCCTCGATGCGAGGAGAGCAGAGAGTATAAGCGAGAGGGGGACAAACGTGACTACGGCGAGCGCCATTCTCGCGTCCTCTGTAAAAATCACCACCGAAATTACCGCGAGCCTTATTACTCCGTTGATAAGAACACCGAAAATATCGTGTACCGTACCGCCCATAATGGATACGTCACTCGTCATTCTCGAAATTATCTCGCCGTTAGGCGTTGAGTCAACCGTCTTGACGGGAACTCTCCGTATCTTTTCACTCATCCGCACTCGCAAACGGCACGTAAAATGGCTGGATACAGACCAATTCATAACGTACGTCGTCACGGCACTGAAAAGCGAGGACGATACGTAAACAATCGCCAAAAGAACAATTCTCCTCGCGAAGAGCGAAAGGTCAAGCTCTGTCCCCAGGGTTATTCTGTCATATATGCTGTCGGTTAACAAGCCTAAAAGCTCCGGCGCTGCGATAGATGCGAATACCGAAAGAAGACATATAACGACGGCAAGACATAGCCAGTGAGCTATGGGCTTCGTATCACGCACGATACGGAATATCACGCGTACGGCTCCCATAAGGTCATAATGCTTTCTCTGCTTTTTCATATGTCCGCACCCCCTTCCATATACTCACGGCCGAGCTGGGATATGCATATCTCTCTGTAAATACCGCAGGATTTTGCGAGCTCGCGGTGCGAGCCCTCGCCGACTATCCGCCCCTTGTCGAGGACTATTATCTTTTCGGCGGACATCGCCGTCGATACTCTTTGCGTAACTATGAGCTGTGTCTTTCCTGCGAGCCGTTCCTTGAGGTTTTGCTTGATAGTGCTCTCGGTGAGAAAGTCGAGCGCGGAGAAGCTGTCATCGAATACGTATATATCCGCCTCTCGTATTACGGTTCTCGCCATGTTGAGCCTCTGCCTCTGTCCGCCGCTTACGTTCGTACCGGAGCCAACGAGAAGATAGTCTAACCCCTCGCTATGGTCGTTCAGAAAGCCGTCCATGGCACAGTCACGAAGCGCCCGGGTTATCTCTTCGTCCGATGCCTCGGGAGCACCCATTCTGACGTTGTCTTTTACGGTGCCCTCGAATATCATTCCGCGCTGCAGTGCCGCAGAGTAGTGCTCGCGTATAACAGACGGAGAGAGCTCCCTGTATTTCGCGCCGCCGAGCGTTATATCCCCCTCGGCATCAAAAAAGCCGAGAAGAAGACGTACGAGTGTGCTCTTGCCCGAGCCCGTGCCGCCTATTATCGCTACGCGCTCGCCCTCTGATACCGAGAAACTGACGTCCGTGAGCACCCTCTCGCCGCCGTCAGGATAGGTGAAGGAGAGCCCCTCGACGTTGATAGAATATCCCGTGGGTCGGACGTTAGGCAGTCCTCTTCGCTCGCCCTTCGAATTGTGTATCTCGTTGATACGCCTGATAGATACCTTAAGCCTGGGAAGCCACGCGATAGTCCACGACAGATTGAGCAGTGCCCCCGATATAAGTGCTACGTACTGAATTATCGCGATGACGTCACCCGCATCGTTAAGGAGTCCCGAGTCGGCGCGAATTCCGCCGACGCCTATCATTATAACCGTGGCTAAGTTCAGAAGAAGCATAGCAACGGGCTCGATATAACCGCCCCTTACGTTCGCGCGTATCATATATTTAGCCATCTCCTCGGTGGCGTATTTCGCACGCGAATGCTCTCTGTACTCGTTGTTGAAGGCTCGCACAACGCGCAGAGCGCCGAGGCGCTCTCTTACTATCTTGTTTTGCTCGTCTACGTATTTGTCCGACTTGTCCCACATGGAGTAAAGCGGCTTCATGAAGAAATAAATAATTATCATAACGGGCGGTATCGCGAGCATAAAGATGAGCGCGAGGACCGCATCTGCCATAAACGCGAGCACGACGGAACCGAAGAGCATTACCGGTACCGTCACAATTGTGTAAACGAGGCTGCTCGCAGCACCCTCGATGTTGAAGATATCGTCGGTTGTTCGCGTGAGCAATCCCGACGGCCCTATCTTCGAGTATTCCTCGTACGAGAGCGTGTTTACTCTCTCAAAGGTAGCGCGGCATACGTCGCGCGTGTAGCCTGTCGTAATTACCGTGTTTATCTTGTTCGCGATAAGACCTCCGGATATCGACAGCAGAGCCAGCACGAGCATAAGCGCCGCGCTGGATAAAATGACGTTAAAATCGCCGCCTGCAATTCCCGTGTCAACTATACGGCTCATAACGTACGGCATAAGAAGCGCCGTAAGCATACCGATAGCATCGGTTATCGCGACCGCGATAAGCCCCCGTCTGTAGGGCTTAAGTAGCTTAAGTAGTGTTTGCATTGTCTTCTCTTTTTGGTAATAAATTGTGAAAATCCACCGAAGAAACAGAAAAAAGCAAAAAAATCCCCCCGACGCACATGACGTCGGGGGGATTTTTCAGATGAGCCGAATATGGCTTATCCCTCTATCTCTCCGGAGGCGTGTACGTTCTTTGCAGTATTGTTACTTGTACAGCAAGAAAAATTTAAATTGGTCATTTGTACGTCCTCCTTTCTTTCATTTTTTTCTAGTTTAGCACACAAATAAGTGTTTGTCAAGATGAAAAAAAGCTTTTTTCGTCTTTTTCAATGCAACTATTGAAAAAATATTGATAAAAAGCCGATGCGAGAGGTTAAAAATAAAAAAACGGTAAAGGTATTGTATTTGTTCTTTTAAAATGCTATAATAGCCTTGAGGTGTTGAATATGGAAAAAACAAAAATCGATAGAATAAACGAGCTCGGCAGATTGTCAAAGGTGCGCGAGCTTACGGAAGAAGAGAAAAGAGAGCAGGCGGCCCTCCGTCAGGAGTATCTGGCCGAGGTGCGCGCGGCTTTAAGAGGAGATAAGAATAATGAAGGAAAGTAATTGCTCAATTTGTCTTGCGCCCATAGATGCGGATACCGCAGATATTCTGACAATGGGGGCGTACGGCACGCCGAAGTGTCTTTGTGACGAGTGCTCCGCGCTTATGAAGACTGCGACGCTCGGCACCGACTACGAGGAAATACGCGCCGCCATGGACGAGGTGAGCAGGAGAATATCATCCTCTAACGTCGATGACAGACGCGTTATAGCCACCGTCGCGGGTATATTCGATGGACTAGAGGAGCGTACCGCGAAAATAAGGACGGGAAGCTACGACTTTTCCCTTGATGAAGAGGAGGAGGCAGACGACGTGCCGGAGGAGCTCCTAGAAAGCGAGGAGGATAGGGCGCTCGATGAGCGTGACGAGGAAAAAAAGAAAAAATGGGATAGAGTACTGAACTACGTAAGCATAGGTATAATAGCAGCAGCCGTTGCCGTAGTTATCTGGTATTTTGTCAGATGAATTTATAAATATAGACAAGCGCCCTTCGCATATAGTTTTGCGGAGGGCTCTTTATGTTAAGCTTATTACCGTTTGTACTTACCGTCGCGGGAGGATATATGCTTTTCCGCCTGCGCTTCTTTTTCCTTCTTCATCCGATACGAGCGATGAAAAAAGCTATGGCGTCGGTAAAAAATACAGATACCGCAAAATCGGTGACGTTAGCGCTCGCAGGCACGCTCGGGGTCGGGAACGTCTTCGGCGTTTGCCTCGGGATAATAATCGGCGGCAGCGGAAGCGTGCTTTGGCTCCTTGTGTCGAGCATCTTCGCCTCGGCCCTGAAATATTCAGAGGTAACGTTATCCTTTGACAACCTCGAGCATACGCGCTCCGGTGTTGCGGGCGGTATGATATATACGCTTCGGGGCCTCGGAGGGCGTCTCGGCGTTCCGCTATCGTACCTGTACGCCGTATTCTGCCTTTTTCTCTCGCTCGTTATGGGCTCGGCGTTGCAGTGCGGTACAGTGGCGGAAACAGTCGGCGAAATATTTGACACGCCACCGCTCTTTGTCGGCACAGTCTTCGCCTTGGTAGTATTTATATCAATAATCGGTGGAGTGAAGATTATAGAAAAAATTACGCTTATAGCTATTCCGTTGTCAACAATAATTTACATAATTATTACTCTTTCAATAATCGTTATCCACGCCGACAGGCTTCCTGCGGTCATAGCTGATATATGTGCCTCGGCTCTACGCCCCGAGAGCGGTATCGGCGGCCTTCTGGGGTTTATCGTTTCGCCCGCGCTGCGCGAGGGGTACTCACGAGGTCTTCTGTCAAATGAGGCCGGATGCGGTACGTCGAGCATGGCGCATACACGCAGTGGAATTCTTAACCCCGCCTCTGCAGGGCTTATGGGAATTGTCGAGGTTGTCTTCGACACCGTAATTCTTTGCTCTCTCACGGCCTTCTCCGTGCTGACGGCAGTCCCCTCGCCGAGCGATTACTCTAACGGTATGTCCTTAATACTCACCGCCGTCGGCTCCACGCTCGGCTCGGGCTTTCAGCTGATTTTGCTTGCTCTTGTCGTGGTTTTCGCCTACTCGACGGTCGTTTGCTGGTATTACTACGGAACGGTCACATTCGGATACCTCACACGCGGGCGGCTTGTATTTCTTTTTCTTCCGCTATACCTTGCCTTCGTTGTTCTCGGAGCCGTTTGCGATAATCGCCGGCTTGTGTATTTAACGGATTGCTCGATGCTCGTTTTGGCGCTTTCCACAGTGTTTGCGCTCATAAAAAAATCCGACAGGGTCGTGGCCCTGTCGGAAATAGGCGGCGTTTTGCCGCACGGTAGATTTATAAAAAGCGTATCCTTGAGAGAACAGGCGCGCCGAGGTCGGAGAGCTTCGAGGAAAGCTCACACTCCGACATCTCCTCGGTGATGAAGGCTACCTCGTCCACCGTGCCGAGCACGGTAACATCTCCGAATACCTCGTGTACCCTCTCCTCGCTCGCCGCGGTCGCGACGTAGCTTTTACATACAAACTCGGGCAGTGCCTCCTTCGCAGAATAGTCGGTACGGTTGAAGCCGGGAACGATAGGATTTTTACCGTCGTAGGCGATAATTGGAATCAGGTCACCGACCACGGCTGACGCCGTAGCGCCCGCGCCCGCACCCTGGCCGTAGAACATAACGTTGCCGAGCGGCTCCGCAACTACCTCTATTGCGTTGTATACTCCGTCGACACCCGAGAGCGGACTGCCCACCGGGAGCAGAAAGGGAGCGACGATAACGAGTGGCTTACCTTCCTCGCGCACTATACACCTGCCGAGAAGCTTTATCTTGTGCCCAACCGACTCTGCTGCCCGAACGTCCGCAGCCCGTATGCCCGTGATGCCCTCTGTCGGAATGTTGTCGACCGAGAGGAGCACGTCGTTTACGAGAGCCGTAAGTATAGTTATCTTTCTCGACGCGTCCGTGCCGAGAATATCTGCGTCGGGATTTCTTTCCGCATAGCCGCGTGCCTGTGCGTCGGCGAGTGCCGACTCGAAGCTGTCGCCGTAGGTGAACATCTTCGTAAGAATATAATTCGTTGTGCCGTTGAGTATTCCGCGCACCTCTTTTATCTTGTTCTGCCTGACCGAAGAGAGCAGGGGAGCTATGACGGGTATACCGCCGCCCACCGCCGCCTCGAAGCGGTAGGAAACACCGTTATCCCTTGCGAGAGCCGCGAACTCGTCACCGTAGTTTGCGACAACCTCCTTGTTCGAGGTGATAACGTTCTTTCCAGCGCGGAGCGCCGCTACGGTATATTCGTACGCAGGGTGGCTTCCGCCCATAACCTCTATGACCGTGTCGACCTCGGGGTCGTTCACAATATCGTCATAGCTGTGAGTCACAAGACCGGCGAAGGGCGAGGTCGGAAAATCGCGCAGGTCAAGTATATGCTTTATCGACACCTCACAGCCAAGATAGCTGCGAAGCTCGTCCGCGTTCTTCGAAATAAGCTCTGCAACTCCGCCGCCAACCACGCCGAAGCCGAGAATTGCAATGTTGTGTTTTTTCATTTTTGTCCTTCTTTGCAGGGGGATATGTACCTATTTTAGCATACGGAGAGCGAAAAAGCAATAGGGATAAGGATTTTTTTCAAAACGCATAAAGTTTGGGCGAAAGTGCTTTGTTCTGTGCACCTTCGCCCGTTTTCCGTTTGTTTTTGCCTGAATAAATCAGTCTTACTCTTCCTCGGCACCTATCCCGAACGAAGCCTTCTTAGACTCCTCGGATATATAATCGAGAGGATTTACCTTTGTGTCGGTAACTATCATCTCGAAATGAAGGTGCGGCTCCTCGGCAAGCTCGGAAATAGAGCTGTCGCCGACCGTGCCTATC
The DNA here is from genome assembly GCA_017453365.1 of Clostridia bacterium. GTDB lineage: Bacteria > Bacillota > Clostridia > Oscillospirales > CAG-272 > UBA1740. Next base: position 10,410 of record JAFTKH010000022.1, read on the forward strand.
TTGTCACCCGAGGTAACCTTGTCCCCAACCTTGAGCTCCGAAAGAGAATCGCCGTCGAGATTGGAGTATCTCGTCTTTATCTCATCGGAGTGAGTTATCTCTACAGTGTAACCGAGCATCGGGTCGCTGTAAATGCCCGTTATCTCACCGTCCTCGGATGCATAGACGCTCGCCCCCTCCTCACAGGAGATGTCGAGCCCCGTGTGAACTCTCCATTCACCGAGAGTGAGAGAAAATACGGGAGCCGTAAGACTGTGCCCCTTTGTTACCTCGCCGACCATAGGCGCCGTAAAGGTGAGCTTCTCCTCGGGCTTGTCGTCTGTTTGGGGGGGATTTTGACCGTCACCCTCACCGTCTCCGTTTCCGTCCGATACAGGGGGATTGGGCGTTTCGGTATCATCGGGGGCCTTGTTGCTCGCCGATACGATACCGATAACAATGGCGGTGATGCAGAGTATGGCGATGACCGCACCGTAGATGAATTTTGTAAGCGCGGGCTTGTCGCTGAACTTAAACTTTTTTTCCATTTTGTTCTTCCTTTCCGAAAATTCTGTATCTATTTTCTTCCCGTCGCGGAGAATTTATTCAATAAAGGAAATAAATTTTTTTGTAGGCGGCGATTTCTTTTCTGCTATAGCATTTTTGGTAAATTCGGTTGACAACGCCATAAAATTAGTATATAATATATAAGTTAAAAGAAAGGTGTTGCACTATGAACAGTAAAATCTCCTTGGCGGGCGACCTCGGCAGCGGTAAAAGTACCGTGTCGGCGCTCTTGACGTCAGCTCTCGGCGCCGAATATTATTCTACAGGCTCTATAGTCCGCAAAATAGCGGAGGAGCGCGGAATGACGGTCGTCGAGCTGAATAAGTATATGGAAACACACCCCGAGATAGATACTATGATAGACGACGGCATAAGAGCGCTCTCACACGACCCGCGCGCCCTCGTTATCGATTCGCGTATGGCGTGGCACTTTACCGAGGGCACCTTCCGCGTGTACCTCTCGACTGATATCGAAACGAGCGCGCTCCGTATTATGAACGCAGGGCGTAAGGGCGAGCACGCCGCGACCCTTGGCGAGACCGTCGCCGATACGAGAGCCAGACGCCTCTCGGAGCAGAAAAGGTATTCCGAGCGCTACGGCGTGGATATAAAGGATCTTTCAAATTACTCTCTCGTAGTCGATACCACAGTAGCTTCCCCCGACGAGGTTGCGGCAGTTATTATCTCGTCGCTTCACGCCTGGGAGTCCGACCCCTCGTACTCCCGTGTGCTGGTCAGCCCCGAACGTCTGAATTTTCCCGATGATGCCGACGGTGCCGATATCCCCGCGCTTGCAGAGGCTCTTGAGCGCGGCGAGGAGCTGCCCGCGGTGCTCGTCTCCGAGTCGGAGGGAGAGTTTTATATCGAGTCGGGTGCCCCCTCGGCTCTCGCCTATGCCTTTAATATGCACACCTTCGTGCCCGCGCGTCTTGTGCCGCGCCGTGAGGACGGGCGTAAATTCGTGCGTATGAAAAATTCAATTTAAGAGGTTATATATGCTTGCTTTGAAGAAAAAAACAGCCGCACTCTTGGCAGTGTGCATAGCTGATAAATTCGGTGAGGGTCTCCTCACCGAGGACGAGATATTCGGAATGCTGGAATATCCCCCCGATAAAAATATGGGCGACCTCGCCCTGCCGTGCTTCCGCCTCTCAAAGACGCTCCGCCGCTCGCCGGTAGATATTGCGAAGACGCTCAAAGACAGCTTCTTTTGTGAGGAATTTTCCGAGGTGTCCGCGCTCGGCGGCTACCTTAACTTTAAGATAAGCCCTTCGAAATTCGCACGCCGCGTCGTCACGGACGTGCTCACCCACGGCGAAAAATACGGCTCTGGCATGACTGGAGAGGGGAAGACTGTGGTCCTTGACTACTCCTCCCCTAATGTCGCGAAGCCCTTCCACATAGGCCACCTCGGTACGACCGTCATAGGCCACTCCCTAAAGCTCCTTCACGAGTTTGAGGGATATAAGTGCGTAGGTATAAATTACCTCGGCGACTGGGGTACGCAGTTCGGTAAGCTTATCGTAGCGTACAAGCTCTGGGGTGATAAGAAGACGATAGAGGAGGGCGGAGTCGATGAGCTCGTCAAGCTCTACGTCAGAATAAATAACGAAATAAAGGCGGAGGAGGAGGCCTCGGGAGATTCGAAGCACTCTGACCTCGGTGACCGTTCGCGTGCAGAGTTCGCGAAGCTCGAGCACGGCGACGGTGAAAACCTCGAGCTTTGGCGGTGGTTTGTCTCCGTCAGCCTCGAGGAGTATGAGAAGACCTACCGCCAGCTCGGTATCGAGTTTGATAGCTATAAGGGTGAGAGCTTCTATACAGATAAAATGCCCGCCCAGGTTGAGAAGCTCCGTAATATGGGACTCCTCGAGCTCGATGACGGCGCCTCGATAGTAAATCTTGAGAAGTGGAATATGCCGGTCTGCCTTATCCTTAAGCGCGACGGCACCACCCTCTACCCGACCCGTGATATCGCCGCCGCAGTCTATAGGTATGATACCTATAAATTCGATAAGGAAATCTACGTCACCAGCGCCGCACAGTCGCTCCACTTTGCACAGTGGTTTAAGGTCGTGGAGCTTATGGGCTACGAATGGCATGATAAGCTCGTCCACGTCCCTTACGGCACCGTCAGCATAAACGGAGCAAAGCTTGCGACGAGAACGGGTAACGTCATACTGCTGAAGGACCTCTTCCGCGAGGCAATAGCGCGCGTTGCCGAAATAACGCGCGAGAAGCACCCCGACGAGGCCGAATGTATGGAAATAGCGGAGAAGGTCGGCGTCGGCGCGATAGTCTTCTATTATCTTTCGAATAACCGTATGAGAGATATAAACTTTATGATGGAGGACGCGCTCTCGTTCGAGGGCAATACCGGCCCCTACGTCCAGTATACCTACGCTCGTACCTGCTCGGTGCTCGAGCGTGTCACGGGTGACGTTGCTATGACGGAGGCAGAGCTCTCCGACGTCGAGTTCGAGCTTGCTAAAACGCTCTCCGTATTTCCCGAGCGCATTTCGGCTGCCCTCGCGGAGTATGAGCCTAGCATCGTGACGAGATATATCCTCGACCTTGCAGCCGCCTTCAACCGCTTCTATCACGAGTGTAAAATAGTCACCTGCGAGGACGAAGCCTTGAAGTCGAGCCGTGTAGCTCTTACGAAGGCTGCTAACACCGTGCTTAAAACCGCACTTCGTCTGATATGCATGCAGACGCCCGATAAGATTTAATTTTTAGGAGAAATAATATGTCAGGACATTCTAAATGGAATAATATCAAGCATAAGAAAGAAAAATCCGATGCCGCAAAGGCGAAGATTTTCACAAAAATCGGTAAGGAAATGGCAGTGGCCATAAAGGCGGGCGGCGCTGACCCGAACAATAACTCGAAGCTCCGCGACCTTATCGCGAAGGCGAAGGCAAATAACGTTCCGAACGATAACATTCAGCGTACCATAAAGAAATTTACCGATAACAGCGACATCAACTTTGAGGAAATCGTTTACGAGGGCTATGGCCCCTCGGGAGTTGCCATTATCGTCGAGACCTCGACCGATAACCGTAACCGTACCGCAGGAAACGTTCGCGCCGCCTTCAGTAAATATGGCGGAAACCTCGGGCAGAATGGCTGTGTAGGCTACCTCTTTGAGGAGAAGGGCGTCATCACCATAGTCGACGAGGATGAGGAAATAGAAGAGGATAAGATAATGGAGGATGCTCTCGAGTGCGGAGCAGAGGATATCAGATGCGATGAGGGCGAGTATACTATTTATACCGACCCCGCTGATTTCGATGCAGTGCGCGAGGCTATCATAGCTCTCGGCTATAAGCTCGATACCGCCGACCTTGCGAAGGTTCCCTCGACGTACGTCGAGCTTACCGCCGAGGAGGATATCGAGAATATGGAGAAAATGCTCGATAAGTTTAACGAGGACGACGACGTTAACGCCGTGTACCATAACTGGGATAACTGATTTTTGTAGAATTTTGTAAGAAAACAAACATAATGAGTGAAGGAGAAGGGGGATAATATGAAAAAAGCGAAGCGCATGTCGCACGTCTGGCTCTGTCTGTCGCTCTTTTCCGCCGTATCGGCCATAGCGGGCACGCTCGTTCTTGCCCTCGTGGCGCTTCGCGGACTTTACGTCCCTATGGCACTGCTCATACCCGTTGTAGCTCACGGCTATTGGGGCTTCGGCTTCTATGTCCGCGCGTGTTACCGCGCACGGCTTTACGGACGGCTCGCCGCTCTTTCTGCCGAGCTCGGTACCCGCGACTCCGATAAGCTTTCTGTGCACGTTGGATTAAAGCCCGCCGCTGTAGCGGCTGCGCTCTCCCGCGCAGAGCAGAAGGGATATTTATAAAATCTGGAAATTCAAAGGAGCCCTCTAATTAAGAATTCAGGTATACCGTGGCTAAAATATGAAATCGGTTGTAAGTACACGATTTGTGAATTCTTGATGAGAACAGAACCTTGGGGCGAACGGATTTTGAGCAGAAATTGTTGGTTGACGTAGCGAAACGGCACGAGCGTATAAAAAGATTTGATAAAGCCTTTTTGGCGAGTGTGACCGAGCCACAGCGAGACCGATAGACGTACAAAGGTGCGTTGAGCTAGGAAACGACAATAAAATAAGAAACCTTAATTGAAGCGAGGAAAACCGAAGGCTTTCGACCTTGTTTTCTTTCAATTCACAAAAGAAACGACAGAGGCACATTATTTTTGAAGCGCCTCTGCCGTTTTTTATTTACTTCTGCCTAAATGTGACAGCCCCTTTCGTCATTTTATTCTTTTGTCCGCGAGGTTAATAATCTTCCGACCGAGTGCTTTGGCATATTGATAGCTTCTGTATGCCACACCGAAGTTGCGGTCAATATGAGCTATTACCGTATCGGCCTTGTCCACCGCCCACTTTATCGCCTCTGCGGTGGCGTATCGCGGAGCAACGTTTTGAACGGGCGGATAAACGACCTCATCAACTCCGTCACAAATTGGCTTGATATGCTTCTTTTCATATTCGACGTCGGAAAAAGGCGTTACGAGAAAAACTCTGACTCCCGGATGCTCTTTCTTGTAGTTAATACAGCAGCCGAGAGCTAGACGGTCGAATATCCCGTAAGCCCCAACGTATATGTCAGCTTCCTTATCTCCAACCGCGAGGCGAAGCGTCTCGCTTACCTTCATTGCCAGCTTCTCCGTGCTGTAGCACAGGCTCTGACCGCAAAATGCAATTACCATAATACCCCCACAAAAACAAAAAAAGTGCACCCGCAAAGCAAGTGCACTCCTAAAAGCACACCCCACATTGCTGCGACACAATTATCCAACAGAATAAGGATAGTGGAGAGTACTAATAGGTATAGTACCCCCTTATTCTGTTGATTATTCAATTGTGTCGCGAAACCATTATATCACAGGGGGAGGAAAAATGCAACAAGATTTTTCATACGCTACGAAATTTAAGCACACTACATTTTTTATTTATCCCTATTTACTTTTAAAATAAATTAGGGTATAATATATTATGTAGAATTTTGCGAAAAGGAGAGACGGGCGAATGAAGGATACCTTTAAGCTGAAAAGTAATTTTAAGCCGACGGGCGACCAGCCAGAGGCTATACGCGCTCTGACAGAGGGTATACTCGCAGGCGAGCGCGCGCAGACCCTCGTCGGTGTAACCGGCTCGGGTAAGACCTTTACTATGGCGAACGTCATAGCCAACCTTAACCGCCCGACCCTAGTTCTCGCTCACAACAAAACTCTCGCGGCCCAGCTCTGTACGGAGTTCCGCGAGTTTTTCCCCGAAAATGCGGTAGAGTATTTTGTCTCCTACTACGACTACTACCAGCCCGAGGCCTATATCCCCGGTAAGGATATGTATATAGAGAAGGACGCTATGATAAACGACGAGATAGATATGCTCCGTCACAGCGCAACCTCCGCGCTCTTCGAGCGCCGCGACGTCATAATAGTTGCGTCGGTGTCCTGTATTTACTCTCTCGGTGACCCCGAGGAGTATAACGGATTGCTCGTATCCCTGCGCCCGGGGCAGGAGATGTCACGTGATGAGCTTATCGCGCGCCTCGTTTCCATAAGCTACGAGAGAAACGATATGAACTTTATCAGAAATAAGTTCAGAGTGCGCGGTGATGTCGTAGAGATATTCCCCGCGAGCGGGAGGGAGCACGCAGTAAGAGTTGAGTTCTTCGGTGACGAGATAGACAGGCTGTCGAAGATAAATACACTCACGGGCGACGTTATAGAATATCTCTCATATACCGCTATTTTTCCCGCAACGCACTACGCCGTGTCAGACGAGCGCCGTGAGGCGGCCCTCCTTGAAATAGAGGAGGAAATGCGTGAGCGTGTTAAGTTTTTCAGAGCGGAAAACAAGCTTATCGAAGCACAGAGAATAGAGGAAAGAACGAAATACGACCTCGAAATGCTCCGTGAGGTGGGCTTTTGCTCGGGTGTAGAGAATTATTCGCGCGTTCTCTCCGGCAGACCCGAGGGCTCAACGCCCTATACGTTACTTGACTATATGCCGCGCGATTTTATAATGTTTATAGACGAGAGCCACGTAACCCTGCCGCAGGTGCGCGGTATGTCCGGCGGCGACTATGCGAGAAAGCGTAACCTTATCGAGTACGGCTTCCGCCTTCCGTCCGCCTTTGATAACCGTCCGCTCTTTTTCGACGAGTTCGAGGAGAGGCTCGGGCAGGTCGTGTTCGTCAGCGCAACTCCCGGAGATTACGAAAGACAGGAGAGCTCGAGCGAGGTTGAGCAGCTTATCCGTCCCACAGGGCTTATAGACCCGAAAATAGAGGTAAGACCTATAGAGGGGCAGGTCGATGACCTACTCGGCGAGATACGTCTGACTGTCGAGCGCGGCGAGAAGGTGCTTGTCACAACACTCACCACTAAAATGGCAGAGGACCTTACAGACTACCTCTTGGCAAACGGAGTTAAGGTCAAATATATACACCATAAGGTCGAAACGCTCGAGCGTATGGAGATAATCCGCGACCTGCGCCTCGGAGAATTTGACGTCCTCGTCGGCATAAACCTCCTTCGTGAGGGACTTGATATACCCGAGGTATCTCTCGTCGCTATACTCGATGCGGATAAGGAGGGTTTTTTAAGAAGCGAAACCTCCTTGATACAGACGGTCGGACGCGCCGCGAGAAACGTAAACGGCCACGTAGTTATGTATGCAGATACCGTGACGCGTTCTATGAAGGGCGCGATAGATGAAACCAACCGCCGCCGAGAGATACAGATGCGCTATAACGAGGAGCACGGTATAACTCCCGAGAGCGTTAAGAAAAAGGTAGCCGACGTAATAGAAATAGGAAAGCGAGCGAAGCCCGCCGATGCGAAGAAGCTCTCGAAGCTCGAGCGCGAGCGTATGATAGAAACTCTCACCGCAGAGATGCGCGATGCCGCGAAGCGTCTCGAATTTGAGCAGGCGGCGTTCATTCGCGACAGAATTAAAGAATTAAGAGCAGGAAAATAAATAATGCAGAAGGAAATAATTATTAAGGGAGCGAAGGTCAATAACCTTAAAAATATTGACGTTACGATACCGCGCGATAAGCTCGTCGTTCTGACGGGTCTCTCCGGAAGCGGTAAGTCCTCGCTCGCGTTCGATACCCTCTACGCAGAGGGGCACAGACGCTTTGTCGAGAGCCTTTCGTCCTATGCGAGAATGTTTATAGGGCAAATGGATAAGCCCGAGGTGGACCTTATCGAGGGACTTTCCCCCGCGATATCCATAGACCAGAAGACCACCTCGAAGAACCCTCGCTCCACCGTCGGTACGGTGACCGAAATATACGACTACCTTCGCCTTCTTTATGCGAGGGTAGGTATTCCGCACTGTCCCGTTTGCGGTCGCGAGATAGTTCAGCAGTCGCTCGACAGCATTGTCGATAAAATACTGACACTCCCCGAGGGCACGCGCTTTATGGTGCTCGCACCTATGGTAAGGGCGAAAAAGGGTATGCACGAGAAGGTTTTTTCCGCAGCGAAGAAGAGCGGCTTTACCCGTGTCCGTGTCGACGGAATAATGTACGACCTTTCTGAAAATATAGAGCTAGATAAGAACCTAAAGCATACTGTAGACATCGTCGTAGACCGCCTCGTTATAAAGGACGGTATGCGTGCACGCCTTTCCGACTCGGTCGAGAGCGCGCTACGTACCGCAGACGGCAGGGTGACTGTCGTAACGGTGCCGAGGGACGGTGAGGACGAGTGTGAGCTCGAGTTCTCGGAAAAATACGCCTGTGAGGAGCACGGCATAAGCTTTCCCGAGCTTGAGCCGCGTATGTTTTCCTTTAATAATCCGATAGGCGCGTGCCCCGAGTGTGCGGGCATTGGAAATATGCAGAGGATATCCATAGAAAAGCTTACTCCCTTTAAGGAGCTCTCGCTTCGCGAGGGCGGTATTGCGGCCAACGGCTTTAAAACTATGACTGAGGACTCTTGGACGGGCCCCCTCGTCGCCGCCGTCGGTGAAATATACGGCTTTACTCTGGATACCCCGCTTATGGACTATACCCCCGAGCAGATGAACGTCCTGATGTACGGCTCGGGTACGAGAAAATATAACGTAATGCGCTACTTCGGTAAGGAAGGAAGGGAATACAACACCACCTTCGACGGCATAGTTCCCATAATCGAGAAGCGTATGAGAATGCAGGGCGGCGACTATTATCAGGAGTTCGTAGAAGAGGTGGCGTGCCCCGCCTGCCGCGGAAGAAGACTCTCCGATATGGTTCTCGGCGTTACCGTCGGCGGACTCAATATCGACGAGGTGTGCCGACTCTCGATAGACAAAATGCTCCGTCATTTCGAGGAGCTCGAGCTCGACGAAATGCGGGCGAAAATTGCAAAGGAAATACTGAAGGAAATAAAGGCAAGGCTTAATTTCCTCGTCAGCGTAGGCCTCGATTACCTCTCGCTTTCGAGAAGCGCGGGAACACTTTCGGGCGGCGAAGCGCAGAGAATAAGGCTCGCAACGCAGATAGGCTCTGCGCTTACGGGCGTCCTATATATACTTGACGAGCCCTCGATAGGTCTCCACCAGAGAGATAACTGTAAGCTGATAGGAACGCTAAAAAGGCTTCGCGACCTCGGAAACTCCGTAATAGTTGTCGAGCACGATGAGGACACTATGCGTGAGGCGGATTATATTGTCGATATAGGTCCGGGTGCAGGTATACACGGCGGTGAGGTTGTCGCGGCGGGTACACCCGGCGAGGTTGCCGAGAACACTCACTCGATAACGGGCGATTACCTCTCGGGCAGACGTGAAATAGCCGTCCCGAAGAACAGAAGAGCAGGAAACGGTAATTTCCTTAAGATACGCGGAGCAGAGGAAAATAACCTCAAATCTCTGGACGTCGATATTCCACTCGGCTGCTTCGTTGCAGTAACGGGTGTCTCGGGAAGCGGTAAATCCTCGCTGATAAACGCGTGCCTTCTTCGCACGCTGGCGAAAAATCTCAACCGTGCGATAACATATCCCGGTCGCGTTCGCGAAATTACGGGCCTCGAGCATCTTGATAAGGTTATAGCGATAGACCAGAGCCCGATAGGCAGAACCCCGCGCTCAAACCCCGCGACCTACACGGGACTTTTCACCGATATAAGAAATCTCTTTGCGAAAACGAAGGACGCGAAGGCGAAGGGCTACGATGCAGGCAGATTTTCCTTTAACGTGAAGGGCGGAAGGTGCGAAGCCTGCGAGGGCGACGGTGTCAGATGTATTGAGATGAATTTCCTGCCCGATGTCTACGTGAAATGCGACGTCTGCCACGGAATGAGATATAACAGAGATACCCTCGACGTGAAGTATAAGGGGAAGAGCATATACGACGTTCTCGAAATGTCGGTGGAGGAGGGAATTTCCTTCTTCGACGGTATTCCGCAGATACAGAGAAAGCTCACGACACTCTTTGACGTAGGGCTTGGTTATATAAAAATAGGTCAGTCATCGACAACACTCTCGGGCGGCGAAGCGCAAAGGGTAAAGCTCGCGACAGAGCTCTCGAAGCGCTCTACGGGCCGAACGGTCTATATCCTCGATGAGCCGACCACCGGCCTTCACACTGAGGACGTGTCGAAGCTCATTACCATACTCGACAGGCTTGCCGAGGCGGGAAATACCGTTATCGTAATAGAGCATAATCTCGACCTTATAAAGACCTGTGATTATATTATCGACCTCGGTCCCGAGGGCGGCGACGGCGGCGGTACGGTGGTTGCCACAGGTACTCCCGAAGAGGTGTCACAGTGTGAAAAATCTTACACGGGTGTGTTCTTAAAAGATAAATTAATGCCGAAAGGTAAATGAAAGTTTACAATGAACTACTGTAATATAAAAAAATTCGATATCGCGAACGGAGAGGGAATAAGAACCACCCTTTTCGTTAGCGGCTGTCGGAATAGGTGTAAAAATTGCTTTCAGCCCGAGACATGGAGCTTCGATTACGGCGAGCCCTTTACCGAGGAGACGGAGAGGGAGATATTCGAAACCTTCGAGATACCGTCGGTGAGGGGGCTGACCCTTCTCGGCGGGGAGCCTATGGAGCCCGAAAATCAGAGAGCGTTGCTTCCGTTTTTGAAGCGGTTTAAGGAGCGCTTTCCGACCCGTGACCTGTGGCTCTTTACAGGAAATCTGTATGAGGAGCTGGCAGGAGAACGCGGAGAGCACCCGAAATGTATAGAGGTGACTGCCGAAATACTTTCGCTCGTCGATATACTTGTCGACGGCAGATTTGTTGAGGAGGAGAAGCGGCTCGGCCTTCGCTTTCGCGGCTCGGCTAACCAGCGCATAATTGATATGAACAAAACTCGGGCAGCCGGTGAAATTGTAATATGGGACGGCTGCCGTCTTGATAAAACATACGGGGAGAACAGAAAATGAAATTGAACGTAAAGAAGCTTGATGAAAGAGCAATAATTCCTACATACGGTACCGAATATTCTGCCGGAGCAGACCTCTACGTCATACTTGACGGTGCGATTGAGATACCGGCGCACACCACCGAGATGCTTCACACAGGCATAGCGGTCGAGATACCCGAGGGCTATTGCGGTCTTGTCTTCGCACGGAGCAGTATGGGCGCGAAGCGCGGTCTCGCTCCAGCTAACAAGGTCGGTGTTATAGACGCAGACTATCGAGGCGAGATAAGGGTTGCACTCCACAACCATACTGACACCCCTGCCCGTATTGAGCCCGGCGAGCGTGTAGCACAGCTTGCGATAGTCCCGTTCCTGCACGCAGAGTTTGAGGAAGCGGACGAGCTTTCCGAAACGGTGAGGGGGATCGGCGGCTTCGGCTCCACCGGGCGTTAAAGCGGTGTATTTTGGTGGGACTGCCCGTTTTCTCACACTCGGCGTAGGTAGCTACGCCTTCGGCTCGAAGAACGAACCCTCCCTCACAAAATCCCCTCGCTTTAAAAGATTAGTATTTTGGTGATAATGCCAGATTTGTCGCGTTCTTACCACTCACCCTAGGGGGTATGTACTGCTCGAAATGACGGCATAGCTGTCACCCTGAGCATAACGGGGCAAGAGTGGAGAGCTTATGTAAAAGCGCGAAGGGTCTAAATCTGTAGGTAGCTTCCATTTAAGTGCTTCAACCGCGCCTAATCTTAAACGAAGATTTTCGAGCTTGCGAAGAAAATCAACAATAAATCTTCATTATTCATTAAAAAAGCCCCGATTCGGGGCTTTTTTCTACATATATCCTTTTGTAAAGTGAATTTTACTCGGCTCAATCGAAAACTCTTTGTCTCGGAGATATTCTAAAATTCCCGCATCCGTTGTGAAGCTGAATTTCAGTCTGTAGGAGTAGAGTGCTTGATGCTTGAAGCCAAGCTCGCGGTCGCTTCTGTTTACGCCGTATTTGCCGTCGCCGACGAGCGGGTGGCCTATATGCGCCATATGCGCGCGTATCTGGTGTGTTCTGCCTGTGAGGAGCTCGACCTCTATGAGCGAGAGGTTCGCGTGTGATGATAATACCTTGTATTTCGTAACTATAGTCTTCGCACCGCGCGGTGGGCTTTTGTCGTATACCTTCACAGTGTTCGTTGTCGAGTCCTTTAGCAGATATCCGCGAAGCGTGGCACTCTTTTCCTTCGGTACGCCGTGGATTAGAGCAAGGTATCTTTTGTCGAGCTCGCGTGCGCGTATTTTTTCGTTAAGTATTCGCAGGGCCTCGGCATTCTTCGCAGCTATTACGATGCCGCCCGTGTTCTTGTCTATCCTGTTCGCGAGCGCGGGTGCGAAGCTCTGCTCGGCCATAGGGTCGTATTCTCCACTCTTGTAAAGGTAGGCTTGGATATGCACGATAAGGGTATTAATTTTGCTGCCCTCATCCTCGTGAACCGAAACCCCCTCGGGCTTATCAACGAGCAGTATATTCTCGTCCTCGTATACTATATTTAGCTTCGGCGTGATGTTCTCTAGGGATACGTCGGGCGTCTCCGTCCCGTCGAGCTTCGCGAAGAACTCGGGCGCGAGAAAGCATTGAAGCACGTCACCCTCGGAGAGTATCTGCCCTATTTCCGCACGCTTGCGGTTCACCTTTATTTTCTTCGTCCGTACAGACTTGTAGAGAAGGCCTACAGGCAGGTCGAGCGCCTTCGTGAGAAACTTGTCGAGCCTTTGCCCCGCATCGTTTTTTCCTATAGCAATCTCGCGCATTAAAGTGTACCGAAAATTCTGTCACCCGCGTCGCCGAGACCGGGGACGATGTATGCGTTTTCATTAAGCCGCTCGTCGAGCGCCGCCGCGAAAATATCCACGTCGGGGTGAGTGCTTTGCACACGCCTAACCCCTTCCGGTGCGCATACGAGGCACATCAGGATTATTTTTTTAGCTCCCCTTGCTTTTACCGTAGTTATAGCATCTGCCGCAGAGCCTCCTGTCGCGAGCATAGGGTCAACTATTATAACCGTCCTCTCCTCGATGTCGGACGGCATTTTGCAGTAGTATTCCACGGGCTCATGCGTCACGTGGTCGCGGTAAAGGCCTATGTGACCCACCCTCGCCACTGGTACGAGGCGGAGAAGCCCGTCCACCATACCGAGTCCTGCGCGGAGTATCGGAACTATAGCGAGCTTCTTGCCCGCAATACGCTTGAAGGTAGCACGTGTGATAGGTGTCTCAACCTCTACGTCCTCGAGTGGCAGGTCGCGCGTTACCTCATAGCCCATAAGCATAGATATCTCGTCTAGCAGCTGCTTAAAATCCTTCGTCGTTGTGTTTTTATCTCTCATAATCGTTAGCTTGTGCTGAATTAAGGGATGGTCAACCAAGTGAAACGTACTCATCGCGTTCTCCTTCCGATTTTCTTTAGCTTCATTATACGCCAAATTTCGCCCGATTTCAAGTACCGCCGAAATTTTTGTAAAATATTTCTCGATTTGCGCGATTTTACAAACCTTTAGGTCTTATTTCGCTTGACAACAGTGAAAAAATTTGACATAATTGTGATAGTAAAAAATATAAACCTATAAGGAGTTAAATATGAAAAATCCCGAGCTTGTGATAATGGCCGCAGGAATGGGGTCTCGCTACGGCGGACTTAAGCAGATTGATAAGGTTGACGATAAAGGTCACATAATTATCGACTTTTCCATTTACGATGCTATCCGTGCAGGCTTCCGCGACGTTACCTTCATAATAAAGAAGGAAATCGAGCGCGAGTTTCGCGAGGTTATGGACGCGCATCTTGCAGGTAAGAATATTAACGTAAAATATGTCTATCAGGAGCTTGATAAGCTGCCCGCGGGCTATTCAGTGCCCGACGGCAGGCGTAAGCCGTGGGGAACCGCTCACGCGCTCCTTTGCTGTCTCGGCACTGTCGACGCCCCCTTCGCAGTCATAAATGCCGACGATTATTACGGCGCGCACGCCTTCGAGAAAATCTATAATTTTCTTAAAAATACGAACGACGACGGTAAATATCATTATGCTATGGTTGGCTACAGAATTAAGAATACCGTTACCGAGGAGGGAACAGTCTCGCGCGGTGTATGCTCGGTTCGGGACGGAATGCTGACGGGCGTCGTTGAGCGCACGAAAATAGGCACAAGACAGGGTGATATCTACTATACCGAGGGAGATACAGACTATGACCTCGACCCCGAAACGCTCGTTTCGATGAACCTTTGGGGCTTCACTCCGTCCTATCTTCGTGAGTGCGAGGCGCGTTTTCCTGCGTTCCTTGACGAGAATCTCGCGAAGAATCCCGAGAAATGCGAGTTTTTCCTTCCCACCGTCGTAGCAGAGCTCATAGCCGAGGGGAAGGCAGACGTACGCGTTCTCGATAACGAGGATAAGTGGTACGGCGTTACCTATAAGGAGGATAAGCCCGCGGTTATAAAGGCCTTCCGCCAGCTGACAGCGGACGGTGTTTACCCCGAGAATTTCTAATAAAAAACGGCAGGAGTTACGGTGTTACCGTAAGCGAAAACACGCATACTCCTGCTTTTTTTATTAGGTTTTATTTTTCCATTAACACCCGCGCAACCGCCGCTATCATCTCCGCCGTTCCGTCGATGCCGAGAGTCGAGGAGTTGACCGCGAGGTCGTAGTTATCGTACTTGCCCCACTTGTTGCCCGTATAGAAGTTGTAGTACGATGCGCGGCGCTTGTCGGTCTTGTTGATTACGTCGATTATTTGGTTGGGCTTCACCTCGGGGTGCCTCTCTGCAACCCTGGCACGCCTGTGGTCGAGGTCTCCGTATATGAACAGCCGGAGCACGTTCTTCTCGTCGCGGAGCACATAGTCGGCGCATCTGCCGATAATAACGCAGCTTCCTGCCTCGGCGTACTCCTTTATCACCTCCGACTGCAAAATGAAAAGCTTGTCGTTTAAGGGCATCTTGTACCCGAAGCTCATAGTTGTGCCGAGCACGTTAGAGCCCATAGCCAGCGTGTAAAGCAGGCTGTTCGCCGCAGACTCGTCAGCCCTCTTAAGAACTCCCTCGTCGAGCTCTCCGCGCGTCGCCGACTCCTTTATCAGCTCCTTGTCGTAGAGGGGGATGCCGAGCAGCTCGGCTAACCTCTCTCCTATCTCGCGCCCACCGCTTCCGTATTGACGCGCTATCGTTATTATAAGCTTACTTGACATATTACACCTCGTTTCTCTTTATCTATTAATATTATTATACCAAAAAATTCCGCTCTTGTAAATATTTTTTCGTCGAATGATAAAAAAATCGTATCTCGGCTTGCACATATCGCCGCGATGTGGTAAAATAAAGAACGAAAGAGAGGTCTTTATATGTATCTTGCATTATCCTCGATGATAAAGAAAATTGACGAATATTCCAATAAAACACTCGGTATTCCGCTCCCCGACTTGATTTTACGCAGCGGCAGAGCAGTTGCCGAATGCCTTCGCTCGCACGTAAAGAGCGGTGCGAAGGTTACAATACTCGCGGGAAGCGGTAATAACGGTGGCGACGGCTACGCGCTCGCATCTCTGATAAGAGATGAGTACGACCTTACGGTCTTTGATGTCTTCGGGAAAATGCAGGAGGGCTACGCGGGACGCGTCTTTCTTGAAAAATACGCCGCCGACGGCGGAAGGATAGAGAAGCTTAACATCAGCCCCGAAACTCTCGGATTTATCCGCGACTCCGACTGTATCGTCGATGCGGTCTTCGGCACGGGCTTTGAGGGCGCTATGCCCGAGGGACTGTCCGAGCTCATAGCCTGCGTTAACAGCTCGACCCGCGCGTATAAAATAGCAATAGACGTTCCCCTCGGGGTCAATGCCGACGACGGAAGCATCTCCGAGGCCTATGCCTGCTCGGTAGATACCACTGTCGCACTCTCGTTTGTTAAGCCGGGTCTCGTGTCATATCCCGCCCGTTCCTTTGTTGGCAGGATAGTATACGACGATATAGGGCTTCCTATAGATAAGCTGAAGAGCGAGTTTTCCTTTAGATTTGAGCTTGTAGATAAGAAGCTCGCCGCCTCTTTTTTGCCCCGTCGAGACGAGAATGGCAGTAAGGGCTCTTTCGGTAAGCTCCTCATCGTGTGCGGCTCGGAGCGCTATCGCGGAGCGGCACACCTCGCCGTCGAGGCAGCACTTCGCGGCGGTGTCGGCTATGTCACCTACGTCGGGCCCGCATCTCTTTCAGAGGAGCTCCGCGCGAAATTTCCCGAGGTAATATATCACTCGTTTGACTCTCTTGATATCACTGCCGCCGATGTGGAGAAAATAGCAGCGCTTTCGTCATCGCATACCGCAACACTGGTCGGCTCGGGCTCCTCTGTTACCGATGGGCTCTCGATGCTGGTGAGAAGGCTTATTGCGGAGGAGGGCTCGCCCCTTATTCTTGATGCCGATGCGATAAATTCTCTTGCCGAAAATAAGGAGCAGTCCTGCGAGCTTCTTTCCCACTCGCCGAGAACAGTCGTGCTGACACCTCACCCCCTCGAATTTTCACGGCTCTTCGGCTCTCCCGTAGCGTCGGTACAGTCGAGGAGAATTGAAACCGCCTTAGATTTCGCGAGGCGTACGGGAACCGTCCTCGTCCTTAAAGGAGCGGGAACAATTGTCACCGACGGCGATAAGGTCTATATAAACTCTACAGGCTCGTCCGCTCTTTCGAAGGCGGGCAGCGGAGACGTGCTGGCAGGCTTCTTGGCCGCACAGGTTGCTAGCTCGGGCTGTGTGCTCACAGCTGCGGCACTGTCCGTATATTATCACGGCGAGGCAGCAGATATACTCGCAGACGAGCTCTCCGTATTCGGCGTTACTCCGTCTGACCTTCCCCGCGAAATAGCGCGCAGAATAGCGAAGAGCACTGCACTTGACTGAACAACCGCGAAAAACGGCCGAAAATGCAACAAAACAAACAATAATGAATAAAACACGTATAAAAAATTGCAAATTATCTTTTATACGCCATTCATTTTTTACTAAATTAAAAAGGAGTATGCGTGTTCTATGTTAAGGATAACACGCATACTCCTTTTTGTTTATACGCTCATAAGCCTGTAGAGATATTCAGCGGCTTCTGCCTTCGTTACTCCCGCGGAGTAATCCGTCCCCTCTCCGCCGGCATCGAATATACCGAGCGTAACCATAGCGCCGATGCTTGCCCTGGCAAAAATCGGTACGCTCGACTCCTCGAGATAGCTCGACTCCTCGTCGCCCTCCTTAACACCGACTATCCGTGACATAATCATAGCCGCTTCATACTTTGTTATGGTACGGTTTGGCTCAAAAACAAGCCCCTGTTCTGTCCACTCACCGTCCACGATTCCCATTCTCTGGGCCTTCGCAACGTATGGAGTGAGAGAAACGGGAATATCTGCGTTGTCGTCGAAGAAGCTAGATGATGTGGACGTATCACCCTTGATACCGCACGCCTTCATAGCCATAGCTACAAATTCTGCCTTCGTTACACTCTCATCAGGGCTGAAATAAAGGTCGTCACCAACCGTCTTCGAGCTCATAATCCCCATAGCCGTAATAGCGACGGCCGCATTATACTCGGAGCGCTCCTTCATATCAACGAATACCTCGCTTGACATTCTCTCGATAACGCGAATGCCTACCGTCATAACCTCGGAATAGTTTCCGTACTCGTCGCGCGCTACGTAGCTGAACTTGTCGTATCCCGTGAAATCCGCCTCGGGAGTGTACTTATACGTCCCGACTGCCGCGTCTGTAAGGCGAATGCTGCCGTTTTTCGGATATCCGACTATAATGAATTGAAGCGTGTCTCCCTCAGGGTCCGTGGCCTCCATTTTTCCGAAAAGAGGTATTTCGGACTGCGTCGAGAGCGAGAGCGAGGTTTCCTTCGCATCGGGGACCCCGGGCGCGTAGTTAATCTTGTCGATAAATTTCATCTGACACACGGTTTCCGTACCGCTTCCCTCGGAAATAGTAAAGCTGAAGGACGCCTCCGTCACCTCCGTGCTCGCAGGGACGAATACTAAAGCCGCGACGTTGCGCCGCTTTATCTCCTGTCCCTCCTTCACACGCCTTCCCGCGAGAAGAAGAGTTCCCTCTGTGCTGGAGGGGAGCTTCGTCACCGTAATGCTCTTAAAGTCTGTTATAGCGAATGCCGACTTGAAATCCCCGTCGGTAAAGCAGAGCTTCTGCCCGAGAAGCCCCGTTTTTATCATAGTGACTCCCTCGGCTATTACCTCGACACCCGAGCCGAAGGCAGCCGATGCTGCAACGGAGAAGACAGAGCCTGCGAGTAGCACCGCCAAAAGAAAAATACATAAGACCTTTTTCATAATTTTCACTCCTTTTCCAAAGCTTATACGTCTATTCTTTTCAGGCTGCCCCACGTTTATGCGAGCGCCGAAAAAAAATTCGAGTTTTTTTAAATGTTTGACAATAAGATTGACTTTGTCTTTTCTTCGATGTATAATTAAAACAAAAGATTTTGGGAGGTGCGGTATGATTACCCTAAAGCTTGCCGATATATCCGTCGGGATCGATAATAAATACCCTTTTATGGAAGCTCTTGCTAAAGATTTTCTTACCGAAGAAGCTCCCGATATTACCCTCCTTGTTACAGATGATGAAATAGAGCGCGAGCGCGGCAGCGCGAAAGAGAGCAGGGAGTATCTTGAAAGCATCGCTATCTATAGAAAGCTCGCTGAAAGGCTTCCGGAATACGATGCATTCGTATTTCACGCCGCGACGCTGAATTTCTCGGGTGATGCCCTCGCCTTTACTGCGAAAAGCGGTGTAGGGAAAACCACTCATACGCGCCTTTGGATAGACACGTTAGGCAAGGAGAGAGTACATTACCTCAACGGTGATAAGCCCATTATACGCTTCGTCGGTGACTTGCCCTACGTCTTCGGTACACCCTATAGAGGGAAGGAGGGCTACGGTAGAAACGAGTGCGCTCCTCTACGTGCCATAACCTTTGTCGAGCGCGGTGACACAAATACGGCCGAGCTCCTCTCGCGTGATGATGCCGTTATGCGCCTCGCAGGGCAGGTCTATATGCCACGCTCGCCAATAGCTGCTGTGAAGACTCTCTGCCTTATAGATAAGCTCGTTTCCTCGGTTCAGCTCGTCCTTTTGCACTGCACACCCGATAAGGGGGCGGTAGAGGCGGCATACCGTGCGATATATCCCGACGGTGAGCCCGTAAGCTATGACGGATAACGAACGCTTCCTTTCGGCTTGGCGGCGCGTAGCGCTGGAAGAGGAGCTGTCCTCGGGTATAGGCACTCTCGCCGAGCGCTCTATGCATAAGCTTCTTAAGCTCTATTATGAGCCGCAGGAGAAATACCACGAGGTGGAATTTCTCGGCTCTGTGGCTGATATAATGCGCGACGGCAGAATAACCGAGATACAGACGGGGGCACTGTCCGCTCTTTCGCGTAAGCTCGAGCGATTTCTTCCCGTTTGCCCCGTGACCGTTGTCCACCCGATAATTGAAGGGAAGACTCTATGTACAGTATCGAAGGACGGTAGGGTAACGAGACGTAAGAGCCCCGCGCGAGGAAATATATATTCGGTGGCCTTCGAGCTTTATAAGCTTCGAGGGTTGCTTTTGTCGAATAATCTTACAGTGAAGCTCGTATTCCTTGACTGCGACGAATACAGACGGCAGGGAACGGGTCGCCGTCGCGGTGAGAAGCTGAATACCGTGCCTCGCAGTATAAACTCGGAGCTTGTGTTGAGGGAGAAATGTGACTACCTCGCATTTTTGCCCGATGGGTTGCCGCGGGAGTTCACGGCTGACGTATTTTTGCGCGCGGTGAAGAGCCGCTCGCGGTATGATTACTATGCGCTTCGCCTGCTTGTTTATCTCGGGATATTATCTAGAGAGAAGAGCGAAGGGCGCGCATATATTTACAAACGGATTGACACGCCACAGGAGATGTAAATAAATGTTGTCGGTAAAAAAGAGACGCGGACTTGATATTGATATGACGGAGGGGAATATATTCCGCCACCTTTTGATATTTTCTCTTCCACTTCTTGCAGGTAACTTTTTTCAGCTCCTTTATAACACTGTTGACACAATAATTGTCGGTCAGTACGTGTCCGATGCCGCCTTCTCGGCAGTTGGCTCGCTAAGCTCGACGACCAACCTTATGATAAGCTTCTTTATGGGTCTTTCGAGCGGTGCGAGCGTCGTTATTTCGAAGGCGTTTGGCTCGGGGGATGTAAATAAAGTAAAACGCGCTGTCTCAACCTGCCTTATTATGACCTTTATTTTAGCGGCAATAATGACACCCGTCGGACAGCTTCTCGTCGAGCCGCTTCTCTCGATACTCGATATGCCCGCAGACGAGAAGGTTGAAGCCCGTAAGTATCTCGTAATATGGCTGTGGGGTATTTCGGGACTTATGGTCTATAATATGGGCGCTGCGATAATGCGTGCCGTCGGTGATTCGACGAAGCCCTTTATTATGCTTGTGTTCTCCACCGTCTTGAATGCCGTTCTTGATATTTGGTTCGTTCGCGGCTTCGGTATGGGAGTTGAGGGCGTTGCAATAGCAACCATAGTTTCACAGTGGATTTCAGCGGTTCTCGTTTTGATACTGCTGCTCACAACGAGCTCCGTCGTGAAAATCGATTTAAAGTATTTTAAATTCGATAAGGATATCTTAAAAACCATCGTAGTCATAGGTCTGCCTATGGCATTGCGCTTGGGCATTACCTCGTTTTCGAACATATTCGTGCAGAGCTACATTAATGAGTTCGGCGGAGCCGCTATGGGCGGCTGGACCGCATATTCGAAGATTGATATGATAGTTCTCCTGCCTATGCAGTCGCTCTCTATAGCCTCTACGACCTTCGTCGGACAGAATCTCGGGCAGAATAAGGTGAAGCGCGCCGAGCGCGGCGCGGACATCGCGCTTTTGATGTCGCTTGTTTCTACAGCTTTCCTTATAATACCGATTGTAATATTCCCGGAATTCTTCGTATCAATGTTCAATGCTAATCCCGATATAATCGAGTATGGCTCGCTATTCCTGCGTCTGCTCACTCCCTTCTACCTTGTGTGGTGCGTAAACCAGATATACTCGGGAGCCTTGAACGGCTCCGGAAATACAGTAGTTCCAATGATAATTATGCTCTCGTCCTTCGTCGCCTTCAGACAGGTATATCTCTACGTTGTCGCGAACTATATAGATAACTCTCCGATACCGATAAGTCTATGCTATCCTATCGGCTGGACTATAGCCGCAATCGCAACTCTTATCTATTATAAGCTCTGCGGTCTGACGCCCAAAGAAAGGATAGAAAAAGAAGAGGCTGGCTCAAGTTGAAAAAACTGAGCCGGCCTCTTTTACTTTTTGCGGTATTAACTCATTCAGAAAAATAAAGCTTTTTTATTTGTCCTCCGCTGTTTTCGCCTGTGCTAAAATGCGCCACCCACACCGCAGCTGATATTTAAGCGGTGTCTCCCCTACGTATGATGAGAATACCTTTATAAGGTAGCTCGGGGTAGAGAAGCCGGACTCCTTCGCAGTCCGGGATACCGAGTACCCGAGCTGTAAGAGCTCCTTCGCACGCTCGACGCGCGCGAGTGTGACGTATTCTCCTACCGTCATATTGCAGTATGCCTTGATGTCGTAGTTGAGCTTACCGCGACTGACGAAGAAGTGTGCCGCGATATCTGCCGCCGTGAGTCTCTCACCGCACATCTTTCGAATATAATCGGTAACCCTCTGTATGTAGCTCTCGGGCGCAAGCCCCTCCGTGCTCTCGGCTTTACTGCACAGGAGAAGCAGGGAGCGAAGCAGAGAGGTTGCGAGGGGAGTCCCTCTGTCACGCGAGCCCTCGCCCACCGTGCGGTGAAGGATTTTCGCCACCGCGATAATATTCTCGAAGCTCTCGTCTGCAACACTTCTCGCAGAGAAGCTCCCTATGTAATCGGATATCTCATCACACTCCGCACCGAGCACCGTCTCAGGATAGAAGCGCAGCTTGTATCTCTCATATAAGACCTCACCCGAGGTGAAGGGATTATGTATCAGACCCTCGGGATAGAAGATGATGCTCCTGCCGTAAACCTTCACCGTCGTACCGAGCGCGGTTAAGGTAACCTCACCCGAGCGTATTATTAACAGCTCGCATCAGGGGTGCCTGTGCAGCTTGTTGGTGTTTTCGGGACTTACGTGATGCTTCCCGTAGGATATCTCGATTTCCCCGGGGATTGGATAGTCTTCTTTTAGAAACATAGTATACCTGTTTGAACAATTTTGCTATTTTTGAGCGATTTTAGCTTGTATTTTCACTGAAAGTATTATAATATATTAATACTTAAAAGTCAAGAGGTAGAAAAAATGGAAAAGCAAAGAAGAGCACTCCCCGATTACAAGTGGATAATAATAACCGTATGCGCGCTTATGGTTATGACGGTGCTCGGCTTCTGCTCCTCGGCGAACAGCATATACATAAGGCCCATAACCGAGGCACTCGGCATAACGAGAGCGTCATATTCTGTCACTTCGAGCGTGCGATACGTCACGACGGCAGTCGTGAACCTTTTCTTCGGCGTGCTTATTTACCGCCTCGGTGCGAAGCTGCTTATAATGCTCGGCTTCTCGTCACTTGTGATATCTACCCTCATATATTCCCTCGCGGATAGCATACCCGTCTTCTGTGTAGGCAGCGTCTTCCTCGGTCTCGGACTTTCCTTTACCACCACTACTATGGTCGGAGCCGTCGTGAACAGATGGTGGGGCGAGAAGAAGGGAACTGTAATGGGCTTCATCTTAGCCTCGAACGGTATCGGTGCGGCTGTAGCCAGAGTGATACTCACTCCGATAATTCAGTCGGATACCTTCGGCTACAGGAATGCCTACCGTCTCGTCTCAGTTATCCTCTCGGCTGTTGCGGTTATGATGCTCATCCTCTTCCGTAACGACCCGAAGGGGCAGCCCCGTGTGAAAATAGAGAGGAAGCGCCGCATAGCTACCGAGGCTGACAGAGCCGCCTTTAGGAAGCCGTATTTTTACGTTGCCCTCGTCTGTGTATTTCTGACGGGTCTTACGCTGCAGGGTGTTTCGGGCATCGCTGACCCTCTCCTTATAGATAACGGGCTCGACTCAGCATTCGTCACCGCTGTTATGAGCGTCCACTCAATAGCACTCTCGGGCGCGAAGCTCTCGACAGGCTTCATATACGACAGGTTCGGCGTGCGCACCGCATCCGTTGTCTGCTACGTAGCCGCCATCGTCGCTATGCTCTCGCTAGCCTACTCGGGTGCGGGAGTGCTCGGTCAGACTCTCGCAGTTATCTATGCCGTCATCTCGTCTGTGGCGCTTCCTCTCGAAACAGTAATGCTGCCCATATTCGCGCGCGAGCTCTTCGGCGAGCATAGCTTCAACTCCGCTCTCGGTATCTTCGCATCGGTCAATACCGCAGGCTACGCCGTCGGCGGTCCGCTCGCGAACCTCATATTCGACGTCTTCGGTACATATAATCCCTGGATATTCGCGAGCATTATTATAATTGTCGCAGTCTCTGTTGCGATGCACGTCATCATCACCGTAGCGAAGCGCGACGCCGCGACTAAAGAGACAGAGCCATACGGTACAGTTTGATTTGTTACATTTTTTACATCATATAAAGAAAAAAGAGAGAGCATGCTCTCTCTTTTTTCTGTTGCTTTCAATAATTATTCTGTTAAAGTCCAGATATGCTCTATAGTAACGTATTCGTCAGAACTTCCATCCTCAACGATGGTATCACCGTTGATACGGGCGTATTCCGTGTATTGATTGCCTGCTTTAGCGTAAATCTTGCCGTTTGCTTCGACGTAATCTAGGATAAGCATGCCGTCCTTCTTGACGTTCATCTTACCGCTCGAGAACGAAATACTCATATCAGCCCCTGTTAGGCGAGCGAAGTTAATAAGTTTTTCTTCATATTCAGCCTTGGTAGAACTCGATGTAACCATCTCTATCGAAATAGTATCGTTACCGAATAAAGCCTCAAGCATACCTTGTGCCTCGGCTTCTTTAAGCGCAGCCCAGTACACATCCGAAACCTTAACGACGGTAGTAGTGTAGGAATAGGTCTTGCTATCAACGGTATTGTCCGTGGCTACCCACGCCACGGGAGCACCGCTGGCGGTGTAATGCCAGAGGTTTTTGGGATTTGCAAGATAGCCTGCCAGTGTCTGCTCAGCTTCACTGTAGAAGAAGACGTCGAACTTGCTTAGCAGCGTATCTCCGTTTGTTACCTGAGCCCACTCTTCCTCTGTTCCCTCGTAATAGAGGTCGCAGTGTGTGAAGCTGTCGAAGGCGGTTGCGGAATAGGACTTGATGCTCTTATCTAGGACGATTACCTCGAGTGCTGCGAAGCCATTCAGGTTATAGGTAGAATCTCCTATGGAGAACTTGATGAACGTAGGCTCGTAATACTCATCTTCTGCTTCATTATAGAAATAAATATGCTCTATATCCTGAAGTGTGTAAGAATTTGTATTATAGATGCTATACCAGTCCGCGTGCTCTCCCTTGTAATAGAGTGTTGTTACGTCAGTATTTCTGAACACGTTATACAGTATGGTGTTTATCGATTTCGGAAGGATAACCGCAGTCAACTCTCCGAAGCCTTCGAAGAGATAGCTTTGGAGATGCTCCGTCCCATCGGGGAGCTCGAGTGTCGTAATATCCGTGTTTTTCGTACCGTCACGGAATGTTACGGTAGCATAGCGCGTCAGAGGCTGGTCGTCGCTGTAGAAGTCGATACCCATCCACTCGGTAGCCGTACCGCTGTAGCTGATATTAAATCCTGCCGTACGCGGATATCCCGTGATGCTTTTGACGCTGATGGGAATGCTATATGCCGTGAAATCAGTCCAGAAGCTACCGCCGAGCGAAATTATCCTCGTGCCGTCCTTTACAGTGAACGTGCTCGCCGCTGCAGGGGCTGTGTATCCTATCAGTGCGACGTAGTTGTTTGCAGAGTTTCCGAGATACTTGCCGCTTTCGTAGGTGTAGGTAACGAGCGACGTGCATCCCTCGAATGCATCTGAAGGAAGCTTCTCGAGGTTATCGGGAAGGATAACTGTGGTGAGGGAAGAGCAGTTCTTGAATGCAGAAGGCAAGATGTTCTTGCAGCTGCCGATGGTGACCTTCTCTATATTAGTGCAGCCCGATATAGCATAGAAGTCGTTCGTGTCGGTTACTGTGAGCTCCTTAAGCGATGCGGGAACGTAATCTGCGGTACTGTCATAATTACTGTTGAAGCTGCCGTAAAACAGATAGCCGAGTGATTTACTGAGGCTACCAAGAGTGAGCGTCTTAAGTGAGGTGCAGCCCTCGAGCTGAGCGTAGCCGTAGAATATACCGCTGAACGTAAACGACTGAAGAGCGGTACAGTCCTTGAATGCACGACTGCGCAGCTCGGTAGCTTCGCCAACCGTTGCAGACTCAAGAGACGTGCAGCCTTCAAATGCAGACTCTCCAATGAGACAGAGGCTGTTCGGGAGGTTTACTGTATTGAGTCTTGAGCAGCCGTAGAATACTTTCTTATATACGTACTCGAGCCCCGCAGGCAGGCTCACCTCGGTAAGCGCCGTACAGCCCAAGAACGCCTCGGCGTCAATAATCTTACAGCCCTCGGGTACAGTTATTGAGGAGAGAGACGTGCAACCCGAAAACGCAGATGCAGAGATGCTCTCGAGCCCCGTAGGGAGAACGACGGTCGTAAGGGTCGTGTTGTTCTTGAACGCACCCTCTCCTATTTCCTTCACGGGTAAGCCTTCATAAGTCGAGGGAATTGTGAGGTTAGCGGTATTTCCCGAGTACGACCGTAATTGGTAGTAATAATCAGAGCCAGAGCTCTTTTGTGCAAAATCAAAGTTTGAAATGGTGAAGCTTACCGTTTTGCCTTCGATTAGTATGGAGTACGTAACGTCCTCGCCAACCTGCGACGTAGTATATCCCGTATCCGTGAGCTTCGGCAGAGTATACTCAAATCGGTATGAGCACTCCTCGCGCTCACACGCGAAAAACACCTTGTTAGCATAGGTTTTGCTCGGCTTGTTTATAGCGGATACCTCACCGAGTATATGCCCCTTCGGTATTACCGTCGACGCGGTCAGGACCTCGTCGCAGTATTCACAGACAACCTTGTCGGTCGTACCGTCTTTAGTACAGGTAGCGGGAGTCCCTGCCACCGTTTTTTCTTTGTGCCCGATAGCAGGAATTTCCGTCTGTTCCTTCTCACCGCAGCGAGTGCAGCTCGCCTCGGCAAAACCCGCATCCGTACAGGTGGCAGCTTTTATTTCCACCGCCTCGGAAAAAAGGTGTCCCTCCGTCGCACAGACGTTGGCAGGGCTATCTGGCCCGCATGCCGCGAGGGCGAGCACTACGCACAGTAAAAGACTGAAAAGTGCCCAAAGTGTTAAATGCTTCTTCATAGTGGTCTCCTATCATGGTTTTCATTTTGTGCCGATAAATAAAAAAGTGCAGCTACCGAAGTAAGCCGCACAAAAAACGCAAACTCCGATAGTCGCCAAACCAACTGAAATAGCAAGAACCGGTCTATGCCACATTCAGTAGGAATTTGCATTTTTATCAAATTCTTATGAACGCAGCAATAAAAAAGGATATAGCTATCCCATAAAGATAAAAATAGCCCTTGCATAAGATATTCAGTTGGTTTGGCAAATTTATTATATCACAAAACTTTCAAAAAGTAAAGAAAAAAATAATAAGCGAAAAATAAACCGTAAATTGACAAAATATAATATTGACAGAAGAGATTTTTTTCTATATAATAATTATGTAGGCTTCTGCGGGACCGCAATGGTTTCGACAGGGGTGTAGAGATACGATACGCGTAGCGGGCCGGATAATCCCGTCAAAATGTCCAACCTAAAAAATAAACGACAACAATTCTGTTGCTCTTGCAGCGTAAGCTGTGACGCGGCCTAGCGCCGCCCGTACCGCGAGAGAGGACTACGGCTCTCGCCGTGCGTCAAATCAGTAGTGAACATGAACCGCGATTTCGCCCTTGCAGCGGTCATGGACTAAAGGGCTACCGGAGGGAGCGCCTGTCGCTCGGCAAGGCCCAACGGGAATTCTAAAAGAGCGACTGCCTACGGAGAAGGTTGTGTCAAAGCGCCTTTGGACACGGGTTCAATTCCCGTCGGTTCCACCAAACGCACACCGCCAAAATTGGCGGTGTTTTTTTGGTTTGGCGGAACCGACTTTTTGAAACCGCTCGCGCAACGAGTCTTGTTCGCACAAAGCTCGTCATTTTGATATAATGGCAACGAGTATGCGCGCGAGTCGGGTTCACATTCTCACCGCAGAGCGCGTCAAGCTTGCTTGTAAGCGGCAAGGTGAAGAATATTCGGAAAGCGAAATTCCCTTGCTTTCCCTTACGATATTGGTATGAGATAGCGTACGACCGCCAAAATTGGCGGTGTTTTTTTTGCGTTTGGCGGAACCGACTTTTTGAAACCGCTCGCGCAACGAGCCTTGTTCGCACAGAGCTCGTCATTTTGATATAATGGCAACGAGTATGCGCGCGAGTCGGG
>JAFTKH010000009.1 GCA_017453365.1 Clostridia bacterium
CAAACTGCTCGCGGCTGTCCTTGTACTTGTGAACCGCGCGGAGAATGGTGATTATCTCCTTGTCAGTAGGAAGCGGAATAGGGCCGCTCACCTTGCTGCCGTTTCTCTTTGCTACGTCAACTACCTTTGCTGCTGCGGCATCAATGATGGTTGCGTCATAGCTCTTGAGTCTCACTCTGATCTTTCCCTGTGCCATTTTTGTTTGTCCTCCTTATTAGTACTGCTCAATACCGAATTAAGAAGGGCGATGAGGTTTCACACCGTGCCGGGCGTATCAAACTCGCCCTTATAAAATCAGTTCGCAAAGTCTACCGCAGTCGACTGACGAACCGAATAAAACACGGAGCTGCCAAACAGGCAGTACTCTTGCTTCGCCCGGTTAAATATCGGACATACTCCACGGAAATTCCCTACCTCAAAGGGTAGCCACCTCCCGCTTCAACGCATATCAAGCCTATATATTATACTATAAAAGATTTGGGATTGCAATATCTTTTCCAAAAAAATGAAAAAAATATTTCACAAATTTTTCAGTAATATGACTTGATTTTTTTGTGAAAAATCACCACAAAATATTTTTCATCTGCAATTTAAAGTATCTTGCTCTTTGTTTACGATTTATTCATATTTGTGTAGTAAAATATATCTATACGCCTCGCGCGCGTATTTAATTAAATGAAGGAAACTTTCGATATGAACGTAAATTCGAAGCGAATAAGAATATATACCGCCCTGATGCTTCTCTTTGCAGCGAGCGCAGTATCTCTGCGCACTGTTGCCTGCTTAAGAGACCTCATTTATGAGCACGGCTATTACGACTCGAAGGTGCTCATAACCGCGAGCGCCTACGTTGTTTTTGGCGGATGTATTTTGCTTTTTTCTTATATTTTTCTCGCGGAACGAATGTCTCCGCAAACAAATTTCTCCTCTCCGAAAACATACGCCCCCACGGGCGTTGCCGGCATCGGACTGTTATTTATTGCTATTTATCTTTTCAAAAGCGGTTCGAACGGTGAGAACAACACTGTAAGATACGTGACTTCTATCACCGCTCTTTTTGCATTAATTTCTATAGTACATTTCTTTCTCAACGCGTTTATAAGTGAGAGCCGCACCGAGCTTCGCGGATATTTTTCACTTGCGACGGTGGTTTTTCTCGCTCTTTATGCGGCTTATCTTTATTTCAACAGCAAGCTGCCCTTAAACGCGCCGAACAAGCTTATCGACCAGCTGGCGTTTCTATCTTCTGCCCTTTTCTTTCTATATGAATCAAGGATATCTCTCGGCCGCGAAAAATGGCGTTGCTACGTTACCTTCGGGCTTATCGCATCGTTTCTTACGGCATACTCCTCCATACCCGCTCTTATCACTTATTTCGTTAAGGGCAGGATAATCTCGAACTCCATAGAAGAGAGCGTTCTCACCGCCACCCTCTTTTTCTTCATCACGTCACGGCTGTTTCTCACCGCATCGATAAGCGAAAGAGGAAAAAGCTCTGCGGCTCTCGCGATGCACGCCTATGCCGAAAGGCGCGAGGCTGCTGTGCTCGAGTCCATGCAGGTGCATAAGGAAGCTTTTTCAAAGCAGATGACAATAGACGACCTTCTCCCCACTGTTCCGGAGGATTCAAAAGACGACCTCTCGAACGAAACGGCTGATGAAACGGAGACTTGAAAATGAAAAAAATCCTGGTTATCGACGGTAACAGTATAATAAATAGGGCCTTTTACGGAATACGCCCCCTCACGACCAAAAGCGGAAAGCATACTAATGCCATATACGGTGCTGTCAATATGATATCCAAGCAGCTTGAGGCAATAAAGCCTGATTGGGCCGCCGTTGCATTCGATATAAAGCACCCCACCTTTCGTCATAAAATGTACGAAGGCTACAAGGCAGGTAGGCACCCGACCCCGCCCGAGCTGCTCTCACAGTTTCCCGATGCGAAGGAATGCTTCAACCTTATGGGAATAAAGGTTCTCGAGCTCCCGGGCTGGGAAGCGGACGACATTCAGGGAACGATAGCGAAGATGGCAGACTCCCGCGAGGACACGGAGAGCTACGTCTTCACGGGTGACCGTGACCTCTTACAGCTTATCGACGGCAAAACGACCGTGCTGCTCGCGACAAACTCGGACACCGTACCTATGAGAGCGAAGGAATTTGAAGCAAAATACGGCATTCCTCCACATCTTTTTGTCGAGATGAAAGCACTGATGGGCGACTCCTCCGATAATATCCCAGGCGTTTCAGGCGTAGGTGAGAAGACAGCCGCTACTCTTATTCAAAATTTCGGCACTCTTGAGAACATATACGAGAACATAGAGGACTCGAGGATAACAAAGGGCGTAAGAGAAAAGCTTCTTCGTGACCGTGACAACGCTTTTTTGTCGCGTGCGCTTGCAAAAATCGACACAAAAGCTCCTCTTGGACTCGAGCTTTCTGACATAGAATACAAGGGATTTAAAAAAGCAGAGCTTTATGAGAAATTCTCCGAGCTCGAGCTCAATTCCTTTATCACGAAATTCAAGCTTCTCGAAAAAGACGAAGACGAAAGCACAACCCCGTGTGAAGAAATTCCCGAGGTTGAATACAAGCCTCTATCACCCGAAACCCTCTCGGCGTTTAGCGGGAAGCGAATAGCCGTCGAGCTCTTCGACGGTGTTACGTATCTCACGTTCGGCGGTGAAAGCTACTCTTATACAGGAAGCCTTTCGGATATCTCATCCGAGCTTTCAAAAAGAGAGCTTATTTGTTATGACGGAAAGGCACTGTGGCATAAGCTTGACGCCTCGGGAGCTGACGTAGAAAATACCGTTTTTCTCGACCTCGCCCTTTACGAATACGTGCTCTCGCCGGGTAGCGGCAGTGCCGGTATCGCATCACTCACCGCTATGTTTATAGGTAAGAGTGTAAAGGCTGATACGCCGCTCGCGTGTGTTATGGAAGAGCTCGAGGCAGCACTCCGTGCAAAGGTGAGTGAGAACGGGCTCGATAAAGTTCTCTTCGAGCTCGAAATCCCGCTTATCAACGTCCTCGCACGAATGGAGAAGACGGGATTTAAGATAAACCCTCGCGGGATAGAGGAATTTCGCGATGCACTCGGCGAGCTGTCCGAGGAGCTCGCAAACAGGGTATATATGCAGGCAGGCGAGGTATTTAACCTCAACTCTCCGAAGCAGCTTGGAGAAGTGCTTTACGAAAAGCTTGGCCTTGGCAGAATGTTGGGTAAGAAGAGCGGACATTCCACCGATGCCCAGACTCTCGAGGAGCTGCGCCCCTACTCGCCGATAATCGACGACATTCTCGAATACAGGCAGGTAAGCAAGCTCAAGAGTACTTATACAACACCCCTGCTCGAGGCGAGGGACGGCGACGACAGAATACACACCGACTTCAAGCAGGCGCTCACCGCAACGGGAAGGCTCTCGAGCGCAGACCCTAATCTGCAAAACATTCCCATTAAGACTAAAATGGGCAGAGAGCTCAGGCGTTTCTTCATAGCAAAGGAGGGCTACATGCTCGTTGATGCGGATTACTCGCAGATTGAGCTCCGCCTTTTGGCTCACATTTCAGATGATTACAATATGAAAGAGGCCTTTGTCGAGGGCATAGATATTCACAAAAGAACTGCCGCCGCAGTTTTCGGTGTCCCCGAGGAAAGCGTGACTCCCGAGATGCGAAAGCGGGCAAAGGCCGTTAATTTTGGTATAGTATACGGAATAGGCGGCTTCTCGCTCGCGAAGGATATCGGTACGAGCGTAAGGGAAGCTTCGCAGTATATTAAAAACTATCTGATGAACTACCCTGCTATTGACGTTTATCTTGAAGAGGTCGTTAAAGAAGCAGAGGAGCGAGGATACACCGTGACCCTTATGGGCAGAAGAAGATATATTCCCGAGCTTCGCGCGGCAAAGGCACAGCTTCGAGCCTTTGGCAAGCGTGTGGCTATGAACGCCCCCATTCAGGGAACTGCGGCAGACGTTATGAAGCTCGCTATGCTCAACGTGAGCAGCCGTCTGAAATCCGAGGGGCTAGATGCAGAGCTCGTAATGCAGGTACACGACGAGCTTATAGTCGAGGCCGCCGACAGCTGTGCCGCTCGCGTCGCAGAGATTCTTCGAGAGGAAATGGAAAATACGGTCGAGCTCACGGTTCCCCTGACGGTAGACGTAACTATGGGAAAAAACTGGTTAGAACAAGAATAAAAAACACCGCTTCTCTAGCACATTACTCTGCTAAAGAAGCGGCGTTTTTATATATCACTTACTTGATAATTACTTTCTTCACCCCGAGCGAGGTAAGAGGAGACGTCTTATCGGCGAAGACGTTCTCGGTTATCGAGTTCGTCGCCGCTACGGATATCTGCGATTTGTGGAATTTCTTCGCAATATCGAAAAGAGTTTCGTCGGGCTCCGGATAATAGACCGTCAAAAGAACCGGGTCACTCTCATACCTCTCCTCACACTTAAGAGAAGTGCAAACGTAGCTTGCGCGCTTGTCGGAAACCACCGATGCGGCAATATCGAGCACCGCAGACGCGACAAGGCTGTCTCCCTCTACCGAAAGAGCAGCAGAGGTTGCCGAAACATCGCATTCTGCACGTGCCCCCTTTGGAATATGACAACCAACATTTACTTTTTGCTCAAAAGGAACGTCAATCTTCATATTGGAATATGATACCTCTCCAGTCTCTGAAACTTCACACGCTATGCCACTAAAGCGCAATTCCCCACCGATTTTTAATGAATTCTCCATAACCTCGGTGCTATTCACGCGCGCTCTTGCGGAAGCAAGGATAAAGTTTCTTACCTCTTGCGCCCCTGCGGCAGCTCGGTCAAGCTCCGACACAAATTTCTCAGTGCGTGCCACCGCACCTACAAGCTCGGAGTATACCAGCTCTTCCTTTTCGTTTTCTGTCTTACATTCAGTGAGATAGCAGTCCCGAACGAGCATTACGGGCGTATTGGTGCTGACACGCATTTTTCCCTCTGTGATTACGCTGACAGCAATACTTGAGCCATCCTCCTCTGCGTTTACGCTGGCTCCCAGAGACGTTACCGTCACGTCCGAAAGCACAAAGCTCTCGCCGGCGTTGAACGGCTCGGGGAGCTCTCCCGAGGTAAAAAAGCTGTCCTTAAAGGGAATGGTTTTTTCTATTCTGTACGGAGCTTCACTTCCGCACTTAACAAGCGAGAAAACCGTAAGCTCTCCGCAGTGTGAGCCGCCCGACTGGGATATTTCCCTCTCGTCTATTTTAACGTCACACCCCGTAAAGAGTATTTCGACCTCGTCAGCTATCACCCCCTCAAGGTGCTCTAGCTCCTCTGCCCATTCGCGCTCGCCCGACCTGTCAAAGAAGCAGGTACGCACCCGCGCTTCCTCGGTTAGCACCTCGGGCTCCCCCTCCGTAAAGGTGTCTCCCTCATAAATGAGCTCCTCACGCTCCATAATATGTGCCGTGCTAGATAGCACCGCCTTTGCGGAAAGCTTTCTCGGACCTACGGGGCGGAGATTGTAATTATCTATCGACGTGTCGATATCCGCTTCCATAAAACGGTCGCCCGAGCATCTTACCGCCATTTCATAATCGGTGGTAAAGCCAAGGTGTGTGACGTTGTTTTCTCCGTCGAGGTATACGACGTCGTAAGAAATTATGCCCGAAAACTCAACCGAATCTCCGTCGAGAAATTTTCCCGACGGTATGACCGACGTGCCGACGTGCAGTATCTTCTTAATATCCCCGTTGTAATCGGGGAGCGAATACTCGCCCGAGCTCTCGCATATCACGCCCGTCATAACTCTGTCTTTAGTATATTCTATCCTGTTTTCCATAGAATAGCCCTCCCGTTGTTTTTACTAAACAATATGACGGGAGGGCAAAATTTATTACATTGGTTTTCAGTTAAGCCCCATATTCTCCATAAGGCGCTTGTTAAATTCCTTCGCGGTATTATAGCCCATACGCTTCTGGCGGTTGTTCATAGCCGCGACCTCGATAACGACGGAGAGGTTTCGTCCGGGGCACACGGGAAGCACTATGCTGGGTACCTCGATACCGAGTATATCGGTGGTTTCCTCGTCGAGTCCGAGTCTGTCGTACATCTTACCGTTCTCCCACGGCTCAAGGTTGATAACTAGGTCTATCTTCTCGGTCTCCTTTACAGCACCCATACCGAAAAGGCGGCGGACGTCGACTATACCTATTCCGCGAAGCTCTACGTAATGCCTGATTATCTCAGGGGCACGGCCGACGAGTGTCGTCGCAGACACTCTCGTAATCTCGACTGCGTCATCCGCTATAAGTCTGTGTCCGCGCTTTAAAAGCTCTATCGCGGTCTCACTCTTACCGACGCCAGAGTCACCGAGGAGAAGAATACCCTCACCGTACACCTCGACGAGGACGCCGTGGCGCGTAATCCTCGGCCCAAGCTGTACGTTCAGATAGGCTATTAGAGCCGCCATAAAGTCGGAGGTTCTCGTGGCTGTACGGAGGAGCGGCACCTTATATTTTGCCGCGAAGCCGACCGTTTCCTCGTCTATCTCAATAGAGGTCGTGAATATAACGCCTGATGGCCCAGACCGAAAGAAATCCTCAAGCCTTCTCGAGCGTTCCTCTGCGTTCAGCTGACTTAAGAAAAGGTGCTCAACCTTGCCTATTATCTGTATTCGCTCCTGCTCGTAGTGGTCGTAAAAGCCAACCATCTGTAGACCCGGGCGATTGACACGTGAGCACCCTATCAGAATATTTTCAGGCAGGTCGGGTAAATGTATTGTTTCAAGCTTGAACTCCTCGACTATCTTCGATAAGCTCACCGTATAGACGTCACTCATTCGCTGACACCTCGTTTTTTATTTTAGTTTAACACAAAGGACGAAAAAAAGCAAATACTTTTATGACTATTTGCAAAAAATATTGTAAAGCGCCTTCTTTTTCGTCTTTTTCGTGAGCTCGGTACTTGATTTATTAACATTATTTTGTTAAAATGTATTTTACTTAAATTATTTTATCAAAATATATTCTATAAAAATGGGATAAATCAAACAGTACGGAGATAACAATGAAAAGAAGCATCGCGTTTTTAATTGCAATTTTTCTGTCCTTTTCTCTCGTAGCCTGCTCCGGCTCACAGTA
The DNA here is from genome assembly GCA_017453365.1 of Clostridia bacterium. Classification (GTDB taxonomy): domain Bacteria; phylum Bacillota; class Clostridia; order Oscillospirales; family CAG-272; genus UBA1740. The sequence goes on from JAFTKH010000009.1 coordinate 7,136, forward strand.
CGAGCCCGTGCCGAGCACCGATGAAGAAGCAAGCACGGTTATGACCCTGACACTCGGGGACAAGGAGTATGAGGTTAAATACGAGCTATACCGTGCGCTCTTTCTGACTTACCGCGACGAGGTGTCCGGCGGAGATAACAGCGTATGGCAGGGCGAGGACTCCGATGCGTATATACAAAAAATCAACACGCTGATACTCAACCGATGCGCGGCTATATATTCCGTCTTCGCCGTGTGCGAGGATATAGGCTATGACCTTTATTCGAGTGAGGTGGACAAGCAGGTAGACGAGTACGTCGCATCGAGCATTGAGAGCGAGGGTGGATACGGCTCTTACGAGGGATATCTTGCAGCTCTCCACTCTATGAACCTCAACTGGTCGGTTCAAGACCTTCTGCTCCGGTACGGTATTGGACTTTCGGCAATAGACGAGTACTATATCGGAGATTTTGATGCCGATAACCTCGGCGAGAGCATCAAGCTCGGTGAGCTTACCTACACCCGCGAGGATGTGAAGGCATACTACGAAAGCGACGAGTGCGTCCGCGTGCTCCGCGCGCACATACAGGCGGACGCATACTACGACCCCGCAGAGCACGCCCAAACCGTCAAGGACAGAATGGAGTCCGTCGCAGGAAATGAGAGTGCCGTTGCAACTGTCATAATCAACACAGGCCTTACCGCTCCCACAGAGGTAATAAACGGTTACGTTATCGGAAGGAACAACCTCGACGCTCTTTATTACGGGGATATGACCGAAGCTGCGTTCGGACTTTCGCGCGGAGAGGTCAGTGAGCCGATAAGAGTGCATAACGGCGAGGCCGACATAATATTTATCCTCTACCGTGCCGAGAAGAGCGACGAGCATTTCGATAACTGCTATACCGAAATAGCATACGTTTATCTGACGGATAAGGTGGGAAAAATAATTAAGGAGGCAGCGGACGGGCTTGCTTCCGGTGTTCAGTACACCGCCGCTTTCGAAGCTCTCGACTATGCCGCGATAACGATGAATGAAGCGACGCAAGATTGATAAAAGAACGATATCTCCCCGCCGCCCCGACGTCTCACTGACGAGGAGCATTGATGTAAATATGTTTACACATTCGCTCAAAAAATTTGCCGACGAGTATCTTCGCGCAGCGCTCGAGCTTACCGTCAGGGGAAAGGCCTTCGGCGTTCTCAATATTTCACTCGCCGATACCGCATATATGCTCCGCCTTATGGTAGAATACGGCGGTGAGACAAGCGTTTTGAAAACCGATATTACCCTCGATGCGATAATAACACTCGATACATATTTTCCGTGCGGACTTCCGTCAATTTCCGATATATCAAAGATAAAGGCGGCGGGCAACGCAGCAGGTTTTCACTTTGAGCTCCGCGAGTCGCGAATTATATTTCGCGCAAAAATCATGCAGACAGGCAGGGTGTCTATATACGCGGGAAATCTCGACGTTTTTTTCGACACTCTTCTCGATATATTCTTTTGCCCATAGATGCTTAACGGAAACGGCACATCAGCCGACAGCGAGAGAATACAAAGCAAAAAATCCGTTGAATTTCGGACCTGAAATGGAAAATATTTACTAATTCGGAGCGAAGATGCCGTTTTAAGATATCTTCGCTCTTTGTTTTTCGTTGGTTTATAAATCAATACACCGTTACTCATCGTCTTCCTTAAATTGTAACTCATATTCATCGCTCTTTTGCCGCAAATTATTACTGTGGGCATTTCGAGCTGTTATCCGCGATGCCCGCAAGTTAAAGAAAGGCAAAGTGCGAAAAATGAAATATATAGGAAGAAAAACTCTCGCTCTCGTCTTCGCTTTAGCGACGGCTCTCTCGGTCTTTCTTACATCCGGGCGGAGTGAGACTGTTCTCTGCCTTGCCGAGGCAGATATTCCCGAATACGTATCGGTTTCGGGTGGAGATTTCAAGGTTTCGTCGCGCTTCTGGGAGCTGTTTGTCGGTAAAAACAAGAATGACGAAAAAACCGTCCTGATTCCCGGCGGTATGGTTTTCGGAGCACGGGTGAAGCAAACCTGCGTTACGGTGCAAGACGTCGGCGGGCACACGGACGTAAAGTCCGGCGACAAGCTTTTAAAAATCAACGGCAAACGAATAGAGTCCGCCCGCGATGTGAAGGATATTTTATCACTTGCTGACGGCACTCCACTGACACTTACACTCGAGAGAGGCGGTGAGTCCTTTGACGTAAAGCTCGTGCCGAGAGAAGAGGATGGAGAGTATAAGCTTGGGCTCGGCCTAAAGGACGGCGCCGCCGGTATAGGCACTATCACCTATATAGACCCGGAGACAGGCGCGTTTGGCGGTCTTGGACACGGGATTTGCGACTCCGAAAGCGGTGAGGTCATCGAAATAAGCTCGGGGGCTGTAACCGGCGTAATCCTCGGCGGTACAAAAAAGGGTGAGGCCGGAAAGCCCGGTGAGCTATCGGGCATCCTCACAGACAAGTGCATAGGAACCGTCTATGCCAATACCCCGTGCGGTGTTTTCGGCGTAATAGATAAGCTTCCGGACTCCAATTCCTGCGTCAGCATCCCCGTCGGAAAGCGCAGCGAGGTGCACACGGGCTCAGCCGTAATATACTCTACCGTGAAGAATGGTAAAACACGCCAGTTTGACATAGAAATTACAGAGGTCGACACAGACTCCCACGGAACGAAGTCCTTTAAAATTAAGGTGACCGACCCTGCACTAATAGCTATCACCGGCGGTATCGTAAGAGGAATGAGCGGCTCGCCTATCATACAAGACGGCAAGCTCATCGGAGCTGTCACTCACGTCATGGTTGCAGACCCAACCGAGGGTTACGGGATATTCATTGAGAATATGTTAAGTGCGGCAGAGCAACAAGTACAGCCAAAGGCGGCGTAAAAATAATGCAGAGTGTAGAATTCATAATGCATAATTATGGTTCTATCATTCTGCATTTTCATTTGTATTTGTCAGGATTTTATTTTTAAATTATCAACATTGCCCAAGCCTTCGAAACGGTTTTGTCATACCCATTTTGGAAACCATATATGCCCTTTCGCTTTTTTTAGGTCGAGCGTGGCAATTGATTTTCATGTCTAACACCGTTAGAATCAATACTTTAATCACAATTTTGATATACTCTCGCCATCTTTGAGCTCACGTAATCGAGAGGGCGGCAGAAGCCGGCAACGGGAGGTTTACGAAAGCAGACTGCCTGCCAGAATGGGCCACGCCGTAAGGCAGAGGCGGCGCCGAGCGTCTCGCGGGATGCGGCTGCGAGCTTCTATCTCAGCTCTCTGAGATAGAAATGGCATAAATAAAGAAGCTAGCTCAAATGTTTGAAATCGAGCTAGCTTCTTTTTCTTTAATTTTCTTTCGGTATAATCGGATAGAGCTGGACCGTATTTCCGCCGTCGACGACGAGCTCAGCTCCTGTGGTGTTTCGAGCGCAAGCGGCGAAATACCACACCGCGTCGGCTACGTCAGCGCCGACGGCTACGTCTCCGAGCGGAGTGTAGCGAGAGGGAACGGTTTTATAGAAATCGGGGTTCTTCACCCATCTGTCGGTCTTTATCATTCCGGGGAGCACGGCGTTGACACGGATATTGTACTTACCGAGGTCGAGTGCAAGAGCTCTCATAAGGCCGAGCTGACCGCCCTTCGACGCTACGTACGCAACTCTGTCGGGTATCGCACGGTAGGCGGTGTTCGAATTGATAAAGGTGATGCTTCCGCCACCCGTATCGCGCATTCTCATCGCTGCGTGCTGCACGAGAGCGAAATTCCAGGCGACGTTCGTATTTATGACGTTCATAAAATCCGAAAGCGAGTTGCCGAAGAAGGTCATACCGAGCCCCTGGTCGGCAGCGTTAAGCACAAGAGTATCGACGGTAAGTCCGCGCGCATCTATATTCGAAAACATATCGACAATCGCTCCCTCGTCGACAGTGCCATCAGGAAGGAGCGAATCCAATGCGTAGCCGATGAAGGTGACGTCGGGAAACTTCTCTTCATACCTTCTTTTCGCCTCCTCCACCGCCCGAAGACGGCGGCCGGTGAAAATTACGGTATATCCCTCGCTCGCGAATTTTTCAACTATATCGACGCCCGTGTTTATGCAAGCGCCCGTTACAAGTGCAACTCTCATTTTTTACCTCTTTAAAAAATAGTATTCCGTGTTCTCTCTGCCCGTGCCGTCATTCTCGATTATCAGCACCTTCGCGTCCCGACTGAGCCACAGAGCGTGCCACTCACCGCACTTCACGTTGTAAATTCTCTCTCGCTCGAGACGCACCTCAAAAAGGTCGCGTCCGATAACGAGCGACGCCTCGCCCGAGAGAAGGACGAAGGCCTCATCCGTCAGAAGATGCCTCTCAAGGTATGTAAACTTTTCTTTATCGAAGCGCTCGGCGTAGTTCGCAAACGCGACACGCCACCCGTCATAGCTCATAGCAGGGAGGTATCCCTCTCCGCCGTGCTCAAATACCTCTATACCGTCCATATCAGAAATAGAATTCCGTCTTCTTCGGGCGGATGTCGGTAAGAGCACCCGTGTAATGTCTCAGATTATGCTCAACGTACGGATGCTTCAGGCACTCCTCCTCGTTAAGCTCTATACCGAGACCCGGGCGGTCGGATATCTTAATGCACCCATTCTCATATACGAGACTCTCGTCGGTCACGCGCTTTCTGTAATCGACGTCGCTGTACATTATCTCGAGAATACAGAAGTTCGGGCAGCAGGCAGCGAGCTGCAGGGTTGCGGCGTTGGCAACGGGGCCCGAGGGGTTATGGGGTGCGAAGGGGATATAATTCGCCTCGGCTATTGCCGCGAGCTTCTTCAGCTCCATAATACCGCCCGCGTGCGACACGTCGGGCTGTATGTAATCGGCAGCACGCCTTCTGAAGAGCTCGTTATAGTCATATCTCGTGTAGAGTCTCTCGCCTGCGGATATCGCGACGGGAGACTTCTCCCTTACTGCCGCTAGCGCCTCCAGGTTGTTCGGCGGTACGGGCTCTTCGAGAAACATAGGCTTGAAGGGTGCTATCTCCTGTGCTATCTTAATACCCGTCGGCACGTCGAAGCGTCCGTGCGCCTCGATAAGCAGGTCTACGGAGTCTCCGACCGCCTCTCTCACTGCTGCGATGCATCTGATAGCACGGTCAAGGTCCTTATTCGATATCTGCAAATAGCTCTTACCGAAGGGGTCCCACTTCATAGCGGTGACACCGCGCTTCACTGCCTCCTTCGCCTTTTCTGCGAACTCCTCGGGCTCCTTCGCGCCTGCGAACCAACCGTTCACGTAGATACGGCACTCGTCGTTCACCTTACCGCCGAGGAGCTGATAGACGGGAACTGAAAGAGACTTACCGAGTATATCCCACAGCGCCATCTCCACTGCGGAAAGAGCGCTCGTAAGAACAGCACCGCCTCTCCAATATGCGTCTCTGTATATATCGTGATAATGCTTCTCTATCTGACGGGGGTCCTTACCCACAAGATAGCTCTTTATATGCTCGACAGCACCGACGAGCGCCTTCTCCTTATATTCGAGAGTCCCCTCTCCTACACCGTCGATTCCCTCATCGGTATAAACCTTCACGAACACCCAATTCGTACGGAAGCAGTCAACGACGAAGGTCTTTATATCCGTAATCTTCATATCCGTCTCCTTTTTTATATCTCTATCTGTTCGTATACTGTCGGTACTGTAAGTCCCCTCACCTGCATACCGTGTGGGCGAAGCTCGTCGAACATACCGAAGTGCACGGGTACGACCTTCTTCGCTCCTATTTTCTCTGCCAGCCTTGCGGCATCGGTCATATTCATATTGTTACCGACTCCGTTAACAGGCATGAAGGCAACGTCAACCGCGCCCCCGAGCTCGTCCGCTATCCTGCGGTTATAGAGCGTATCTCCAGCGACGTAGTACCGCCGTCCCTCGGCGAGGTCCTCTATCACGACGCCTATCGCATATGGGTCGCTGTGCTCGGCATAGACCGCGAGGAGGCGTATATCGCCCTCCGTCCATTCCGTACCGCGGTTAAACTGCACGTAATTATGCTCACCGCCGAGCTTCCTCACGCGTCCCCACACCGAGCTCGGCGAGAAGACGGTTACAGCCTTTCCCTCTCGCGAGAGGAAGCGCTCTGCGGTCTCGGGGTCGAAGTGGTCGAGATGGTCGTGTGTGAAAATCATAATATCGGGTCTTACGTCGAATATACTCTCGTCTATCCGAGTGCGGCGAAAGCTCTTTGGATTAATTTTCTCAACGCTATCGGATAGGTACGGGTCTATAATTATCTTCGCCCTACCGTTATCGAAAAGCATACCTCCCTGCCCGAGCCAAGTAAATTTCATATTCACGTCCCCTCTCTTGACAAACTTACAACTTTATTGTATTATATATTTTACTGACAATATACAGTTTTTTTACTTACTTTATTAGAAATCTTATCATTTGGAGTGTTCTTATTATGAACGGTATAATTCTCCCCGAGATTGTTGCCATAGGATTCTACAACGCGCAGCTGGCGGTAAAGGACGCACAGGTTACCAAAAACCGCAGGACTACGATGTTCGAAATCGAGCTCCCGACAGAGGACGGGGGGACGTCATACATAGACGACGAGAGCGCCCCGATAACGAAAAACACCGTAATCTTCGCGAAGCCGGGACAGACGCGCCACACCCGTCTGCCCTTCAAGTGCCTATACGTGCATATGATGGTGTCAGAGGGTGAGCTATACGACCGTCTTATGAAGATACCGTCCTACGTCGAGGTCAGGGACAGAGAGAGGTACGAGAGGATTTTCACAGGGCTCTCGGATCTTTACAATACCACTCTCTACCAGGATATTCTGCTAATGCAGAGTCTCATACTCGAGCTTCTTCACCTCTTATGCGGCTTCGCTGAGGCGAGCTCCATAGCCAGAGAAAGAAGGCACGAGAAAACCGTTGAGACTGTTATAGAGTATATAAAGGACAACCTCTGGCAGGACCTCTCGCTCGGTGCGCTCGCAGAGCGCGCTTCCTTCAGCCCGATACATTTCCACAACTGCTTCAAGCGCGCGACGGGTAAAACTCTGCGTGCATTTGTCGAGGAAAAGCGAATCCAGCGGGCTATCGACCTCCTGCTCACCACCGACCTGACGCTCTCCGAAATTGCATACGACTGCGGCTTCTCCTCTCAATCATATTTCAGCTATGCGTTCAAGAAGCGAATGAACGTCTCACCGCGCGTCTTCGTCCGACAGATGCAGAAGAGATACGAAGGGAACTAGATAATTAAAAATCAGACAAACTTATAATAGCTTCAAAATATAATCGGTATTTTATAAAAAGGCTTTACTTTTTTCCCTTCGTGCGGTATAATCAAAAGGGAAATGACAGAGCTCTTAACAATGAATCAACTGGCAGATGAGCAGCTGCAGAGCTTCTGGGACAAGAGCGTATACGGATACAGCCTCGGGCAAAGATACCGGCTCGACGAGAGAAAATCGGATTTCGGCCGGAGCGGAGCTGCAGGCTCTTATTACGCAATAGACAGAAAGAACGGTATGACCTTCTTCGTGACTCACGTAGTCGGATACCCCGAGTTTTCAATCGCAAGAGAAAAAATACTTCCGATTATTCAGGAAATTATCGGCTAAAAAAACAGAAGAGATTTTTACACGGAGGGACTTTACATGTCTTTCGAGAAAATTAAGGGCAAGCTTGGCTTCGGCTGTATGCGGCTGAAGATGGCGGGAGATGAGGTCGACTATACCGAGTTCTCCTCTATGATTGATGAATTTATAGCCTCGGGCTTCAATTATTTCGACACGGCCCATGGGTATATTGACGGAAAGAGCGAAACTGCCATTCGTGACTGTCTAGTCTCGCGTTACCCGAGAGAGGAATACGTCTTAACTGACAAGCTCTCCGAGTGGTACATAAAAGAGGAAGGGGATATTCTCCCATATTTCGAAAATCAGCTGGAGTGCTGCGGTGTCGACTACTTCGACTTCTATCTTCTGCACGCAGTGAGCCGCTCGAATTATGAAAAATACAAGTCCTGCCGTGCCTTCGAGATACTGAGAGAGCTGAAGCGAGAGGGAAAAATCCGTCATATAGGTATATCCTTCCACGATACGGCAGACGTTCTCGACAGAATTCTCACCGAAGAGCCCGATATAGAGGTCGTCCAGCTGCAGATAAACTACCTCGACAGTGATGACCCCGGTATACAGAGCCTCGCCTGCTACGAAACCGCCGAGCTGCACGGGCGGCGCGTTATGGTTATGGAGCCCGTGAAGGGCGGTCAGCTCGTAAATCTGCCAGCAGAGGCGGCCCTTCTGCTCGACGGAATGAATATCGGGAGCTACGCATCCTTAGCTCTCAGGTACGCGGCAGGCTTCCCTAACGTATTTATGGTGCTCTCCGGTATGGGCAACGTCGCTATGATAAAGGATAACGCCAAGACTATGTCTAGGCCTCTGCCTCTTTCGGCAGAAGAGCTTCTCGTAACCGACAAAATACGCGAAATCATACGCAGAACAAACAGAATAAGCTGCACGGGGTGTAATTATTGCGCCGAGGTATGTCCGAAAAGCATAAGGATATCCGAGATATTCGCTGCATATAACAAGTTCGTCTCGGCAGAACTTACAAGAGCCGAGGCGAAGTCCGAGCTACCTACCGAGGGGGGTGCGGCAGCAGACTGCATAGAGTGCGGCGCGTGCGAGGGAGTCTGTCCGCAGGGCATAAAGGTGCGCGAGCATCTTAAGGTTATAGCGAAGAGACTGAGATAAAATGAGTGATATAGAAAGAGCGAAAAAGCTGCTTAACGAGGGCGAATATACCTGTGTTCTGATAAAGGGCCAAGAGGTCATCACCTCGCGCGAGCGCGGAGTAGCACCTCTGCTTTCGCTTCTTGACGGGAGGGGCAGCCTTAGGGGCTTCTCTGCAGCCGACAGAACCGTCGGCGCGGGAGCTGCACACATATACGTAGCGCTCGGTGTGGACACAGTATTCGCACGCGTTATGAGCGATACGGCAAGAGCCGTACTCGACAGTGCAAAAATATCACACGGGTGCGATCTTTTCGTTCCCGTCATAATAAACCGCAGGGGTGACGGCACCTGCCCTATCGAGGCGGTGCTTTCGCCGGAGGACACTACAGTGCTGGCAATAGAGAAAATCCGCACACGCCTATCAGAGCTTAGCGGTAAATAAATGAACAAAAGATAAGAAGGAGTTAACTATGGACTTCAAGGGATATTTACAGAACGATGTTCTCGATTTCTGGCTTCGACGTGCTATTGACGAGGAAGAGGGTGGCATTTTCACCTGCCTTGACCGTAAGGGAGAGGTCTACGGGACGGAGAAAAGCGTATGGTTTCAAGGACGTGCACTCTATACCTTCTCGAAGGCGTACAACGTAATAGATAAAAACGACAAATATCTTCGCGCGGCAAAGAAAATATACGATTTTCTGCCGAAATGTACAGACAGTGACGGAAGAATGTTCTTCACCGTTACGAGACTTGGGGAACCGATACAGAAGAGGCGCTATTATTTCAGCGAGACCTTCGCTGCTATAGGCTGCGCTGAATATTACCGCGCGACGGGCAATGCGGAGGCGCTCGCGCGTGCCGAGCGATATTTCGAGGTCGCAAGGTCATGCTTCGAAGACCCGTCGCGAAATACGCCGAAATACTACACGAGAGCCAAGGCGCTCTCGCCGGTTATGATTATGCTATCGACGGCGAGGACCATGGCGGCGTGCTCGCCCGAGCCCGTAAAATACGAGGCATTTGCAAAATCCTGCCTTAACGAGATTCTTCACGGAGGTTACATATCGGACGAGGTCTCGGCAATGCTCGAGAGCGTATCGTCAGATGGCGAGTTTGTAAATACTCCGAGCGGACGCACGGTCAATCCGGGACATTCACTCGAGGCAGCGTGGTTTATTATGGTAGAGGGTCTGCTTGGTAACAACAGCGAGGCGCTCTCCGCCGCGAAGAAAATAATAGATATGACGATGCCGCTCGGCCTCGATAGGAAGCACGGTGGAATTATAGCGTTTACCGACGCGCTCGGCAAGCCTGCGACAGCCCTCGAGTGGGATATGAAGCTATGGTGGCCGCAGAACGAGGCAATTATCGCGAACCGAATGGCATACGAGATATTCGGTGAAGAAAAATACAGGGAGCAATACGAGTCACTGCTCGACTACGCCTTCGCAAACTTTGCAGACCGCGAACACGGGGAGTGGTATGGCTATCTGCATTACGATAACACCCCGTCATCGGAGCTTAAGGGCAATATTTTCAAAGGGCCGTTTCATCTTCCGAGAATGCTTATGCTACTGCAATTGACGGACAAGGGCAGAATGCTCGATTTCTTTAGATAACCTGTTTTTACACAAAAAGAGAAAGTCAAGGACATAGCTAAAGTGAAAGCGTTTTTAATGATAGGGCAGTCGAATATGGCGGGACGGGGTGACCTGTGCGACGTTGAGCCTATAAAAAATCCACACTGCTATATGTTAAGAATGGGTAGGTGGATAGAAATGAGTGAGCCCGTAAATCCCGATAGGCCTGTTACAGTCAACGGACGCGGCGGCAGCGGCATATCCCTCGCTGCAAGGTTTGCGGACGAATATGCGAAAAAATACGGCGAGGACGTCGGGCTCATCCCCGCTGCATACGGCGGCACGTCACTCTCTGACTGGCAGCCCGGAGGTATCCTTTTCGACCACGCAGTTGCAATTTCTAAAATAGCACAAAGAAGCTCTCGAATAATCGGTATACTCTGGCATCAAGGAGAATATGATGCAAACCTGATGAAAAACGTATCGACGTACCGTGAAAGATTTATCAATATGACAGACGCGCTTTTTCACGAGTTGGAGCTCGCAGAAGATACACCGATAATAATCGGTGGCGTGGGTGATTTTCTCGACACCTACACGCCACTTTCTCTCCCGCTTGGAAGGGAGCTAAACCGTGAGCTCCAAGGAATAAGACAATACAGACCGAACGTCGCATTCGCGAGTGCTGAGGGATTGACGTGCAAGAACGATAATATACATTTCGACTCGGTCTCTCTACGCATATTTGGTAAACGATACTTTACAGAATACGAGAAACTTATAGAAAAAAAGAAAGCAAACTCGTCGTCAGAATAAGCCAAAAAAATTTAACACGGCTCGGCACTAATCAAAAAAAAGACTGACCAAAAGAACATCGGTCAGTCTTTTTCTTATACTTTATTGGAATAAAGCTTACCACGCAAGGAAGTCAGAGCCGAGGAGCTTCAATAATGCCTCAACAAAATAATACTCTGCGTAGATTATCGGAATATGAACGCCCGCCTGCTTCTCATCATACACACCGGGTACGGGATAGCGTACAGAGCCGTGACTTATCATTACGTCGGTTTCGGGGTCGAAATCTCCGAAGCGCTCCGACACTGCCTTCATCATATTTATTGCGGCATTAGCATACATTCCGCCTTCATTTTCGGGTAAAGCCTTCGCGAGCTCGAGCATACCGCACGCGGCGCACATAGCCGACGTCGTATCATAGTATACGGGAGTCGAGGGTGCACGAAAATCTATTCTCGGAATCCAGTCGTCGCAAACGTTCGCGATAAAATAATTCGCAACACGCTTCGCAGCGTCAAGATATCTCTTCTCTCCCGTATGGATATAGGAAAGCGCAAAGCCGTAGACAGCCCACGACTGCCCGCGCGACCATGACGAATCGGGGGCTATTCCCTGTCCGCCTATACACTCAACGCACTCGCCCGTTTCTCTATCGTGCTCGATTATATGATTAACCGAACCGTCAGGCCGGATATGCTGCTCAAGGGTCATATCAGCGTGAGCCATAGCCACCTGTTTGAATCTGTCGTCACCTATGTAATCACTCGCCCAATAGAGGAGAGGAAGGTTCATCATACAGTCGATTATAGACCAGTCTTTTACAGGTCGCTGCGCCCAACCCTTAGATGAGTTGTCATTCCACGCGCGGATAAAGTTGCCCGAGAGCACGTAGCGAGACATAAGAGCGGATGCGGCGAAAAGATTTCTTCTCTTCGAGCTCTCATCACCCGTAATTCTGTAAAGAGCACCCGAGAGAATATGCCACATAAAGCCTACGTCGTGATAGAGCGCCTCATAGTTCGCAAGGGCTACGTCAAGAAGCTCCTCGCTTCTCTTCGCAGTGAGGAGATAGTCCTCATTCTTCGTATATTCATACATAAGAACGTTCATACCGCCAAAAAATCCGCTGGTCCAAGCGAGTGGGTTTATAGATTTATGCGTAACTCCGTCCTCCCCAACACCGTCAACCAGCTTATCACGAGAGCGCACGGCGACCCTAGAGAGCTTCTTATCAACCTTTTTGAAGGTTTCTTCTATCCAAGCCCTATTTTCTTTCAAAAGCTCTTTGTAATTTTTCATATTTTTCCTTCTCACAGCTTGCGGCAAAATATGAATTTTCAAAGATAAAATCCTTATTTTGCCGCGTTTTTTATTATTTTTCGGTTTAAAAGCAAAACAAATTTCTAGCGAAAAGCCCCATCCATCCGATGGCGCGATTACCTACGTCAAGCGATGGAAAGCGGTTCTTTACGAGAAAAACCACGAAGTATTTAAGGCTGCTTACCGAAGTAAGCCTGTATACCTCCGTCAACGTACAGTATCTGTCCGTTTACGAAATCGCTCGCATCGGATGCGAGGAATACTGCAGGGCCTGCAAGATCCTCGGGATCGCCCCAACGGCCTGCGGGAGTCTTCGTATCGGTTATAAAGCTGTCAAATGGATGCTTTGAACCGTCTGCCTGCGGCTCACGAAGCGGTGCGGTCTGGGGTGTTGCGATGTAACCCGGACCGATGCCGTTACACTGAATGTTGTACTGACCGTATTCAGATGCGATGTTTCTCGTCAGCATCTTAAGTCCGCCCTTTGCCGACGCATATGCGGAAACGGTCTCGCGGCCGAACTCACTCATCATTGAGCAGATGTTTATTATCTTACCCTTGCCCTTCTTTATCATAGAGGGAATAACTGCCTTCGACACGATAAAGGGAGCATTAAGGTCAACGTCGATGACCTGCCTGAACTCTGACGCCTTCATTTCTATCATAGGAATTCTCTTAATGATACCAGCATTGTTAACGAGGATATCAACAACTCCTACCTCGCGCTCTATCTTCGCTATAAGCTCGTTCACTGCATCCTCGTCGGTAACGTCGCAGACGTAGCCCTTCGCATCAATGCCTGCCTCCTTATAGCTTGCAAGACCTCTGTCAACGAATTCCTGCTTCAAGTCATTGAACACTATCTTTGCACCTGCTTTAGCCATTCCCTTCGCGATAGCGAAGCCGATACCGTAGGATGCTCCTGTTACGAGAGCAACCTTGCCTTCAAGGCTGAAATTTTCAGTATTAGCCATTGTTTTTCTCCTTATATTGTTTATTTATCTTAATTCCTTGGTTTCGATATGATCCATATCGGTGAACTCCTGATTTTCACCGCACATAGCCCAGATGAACGAGTAGTTTCTCGTTCCCACGCCCGAATGGATAGACCACGAGGGAGATATTACCGCCTCCTCGTTATGCATAATGATGTGTCTGGTTTCCTTCGGCTCACCCATCATATGGAACACGGCGTCGTTTCTGTCCATATCAAGATAGAGATATACCTCCATACGCCTGTCGTGAGTATGACAGGGCATAGTGTTCCAGTTCGAGCCGACCTCGAGCTGTGTCAGGCCCATAGCGAGCTGACAGGATTGCATAACCTCGGGGTGTATGTACTGATTTATAACTCTCTTGTTACAGTCCTCCGCCGAGCCGCAGGGCACCTTCCGCGCCTTCGTAATATCTATCTTGACCGTTGGATAATCGGTATGAGCGGGGCACGAGGTCATATAGAATTTCGCGGGATTTTCGGGGTCCGTGCTCTTAAACACGAGCTCACGGTTACCACGGCCTACGTAGATACCGTCGCGCGGATTCATCTGATACTCTACGCCGTCGATAACTATTACGCCGGGGCCGCCGATATTAATACAGCCGAGCTCACGGCGCTCGAGGAAATACTCTGCCGCGAGCTCACGGCCTGCCTCGAGCTTAAGATTTGCGAACACGGGCATCATACCGATAACTATAATTCTGTCGGTATGGCTGTACACCATTCTTATGTTATCCTTGGTAAAGAGGTTCGCTATATGAAACTCCTCTCTGAGTCTGTCTGTCGTATAATATTTCACGTCCTTGGCATTTGCCGCGTCTCTTACTTCCATTCCTTCCATCTCCTTTTTAATGTATTTACCGTAAACCTCTATTTGCGACAGCGCCGCAAACGAGAGCGAACCGTCCTCGAGCCTCTGCTGCTTAAGACCGGTAAGCTTTACACGCTCGGTGGTCTTCGGCTCATCAAGCTTCACCGACTGCCCCTCCGCTGTGCCGCGAAGCTCGGTATGCACGCGTGTACCGTCCGAAAATTCGATATCCGCTTCCTTCCAATAGGTATCATGCGGAAAATCCGCTCTTAAAAAGAGCACTATCTCCGACACCTCTACCTCCATACCGAAGCGTATCTCGAACTCCAGGTCCTCCCTCAATCCGCCTCCCCAGGAGTGGTAGGGATACACACCGTGATTGGAGTTATCGAGCACGCCGTCAATGGCGTTGCGCTCGAAGAAGCACGGATTTTCTCTCGTAACAAAATTAGCTACCGAATGAGGATAATATTTCGGCACGTTGTGCCTGTCGTGAGAGTTTAAGGATATGAGTCTCTCCCCATATATTTCATCAAATGACGGCTCACGGCAGATTATTCTGTGGTCATCGCCGCGAAATGCGTCAGGATGATAGCACGCGCGAAGCTCCATATCCATAGGTATTGCAAACTCAAACGTTCCGTCGGGAACGTACACTATAGACTCCGCCATAGTCGGGTCAAGCTTCAAAGAAACGAACTCGGAGTCAAGGAGTTCAATTCTGAACTTATCGCCGGGCTCGTACTCACCGGTTATATGCTCGTCGATATCTGCTCCGTATGCTCGGAACTTGACCTCGCCGTTTTCGCGAAGCAGTTTTAGATTGATTATATCTATCCCTCCCCTTTTTTTCATTATCATTTCAATGATACCATATTTAAAATAATAAATCAATAGCCAAAGCGGCGAATTTTACAAAAAAAAGGAAGGGACAAACAATTTAGAATACTAATTGATAAATCACACTAAATAAAAATCAACCGACAGAGAAGAGCTTGGTCTGTCGGTTGATTTACAATATTTTTAGTCGCCGAAGCAGATACCCATAGCACGAGCTACGCCTACCAGCTCATGGTCGGGCTCAACATTCTTCGTTTTCTGTCCTATAACATCCTCAAGCGAAACGCTCGTTATGGTATCACCCTTAAGAGCTACCATTCTGCCGAACTCGCCGCGCATAGCCATCTCAACTGCCGCGTAGCCGTATCTCGACGAAAGGACCCTGTCATGAGCGGTGGGAGTACCGCCGCGCTGAATGTGGCCGAGTATAGTTGCGCGCGCCTCCGAGCCCACGAGAGTCTCGAGCTGGTCTGCAACCACTGCACCGACACCGCCAAGTCTTATGGGGTCGGGACTGTCCTCGCGCACCTTAAGGATAGTAGCCTCGCCGCCCTTCGGCTTCGCCGCCTCGGAAACAGCAACAATGGAGAACTCCTTCCCCGCTGCCTTATCAGCCTTTATCTTCTCTGCGACCTTGTTTATATCGTACGGAATCTCGGGAATAAGTATAACGTCGGCAGCACCTGCGATACCTGCGTGAAGAGCCATCCAGCCGGCACCTCTTCCCATAATCTCAACTACCATAATTCTGTGGTGCGACATACCCGTCGTGCGGACTCTGTCCAGACCGTCGGTAGCAACACCGATGGCGGTGTCGAAGCCAAAGGTATAATCGGTTCCGGCGAGGTCGTTGTCTATAGTTTTCGGAATACCTATGACCTTAACACCCTTACGCGAAAAATCTCTGCCGGAGGTAAGAGTACCGTCGCCGCCGAGAATAAAGAGTGCGTCAATGCCCTCACGCTTCAGGTTCTCAACGCCAACATCGGACTCGTCCTTATATATGAGCTTACCGTTCTCATCGCGCAAAAACTCTCCGTTTTCATTCTTCTGCGGATACTGAAACAGGTTGTCCTTATTAGAGCTGTAAAGCATAGTACCGCCCTTGGTGATTATCTCTCTTACGTCGTCGAGCCCAAGCTTGACAAAATCTGCATGATAGAGTCCGTGATAGCCGTGTCTGATACCGACAACTTCAAGACCGTATTTATTGATAGCGGTGTTGACAACCGCTCTGATAACGGGGTTAAGACCGGGGCAATCGCCGCCGCCCGTCATTATGGCTATTTTTTTAATTTCTGCCATTTTCTGTATCTCCTTTATATGTACTAAATATTTTTCACTACCCAATATAATACAACATTTTTCGACCTCTTGCAATAGGTTTTATTTGGGTTTTATAGAAAAAACGGACATTTTTTATAAAGACTGTCCGTTTTTTCTATATAGGTTGTCAATATCGGTTTTCACGGGACGGAAAGTCCGGTTGCGCATCATCAAAAGGCATCAGAAGAGAAGCTCGGACAGCTCCTCCGTACGCTTAAGGTAGTAATCGCAGTTCCCTCGCATAAAGCGCTCTATGCTCTCTACGTTATGCGCCCAGCCTGCCGCCGCAAAATGTGCGCCGCCGCCTCTGGCCATATCGTATCCGGGCTTTAGGTCGTCGACGACGAGTATCTCCTCGCCTGCGAGCGAGTATCTTTCCTTCAAGTCGTTGATGCACCAGGGTGAAGGCTTTCTCCTATCCCTCGGGATGTCCCAGCCGTAGATAATATCGGGAGCCGGCAAAGAGTTTTCTCTGTAGTCCCTCTCGATATACCGCGTAAGAGAATGTGACACGACAGCAACGTAGCCGCCCCTCGCTCTGAAATCGGTTATTATTTCCCTCATTCCGGGATAGGCCTCGGGAACTATTTTTTCAACAAATTCTGCCCAATAATGCTCCTCCGCCGCCATCTCCTCATCGGTCATACCTATTTCGTCACGAAAAAGAGATATCACTCCGGGGTGAAAATTCTTCTCATAAAAGCT
Source organism: Clostridia bacterium (assembly GCA_017453365.1). Taxonomy (GTDB): domain Bacteria; phylum Bacillota; class Clostridia; order Oscillospirales; family CAG-272; genus UBA1740. Next base: position 24,291 of record JAFTKH010000009.1, read on the forward strand.
CTCTAGGGTATAGTTCCCCACAAGGTGAGGATACTTATCCTCAAGATATTTTACAAAACACGGGTAATGTATCGTCGCCGTGCTGTTCACGACAGTATCGTCGTGGTCAAGTACCAAGCATTTATATTTCATCTTTCAAATCCATAATATTTATTTTCGGTATTGCCAATGTAAGGTCGCTGCGTTTTATCTTTATTCCCTCGCCGCGTGTAAGAAGTTCAAAGGCCTCTTTACTGCCGCCGAAGGATATCTCGGAGAGTGAATCACATCCTGCGAATACGTCGGCGTCCTCAAGCTCGCGAAGCCCCTTTGGCATTGCGATACGACGAAGCGACGAACAATCGACAAAGGCGTCATAGCCGATATGCTCCGTGCCTACCGGGAGGATTACCGAGCCAAGTGATGAGCAGCCGCGAAACGCCCTTCTGCCTATTTTTTTAAGTCTACTCGGCATATCGACAATTTTCAGAGATCTACAGCCTTCAAAGGTGCTTTCATCGATAAGCCCCATATTATCGGACAGCTTCACCGCCTCAAGAGAAAAGCAGGAGAAAAATGCGTTAAACTCGAGGAGTACACAGCTTGAGGGTATTATAACGTCGGTGAGATTGAAGCAAAAGGCAAAGGCTCCCGCTCCTATCATGTACACACTCTCTGACAGCTTGAGGCTCGAGAGCGAGGCGCAGCCCTCAAACGCTCCCTCTCCTATATGCTTTACAGTATCCGGCATATTTACGGAAAGAAGCGACGGGCAAGAGGAAAACGCCTCGTCTCCAATCTCTAAAAGCCCCCATTCCATAGCGACGCGCTTTAAATTGTTACAACCCGCGAACGCCGAGGCGGATATCCTCTCAAGCGAGCGCGGCAGTATTACCTCTGTAAGGTTTTCAAATCCGCGAAAGGCATTCTCACCTATCTCACGCATACCTTCGGGAATCACGACAGTTTTTACGCTCGCATCATCCGTGTACATTCCCGCATAAACTACGGTATTTTCCTCGTTTTGCAAAGGAAGGTTTACAAATTCACCCTTCATGCGCTCACCCAAGCTTCGAAAGAGCTACAGTCAGCGAGTCTTTTATTTCAAGGTATTTTGCAAGCTTCGCGCGCTCCCCATCGATAACCGCAGCGGGGGCCTTCGACACGAAGCCCTCGTTCGCGAGCTTACGCTCTATACGCTCAATTTCAGCCTCGTTCTTCTTCATTTCGGCATTTAGTCTTACGCGCTCCTTTTCAAAATCAATAACGTCGGCGAGAGGAATATACATATTTCCGGCATCAGTAGCTATCATTACCGCATCGTCGGTATCATAGCTGTCGGTGAATATAACCTCTGACGCACCTGCAAGCTTCTCAACTATCTTTGATGCTCGAAGGAAGGAGTCTCGGTATTTCGTTACTGCATAGAGCTTTGCACGCTTTGAGGGAGGTACGTTCATCTCCGCTCGCCTTGCTCTTATTGCGGTAATAACGGATATAATTCTGTCAACGTCGGCCTCTGCCTCGGGATAACGGGACGTATCTTTTGCTTCTGGATATTTTTCAAGCATTATCGTTTCTCCGTTATGCGGCAGCGCCTGATAGATTTCCTCTGTAATAAAGGGAATATAGGGATGCAGAAGCTTGAGAACAGAGGTCAGAACGTATACAAGCACGCGCTTCGCGGTGAGTGCGGGAGCTCCGCCCTCGAAAATGCGGCTCTTTGTCATCTCTATATACCAATCACAGAACAGGTCCCAAGTGAAGGAATATATCTCGGAGAGCGCTATTCCGAGCTCATAGTTCGCGATATTATTGTTAACGCTTTCGGCAAGTCCCGACAGACGGGAGAGTATCCACTTATCCTCAAGGGCAAGCTCCTCCTCCAAGGGCATTTCGAGAAGCTCACCGTCACTCTCGGTAAGGTTCATAAGGACGAAGCGAGATGCATTCCAGAGCTTATTTGCAAAGTTTCTCGCTGCTTCTATCTTCTCATCAGAGAAGCGCATATCGTTTCCGGGAGAGTTTCCTGTAGCGAGCGCGAAGCGAAGGGCGTCGGCGCCGTATTTGTCTATAACCTCCAGCGGGTCAATACCGTTGCCGAGCGATTTTGACATTTTTCTTCCCTGACTGTCCCTTACAAGTCCGTGTATGAAGACAGTCGAGAAGGGCTTCTCTCCCATATGCTCGAGTCCCGAGAATATCATTCTCGATACCCAGAAGGTAATTATGTCATAGCCCGTAACGAGCGCGCTCGTGGGGTAGTAACGGCGAAGGTCATCTGTTTCGTCGGGCCAACCGAGAGTCGAGAAGGGCCAAAGTGCCGATGAGAACCACGTGTCGAGAACGTCACTCTCCTGGCGCATAGTCTCGCCGCATTTCGGGCATACGGTGACGTCCACCTTCGACACCTCCATATGTCCGCAGGAATCGCAATAGAAGGCCGGTATTCTGTGTCCCCACCAAAGCTGACGGGAAATACACCAGTCAAGGATGTTATTCATCCAATTAAAGTAATTCTTCGAAAATCTCTCGGGAACGAAGCTGACGGAGCCGTCCTCTACGGCACGGATAGCAGGCTCTGCGAGCGGCTTCATTTTAACGAACCACTGATCGCTCGTAAGAGGCTCGACCGTTGTTCCACATCTGTAGCAGGTGCCGACGTTATGTGCGTGGGGCTCGGTCTTTACAAGATATCCCCCCTCTTCAAGGTCGGCAACAAGAGCCTTTCTGCAAGCATATCTGTCCATACCCTCGTATTTACCCGCATAGGAGTTCATCGTCGCGTCGTCGTTCATAACCTTTATCTGCTCAAGTCCGTGACGCTCTCCAACGAGGAAGTCGTTAGGGTCATGTGCAGGAGTTATCTTAACACAGCCCGTACCGAAGCCTATCTCAACGTAGTCGTCGGCTACGACGGGTATTTCGCGACCGACTATCGGTAGTATCAGCGTCTTACCTATAAGATGCTTCGTGTTCTCATCCTCGGGGTTTACCGCGACGGCGGTATCACCGAACATGGTTTCGGGGCGTGTGGTAGCTATCTCTACATAGCCCTCCTCGCCTTTAATCGGGTATTTGATATGCCAGAAGAAGCCGGGCTGGTCCTTATACTCAACCTCGGCATCAGAGAGGGCGGTTAAGCATCTCGGACACCAGTTTATAATTCTGTGTCCTCTGTATATCAGTCCCTTATCGTAAAGGTTAACGAACACCTCACGGACTGCACGAGAGCAGCCCTCGTCCATAGTGAAGCGCTGGCGCGACCAGTCACAGGAAGCACCGAGCTTCTTCAGCTGTCCGGTTATTCTTGCCTCGTAGGAGTCCTTCCACGCCCATACGCGCTCGAGAAATTTTTCACGTCCGAGATCATAACGCGAGAGCCCCTCGTCGACACGGAGTCTTTCCTCAACCTTTATCTGCGTTGCTATACCTGCGTGGTCGGTGCCGGGAACCCAAAGGGTGGAGTAGCCCTGCATACGCTTCGTGCGGACGAGGATATCCTGGAGTGTTTCATCAAGAGCGTGTCCCATATGAAGCTGTCCCGTTACGTTTGGCGGCGGTATTACTATAGAGAAGGACGGCTTCGCTTTATCGCCGTCAGGCTTGAAATAGCCCCTTTTTTCCCATTCCGAATAGAGCCTGTCCTCAAATTCGGCGGGATTATAATTTTTCGCAAGTTCTTTCCTCATTTTATTTCTATCCTTCCAAGAGATTTTAATCAACAAAAAAGCCCGAGCTTGCAGCGAAGGCTGCAAACTCGGGGCGCAAAAATGCACGGTACCACCCGAACTTTGGGGAAATCCCCCTTCATTACCTCTTAACGCGAGTAACGCCGAATTCTACAGGGCAGAGGCCAAAAAATCGGCACCCCGCCGTTCCTTTCGGTTACTGTGGCGACGACCTTCGAGCGCCCACGCCCGAGAGCTTTCACCAACCGCTCTCTCTCTTTAGGGCAAAAACGCCTACTCCTCCGCCAAGGATATCATCTATCAATAGATATTTTAACACATAGCTTCGGTTTTGTCAACCGAATTATTTCATATTTTACCTGTATTTTACCTGTACCCCTCGTAAATTAGCTTCGTTTCGGTATACATAGTAGCATACGCCTCCTCCATTAAAGCTTCGATGTCGAGCTTCTCCACCTCGCGCAAAACCTCTTCGAGCTTCGGCTGGGTCTTTGGGTGACGGGGAGTAAATACGGTACAGCAGTCCTCAAACGGGAGAATAGAGGTATCGAACGTTCCGTAATGGCGAGCCTCTCTCACTATTTCTTCTTTATCAAGTCCTATGCATGGACGAAAAACGGGGATATCCGTAGCGCTGTCGGTGACCTCGATAGCCTTAAGCGTCTGCGACGCTACCTGACCGAGGCTCTCTCCCGTGATGAGAGCTCCGCACTTATATTCTTTCGCGCACCTCGTTGCCAATCGCATCATAAAAATCCGAAGAATGAGCGTGAAATAATCCTCGTTGCACTTATCCCTTATTTCCTCTTGAATATGAGTTAAGGATATTACGTGAACGTGTATCTTCGAGCAGAACTCACACATTTCCTGTGCCAGCTGCATAACCTTTTCCTTCGCGCGCTCCGAGGTATAGGGGAAGGACTCAAAATGAAGTGCCTCTATCTCGAGGCCGCGCTTCGCCATCATACAGCCCGCGACGGGTGAGTCTATTCCGCCCGAGAGAAGGAGCAGTCCGCGTCCTGCGGAACGGAGAGGCAGACCGCCCGCGCCCTTCTCCTGCCCTGCTCTAATGTAGGCGTTATCATCTCTCACCTCGACAGTAACGGTCACGTCGGGCTCGTGAACGTCGACCTTTATTCCGCGCACGCTCGACAGAACAACACCGCCTATCTCCCTTGAAATCTCGGGGGAGGTAAGAGGAAATTTCTTATCCGAGCGCTTTGCGTCAACCTTGAAGGTGCGCGCACGGGACAGCTTCGAGGGAAGATATTTCTTCGCTACCTCCATAATACTGTCCATATTTTTCTCGCACACGGCAGCGCGGTTCACTCCGACTATGCCAAACACGCGCTTTGCTGCGGCGTACATTCCGTCCATATCACACGCCTCGTTTCTCGGCTCAACGTAGACCGTGCTCTGCTTGAAATAAATATTAAATTCTCCGAAGGGCGAGGCTCTGCGACGCAGCTCCTTCACGAGCGCGGACTCGAAATTCTGTCTGTTCGCCCCCTTCAAAACCACCTCGCCAAACTTACAGAGTATCACCTCGGGGATGGCAGCTTCATCTATTCTTCTCGTAAGGTCCATTTTTCAAAAATCCTTTTCGTTTTTAACTTAATATTCTCGAAAGAGTTTCCTTCATTTTCTCTTTATCGGTTCCAAAACAGTATATTACGAGGTCGCACCTCACCGTTACGTCTCCGTCTCCATCTGCCAGCGTGCGCAAAAGCTCAATTCTCTCTGCCGCGAGCTCCGATATACGAAGTCCCTCATCCGCCGACTCAACCTTAAATACTCCAAGCTCCGTGAGCGAGTCTAGCCGCGAATGAACAAGCAGAGTAAAATCAGAGGGGAGCTCGACGTCACCGAACATAATCGAGCGAAGCTCTTCGCTCATATATTCTCCGTCCTCAGGCCCTGCCTCAGAGCTATATATTCTGCCCTGCACTCCAGACTCTTGTAAATAAGCATCTACCACAGAGCGAGAACTCTCATAGCTCTCAAGACAGGAGCCGAGCGAGAAAACCGTAAGCAATAGCGTAAAAATCAAGGTCACCCGTTTCTTCATAAAGCACCTCTTTAAAACAGCTTAATACGCTTAAGCCTATGAAAAAGGAGCAAAATTTATAACGTCACAAATTTATTCAAGTCATAAGCTCCGCCGTTCGGTGAGCTCTCCTGCTACGTTGCATTCCATTTTACGCTTTATTTCATCCTTATCAAGCCCGAGGCTGAAAAGATAATAAAGCTTCGCAATCGCGGCCTCAGTTGTCATATCGTGACCGCTGACCGCTCCTGCCGAAACAAGTTCAGAGCTCGTTTCATATTCTCCGAGACTGACCGTTCCAGACGGGCACTGCGAGCAGACGGTAACGACAGCACCGGAGGCGAAGGCCTTCTTAATTATCGGAAGCAAGCTACCCTCTCCCATGGGAATATTTCCCGCACCGAAGCTCTCAAGGACAATTCCCGAAAGCTTCTCGGTCATTATATCCTCGAAAAGTCCGAACTGTATTCCCGGAAATATTTTCAATACCCCTATCGGTACCGCGGAGAAGAGCGAAAGGGTCGGAGTTGCCGTGTCATCGACCGAGGAGGCAATAACCTCCGTATTGTATTTTATTGTTATTCCCGCTTCCGCAAGCGGCGGAAACGAGGGCGAGTCGAACGCAAGAAGGCCGTCAGCACTCACCTTCATAGCACGGTTTCCGCGAAGAAGGCGTCCACCGAAATAGAGGCACACCTCGCTGACAACCCCCTCACCCGCTATCATAATTGACGTTATAAGATTATCCTTTCCGTCGGAGCGCAGAGCGGACAAGGGTATCTGCGAGCCCGTAAACACAACGGGCTTACCAAGCCCTCTTAACATAAATGAGAGCGCAGAGGCAGAATAAGCCATAGTATCCGTGCCGTGAAGAACGACAAATCCCGAAAAATCATTTCTTCTTTCAAAAATTATTGACGCTATACTGTTCCACTCGGGCACGCTGATATTAGACGAATCAAGTAAGGGGGACATCTCATATAGCTCCCACTCGGGAAACCCTTCGTCGTAAAGGTCGGGGATACCTCGAAGCGCCGACGAGAAGAAGCCCTCGGCGGGTTTGTATCCGCGCTCCGTTTTTTTCATTCCTATCGTTCCGCCTGTATATATCACAAGGACGGGTTTTATAGCCGTTTTTGTCATCTATTATTTACATATCTCCCGTTTTTTGCTTTGCGGAACGCTCTCTGTCAATATAATTTTGGAGTATTATTTCTGCGGAAAGAGTGTCGACAGCAGCGCGTCTTTTCTTACCAAACGTCCCCGTCTCTCCAAGAAAGCGGTAAGCCGCCATAGTAGTCATACGCTCGTCATAAAAGTCAATAGGTATCGAGGTATACTCGGAAACCAGCGTGGCGAAGGCACGTATAACGTCCGCCCTCTCTCCCTCGGTTCCGTCCATATTTTTCGGCAGACCTACAACTATTTTCTTGCACCCGCGTACCTCGGCTTCGGCCGCTACACGCTTCGCGGTATTGCGCATACCTCCCTCGGATATAGTGCATATTCCAGAGGCAAGCATACCCGAAATATCGCACTCTGCAAGGCCCGTTCTCGTATCGCCGTAATCTATTCCCAGATATTTACCGTGATTTAAGTCCATACGTCCCCCTTATTTAAAGAGTTTTCTGTATACGTCAACGCAAAATTCTATTTCAGTACTTACGGAGGAGAGAGCGTAAAGCCTGTCCCTCTCGGCAGCCCCCGTTCTGTATGCGTAGGGGGTCATCATAAAAAGCTCGCGCACGGCATCGGCACCGTTGACAGTGACCGTGTAATTCAGCCGGTCGGACGCAATAAGCTCGAAGCCCGCAAGCTCCGCCGCATCGGGCTCATTCTCCCTCGGCAGGTCGTATATCGCACTCTTAAGCCCCATTAGATGCCGCCTGCCCGGATAGGCAAAAACAAACGTGCCGTGAGTCGAAAGCACCCTGTGTATCTCTTCCCTAGCAAGAGGCGAGAAAATGGAGATAACTGTATTAAACGAGGCATCAGCTGCAGGAATATCGTATGAGCTCGCGACAGCGAGCGAAAGACGCGGATTTTTCTTCGCGGCGTACCTCACCGCTGTCTTCGATATATCGAAGCCATGGACGCGCGACGTACCGTCGCGCAGGGCAAGAGCGCGCTCCACTCGGTCGGTATAATACCCCTCACCGAGTCCCGCGTCCAGCACAGTGCCGCCGCGCGGCGTAAGCTCCAAGACCCTCTCCGCGACCCGCTCTGCGAGCGGCTCGTAATAGCCGCGCTCGAGAAACGCACGCCGCGCGCGCACCATCTCGGCATTATCGCCGTGCATGCCGCCCTTCTTAGACAAGAGAAGATTGTAATACCCCTCCTTCGCACGGTCAAAGGAATGACCGCGAGGACATTTCTTCATATTGCCGAAGCTCTCAAGCTCGCCGTGGCAAACAGGACATACGAATGACATAAGTCACTCCTTTCTTTTTATTTCAGAGTGCTGAGCAGGAAAATGTATTCAAAAAAAGGAAAAGCTGATGCTATATAAGATTGAATGCTGGTTAGTAGAAATTGCGTGAGACGAGGCAAACCGAGCGAGTAACGCGACGGCGTAGTTACCTACGTCGAGTGTTATGAGTCGAAGGTTTAACAAAGTATCACACAATTTATACAATCAGCATCGCGTCGCCGAAGGAGAAAAATCGATACCTCTCCCTTACAGCTTCATCATACGCCCGCATCACGTTCTCCCTGCCTGCAAGCGCGCTAACGAGCATTAAAAGGGTGCTTTCGGGGAGATGAAAATTGGTTATCAGGGCATCTATCGCCTTGAATTTATAGCCCGGGTATATGAATATCGAGGTCGAGCCCTGCATAGAATGAAGCTTTCCCGACTCGTTCGCAACACTCTCAAGCACTCGGCAGGCCGTAGTGCCTACAGCTATCACTCTTCCGCCACGCGAGCGGCGCTCGTTTATCTCTCTTGCAGTCTCTTCAGATATCGAGAAATACTCGGCGTGCATCAGGTGTTCCTCTATTTTCTTTACCTTCACAGGACGGAAGGTTCCAAGGCCGACGTGAAGCGTCACCTCTGCAAAGCCCACCCCCTTCGCCTTTATTCTCTCAATCAGCTCTTCTGTGAAATGAAGTCCCGCCGTAGGAGCAGCGGCAGAGCCAGCCTCCTTCGCATATACAGTCTGATAATCGTTTTTATTCTCGAGCTTCTTCGTTATATAAGGCGGCAGAGGCATATTTCCAACCTCGTCAAGCACCTCGTAAATGTTTGAGTATTTCTCGGTATCGTAAGAAAACCTTACCGTCCTGTTACCGCCGTCTACTATACCCGTAACCGTAGCGGACAGAACACCCCCGAAGGTGAACGATGCGCCGACACGTGCCCTCTTTCCCGGTCTTACAAGCGTTTCCCACTCGCCGCAGTCAAGCGCACGGAGCAAAAGCAGCTCCATCGGCGAACCTGTTTTATCAGCCGTTCCGAGAAGCCGCGCGGGTATGACCTTCGACGAGTTGACAACAAGAATATCCTCGGGGCGAAGATAATCTATCACCTCATAGAAGGTTTTGTGCGACAGCTCGCCCGTCAGCTTATCGAGCACCATCATTCGGCAGGCGTCACGCCTCTTCGAGGGCTCTTGCGCTATCAGCTCCTCGGGTAGCTCAAAGAAAAAATCCTCGGTACAAAGCTCGGTCTTCGTCCTCTCGTTCACTATAGTTTTCTCATCAGTCATTTATACAGCCTCGTCAAAAAACAAAATCGTACATATTATATTAGTACGGATAGCAATAGCTACCGCACTGCGCATAAAACACACATAATTTAATATTATACATTAGTTAACCCCCGATTTCAAGGGTCGGGGCAAAAAAACTGATTTTGGGGACAAAAATGAAGAAGAAAGTGATATTCAAGGGCGTTGCAACAGCGCTTATCACACCGTTTTCCGACGGGGAAATAGATTATTCCTGTCTCGAGCGGCTGATAGAATTTCAGATATATTCAGGCATCGATGCCATCGTGATAGGCGGTACTACGGGCGAGGCGGCGACCCTCTCTAACGAAGAGAGGTACAAACTCTTCCGCGAGGCGAAGAGAATGATAAACGGCAGATGTAAGCTCATTCTCGGAACCGGCACGAATGACACGAGGGTCGCAAAGCTTCACACGGAGTACGCATCACGCCTCGGATGCGACGGAGTGCTCCTCGTTACTCCGTACTACAACAGAGGAACGAAGGACGGGGTCATTAAACACTACCTCGAGATAGCAGAGGTGTCGGAGGTACCGATGCTGCTCTACAACGTACCCGGCAGGACAGGGGTGAACCTGAGCCTCGAGACCCTCGAGGAGCTGAGAAAATGTGAGAAAATAGTAGGCATCAAGGAGGCATCCGACTCGGATGAGCGGCTCGTAGCACTCTCAGCGTTCGGTGATACTCTCCACCTCTATGCAGGTAACGACTCCCAGATATTCTCCACCCTATCCCTCGGCGGGCTTGGCGTCGTTTCTGTGCTATCGAACCTTATGCCCAAGGAGACTCGGGATATATGCAAACTATTCTTTACAGGCAGGCGAGATGAAAGTCTAAAATTGCAGCAGAAGCTGCTGCCCGTGATAAATTCTCTCTTTCTCGAGACAAATCCCGCACCCATCAAATACGCGATGTCGCGTGCGGGTATGTGCTCACCCGAGATGCGTCTGCCTATGTGGTTGCCGACTGAGGCGTCGAGAAGAAGGATAGACGAGGCAATATCCGCCTTCCGCTCGTCAGTGTAAAACCGAAAATATCGCACATCGGATATCAAAAGGCAGCAAAACGCCCATGAGCTTGTGCCAATCTCGGACGCAGTCGGAGCACTTTCCTATTGCGTACATCAGCCACATGGGGAGAAGCCCGAGCTTCTCTTCCCTGCCTCAACGAGATTTAAAAACAAGTTCGGCGGCACTGCCGTCGTCTTCGCGGGCAATCTCGACACCCTTCAATTATTATTCCGCTTTCTCCTTCCTTACCGAAACGAGAAAGCAGGAATTCATAGTATTCTCTTCACCCGCAGATAAGAATAAAATTCCCTATTGACAAATGCGGCTTCATCTGCTACAATAGCAATATCAAATCGGAAAAGTAACGGATATCGGGACAGTTAAGAGACGCGGCGGTGTGGTGCGAGCTGCGGCGATGAGTCCGTGAAGCGGCCGATTTTCAGCCTCGGTGAACAAAAGCGCACGCCCGTGTCGCAAAAAGCCGACGGGAGCTCCCGATACAGAGCGTGTTGGGTGTAATTATGCACCCCAAGAGGAGTGCTCTGTGAGGGGTGCTTGAACTACGGTGGTAACACGAAGCTTAAGTTATAAGAAATTCGTCCGTGGCATTTTTTTGCCACGGGCTTTTTATTTTGAAAGGAGAAAACAATGGTACAGAACGACAAGAGGATTTTAAAGCTGCTCGAGAAAAACGCTCACTTCACGGCAGAGGACATCGCGGCAGTGCTTGGAGATAAGGCCGAGAAAATTGCGGCAAGGATAAAGGAGCTCGAGGAAAGCGGCATTATAAGGGGCTACAAGAGCGTTATAGATTGGGAGAGGCTCGACGAGGACAGAGCATCGGCAATCATAGAGCTCAACGTTACGCCGAGTGCAGGACACGGCTTCGAAGAGGTAGCAGCGAGAATAGCAAAATATCCCGAGGTTGAGTCGGTCTCACTGGTCTCCGGCGGCTACGATTTAAGTGTCACGGTTAAAGGCAGAACCTTTCACGAGGTGTGTAATTTCGTCGCACGGGAGCTCGCTACGATAGACTCGGTGACTCAGACGCGTACCCAGTTTATTATGAGAAGATACAAGGAGCTCGATATCGAGCTTACTTCCGATGAGCGTGATGAGAGGGACAACGTTTCGCTATGATAGACTACTCGAAAATAATATCAAAGACCGTACGTGAAATAAAGCCGTCGGGAATACGCCGTTTCTTTGATATTGCAAACACTATGGAGAACGTCATCTCTCTCGGCGTTGGCGAGCCCGATTTTCGAACGCCGTGGCAGATACGGAAGGCAGGTATTGACTCTCTCGAAAAGGGGCAGACGAGATACACGTCTAACAAGGGTCTCGATGCGCTTCTTCTCGAGATATGCAGATATACCGAGAGAAAATATGGGGTAAGCTACGACTGCCGACGTGAGGCACTCGTAACCGTCGGCGGCAGCGAGGCTATCGACGCCGCAATAAGAGCCGTCACCTGCCCTCTCGACGAGGTTATAATTCCACAGCCGAGCTATGTCTGCTACGAGCCTATGGTGAGGCTCGCAGGCGGTACACCCGTAATTATTACAACTACGGAAGAAAACGAGTTCAAGCTGACGAAAGAGGAGCTGCTCGCTGCAATCACCCCAAGGACGAAGGCACTTATACTCCCGTATCCCTGCAACCCAACAGGCGCTATAATGAATAAAAAAGACCTCGAGGAGATAGCCGAGGTGCTCCGAGGACGTGACGTCATAGTGATCTCCGACGAGATATACGCAGAGCTGACCTTTGGCGAAGAACGCCACGTCAGCATCGCAAGCATAGAAGGCATGAAGGAGCGTACCATTCTCATAAACGGATTTTCAAAAGCCTTCTCAATGACAGGCTGGCGAATGGGTTACGCACTCGGCCCCGCCGAGATAATGACCGAAATAACTAAAATACACCAATTCGCGATAATGTGCGCACCGACAACGTCACAGTATGCGGCTATCGAAGCCCTTCGCTCCTGTGACAAAGAGGTCGAGAGAATGCTCGAGGAGTATGACGAGAGGAGAAGGATTATGGTTTCCGGCTTTAACAAGCTAGGTCTTACCTGTCGGGAGCCGAAGGGCGCGTTCTACGCCTTTCCGTCTATCAAATCTACAGGCCTCACGAGCGAGGAGTTCTGCGAGCGGCTGCTCTATTCGAAGGGTGTCGCGCTTGTCCCGGGCACGGCCTTTGGCGAGGGCGGCGAGGGCTTCGTCAGAGCGTCCTATTGCTACTCCTTCGAGCATATTAAGGAAGCGCTGTCGAGAATTGGAGAATTTCTTGCAGAGTTGTAAATAATCATTTACATACAAAGCACCCCATACGGCGAAGCAAACGCTTCAAAAAGCCGCACGGGGTGCTGTTTCTATATCAGTTTTATTAAATTGGAGTCAACTATCTCGACATACATATCCGGGTCGAGCTTCATCAAGAGAGATTGAAAAAACGAGGTTACGGGATGTTCTGTAAAGAAGTGTCCTGCCTCGATAAGGTTAATGCCCATCTCGAGAGCCTCTTCCATCACGTTATAGCTTATTCTTCCCGACACGTAGGTATCTGCTCCTAACTCAAGCGCATCGCGTACGTAATCCTTCCCGTCGCCGCCTACGACTGCAACCTTTTGCACGGGTATACAGGCATCTGCAACCTTAACACCGTCGCAGTTTAGCAGTCCCTTGAGTAAATACGAGAAATCCTCAAGAGACATTTCCTCGTCGAGCATACCAATTCTACCCAGATTGCCCTCTCCGAAGGGGAGCGCATCACGAATACCGAGAGTGTCGGCAAGAATATCGTTCACTCCACCCGACACCTTATCGGCACGGGTATGTAACGATATGACGGCGATATTATTCTGTATGAGCTTTATGACCTTACGCGAAATATTCGAGTTCTCCGTTATAGACGGAAGAGGCTTAAAAATGAGCGGGTGGTGCGAAACGATAAGGTCGATACCCGAGGACACTGCATAGTCGACTATATTCTCAGTTACGTCAAGTGCAACGAGTGCACGGCGCACCTCCTTCGAGCAGTCCGCAGCACACATAAGTCCGTCGTTATCCCACGACTCTCTTAATTCCTCCGGAATTCGTCGGTTTAAGCTTCTGTAAATCTCCTCTACGGTCATAGCGTACTCCTGTTAAGCTTATTTTTCATATTCGCGAAGCCTTTTATCTATGGCACGAATAAGGCTCTCTTCTCTTTCGGTATTCTCTTTTGCAAGGCTCTTTCCTTTTTTCACGGAAATGAGAGCACGGCGGCGCGTAATTAAGTAACCTACGTACTCCTTTTCGTCACACGGATGTGGAATATCTGCCCCGAGCTCAAGCACTTCCTCGCACGGCGCGGAAGCTTCTCCCGTATATTCGGCAAGAAGAGTGACGTAATACTTTCCGCCCTCTGCTGAATACCTTTCATCGAGGATGGAATAGCCCTCGTTATACAGAGTGCGGCGCAGATGTGCCTGGCGAGACATAGGCTGAAGAATAAGGTGCACTCCCTCACGCTTCATATCAGGAGCCTCGCTTACTATCCTGGCGATAAGCTCCCCGCCCATTCCGCATACGGCGTAATCGGTGATTCCAAGGTCTGAAAGCTCCGCGGCCCCGTCGGTAAGCACTATATCGCAAAGGTCTAAAACCCCCGCGGCCTCCGCATTCTCACGAGCTGTGGAAAGCGGCCCCTCGTTCACATCGGAGAGAACGGCTCTCTTGATTTTCCCTGATTTAAGTAAAAAAATGGGCAGGTATGCGTGATCAGTACCGACATCGGCAAGCACGCCCCCCGCCCTTACAAAGCCCGCACAGGACAGAAGACGTCCGTCAAGCGTATCCTTCGTCATTTCGATGCAAGATAATCGTTTATCTTCTTCACCAGCTCGTCCGCGTTAGTGCCGTGAACGAGGCAGGCATCAGCTATCGACTCGCCTCTCGAGTGAGGGCAGCCGAGACAATGCATCCCAATCTCGAAGAAAAATCTCGCAGTTTCTACGTCAAAGTCAAGAATATCTCCGATAAGAGTATCTTTTGTTACTTTCATTTTTATTACCTCTGTTTTCGCTTTAGTTTCGTTTTACGCGCTGTATTTCCTTCAATATACTGCGCGTTCCAAAGGTTATTGTAGCATACTGCGGAGCAAAAATCAACACATATTTCAAAAACTGTCTTTACTTTTTCCCTACTTTGTGTTAAAATATTGGAGCGCGCGGTAGCTTCGCGCCAAAAACGGTAAAAATAGTTATATACCAAACAGTAGGAGTTTTTTATGATAGTTGCGCTTGAAGAAGCGAAAAGAAGACTTACAGCTCTTTCGGACGTGCTTACAGAGCTTGGTAATCAGTTAAGAATAGAAGAGGCGAGAGAAAAAGCTGCCGACCTCGAGCGTGAAACGCTAGTGCAGGATTTCTGGAATGATGCGGAGAAATCATCGAAGAAGCTCCAGGAAATAAAGCAGCTCAAGGACAAGGTCGAGGGCTACGAGGAGCTTGTTGAAAGACTCGGCGATGCGACTGCCCTTTGCGAGATGGCGATAGAGGAAAACGACGAGGACTCTGTCGATGAGGTAGTGTCGGAAACAGACTTTATCGAGGAAGAAGCAGAGAAAAAAAGGATAGAGGTTCTTCTCTCGGGCCCATACGATAAGAACAACGCTATTCTCTCCTTCCACCCCGGTGCGGGCGGTACAGAGGCGCAGGATTGGGCATCTATGCTCTATCGTATGTACACCAGGTGGGGAGAGAAGCGTGGCTTCAACGTTAAGCTCATTGACTGGCTCGACGGCGACGAGGCGGGGCTCAAATCCGCCACGATAATGATAGAGGGCATGAACGCATACGGATATCTAAAAAGCGAGAACGGAGTTCACAGACTTGTAAGAATATCGCCCTTCGACTCCTCTGGAAGACGACACACGTCGTTCTCCTCGGTTGAGGTAATGCCCGAGTTCGAGGATGACAACACCATTACCCTACGTGATGAAGACCTCGAGATAACGGCACACCGCTCGAGCGGTGCGGGCGGTCAGCACATCAACAAGACCGACTCCGCGATAAGAATAGTTCACAAGCCCACGGGCATCGTCGTCGGCTGCCAGACCGAAAGAAGCCAGCTCCAGAACAAGGAAACCGCTCTGAAGATGCTGAAGGCGAAGCTTATGGAAATTAAAATTCGTGAGAAGCTCGACAGGATAGAGGACATTCAGGGCAACAAGGCGAACATTGAATGGGGCAGCCAGATACGAAGCTACGTGTTTATGCCCTACACGCTTGCAAAGGACACGAGGACGGGCTACGAGGACGGTAATATCGACTCGGTTATGGACGGTAATATTGACGGCTTTATCAATGCATATCTTAAGCATATATCGGTTGAGGGAGAGAAGTAATTCTCTGCCCCGTACAACAAAACGGCGATTTGCGTGTTGTCCTTAACAGAGAACACGCAGCGAAATAAATCCCTTACGTGGTTTTTATATATTGCTACAGGTGCGATATACGCTTTGCGTACGATATGCTTTTGCATTCCTCGCCACAGACGAGATATGTCAAATCGCGAGGAATTTATATCATATCTCATCAGCATAGCGAGGTATAGCGCTATCGAGTAAAACGAGGTTATATTGCGTTCGCTCCACGAACATCTCGCCTAACAAAAAGAGAGAACATTTCGGCTACAAACCGATTTGTTCTCTCTTCTGTCGTTATAAGGGTTTGGGCTTAGTCCATTTACTTTTGACCGGTCAGATGCGATGCTTGCACTTTACTCAAAGTGTAAATTCTCCATTAAGAGTATCTCCAATGCTGCAAGCACATTTTTAATGTTTAAAATTCAAATCAAAGCGTTAGAAGCATCTCCCGTATTTTTTCCGTGTCTATCCGTTTTTTGTTACCCTTAAGGGTGAGGGTCAGATTATCGGAAGTGAAGACGGTGCAGGCTACCTCGCGCAGGCGTTCGGGGGTTATGGCGTCATATCTTATCCGCCTATCCTCAAGTCCTGCATAGCCCGAGTCAAGGATATGATTATCGTATGCGAACGTAAAGTTTAGTTCACGCGCGTCATCATAGAGCATATATGCATTAGCCACGTACCCTGCCTTCATACATCTATCCTCGGGGAGCAGCTGTTCTTTTAAGGAACGCAGGAGCGATACCGAGGTTTCGAGCGCTTCGTGAAGCTTCGACTCACGGAGTTCAAAGGAGAAGCTGAACGTGCCAACATTTTTATATCTTTCTGTTGAGCCCGAGATGTCGTAGAAAAGTCCGCGCCGCTCCGAGAGCTCGATAAAGAAATCGGAGCTGTAGCCACCGAGGACAATTTCATAGAGCAGGTCTATCTCCGCTACGGAGAGTTTCGACATATCAAGGTCGAAGGTGAAGCGTACCTTCGTGAAATCCGCGTTTTTCAAGTACACCGATGCCGCTCTTTTTCCGAAATTTTGCGGAATGGGTGCAATATTTTCATGATTGAAGGAACACATTTCGGTATATCCGTCGAGCAACGATATCAAATATTCAAGGTCACCCTCGCACACGTGCCCTGTAACGTAAAAGAAGACGTTCCCTATACCGAAGGCCTGCCGTCTGTAAGCCTCGAGTTTCCTTCTGCTTATACGGCCGACTGTCTTTGGCGTGCCTGTTATCGGCCTCGACAGCGAGGTTCCTTCCCACACATGCTCGGCGGTAAATCCGGGCAGTGAGTTTTTCTCATCAGCCTCCCTTATCTCGGCTCTTATTCTACCACGCTCTGCATCTATCTCCTCGGTAGAAAGTGAAATCGGCGAGAAAAGGCGAACTATGATATCGGCTGCGCGCCTGAAGCTTTCCGAGGCTCCCGACATATAAAACTGCACCATTTCGCTAAAGGTTGAGGCGTTAAACTCAAGGCCGTAAATATCAAGCATTCGATAAAGCTCGCCACCCATAATACTGTTCACGTTCCTTATGGCGACGTGCTCGATAAAATGGGTTATACCGCATTCGCTCTCGTCCTCGTAAAGGCTTCCCGATTTAACGAAGAGAGATATGAAAAAACCGTGCTGTGCAGAGTTGTCAAGCACGTATACAGGTATTCCGCCCCTTGTCATAAGCTTTTTTTCCGTACTCATAACCTCTCCTTTCTTCCGCACTTTTGACTATATTTTACCATATAGAAATAAAAAATGCAAGCGCGCACGCTTTTATATTTACTATTAGTGATTGACTTTATTTAAAAACTGGGATATAATTAGTTGTAATGTCGAAAAAGAGGCTAGGAATATGCTCCCCAATAAGTTTAAGGAAAGAATGAAGAGCGTCCTCGGAGAGGATTACGACTCCTTTATCTCCTCGCTCGAAGAGGGCGAGGCTATCAAGGGGCTTCGAGTCAACCTCATAAAAAACTCGACCGAAGATTTTCTTGCGAGGGTCGATTTTGATTTAACTAAAACAGAATATGCAGACAACGGCTTTGTCGTGGAGGGTGAAGGCTTCGGCAGGACACCCGAGCATCACTCCGGAATGATGTATATGCAGGACCCCGGAGCGATGGCAACACTCACGGCGCTCGATATCGGGAGTGATTGGTGGGTGCTCGACCTCTGCGCAGCACCGGGCGGAAAATCCTCGCAGATAGCCGAAAGGCTCACAGACGGTTTTCTGTTATCAAACGAGTACGTTCCAAAAAGAGCCAAGACAGTAGTCAGCAATTTCGAGAGACTCGGTGTCACGAACGCTATAGTCACCTCTCTTGACACAGGGAGGCTTCCCGAGATGTTTCGTGAGTGCTTTGACCTCGTGCTCTGTGACGCCCCCTGCTCGGGTGAGGGAATGTTCAGAAAGAGTCAAGAGTCGATTGCGGAATGGAGCGAGGAAAACGTCCTCGCGTGCGCTGTGCGTCAAGGAGAGATAATGGAAAACGCGCATACGCTCGTAAGACCCGGCGGATATCTGTTATACTCAACGTGCACCTATTCTCCCGAGGAGAACGAAGGGGTCGTATCTGCCTTTTTGGAGCGTCACCGCGACTTCTCTTTAGTCCCCGTAAAAGAGCAGCTAAAGCATGCAACCTCGGACGGGCTCCCTGAATATGCAGGCGGCCGCGAGGATATAAGGGAAACGCGCCGTATTTATCCGCACAAGACCCCCGGCGAAGGACAGTACATCGCTCTTATGAAGAAAAACGAGGCATCTTTTTCATCAACAATTCTTTACAAAGATGTGTCAATTCCGCTGACGTCAAAGGAATCGGCCGTCGTAGATAAATTCATTCGGGAAAATATAGAGGAAAAGCTTCCGGGACGGGTGCGAAAGGTAGGCGATAGCATCGTTTTAATTTCTCACGGGTGTCCTATTCCGCCCCATTCCGTATTTATGTCTGGAGTTCTGCTCGGGGAGATACGAGGCGAGCTTTTTATACCCTCACATCAGTTTTTTTCAGCTTACGGCAGGCGCTTCAAGAGAAAACTCAACCTGACCGCCTCTGACACAAGGGTTATGAAATATCTCGGGGGCGAGGAGATAGATGCCGATCCCAACTGCCGCGGCTGGTGCGCCGTACTCTTCGAGGGGGTACCTCTCGGAGGTGGAAAGGCATCGGCAGGAAGGCTTAAAAATCATTATCCCAAGGGCTTAAGAAACAAATAACAAATATAAATAAAATTTAGGAGACAGAAATGGAAAAAATACTTGCAAAGGTTGGCGCTCTCACCGTAACGGAGAGCGAGGTTAATGAATTTCTCGCGGGGCTCGGACCTCGCGGAGCTAGCTACAACACCCCGGAGGGAAGAAGAGTAATACTCGAGCAGCTCATAGGCAACAAGCTCCTTTTGCAGGATGCCAGAAGAAATCTTCTCGAGGGTGAGGCGGAGTTCAGAGCAGAGCTCGCGCGCCTTAAGGAAAAGCTTCTGATAAGCTACGCTGCGAACAAGGTAGTTTCAGGAGTCAAGGTTACGGAAGCAGAGGTAAAAAAATACTACGATGAAAATCAGGACAAGCTCACGTCGGACGAGTCGGTAAACGCAAGCCACATACTCGTGGCAACGAAGGAAGAGGCCGATAAGATACTCGCGGATATTAAATCGGGCGCCGTAAGCTTTGAGGATGCGGCACGCGAGCATTCAACCTGTCCGTCGGGAAAATCGGGCGGAAATCTCGGCGATTTTGGCCGCGGCCAGATGGTTCCCGAATTTGACAGTGCAGTATTTTCTATGACAGAGGGTGAGATTTCCAACGAGCCCGTCAAGACACAGTTTGGCTACCATATTATAAAGCTGAATGCAAAGAACGAGCCGAAGCCCGCAGAGTTTGACGCTGTCAAGGGCGAGTTAACCGAAATGCTTCTCGCAGAGCGCCGTCAGGCGGCATACGAGAGCAAAATAAATCAGCTCAAGATAGTTTATCCTACCGACATACTCGTATGACGGAAGAAAAGGAGCTTTTAGCAAAGCGCTTCCTCGAGCTTGACAGAAAGGCTTACTCAAATCTCTACTACACCTTTACCGATTTTCTCGGTCTTATGGAGCAGTCCGTTTTCTCCGAGATTTCGGGAAGGTTAAGGGGAAAACACGAGCGCTTCGGCGGAATTTCAGGTGCAGAGCGCATAATGATACGCTTCGGCGACCCCGAGGAGATAGGATATGACGTCCCATTCCCTATAGTCTGCCTGCTCATACGACCAAAGGCGCAGAAATTCGCCGACAGGCTGACTCACAGAGATTTTCTCGGTGCTCTTTTAAATCTCGGAATTGAGCGCGACACTCTCGGAGACATTGTCGTAAAGGACAATACGGGATACATTTTTACTACCGAGGATATGGCGAAATATATTGAAAAGGAGCTTACCCGTGTTGCGAAAACCGATGTCACCGTGACGATGGCCGACACCCTGCCCGAGGGGGAGCTCTATAAAAAAGAAACTTTAAGAGTTCAGGTATCGTCGGTCAGACTCGACGCAGTTATTGCAAGAGTGTTTCACTTGTCGCGCGAGGATGCGCAGAGCCTTTTTGCAAAGCGGCTCGTATTTGCGGGCGGCAGAGAGCTCTCGAGCTGCTCCTACTCACCGAAGAGGGGAGAGTCTGTAAGTGTCAGAGGGCACGGAAGATTCATTTATCTTGGCGAGGTCGGAGTAAGCAAGAAAGGAAAGCTAAACCTCGAGGTAGAGGTTTACAAATAAGAAAATGGCCTTTGGAAGTGTAGCTAATTACATTTGCCATGGGCCTTTTGCTTTCCCAAAAGTCTTGCGACTGCATATAATGAAAAAAGAGGCAAATGACAGATGACGTATTTCGTCTCTGTCGGGACGCCTCACTAAAGCACAGGAGAAAGAAAATGGCAACCTTTTTCAATCAGGCGACCCTTAATTTCGGCTCAAATTCGCTGAATTCCAACATCACCGTAGGCGAGATTGAAGCAGGGCTTTCTATGACCAAGACTTCGGCATCCGCCGATTACGGAAACGGTGACGGTATTACCTATATCGTTTCCATAGTTAACAGCGGAGCTGCAGACGTTACGGGCGTCGCTGTAACAGACAACCTCGGAACCTACACTCCCGAGGGCTCGGCAACAACCGTCGTGCCCCTCACCTACGTTGACGGTTCTATACTCTATTACCGTAACGGAACCCTCGCGGAAACTCCTACGGTAACTGCCGGCAACACACTTGTAGTGAGCGGTATCACTGTTCCCGCAGGCGGAAACGCAACACTCGTTTACGAGGCTAGAGCTAACGCCTTCGCACCGCTTACCGCAGGCTCGTCTATCACTAACACCGCGAGTCTCACAGGTACCGAGCCGCTCTCCGACAGCTCTACAGTTCCCGTAAGAGAAGAGCCCAACCTGACGATTTCGAAGGCACTGTCACCCGCAGTAGTAACCGACGGCGGAGAGATAACCTACACTTTTGTCATTCAGAACACGGGTAACGTAGCTATCGATGCGGCTGACAACCTGAATGTGACCGATACCTTTAATCCCATACTTTCCGGTATTGAGGTAACCTTAAACGGAAGCACGCTCGCCGAGGGTACAGGCTACACCTACGACGAAGCAACCGGTGCATTCGCGACTGTAAACGGTGCGATAACTGTTCCCGCTGCGACCTATACTCGTGACGCAGCAACGGGAGTTGTGACTGTTAACCCCGGATTTGCAGTCCTCGTTGTAACGGGCACCGTTTAATTTCAGCATTCTTTTATAATTTCTCACCTTTCGGCCGATACCCGGCTTAAATCCCGGGTATCGGTCTCTTTTGGCTTATTGTGCCAGGTCTTCCACATTTTTTGCATTGATACAGACCTTCTTTCTATGGTAGAATAATACCGTGTTCGGCAAGCGTTTTTTGGCTTGCCTATAAATTGAAAAGGAGGTTTTTGGTGAAAAAAACGAATAAAAACCAAAGAAAAATCATCACAAGGAGTGTCGGAGCGATGTCGGCGGCGGTAATGTCGCTTTCCCTGCTCCTAAGCCCTATCGGGGTCAGCGCCGAGAGCGGCGGGTACATATCAAACGGAGAAGCTGCAGAGTCCATAGCGGCCGCGTCCTATGAAAGCTCACGTGCCGGGAAGCTTAATTATAACCTTCCTGCCGCCCCATCCACAAATCTCTCGTATTACACGAGAAAAACACTGACCGTAAACGGAACACAGCTATCAGAGCCCGCGGCGGTCATTAACGGAATAACGTACGTTCCCCTTAAGCTCTTCTCATCGGCAGTTGCGGGCGGAAGCTACAGCTACAGCAGCGGGACGAGCACTGTCCGCGCATCGGGGCTTGTGCTCACTGCGGCAAACGGGGGGTACGTCATATATGCAAACGACCGTCCTCTATTCAGCTTTTCACCCACGGTCAGAATGAGCAACGGTTCGGTTTACGTGCCCGCATCCGCACTGGAGCGTGCTATGGGAATTAAAAGATGGAGTGAAAGCTCGTCGAAAATAACCTTCGGCGGCAGCTTTTCTCCTCTTCTGTCCGCATCACGCTTTTACCGTGAGGACGAGGTCTACTGGCTATCGAAGATAATCAGCGCAGAAAGCTCGGGTGAGACCCTGCTCGGTCAGATAGCCGTGGGAGACGTAATACTGAACCGTGTTAAATCCAATCAGTTTCCGAACACCATATACGGAGTTATCTTCGACAGAAAATGGGGTGTTCAGTTTAGCCCGACAGCGGACGGAAGGATATACAACTCGCCTACATACACCGCAACACTCGCAGCGAAGATATGCCTTGAGGGTGTATCCCTATCGGATAACGCTATATATTTCTTAAATCCCCGTGCAGCGTCATCCAATTGGATAGTTAAAAACAGAAATTATCTGTACACTATAGGAAATCACGATTTCTACGACTGACGGACAGTATTTCGGCGGAATTAAGGAAAGATTTTCAAAAAATCCGTTTTTCTTCTTGAAAAGGAAAAACAAATGTAGTATACTGTATTTGTAAGAAATATATAGGAGATACATATATGTACTACACAATCAAGGTGGCGGGGCTCGAGCGTAATCTTCCGCTCTGCCCTATTGCAGAAAACCTTTATATCGGCGCATTCATAATGTTCGGTGACGTTGAGCTTACCGAAAGATGTGCGGAGGAGCTTATTAAGAAAGCACCCGAGCACGACGTTATTATTACCGCAGAGTCGAAGGGTATTCCTCTCGCGTATGAGATGTGCCGCCTTTCAGGCAAGAACCGTTACGTTCTCGCACGCAAGTCGGTGAAGCTTTATATGAAGGACGTCGTTTCCTGCGAAACAAAATCTATCACGACAGAAGCTAAGCAGACCCTATATATTGACGGCGACGACGCGGAATATATGAAGGGCAAGCGTGTGCTTATCGTCGATGACGTTATAAGCACGGGCGGCTCGCTTCTATCTCTCGAGGAGCTCGTTAAGAAGGCGGGCGGCGAGATAGTAGGTAAGCTTACAGTGCTCGCAGAGGGAGAGGCTGCGGAGCGTGACGACATCGGATATCTCGAGGTTCTTCCGCTCTTTGACGAAAAAGGAAATCCGCTTAATTAAAGCCGTGGTGACACGGGTGCAAAAACGCACCCGTGTCACCTTTTTTCTATTCTCTTCGTGTATTTACGATATTATTCGGCAATACTATCCATAACAGTGCGCCGAGGAGCTCGGCACACTCAAAAAACAAAAACGGTGGATTAGTATGCGTACAAATAAGGTTGAAATATGCGGTGTTGACACCTCTTTGCTTAAGACACTTACAGAGGATGAAAAACGCGATTTACTCAAAAGGTCAAGAGAAGGTGACAAAGAGGCGAGAGAAAGACTGATTATGGGAAATCTCCGTCTTGTCCTCAGCGTAAGCGGGCGCTTCAACCCAAAGCGTGACAGTGCTGACGACCTGTTTCAGGTAGGGTGTATAGGTCTTATCAAGGCAATAGATAATTTTAATCCTGATTTCGACGTTAAGTTCTCGACTTACGCCGTACCGATGATAATCGGCGAGCTTCGAAGGTATCAAAGAGACAATAACGCAGTGAGAGTATCGAGAGGCGTCAGAGACCTTGCCTATCGCGCACTGCAAGCCAAGGAAGAGATAACCCGTACCGAAGGAAGAGAGGCCACGATACCCGAGCTTGCACGAAAGTTGGAAACTACCGAACGTGCAATCAGCGAGGCTATGGAGGCCATAATAGAGCCGATTTCTCTTTTTGATAGCGTCTTTGGCGAGGGCGAGGATAAGATGTACGTTATAGACAAGCTGGCAGACGAAGATGACACTGATGAGGTATGGATAGAAAACATTAACTTAAAGGAAGCGCTTAAAAAGCTCGGAGAACGCGAGCTGAATATTATCAAGCTTCGCTATTACAAGGGCAAAACACAGATGGAGATAGCTGACGAGATAGGCATTAGCCAAGCACAGGTATCAAGGCTCGAGAAGGGCGCAATTGACAAGCTGAAAAAATACATGGCGTAGCGCACTTAAAAAGCGTATTCAAAACAAAATTCTTCCCCGCTATCCAATCTGCACTCGCGTGCTTCTGGGTCGGTCGAACAGTTTGCCTTGAATACGCTTTTCTTCACCAGTCGTATTCGCTCTCAATAGGTACTATGGGAAGCGACATACTAGTGGTTATAACGTCACACTCTCCTACTTTCACTATTATGACCGTCGGAGCTTCGTATTTCTTCATACCTATCTCTCCTCTCGGTATGCTGCCGCAGATTTGCCGTAGCACTGTATTGCCTTAAGCATATTAGAGAGCTCCTCGTCAGAGCTGTTTTCGTTTTCATTTACATAGCTTACAACAGAATAGGTAAGAGTCGATACCGACTCGCCCGTATCGCGGTCTATGAGCTCTGCCGTAAGCGTATTTGAGAACTCGTACGCCATAATGTCTGTGTAAAGAATTCTGTACATTCCATCTTCGTCCGCCGTAAGCTCCGAGAGGTCGTATTCACAACTCCTTCCGCCAAGCGTTACCTTTACCGTGACGTTATCCGAGCTCGATGAGAGCGTCAGATATATTCCCATACTATCCGTACAGTAAAGAGCCGCGCTGTGCCACCGCATACTATCCGAAGCTCCGTTTATTGAGAATACACTTTCCGGCGAGGTATATTCGCTTGGAGTGAGTCCCGAAAGGCCGTCAGTGACAAGACTGTCAGTCTTGTAGTCCTTATACAGCTGCGAGGTGCGGCCATAAATCAACATATCCGAAAGCAGTGTCATAAGGACTGCATTATCGGAGTAATACGTAGATGCAAGCTCATAATACCTTTTGACACTCATTCCGCTATGAGTGACCGTAACGCTTTTTCCGTCGCAGTACGTTGCGTAAAGAGAAGCCGTCACAATATCGTTCATCTGATAGGGCATTATCTTGGTGAATTTATAATCGTAAACACCCGAAGCTACCTCTATTGGCAAGATGCTG
The DNA here is from genome assembly GCA_017453365.1 of Clostridia bacterium. Classification (GTDB taxonomy): domain Bacteria; phylum Bacillota; class Clostridia; order Oscillospirales; family CAG-272; genus UBA1740. Next base: position 49,638 of record JAFTKH010000009.1, read on the forward strand.
TACTCCACTCCCTCAAAATATGCTTTCATCTCGAAAGACTGGCACTCCTCAGGAACGCTGACTCTGTAAGTGAGGGAAATACTGTCGCCAAGACTTATGTATGCCCCGTCAAACTTCGGTTTTTCACGCACGTCGGCGGTCACCGTAAGCACACCCGCAGTCTTCGCAACTACAGTCACCTCACCCGCATCCGCATCATAGCTGATATCCGTATATTCTCCGTCGTATGCGAAGCTTATCTCGTCAGAGGAGAGGCCGCCCTCAACGGCATATTTTACAGGCCTGCCGTAGGAATTATTAAATACAGAAGCACCGTTCTTATCCAGAACGTCGAACGCGATTTTCGTTACACGGGTGGTACCGACTGTTTCCTCCGTGAAGGACGACGACAACGTTGGAGAGTCCTCTGCCGATGCATAAGAAGCAAGCATCGCATCTACCGTATCGCTGTCGAGCGCGATACTGAAAAGCTTGCACTTAAGCGTTAAATTCAAGCTCTTATATGAGCTTAACAGCGTCCCGTTTACAGTTGCCCCTCCCACCTCTGCTACAAGCGTCACGTCCTCGAGCTTGGTGGTATAGAAGGAGCTTGAGCCGAGGGAAATATTTGCCGGTATTGCAATTTTCTTAAGCGCAGTGCACTGATTGAAGCTCTCGTTTCCGACAGACGTAACACTAGCCGGGAGAGTGACGGAATTAAGACTTTTATAACCCCTAAAGGCATAATTTGGTATCTTGGTAACGCCGTCGGGGATTACAAGATTATTGATAAGCGCCCCGTCTATGTAAAAGTTGGTTGCATAATTGGTCGGGCTTGACGTTTTTGCAGAAAAGGATATCGAGCACCACTCTTTCACCGTCCCCGCATAATACAGATTTGTTATTTCGGAGTTCGCAAACGGAGCTCCGCTGCTTCCCATTATATTTTGGAGAGTTGAAGGCAAATAGAAGCTTTCAACAGTCGCGCCGTTAAAAGCAGCGTCACCTATCTTCGTGACCCCTTCTTCTAGGACGACAAACGTAAGCACAGATGACATATCGCGAAAGGCATGGTCACCTATATAAGTCACTCCCGCCGAAACACGCACAGACTTAATTGATGCTATATCAGAATAATAAGGTGGACGATTGGTTGTTTTATTATAATCGTTCATTTCTCCCTTATTCTCGGAGCTAAAATCGTCAGAAGGTCTTATCAAAAGAGTGCCGTCTGACAAAAGCTCTGCCACAACACCGTCACCTACAGAGCCGTAATCTTTAGATACTCCAACCTCGTCTTCCGCTAACAATATGACCGTAGTCAACCCTACGAGAACTACAAAAATGAAAATCGTCGTAAGAAACCGTCTCATTATTGCCTCCAATGTAAAGATTTATTATCACAACATTTCTCATTATATTGAAAGGTTAGAATATTGTCAAGCTTTTTGGTCGAAAAAAGCCGAAAACACCCTTAAAATTTGAAAAAAAGTTTTTTCAGTTCATTTTTGAACTCTAGCAGCTCATGGAGTATATTTTCTGTAGGCGCATACCGCCCGGCGATATATTGCCGTCTCGGAGATAAAAGAAAAGCTTTTTTAATACATTTCGTATTGATGAAAGTACAATTCCGAGCAGCAAACTCGTAGGCGAATTTCGCCTTTGGCGAATACACCCTCGCCCTGCGCTTTAAGAGCGAGCTCTTCTATCTTCGGACTGGGTATACGAACTCTGCACCGCCTCGTTTCTCTTGCGGTGCAGAATCCGTTGATGCCCATAGCCAGAAATAGTAAAGGGACACCACGTTCGGTGTCCCTTTACTATTTCTGGTGACTCGTGGGAGAATCGAACTCCCGTTTCAGCCTTGAGAGGGCCGTGTCTTAGCCGCTTGACCAACGAGCCAAATATTTATTTCTTGCGTTTTCTTGCGTTCGCCAAGTTATTATACAACAAACCTTTCGCTTTGTCAATACTTTTTTGAAAATTAAGCAAAAGATTTTTCTATTCTTTTTTCTCTGACTCACTCATTTTTAAGAAAGGCCATTTGTCTCTTTTACGCTTTTTTATTACTTTAATTTAAGACGGAGTATTGATTTCGCGCGCGAATAATGTTACAATTATAGCGAAGGGGGAGAACGTATGGACCTGAATTTTCTCAATCCCGTTGTAAGGGATGCATCAATATATGAAAGAATTACCAGGCGTGAAGAATGCTTAGGCTATGACTGCCGTCTGATATACGTAATATCGGGAGACGTTACAGCAAACGTTGGCGGCGAGCGACTCGGCCATCTTGGTGCAGGGCATCTTCTCTACATACCCGCAGACACACCATATAAGCTAAAGGGTCAGTATATTCGTATGGCGGTAATCAGCTTCGACCCGACAGCGGACAATCCCTTACCCGAGGAAAGGCTTCCTTCGGTAAAGAGTGAAGACTTTAACCGCGAGCTGCTCCACAGCACAGAGGGACTTTCGCCTTTTGATAAGGTTATACACCTTACGGACATGGAAGCTGAGCGCGAGGGGCTTATACGTATGTGCAACATCTTCACCTCTTGTGAGGGGAGCTACCGTGCAGAGATTTCGGCTCACTTAAAGCTCCTTTTACTGCGAATAGCTGAAGCATCTGATGAAAATGCTCTACCCGCACGTATGGTTGAGGCTCTTGACGAATACATAAGAAACAACATCACAGATGAAATATCAAACACAGAGGTGGGTGCAATTTTCGGATATCACCCCTTTTACGTCAGCAGAGTTCTAAAGGACAAAAAGGGTCAAACGCTGCGTCAGTACATCATAGCGCACAGACTTAAGCTGGCAAAGCGGCTTCTCGAAACAACCGACCGCCCTGTTGCAGAGGTTGCGGAAGAGTGCGGATTTTCCGATGCATCGTATTTCACAAAAACCTTCAGACAAGCATTCGGTATGACACCAAAGGACTACAGAAATCAGTTCAAGGAAGAATTTATTTAGCAAACAATAATTTACACAAGGTGGCTTATGGGCACGAAAGCGACATACAAGAAAAATGATATCATAACTCTTAAAATAGAGGACATTACCGACCTTGGCTTTGGAGTTGGCAAGCTTTACGGTATTGTCGTTTTTGTCGCGGATACAGTACCCGGCGACGTAATCGAGGCCAAAATTATCAAGGTTAACTCCTCGTATCTTGTAGCACGGTGCGAAAAAATACTGGAACGCTCCAAAATGCGTACAGATTCGCGCTGTGACGAAGCAAAATGCAAGAGCTGCGCTTACAAATGCATATCATACTCCGACGAGCTTCGCCTCAAGGAAGAAGGCGTTCGACGCCTTTTTTCCACTGACGCCGTTGGCAAAATAGAAACGAAGAAAATTGTTCCGTCTGCTAAAGAAAAGAGATACAGAAACAAAGCTCAATATCCCATTACTCTCTCAAACGGTGAATATGAAATAGGCTTCTTCGCGCCGAAGACACACAGAGTGACGCCAATTCGCAACTGTTCGCTTGCACCGCAGATTTTCGGAGATATAATCGAGGTGGTAAAGGATTACCTCCGTGCGACTACCCCCTCGGTATACTCTGAAGAAAGCGGTGAGGGGCTTTTTCGCCACGTATACTTAAGGCGCGGCGAGGTTTCGCGCGAAATTCTCGTTACTCTCGTAATAAACGGAGAGACGATACCGAACGCTGATGCGCTCATTCGCTCTATCACCGAAAGCTTTCCTGATGTTGTCGGTATCATTCTCAACGTAAACCGAGAGAAAACGAACGTAATACTCGGCGACAGGTATATACCCCTCTATGGCCGCGACTATATTTACGACACGCTCGCGGGCGTGAACCTAAAAATTACCGCTCCGTCGTTTTATCAAGTAAATCACGACACCGCAGAGCTTCTTTACAAGGAAGCGAAACGGCTCGCAGAGCCGAAGCAAGAGGATGTTCTTCTTGACCTCTACTGCGGAGCCGGCTCAATCGGCCTTTCTATGGCGTGCGACGTACGCGAGCTTATCGGCATCGAGATAATACAAAGCGCAGTAGAATGCGCAAAGGAAAACGCGCGAAAGAACGGTATTGAAAACGCGCATTTTTTCACAGGTGATGCGAAGGACACAGAGAAGCTACTGGTGTCGGCGGAAGCAGCGCTCGGCAAAAAAATCAAACCCGATATAATAATTCTCGACCCACCGAGAGCGGGGTGTGATGAGGGTCTAATATCCTTCACGGCAAACCTTGTTCCGAGAAAAATCGTTTATATCTCCTGCAATCCAAAAACTCTTGCACGCGACGTCGAGCGCTATCGTACCTTCGGTTATTCGACCGATTCCGTTCTTCCTGTGGATATGTTTCCGTGTACGGGGCACGTTGAGAGTGTCGTTTGTCTTAGCAAGCAATAGTTTCAACAATGAATTACAACCTTGCGGTTGCGTGAATTGGCTTCGCCATGAATTGCGCTGCGGCGCATTGGAGTGCAATTCAATTCATGGAGCGTAGTGAGAAATCATGAAACGCAGTTTCAATTCATGACACGAAGTGTCAAATCATCGAAAACGAGGTATTACAATGAAAGAAAATTTTCATGAAATCAACGTGCATAAAATGAAATTGAATTCTACTCCCTTTGAAATGATAAAGAGTGGAGAAAAAACTATCGAACTTCGTTTGTATGACGAAAAGCGTCAGCAAATCAAACCAGGAGATAAAATTGTTTTTACCAACACCACCACCGGTGAAACGCTGAATAGAACAGTTGTGAGATTGCACTGTTTTAGTAATTTTGAAGAATTATATAAATCATTACCTCTTTTAAAAATTGGATACACAAACGAAGATGTTGACAAAGCGCACCCGTCCGATATGGAACGGTATTATTCTGTGGAAGAACAGAGTAAATACGGCGTTGTCGGAATCGAACTTTGCTGATATAAAGCTGATATAAAGAATAAAAACAATGCTAATTGCTTCAATTACCACAGTTAAAAATAATTCACGGACGAAGGCGATTTTTGAGCAGGCCTCAAAAGTTCATTTTACAGCAGTAAGGTTCAAAATATCACATGAATAAGAAACATTAGGTCACAATATGTCTCGATGAAACCGTTTCAACAACGAAAATATGCAAAATGATTGATAAAAGCTATCTTTTAGCAGAAAAATCAAATAGAAATATGCTTTTTGGGTCCCCGCACACGTTGAAAGCTTAGTTTATCTGTAAAGGAAAGCTCATAATGGTAGGAAAAAGAGTTCACGTCATAATTGACAGGCCGCTGGGTTCTGTACACCCGGAGCACGGTAATATTACCTACGAGGTCAACTACGGTTATATTCCGGGGATTATTGGCGGAGACGGAGAAGAACAGGACGCATACGTACTCGGTGTCGATAATCCGATAAAGGAGTTTGACGGTGTAGTAATTGCTATCATTCATAGGAGAAATGATAACGAAGACAAATGGATTGTGGCTTCTGAAGGCTCTCATTTCAGTGATGAAGAGATTATAAAGAAGATTTATTTTCAAGAAAAGCATTTTGACATATCGATTATAGGAAAAATGAAGAAAACACTGATAAAAAATATTCCCGAGCCGTTGCCGCGCGATATCGAGCGGATAATTTTAGGGGCTCCAATTTACGACAGCTCCTCCTCTTCCGAGGCGCGGGTTTACTTTATTGACCGCGACGGCGGCTACTACTTAAAAACAGCAAATGGCGGTGCTCTAAAAAAAGAAGCCGAAATGACACGCTACCTTCATTCGCTCGGGCTCGGCGCTGAAGTACTCGCGTACGAAAGCGGTGAGCGCGACCTACTCCTTTCATCCCGTGTCGTGGGCGAGGACTGCACCCACGCGGTATACATTTCCAACCCAAGACGGCTCGCCTCAACTGTCGGTGAGAATTTAAGAATGCTTCACGAGACCGATTTTTCAGGCTGTCCCGTTATGGATAGAAATTCGGATTATCTGGCCACAGCGGAGCGCAATTACCGCACTGGCAATTATGACAAGACGGCCTTTCCCGACAGCTTCGGCTACCGCTCGGCAGACGAGGCGTGGGCAGTGCTCGAATACGGGCGCAGATCGCTCACGGGCCACGTGCTCCTGCACGGGGACTACTGCCTTCCCAATATTATGCTCGATAAATGGCGACTCTCGGGCTTTATAGATGTCGGGTGCGGCGGTGTCGGCGACAGACATATCGACCTTTTTTGGGGCGTATGGTCACTATGGTTTAATCTGAAAACAAATGAATACCGCGACCGCTTCTTAGACGCATACGGACGCGACACGGTAAATGAAGATATACTTAAAACCGTCGCGGCGGCAGAGGTCTTCGGCTGACGGCAAGGTAAGGAGATGAACAAATGAAAAAAATCGTACTGATAGGCGACTCTATCAGAATGGGATATGACAAATACGTAAAGGACGCCTTAGCGGGCTCGGCAGAAGTGTTTTACCCGTCTGAGAACTGTATGTTCACAGAATACATTCTGCGCTTCGCTCACGAATGGAAGGCAAAGGGTGCGTGGGGTGACGACGTCGACCTCGTGCACTGGAACGCAGGACTGTGGGACGCGCTCGAGCTCTTCGGAGATGAGCCGCTCTCATCACTGTCATATTACGGCGAGGCTATCGCACGTATAGACAGAAGACTGCGTATGCTCTTCCCCGGGGCAAAGATGGTATTCGCGACCTCAACGAATCTGAAAGATGGGGTCAGCAAGCCCGACTTCACGATACGAAACTGCGTAGTTGAGAAATTCAATGAAGAGGCAGTCCGCGCACTCTCGGGTACCGATACTGTGATAAACGACCTTTACTCCCTCACGGCGACCTTTCCCGACAGCTATCGCTCGGACTGGGCACATTTCTATACCCCTCGCGGCACGGAGACAGTCGGCGGTAAGGTTCTTTCGGTAATTTCGGGACTTCTGGGTATTACTCCCGAGGAAATAAACATAGAGAGCTTCAATCCGGAGAGCTATTCCCAAACCGCAATAGGAATAGGATATTAACCTTCTGGGATAATCGGCTTGACATTTTATTGAAAGGAACAATTTATGAAAAGAAGAGAAGAAATACGCATACGCGACCCGTTTATTTACACCGACCGAGAGGCCGGCTGCTACTATATGTACGGCACAACGGATTTTGTGAGCGAAAACTCACCTTTGACTGCACGGCGTTTTACCGTCTACCGAAGCCTCGACCTCGAGAATTTCGACGACGGAAAAACTATTTTTGACGGCGAAAAAAACGGCTTTTGGGGCACTATGAATTACTGGGCACCCGAAATGCACAAGTACAGAGGAAAATATTATCTTTTTGCTACATTTAAGAGCGAGGACAGACATCGCGGAACGCAGATACTCGTATCGGACGCACCCGACGGAGAATTTCGCCCGATATCGGACGGCCCTGCAACGCCGCACGAGTGGGAATGCCTCGACGGGACACTCTTCATCGACGGGGATGTTCCATATATGGTATTCTCACACGAGTGGACAGAGATAAAGGACGGGGCAATATGCGCTGTGCGTCTGTCCGACGACCTCTCCCGCACGATAGGTGAGCCCGTCACGCTTTTCCATGCGTCCGACAATGCAAGCGTCACTGAGCTTCACGCAGGCTCGGGCAACTACGTAACCGACGGCCCGTTTTTATATCGAGAGGACGGGAAAATAAAGATGATATGGTCGAGCTTCGAGCATGGAAGATACCTTGTAATCGGGGCCTATGCCGACACGCTCACGGGAAAATGGACGCATACTCCCTCTCTTTTCGACTTCAATGGGGGACATGCTATGATATTCGAGTCCCTTTCGGGAGAGCGGATGATATCTCTCCACAGCCCGAACCACGCAGGACTTGAAAGAGCGGTGTTTCATAAAATCTAGATGTCAGATTGGAAAGTTTAATGAAAAAAGCATTATTTCTAAAGCGCTCCCGCTCATTTTGGCTTATATTTATTTGCTGGCTTGTATATAGCTGCTCCTATATCGGAAAGTTGAGCTATAATGCCAACATCAACCCAATAGGAGAAGCCTTCGGAGTAAGCTATGCCGATACAGGAGCAGTCTCCACCTTTTTCTTCTTCGCATACGGTATAGGACAGGTTATAAACGGCTTCCTATGCAAAAGATATAACATTAAATACACAATATTCGTCTGTCTTCTAACCTCTGCCGCAGCGAATATGGCCCTGCCCTTTATTACGGATTTCTCCATAATCAAGTACGTATGGCTGATAAACGGATTATCGATGTCCTTTCTCTGGACGTTAATCATACGGCTCCTGTCACTGTCCCTACCGAAGAAGGAAATACCAAAGGCCATAGTAGCTATGGGAACAACCGTAGCGACGGGAACCTTCCTCGTTTACGGAATGAGTTCACTCTTCGTTGCGGTGGCCAACTATAGAATAACCTTCTACGTATCGGCAGCAATAATGCTCCTATCGGCACTTCTTTGGCTTTTTAGCTTCAACAGACTGACAAAGTCGGAGGGCAACGGAGAAGCAGAAGCAGCGCTATCCGAAGAAAAAGAGAAGGAAGGAGGCTCCGGAGGCGTTGGTCTTCTTATAGCTACCCTTGCATTTTTCGCAGTTGCAAACAACTTCACAAAGGACGGACTCACCGCCTGGACACCGGACGTTCTTTCCGAAATATACACAACTCCATCTTGGCTCTCAATACTGTTAACTCTTCTTCTGCCCGCCCTCGCAATTTTTGGCGCGGCAGTCGCTCTCCGCATCTATAAGCTGACACGCAATTTCATCGGAACGTGTACGCTTTTATTTACCGGAGCAACTCTTCTTTTCATCGCAATAATAGCACTTATCAAAAATGCGGCGGCACTTCCGCTCACCGTTTTTATATTCGGTCTCGTTTCCTGCCTCATGGCCGGTGTCAACAACGTAATAACAAGTATGGTGCCGCTTCACCTCAAGGACAAGGTAAGCTCTGGAAAGCTCGCAGGAATACTTAACGGCTTCTGCTATCTTGGTTCTACGTTAAGCTCATATACACTCGGTATAGTTGCGGATAATTTCGGGTGGATAAGCGTTTTCTACCTTCTTTTTGCACTGTGTATCATCGTAATTATACTTGGCACTGCTTATGTTATCAAGGAATGCAGGGACAGTAAGACAAGGAAAAATCTATGAAATCAACAAAAAATATAATAGAAAAATGGTATAGGAAGCTAGGCTTCTCCGAGAGGTATGACGAAGAATTCTACTCGCTTCTTAAGACAGCGGATATTCCCGAGAAACTCACACTAGCCGACTGCGATATAAAGAAGGAAGCTTGCGCAGATAACCTTTTTGCCTTTCTTTACCTCTGCGAGGACGTGGAGAACAGGTACCGGGAGCTTGGTATCCCCGAGGAGATACTCCTGGATACACTGCGTGACATCGTGGTATGGTGTGACACGTGGTCGGGAATTAAAGGCGAGCTTGCTCTCGGTCAGCTCGACTGGCTCTCGCACCACATAGGAATGAAGCTCTTCAAGCTCGGACGTCTCCAGTTTTACCTAGGCAAATTAAAAGAAGGCATCGCAGAGATAGGCACAATGGCGGGGGATGAGGTTCTTGACATACATATCCCCGCAGTCGGAAAGCTCGATATAGAAGAATGTAAGCGGTCGCTTGAGCTTGCGAAACAGTTCTTCCCCAAATATTTTCCCGATTTTAATTTCAAATGCTTTGTCTGTCACTCGTGGCTGCTTGACGATACCTTGAAAAAATATCTTCCAAAGAACAGCAACATAATCCGATTCGGAGATATGTTTACAAAAACCGCAGTAGATGACAGCAATGCTCTCATAAGATATATGTTCGAGTGGGATACGACGGTAGATAATCTTCCCTCACGCACACCAAAGTCCGCAGCTGCGGCAAAAATAAAGGAGGCTATACTCTCCGGCGAGCAATTTCACGTTACGCTCGGGTGGATAGCTCTATAGAAAGAGGGGCGTAGGCTATGCAATCACTTAAGTACCTTTACAGAATAGGAAACGGCCCGTCAAGCTCTCATACTATGGGCCCAATAACGGCGGCGCGCCGTGTTGTTTCGGAATTTCCAAACGCCGAGCATTACACGGTAACTCTTTACGGCTCGCTAGCAAAAACGGGGCAGGGGCATATGACTGACAGGGCCCTTCTCGACGTCCTCGGTAATGAACGCACAAAAATACTCTTTGACCAAGAAACCGAAACAGACTATCACCCGAACACCCTAGATATCACAGCCCGTCTCGCCGACGGCAGCGATATAACGCGCCGCTATTTCAGCATAGGTGGCGGAGAGATAATAGCCGAGGGCGAAGCTCCCTCCACGCTTTCAGAGGTCTATCCGCTGAACAGCTTCTCGGAGATATCCGAATACTGCCGCTCTCGAGATATGCGCCTTTTCGAATACGTTGAGGAATGTGAGGGCTCTGAAATCTGGGAATATCTCGACAGTGTGCTCTCGGTTATGGAGGACGCAATAAAAAGAGGACTCAATGCGGACGGTACGCTTCACGGAGGCCTCGGCCTCGAGAGAAAGGCTAAATATCTTCACCGCCATCGCCACGTCGACGAAAGCGAGGAAACGAGAACCAACAGACTCATCTGCTCCTACGCCTACGCGGTCAGCGAGGAAAACGCCTCGGGCGGTCTTATAGTCACCGCTCCAACCTGCGGAGCATGCGGCGTAGTTCCCGCAGTATTAAGATACCTTAAGGAGAAGCGCGGCTGCGAAAGGAGTGATATGCTCCACGCGTTAGCGACGGCCGGGATTATTGGAAATCTTATAAAAAAGAACGCATCTATAAGCGGTGCAGAATGCGGCTGTCAAGCCGAGATAGGAACGGCCTCCGCTATGGCTGCTGCGGCAGCGGCAGAGCTCCTCGGGCTCGACCTCGACCAGATAGAATACGCGGCGGAGATGTCGATAGAGCATCACCTCGGCCTTACCTGCGACCCCATCGGCGGACTTGTGCAGATTCCCTGTATTGAGAGAAACGCCATAGCGGCTATGCGCGCGCTCAATGCGGTAAACCTCGCCGGATTTCTCGCTCATTCAAGAAGAATAAGCTTCGACACCATAGTGGAAACGATGTATGAAACGGGCAAGGATCTTAAGGTCATATACAGAGAAACCTCCGAGGGAGGACTAGCAAAGAAATATAAGGATAAAAGCAAATGACACAAAGAGAAAAAATGGAAACGGGCGAGCTCTATTTGCCATTTGACAGAGATATTTTCCGCGAGCAGACGGAGGCTCTCGAGCTTCTTTACGACTATAACGCTACGCGCCCGTCGGAGACAGAAAAGAGACGTAAGCTGCTCTCCTCTATGCTAGCCGAGATAGGCGAAGGCTGCTATATCGAGCCTCCATTTCACGCGAACTTCGGAGGGAAGCACTGCCATTTCGGAAAAAACGTTTACGCGAACTTTAATCTCACTCTTGTAGACGACGGACACATTTTCGTCGGAGACTGCACGATGTTCGCTCCAAACGTTACGGTAGCGACAGCCGCTCACCCAATCTTACCGGAGCTGCGAGAAGCGGGTATGCAATATAACGTGGACGTTCATATAGGCAAGAACTGTTGGATAGGTGCGGGTGCGGTAATTCTCCCCGGAGTCACCGTCGGTGACAACTCCGTCATAGGGGCGGGGAGCGTAGTTACTCGCGACATACCTGATAATTCGGTTGCGGTAGGAAACCCCTGTCGGGTTATCAGAGAAATCGGTGAGCGGGACCGCGAATATTATTATAAGGACAGAAAAATAAAATGGAATTAAGGGTCAAGCATTTTAACGAGCTCACAGTCTGCGAGCTTTACGAGATACTTCGAGCAAGAGAAGAAATCTTCGTCCTCGAGAAGGGTATGACGTGCCGTGACATCGACGGTGATGACTATAATTGTTTACACATATTTTTCGAAAACGGTGGTAAGCTTGCCGCCTATTTGCGTGCACAAGGCTTAGATGACGGCCGTGTTAAGATAGGCAGAGTCCTCACCCTCACTCACGGCCTAGGCCTCGGCAGGGCACTTATGTCCGGTGCTGTCTCTGTTATCCGCGAGAGAATGGAGGCAAAGAAGGTACTAGTGCACGCCCAGTGTGATGCAGTGCCGTACTATACTAAAATGGGCTTCATTCCTATCTCCGGGGAATACGTGGAGGAGGGGGTTCCACATATTTCTATGGAGCTGACGCTGTAACAAGGCCCTATATTTGTTTAAAAATATTGACAAACAGATACGATTGTGACATAATTATGAAGCACTATGTTTTTACAATTGATGACAACGTTCGTTTTCTATATGAGCTTACGAGGGACAATCCGTCATCTCTCTTTAACCACCCGTATACGGCAATGCTCCAACGTCTTCACGAGGAGTACGGTGCAAAGATACAGCTGAACCTCTTCTATGAATACGGTGACTTTACGCTCGGGCAAATGACAGACCGATACCGTGATGAGTGGCGTTTGGCATCGGAGTGGCTTAAGCTCTCCTTTCATTCGCGCCGCGAGGTTCGCTCTCCGTACAAGGACTCTGATTACGGTACGGTATTTTCCGACAGCCTTGCCGTGGGGCGTGAGATACTCCGCTTCGCCGGTGAGAGCTCGCTGGCAAAAACCTCGACCATTCATTACTGTGAGCTTACAAGGGAGGGTGTCGCAGCACTGCGCGACTCCGGATACTGCGGTCTTCTCGGTCTTTTCGGTGGTGATGACGGAAGCGTCGGTTCCTACTCACTTTCGGAATGCGACTGCAAGCGTGTGATTTCCCGTGACACGGCTACACGCGACGGTATTACCTATTCAAAAATCGACCTTATTATAAATTCGAAGCAAAAAAGTGAGCTACCCTCTATTCTTGAGGGCTTCTCCTCCTCGAAGCTGGTTAAAGTCATGATACACGAGCAATATTATTACAGCGATTATTACAGGTATCAGCCGGATTTTGAAGATAAGCTCCGCTATACCCTAGACGCGCTCTCGAAGCTCGGTTTTGCATCCGCCCATTTCGAGGAACTTATACGTAACTAAAGGAGTCTATTATGAAAGCAAAAACATCAAAAAGATACGACGTAGCGGTTTGCGGCGGAGGTGTTGCGGGAATTTCTGCGGCCCTTGCGGCCGCAAGGAGCGGAAAACGGGTCGTACTCTTCGAGCGTGAATATATGCTCGGTGGTCTCGGCACTGCGGGGCTTATTACAATATACTTGCCTATATGCGACGGGTACGGCCGCCAGGTTTCCTTTGGAATTGCCGAGGAGCTTCTAAAGCTGTCAATAAAGCACGGCGCAGAGGCTGATTACCCCGCGAACTGGCTCGACGGAGTCGGCACGCGCACGAGTAGCGATAGGCGCTATATGGTTCGCTATAACGCCCAGGTCTTTGCAATACTTGCCGAGCAGCTCCTTCTCTCCGAGAGAGTCAAAATAATGTACGGAAGTCTCGTCACCGATTGCAAGCTTGAGGACGGGAAAATAAAGTATTTAACAGTTGAGAACAAATCCGGACGCACCAACTATTACATACAGTCCGTAGTCGACGCGACAGGCGACTGCGACGTAGCGAAATTCGCATCTGCTCCCACGGACACCTTCCGTCAGGGGAACGATCTCGCTGCATGGTACTACTATGCAAATAAAAACGGATACGACCTCAATATGCTCGGATACTTTGACACTCCCGACGAGGAGAGAGTAGACGGCAAGGGGGCAAAGATACTTGCAAAGCGTCGCTTCACAGGTCTTGACGGCGCAGAAATATCGGATATGGTGTGCCTGTCCCATAAGACGATACTTAACGATTGGCTTAAGCGGAAAAAGGACGACGAAACCATCTGGCCCGTCACTATGGCTACGATACCGCAGATAAGAATGACGAGAAAGCTCATCGGAGAATACGTTCTCTCACAGACCGAGGAGCACACCTATTTCGAGGACTCTATCGGTATGGTATCTAACTGGAAAAGACGTGGCCCCGTATTTGAGGTACCCTTCCGCACTCTTTATTCCGCGAAGGTAAAGAACCTCGCTGTAGCAGGCAGATGCACCTCTGTAAACGAACCGCTCTGGGACGTTATGAGAGTTATACCCTGCTGTGCAGTTACAGGACAGGCGGCAGGCACCGCGGCGGCTATGACGAACGATTTTTCTACCCTCGACGTAAAACAGCTTCAAAAGAAACTCGAAGACGGCGGAGTTGTTCTTCACGAAAAGGATTTAAAGTAATTCTGATAGGGATAACAAATGAAAACAGAGCTGAAACTTGAAAACAAAGTAGAACCCTTGACAAAAAAGAATATTGCCAAGGAGCTTCTCTTCGACGTACTCTACGCCATTGTCGCGGGAATTGTTGTCGGAACGGCGTACTTCTTCTTCCAGAACTCGAACGGATTTGCGCCCGGGGGTGTTGGAGGCCTTGCCACGATAACGCACCACCTGATAGGCGAGCATGTGAGCTGGACGGTGCTGATGCTGGCGTTCAATATTCCGATATTTATCCTAGTCGGTATATTCATAAACAAGAAGCTTGGCGTAATTTTAAGTATTTATATGCTCGTACAGTCAACCCTGCCAAAGCTATACGAGGCGCTCGGAGCAAAGGCATACTGCGAGCTCAACAACGGCGAGGACTTTAATATCGTTTTTGCTTGCATAGCGACGGGTGTTATCTCGGGCTTCGGCTTCTCTATAATGCTTAAGCGCTTCGGTGCGAGCGGCGGAACGTACGGTATCTCCGCCCTTCTCAAAAGAGCAAAGCCCGATATGAATATCGCATACGTTTCCTTCATAATGGACGCGAGCGTCGTATTTATAGCCTTCTTCGTCTACGGTATGAAGATAACTCCCGTTATCTGTACGCTCCTTAACCTCTTTATTGCAAACGTGCTCGTGGACCACGGCCTCTCGGGTATCAAGAGCGGATACAAGTTCGAGATTATCACCGAGGACCCCGAAGGTCTTTCCAAGGAGCTTCTAACAAAGCTTAAGCACGGTGTAACCGAGATGAAGGTACATGGGATGTATTCTGACAAGGATAGATATATGCTTATGTGCATAATCAACAAGCGTCAGATAGGCGAGATGATGAAGATTTTAAAAGGACACCCCGAGTGCTTCGCCTGCTTCGAGAAGGTAAACGAGGTCTTCGGAAATTTCAAAAGGAAGGTTTAATCCTGCTTAGGAACTTATACAGTTGCCTTTTTCAAGCAATTTCGAAAGAACTATTTACATATTTTTGACACACGGGAGTGAGGCATGAAAAACAGGCTTCTCGTAATTGACGGACACAATCTGCTATTTCAAATGTTCTACGGTATGCCCTCACGAATAGTTAACCGCGACGGTATTTCGATACAGGGGGTTGTTGGATTTATCGGCGCTTTAAGAAAGCTTCTGCGGCTCACAGCACCGAGCCACGTATGTATAATCTTCGACAGCGAGGGTGGCTGCGGCAGACACGAGCTGCTCCCCGAATACAAGGCCAACCGTCCCGATTTTTCCCTCGTTCCCGAGGAGGACAACCCCTTCGTTCAGCTTCCATACATTTACCGTGCCCTCGACCTTATCGGCATTCGCCACACCGAGGCTCGCGAATGTGAATGCGACGACGTAATAGCGTCTTATGCGAAGAGAACCGATA
This sequence comes from Clostridia bacterium, assembly GCA_017453365.1. Lineage (GTDB taxonomy): Bacteria > Bacillota > Clostridia > Oscillospirales > CAG-272 > UBA1740. The sequence continues at coordinate 65,261 of JAFTKH010000009.1, forward strand.
ATGATACCGAGGTCATCATATCATCCTTCGACAGCGACTATTTTCAGCTCATATCCAACCGTGTTAAGGTGATAAGATACAGGGGGGACTCGTCTGTGATTCTCGACGAGCGTGCAATACGGGAAAAATACGGTGTCGTCCCCTCGCTTTTCGCGGATTTCAAGGCGCTTGTCGGTGACACGTCGGATAATATAAAGGGGGTTCGCGGTATAGGGCCGAAAACTGCGGCTAAAATACTTAATGAGTACGGACCTATCGACGAAATTTTGGGGGCTCCGGATACAGTAACCGACCGGAAGCTTCGCGACAAGCTCGAGGAAGCGAGGGAGCTACTCGGGCTTAACCTTAAGCTAATAAAACTTACGGGCGAGTGTCCGCTTCCCTTTTCTCTCTCCGAGCTCGTGGGCTCGCGGTATGATATTAAAACAATGGATATAATAAGAATTATAGGACTTTAACGGAGGTTGTTATGAAAAATTACGAAAAAGAGCTACCAGGCGGCTATACTCTAAACTATCACATCAATGCGAAGGATAAGAAAACAGGACTCGTAATGAACCTTTGGGCCTTTGCCATAATGCTCGTGGTAGGTGCTGTCGGAGCAATACCCCTTTTTGTTGACAAAACACTGGATTTTACGCTATCGACCCCCGTGCTACTTATCTCATACGTAGTTTTTATGCTATCTATGGTAGTATATATCGTGCTTCACGAGCTGGTACACGGCGCGGCCTACAAGCTCTTGACACGTGAGAAGCTGACCTTCGGCATGAGCTGGTCTTGCGCCTTTTGCGGAGTACCCAATATTTACGTCTACAGACGGGCGGCGATAATAGCGCTTGTCGCACCTCTCATTACCTTCACGCTTGTGCTCGTCCCTGTTTCCGTGCTTATGTATTTTGCACACCCCGTATACTACATCCTCTCCCTTGTGCTTCTCGGAATGCACCTCGGCGGCTGCGTCGGTGACGGATATATGACCTATCTTTTCTTAAGGGTTTTTAAAAGCAAAACCACGCTTGTGCGTGATACGGGTCCCGAGCAGTACATATACACAAAGGAGGTATCGGACAGTGAATGAGAACGTCACATCAGTGAGTGAAACAGCACCCGACGGCAATAATAAAAAAAGGAGCTTCTCTCCAAAAGCCTTCCTTATTGACCTGCTTCGCGGCTGCGGTATCGGAGTTGCCTTCATTATCCCCGGCTTCTCCGGTGGCTCTGTTGCGGCAATTCTCGGCATCTATGAAAAGCTTATCGGTGCTATTGCCGATATCTTTAAAAGCTTCAAGAAAAGCTTTATTACACTCTTGCCGATAGCACTCGGCCTTGTGATAGGCGCAGTATCGCTTCTCTTCCCTCTTGAGTGGGCGCTCGGTACAATACCGCTACCGACTGTATCTCTGTTCGTCGGTCTTACTGTCGGCTGCTTCCCCACTCTTACAGAAAAGATAAAAGGAAAAATACTGCCGACAAACGTTTTAGCATTTATTATCCCTATGCTTCTGTCGCTTGCACTGTGCTTTATTCCGATAGGTGCTGACCGCGACCTTTATACTCTCGGCTTCGGCGGATACGTGCTTCTTTTCCTAGTGGGCATACTGGGCTCGTCGGCTCTTGTGATACCCGGTATCTCGGGCAGTATGATGCTCCTTATCCTCGGTTATTATAACCCCATAGTCAGTATGATAACGGGACTTATAAAATCCGTCCTCACAGCCCTCGGCGGTGAGGAAATAACAAGCTCCGATATCACCTCTCCCCTTCTCGTTCTTATAACCGTAGGCGCAGGAATAATTCTCGGCTTCATCGGCATTTCCGTGCTTATGAAATGGCTGTTTAAAAAATGTCCGAGAGGAACGTATTTCTCCATAATAGGCTTTATCGTGGGCTCGCTTCCCACGGTCTACGTTTCAACCGTAAAGGAAGCGGGATACACCGCAGAAACCATTCCGACGTCACCCATTCACTGGATAGGATGCGTTCTCGCTCTCGCTATCGGAGTCGCCCTTTCCTTCGGACTTGTTCTCTACTCGAGAAAAAAAGAAAAAGCTCCGATAAATAAAACGGAATAAACAAATAACGCCCCGAATATGCTTTATTAAAAGCTGTCGGGGCTTTAATTTGGAGGATTAGTATGTTTGTTTATTCGGTTCGAGCATCAACGCTTAAATTTTTTGCGGTGATAGGCGTATGCCTTGTGCTTCTCATAACCTTTGCTACGCTCGGTAGCGGCGATACTGTCTATGCATCGGTAGACGGAAGGACTGTAAATTACGGAGGAATGAAAACAAAGGAAGACAGGATTGAATTTATTGAAAGCTTCGGGCTTGAGGTAGATCCCGAGTCCGAGACCGAGGAACAGTTTTCAATGCCCGATAACTTTGACAGAGTGCTCTCGGGCTACAACGAGCTACAGAAATCGCAAGGGCTCGATCTCTCGAAATACACGAAAAAAAAGGTCACTCACTATACCTATCGGGTTACGAATTACGATAATGAGGGCCCTGTCTACGTAAATCTGTTAATATACAGAAGCAAGATTATTGCGTGCGACATATCGAGCGGTGACCCTTCCGGGTTTGTTCTTCCGCTATCCGACATCGATGCGGAGAAACTCAAATAAAAAATAACGGTGACTGTCGCTAAAATCTGCGACAGTCACCTTTTCGCGCGACAGAACCGCGCTACCTTCGGTCCTCGCCGAAGCTCTCTTTAGTTATTGCAGCAGCAGCAAAGAACAACGATTATAGCAAGGATTATAATCCAAGTGCAGTTATCGTCAAAAAGATGGCAGAAGCAGTTGTTATTCATAGTATGTTCCTCCGAGGATGTTATTGTGCGGCATCCCGGCCGCCTATTTACATACTATGTGACAGCCGTTTTTTTGTTACAGTTAATTCCCGACAGTATCAAAAGCATTGGCCATAGAGCGTTCCGGAATTGCTCCAGCCTTACAAGCGTGATATTTGAAAATCCCAAGGGCTGGCGGGTACGCTGATTTGGCAGATGCAACAAGCGGTACGAAAATTTCTGCCATAAACCTTACTAACCCTTCGACAGCGGCCGCTTATCTTAAGTTAAGGTATCACAACTATTATTGGAAGCGCAGTCAGCCTTAAAAAGGGTTAATTCCCCAGCCAAAAGCTCGTGCCCGAGAAATCTCGGGCACGTTTTATTTTAAATCAATATTACTCTCGGTCTACCTATATAGTTTAAGCGGTATTTTTCGACAAGCTCCTCGGCTCGGGCGAGTGAGCCTTCGTCGAAGGCGTCGACCGCCCTGTGGGCATCGAAGCCGAAGGTTACGGGCGAGCCGACCTCGCCTGCGAGCTTCCAGAAGCTTTCGCACGGATAATTTCTCATTTCTCTTATTCCAAGGAAATTTATTTCAAGGGGAATATCGCACTCAAGTGATGCTTGGCATATTTTACGCATCTCTTCGCGGTAGAGCTCGGCATCTCCCGTGAAATTCATAATATCCGGATGTGCGACGTAAGTAAACTTTCCCGTCCTTATTCCCTCTGTGACCGTATCTGCATAGGCGCGGAGCTTCTCAACGCTGTCAGAGGGCTTAACGGTGTGGAGATTTACAGTTGAACGCTCGTCCTCTTCACTCACGAAGTGCTGACCGAGAATAAGGTACTCGCCGCCACACTCGGTAGCAGTTTTCTGCATTTTTTCAAAACACCCGGGGTAATACTCCATCTCAAAGCCGATTTTCAAGTCTATTTTATCACGGTACCTCTCCCTTATCTCCGAGAGCTCCGAAATATAGCTCTCGAGCTCCTCGGGCTGCACACGCCAATAAAGACCGAAGCCGTCAGCGTGGCGATATGGAGCGTGGTCTGAAAATCCCATATAGGTAACTCCCATCTGCACAGCCCGCCTTACGTATTCCTCTGCAGTGTTGCTCGCGTGGCGGCAATAGGGAGTGTGGGTGTGATAATTGTAATTCATTTTAATGTCCATATTTAATCAAACTCGAAGCCGACGCCCCCGTCCTTAAGGACAAGCTTCGCCTCAAAGAACTTACCCTTTCTCGATAAAAAACGCGAAAGCTTCGCCGTCGCGCCCGTGGCGAGCAGACGTCTTACCTCGTCTATCGGAATATCGCGCTTGCAGATATTTATGCCCATTTTAAACTTGCAGCCCGCATCAAAGCCCATACAGCCGTAGCTGTATTTTCCTCTTACGACGTTCTTACCGCATACGGGGCAGATACCGACGATTTCACCGTACTTGCCCGTATCAACCTTTGGCATCTCGGGGTTGTTTTCCTTATTGCTGAAGATTTCAGATATTTCGCCCTCTGCAAGCTTTACCGACTCGTCGACAGTCATCTCGCCGCGGAACACACGCTTTAAGGCCTTGCCAAGCTCGCTCGTCTTATACTTATCCATAACGATACCCAGTCTTGCTATAGTTTCAATCAGGTATTCACCGCCGTCAAGTATCGTATACACGTCGCGCTTTAGGTCAATATAACCGCTCTTCTTGGCGTTATCTATAATGCCCGTGCGCGTAGCCTCCGTACCGAGCTCAAGGCCCTCAAATATAGCCTTATAGTCCTCTGCGTCGTCGACCTCTCCCGACTCCTCTAGCTCCTTCGCCTTTGCCTTATCGTCCTTAAAGGGGTTTTTGAGATATTTATTAAGTGTTTCTATCGTATAGTGCTTCGGAGGTGTCGTATGCTTCTCCTCGGGCTTGAACTTAATATTAACACTCTCGCCAACCTCGAGCTTCGGGAGTATTTTATCCTTCACAGAATAATCGTCGTATTTCGTCCAGCCGGGTTCGCGGATAACTGTGCCCTTAAGCGAGAACTCCTCGAGCTCACCAACCTTTATCTTTATTTCGCTCTTATCCGCACGGCATTCCTCGGAGCAGAATACTGCGACGAACCTGCGGAACACGGTGGAATATACCTGACTTTCCTTATCCGTAAGCTTATCCTTCGGCGGAATCTTATAGGTAGGGGTCAGAGCCGAGTGCGACTCTATCTTCGAGTCGTCGAAGATGTACTTCGAATCCTTAAATCTCACGGGATAGCCGAGCTTCCCTACGTTTGATATAATAGCACGCATTTTATCCTTTTCTGCGGTCGCGAGATATTCGGAGTTCGTTCTCGGGTAGGTAAGATAGCCTTCCTCATAGAGCTTCTGTATTATCTTAAGGCTCTCTGCCATACTCATTTTATATTTCTTTCCGAGCACGTTTTGGAGCGTCGAGAGCGAATAGAGCTTTCCGGGGAGTATAACGTCACATTTGCTCTCGACCTTCGTCACAACAGCGCCGGTTTCGTTATACAGCTTGGCGCGCTCCTCGGCTTTTTCTCTTTCGTCCTTTGTAAATTTTTCTTTACTTACAAGCTCAACCTTCTCGCCGTGAGTCACGGCAGAGGAGGAGAGAGCGTAATAAAGCTCGGGGGTGAAATTCCGTATCTCCATATCCCTGTCGTAGATAGCCTTAACTATCGGGACTATTACTCTGCCTACACGCAATAGCTTGTCGGACTTAATAGTGGCATACCGTGTCAAGTTAACACCGTAAAGCCAATCTATATACGTGCGTGCAAGACCCTCTGCGGCGAGGTTGTCGTACTCGTCCTCACTCTTCATCTCCGAAAGGGCGCGTCTGACGGTCTCGGGAGTCTGGTCGGGAAGCCAAAGGCGCAGCTTACGCTTTTCTGTTTTCAGTGCGTTTTCAACACAGAGTCTGACTATTATTTCTCCCTCGCGGTCAGCATCTCCCGCATTTACTATGGTGTCAACGTCATCGCGATTACATAGCTTCTCTATTATCGAAAACTGACGCTTTACCCCCGTGTCGACGGTCTTCTTGTCCTGCTGCTTCTTAAGCTCGAACTTAAACCTTTCGGGAAAGCACGGAAGGTTGTCGAGCGTCCACCGTCCGCCCTCGGTGCCCGTATACGCCTCAACGTCAGCGAGCGAAAACAGGTGGCCGAAGGCCCACGTTACTATATAATCGGCATTTTCAAAATAGCCGTCCTTCTTATCCATCTTACCTATTCCTGCGACGATATTGCGTGCAAGGCTCGGCTTCTCGGCAATTATAAGAACCATTCATTCTGTCCTTTCGATATCATTCCATATTATTCTAGCACATTTTTTTCCTCATTTCCATAGTTTTTTTATTTTTTTCCCTCTCCCCTCTTCTTTCACACTTTTTTCTTTACTTTTGCATAAGGTTATGCTATAATTAAGTAGGAAAATTGTAAGTTTCCATAAAAACCGTGGAGAGGTGACAGAAATGGCAAAGCTATATTTCAGATACGGAGCTATGGGCTCATCAAAGACGGCTCAGGCTCTGATAACGAAATTCAATTATGAGGAGCGCGGAATGCGCGTCTGGCTTATCAAGCCGTCAACGGACGACAGGGACGGCAAAACCGTTCTCCGCTCCAGAATCGGACTCGCGGCTGAATGCACGCCCATTCCTTCCACTATGGATATTTACGAGGAATTTATGGCGCACCACTCGGAGTGCGACGTTATAATTGCCGACGAGTGTCAGTTCTTTACGGAGGCGCACGTGAATGCGCTGCGAAAGCTGGTCGACGTGCGCGGAGTTCCCGTGCTATGCTACGGACTTCGCACTGATTTTTTGACGAAGATGTTCACAGGAAGCGCACGCCTTTTCGAGGTCGCGGATTCTATCTCGGAGATAAAGACTATTTGCGAGTGCGGGAGAAAGGCAATAGTCAATGCGAGGATAGATGCGCTCGGCATGGTGGTGACCGAGGGAAGCCAAATATTCCTCGGCGGCAACGACAGCTATATCGCCATGTGTCACAGATGCTACAAGAAAAAGATTAAAAACCAAGAAAAACAAAGAACGGAGAAATAAAATGGATATCAAGGAAATACTTTCGAAATGCGATCACACCCTGCTGGACAGATGTGCAAAATGGGAGGACATTAAAACCATACTCGACGACGGCATGAAATACGGCACGGCTTCTGCGTGCATTCCCGCCTGCTACGTAAAAGCGGCAAAGGAATACGTAGGGGATAAGCTCGCTATATGCACCGTCATAGGCTTCCCAAACGGCTACAGCACCGAGGGGGCAAAGGTCTTTGAGGCACGTGAGGCTATCACGAACGGTGCCGACGAGATAGACACAGTCATAAATACCTGCCACCTTAAGGACGGAAAATACGACCTCATCCTTTCCGAGCTTCGCGCTCTGCGCGCGGCATGCGGCGACAAAATACTTAAGGTCATCATCGAGACCTGTCTTCTTACCGACGAGGAAAAGATAAAAATGTGCGAGATAGTCACCGAGTCGGGGGCCGATTACATAAAGACGTCTACGGGCTTCTCGACCGCAGGCGCAACCTTTGCTGATGTGGAGCTTTTCTCGCGTCATATCGGTAAGAACGTTAAAATCAAGGCAGCAGGCGGCATCTCCTCTATTGCGGACGCGGAGAGATTTGTCGAGCTCGGTGCATCGAGACTCGGTACGAGCCGCGTGGTCAAAATAGTTAAGAAGGAAGAGGGACACGGGTACTAATTTTTCAAGGTCCGTGCAACGAAAACGAAAGGAAAAACATTATGAAAGCTTATCCTACACCTCACATAAACGCGACACCCGATGATTTTGCAAAAACCGTGCTCATGCCTGGAGACCCCCTGCGCTCAAAGTTTATAGCGGAGAATTTCCTCGAAGGAGCAAAGCTCATAAACAACGTACGCGGAATACATGGCTACACAGGCACGTACCGCGGCGAACGCGTATCGGTTATGGCGAGCGGAATGGGCATGCCCTCAATAGGCATCTATTCCTACGAGCTCTACAATTTCTTCGGAGTTGAGAACATTATGCGCATAGGCTCTGCGGGCGGCATCAGCGAGCAGGTAAAGATGCGCGATATAATTATAGGAATGGGCGCGTGCACGACGTCGAACTACGCCGTTCAATTCGGGCTCGAGGGAACATACGCGCCGATAGCAAGCTATAAGATGCTAAAATGTGCAGTCGAGGAGTGTGAAAAGCTCGGCGCGCACTACGCCGTAGGTAACCTTCTCTCGTCGGACATATTCTACAACGCTAACCCCGCGGCACGTGAAAAGTGGACGAGAATGGGGGTTCTCGGCGTTGAAATGGAAGCGGCGGCGCTCTATATGAACGCAGCTTATGCGGGCAAGGGTGCACTCGCTATTTGTACTGTTTCAGACCACCTGCTCACAGGCGAGGCTACAACCGCACTCGAAAGGCAAAACTCCTTTACCGAGATGATGGAGGTAGCGCTCAATACTGCTATAAGGTTGTGATAAAATGAAAATACCGAAAAAAAGAGTGTTCATCATAGTCCTCGACTCGCTCGGTATAGGGTACGAGCCCGACGCCGACATGTTTGGCGATGTAGGAGCGAACACGTTGCAAAGTATATCAAAATCAGATAAATTCAACATTCCTATCCTTAAAGAGCTCGGCATCGGAAGCATTGACGGCATTGACTTTCTTGACTCCGAGAACGCTCCTCGCGCGGCCGTAGCAAGACTCCGCGAGGTAAGCATGGGTAAGGACACAACGGTCGGACACTGGGAGCTTATGGGACTCGTCTCGGCATCTCCGCTCCCAATCTATCCCGACGGCTTTCCGAAGGAAGTTACAGACCGCTTCACAGAGCTCACAGGACGCGGCATTCTCTGCAACAAGCCCTACTCGGGTACCGAGGTAATTAAGGACTTCGGAGATGAGCATATAAGGACGGGAAAGCTCATCGTTTATACCTCAGCCGACAGCGTTTTTCAAATAGCCGCGCACGAGAGTGTAATTCCCGTAGAAGAGCTTTACAAATACTGCGAAATAGCAAGAGCTATGCTCACGGGTGAGCATAGCGTCGGCAGAGTTATCGCCCGTCCCTTCCACACCGACGAAAACGGTGCGTTCAAAAGGAGTGACAAGCGTCACGACTATTCTCTCGTTCCACCAAGGGCAACTGCTATGACGGCAGCTCTCAACGCAGGGCTTGACGTTATCGCAGTAGGAAAGATAAACGATATCTTCGCAGGCGACGGTGTTACTCGCTCGGTATACACCAAAGGCAATAAGGACGGTATCGACACCACCCTGCGCATTATGGACGAGGATTTTCACGGTATGTGTTTTACAAACCTCGTCGACTTTGATATGCTCTACGGCCACAGACAGGATCCAGACGGCTATGCCGAGGCTCTCTCCTATTTTGATAAGAGGCTACCCGAGATACTGCAAAAGCTTAGAGAAGACGACCTGCTCATAATAACAGCAGACCACGGCTGTGACCCGGCCGACGAATCGACCGACCACACGCGCGAATACGTTCCCGCTATAATTTGCGGACATGGCGTGAAGCCTGTAAACCTCGGTACACTTCTCGGATTTGGCACCGTTGGACAGCTTGTTGCGGACACGCTCGGAGTCCAATTCACCGCCGAGGCAGCAGAAAGCGTCGTTGAGAGAATTTGAGTAAATATATCTTTACAAAAGCAGGTGGAGTATGAACGAAAACAACAAGCTTTATCACGAGCTTATGAAGGCCGCAATCGATGCACGGGGTAGGTCCTATTCGCCTTATTCGGGTTTTTCCGTCGGTGCGGCGCTTCTCACAAAGAGTGGGCGCATATTCACGGGGGCAAATATCGAAAACTCCGGATACACGGCTACAGTATGTGCGGAGCGAATCGCCTTTTTTCGCGCGTTATCCGAGGGCGAGCGCGAGTTTAGCGCTATTGCCATAGCAGGAGGAGCTAAAGAAGAGCCCGACTCGGGTGTTGCTCCCTGCGGAGTATGCAGACAGGTAATGTCCGAGTTTTGCGACGGAAATTTTAAGATAATTCTTCTTGACGGCGGACTCACGGTTCTTACGCTAGGCGAGCTTTTGCCGATGAGGTTCGACAGAAGCAATCTGATTAAGAAATAAGGAGCACGTCCCTTATGACTATGTACGATATTTTAACGAGAAAAAAGCAGGGGCTCGAGCTGTCGCGCGAGGAAATACGCTATTTCGTATCCGGCTACACCGAGGGCTCGATACCCGATTATCAAGCTGCGGCGTTTACTATGGCTGTATGCTTGTGCGGAATGACCGACAGGGAAACGACCGACCTCACCGTAGCTATGGCGGAGTCGGGTGAGACGGCAGACCTCTCCCTATTTGGCGAGCTCTCGGTCGACAAGCACTCGACAGGCGGCGTCGGAGATAAGACAACGCTTATCGTAGCTCCTATAGTTGCATCGCTTGGTGCGAAGGTCGCGAAGATGTCGGGCAGAGGGCTCGGACACACGGGCGGTACGGTCGACAAGCTTGAGTCCTTCCCCGGATACGACACGGCACTCTCTCCCGAGGCTTTTCGGGAGCAGGTAAAAAAAATAGGGATTGCCGTTATCGGACAATCGGGCAATTTTGCTCCCGCGGACAAGAAGCTCTACGCACTTCGCGACGTTACGGCAACCGTTGATTCGATACCCCTTATCACCTCAAGCATTATGAGCAAGAAGCTCGCGGCAGGCACTCACTCCATAGTCCTAGACGTCAAATTCGGCTCGGGTGCCTTCATGACTACCCCGGAGGCGGCAGAGGAGCTTGCGTACGGTATGGTGAAGATAGGAACTGCCGCAGGGCGAAAGGTATCGGCTCTTATCACGAATATGGACAGACCTCTAGGCAGGGCAGTAGGAAACATTCTGGAGGTTAAAGAGGCACTCGAGGTACTCTCGGGTGCAGGCCCCGACGACCTCAAAACGGTCTGCCTTGCTTTGGCGAGCGAAATGGTATCTCACGCCCTCGGAAAAAGCGAGAGTGAAGCCGCAGCTATGTGTAACGAGGCTTTGACCTCGGGAAAGGCGCTCGAGAAATTTCGCGAGTGGATAGGTATGCAGGGGGGCGACACGATGTACGTCGACAATCCCGACGCCTTCCCAACAGCTCGCTATTCGCATGACGTACTATCCGATACGGACGGATACCTCACGTATATGGACACTGAAAGAATAGGTACGGCGTCCGTAATTCTCGGTGCGGGCAGAGCTACAAAGACCGATGAAATAGACCACGCGGCGGGCATAATCATAAACAAAAAAACAGGCGATTTTGTTACACGGGGTGAGGTTATAGCCACCCTGCTCACAAGTAATGAAGAAACGCTCGCTGCTGCCGCGAAAACGTACCTCGGAGCTATCGACGTAGGGCCCGAACCGCCGAGACTCGAGCCGCTTATCTACAAAACAGTCAGAATTTAAACAACATGAAAAGCCGACATTTGTTTTTGCTAACGTCGGTTTTTCTTTTTTGTTTGTTAATATTTTAATTTTTTTAAACGTCTTGATTTTGACTGCCGTATATGTTAATATTAATTATAAGAAGATTAAGAACGGAGGATGCCCCTGTGTTAAGGCGCGGCTACAGTACGGTATATATTATAAACATACTGACGACAAGCATCTTCACACTCCTTTTTGACGTAGGCTTTTTCGTGCTCCTGGCGTGGCTCTTGACGTCAAAGCTCGGCGCGCCCGAATGGTTGTATGTTCCCGCAGTGCTCCTCGGTCTGGTCATAGGAATTACATCAATGCTGAAATTTATTCTTGCCTCGATGAAGACACTTGAAAGGCTTGACGGGGAAAGAGAGGATAAAGAGGAAAAGTAATATGGATAAAAACACGGATAAACGGGCTTTCGTAAAGGAGGTCGCTATTCTCGCCGCAGGCGAGCTGGTAGTTGCCTTCCTTACCGCCCTTGTATATTTCATTTTGTCACTTATTTTTAAAGACGCGGTTGTTTTTGACTATACGGTCATAACCGGCGCGCTCCTCGGAGCGGTAGTTCCCGTCATAAACTTCCTTATACTGTCATTCTCCGTTAACCGCGCTGTGAACAAGTATATAGAGGAGCTTTCGGGACGCGAGCTTAACGAGGAGGAGGCGGAGAGGTTTGCCGCAGAGCACAAGGCGAAGATAAATCTCGCCGTAACACGCTCCTATATTGTCAGAACATTACTCATGATAGGCACACTCGTGCTTGCCTTCATTCTTGAGTGCTTCGACCCTATAGCAACAGTAATCCCTCTTCTTTTGTATAAGCCTATAATGTACATCACTCAATACGTTCGCTCGAAGGGAGAAAAATAGCTATGCAGTTTTCCTTCATAAGCGCACTCGCGGAGCTGGAGCTCTCTGTCACGGGCCCGAAAATCATACTCCGTATAAGAGCTATCTGGGAGGCTCTCACGAAAGGTGCAGAAAATCCCGACTCAATGACGAGGATACTCGCGGGCACGCTCTCGCACCCGATAACGCAGACAACCATATCCATATTTCTCGTAACGGGAATTCTTATGCTGCTTGGCTGGCTCGCCGGACGTAAGCTAAAAAAACGTCCCGGAGGCTTTCAGGTCATAACCGAGAAGCTCGTATCTATGCTTTACGGCCTTGTCGGTGACACTATGGGGCGGCATAATCTGAAATTCGCACCGTATATAGGCACCCTGTTCCTTTCTTCCCTTTTCGGTACTTTGATAGGAATGACCGCAGTATTTAAGTCTGTAACGGCAGACCTTTCGGTGACCCTAGCGTGGGCGCTCGTCACCAGCGGCCTTGTTTGGTACAACAATATAAAGAACTTCGGCTTTAGGAATTGGCTGAAGGGGTTCACAGAGCCAATCGTAGTAATGACTCCTATGAACATCATCAGCGAGGTGGCGCAGCCTCTGTCGATGGCATTCCGTCATTTCGGTAACGTTGCGGGCGGCGGAGTATTAACAACACTCATCTACAGCGCTCTGGCGCTCCTAACGCAAATAATATTCGGCTGGCTTCCGAAGGCTGCGCTCGAGGTCTTCCCGCCTATTTTCCAAGTCGGTCTACCCGCAATTCTCTCTGTTTATTTCGACCTGTTCTCGGGCTTTGTTCAGGCATTCGTCTTCTGTCTTTTGACTATGATATACGTCGGTGCGGCGTGTCCTCCGCCCGAGGAGCTTCCCGAGCGCAAAAAAAGCAAAAAAAAGATTGAAAATTAAATTTAAATACACATAATTTCAGGAGGAAACTAAAAATGGATGTAAATGCAGCAGCAGCTATGGCAGACGGCCTTAAGGCGATAGGCGCAGGCGTATGTATGGGTATCGGAGCTATCGGCCCCGGTATAGGTGAAGGTATTGCGGTAAGCAAGGCTCTTGAGGCTATGGCTCGTCAGCCCGAGATGGCATCGACTCTCCGTACTAATATGATTCTCGGCTGTGCAATTGCCGAAACTACGGGTATTTACTCTCTTGTCGTATCTCTTCTCCTTATGTTCCTTTGATACTTAAGAGAATAAAAAAACACGAAGGAGAGCCCCATGGAATGGTTTTTAAATGAATTCGAAACGTTTGTCGGAGTTAATTTCTGGACAATGCTTTTCGCATGGTGCAATCTTCTTATCCTTTATATCTTCTTAAAGAAATTCCTATTCAAGCCTATCAAAAAAATGATAGATTCACGCCAAGCGGAGATAGACGGAATGTATTCGGATGCCGAAGGCAAAAGGGCCGAGGCTGATGCCATGCGCGCCGAGTACGAGGCTCGTCTGTCCGAGGCCAAGGAAGAGAGCGAGGAGATACTGAAGAGCGCCAGAAGACGCGCAGCTCTTAAGGAAGAGGAAATTCTTAACGACGCGAAGGCAGAGGCTGCTCGGGTTCTCGAGCGTGCTGACGAGGAGATTGAGCTCGAGCGTAAGAGGATACTCAACGAGGTAAAGGACGAGGTATCGGGTCTTGCGGTAGGCATAGCCTCCGCAGTCATCGGGCGCGATGTTACCGAAGAGGAGCACCACGAGCTCATCGACACCTTCATAGACGAGGTGGGTGAGAAAAAATGACGAACCCGAAGGAATACGGCCGCGCTCTGTTTCTTCTTGCGGAGGAGGAGGGCTCGACCGAAGAAGTGCTATCAGATGCCGTGACTGTCCGAGAGGTGTTTAGAGAGCACGGCGATTATGCAAAGCTCCTCAACACCCCCGCACTCGAAAAGGAAGAAAGACTGCGCCTTGCGGACGAAAGCTTAAAAACTGTAAACAAACACTTAAAAAGCCTTGTCAAAATACTCGCGCAGGAGCACGCGGCGCATACGGTCGCGTCGGCTATAGACGGCTTTATTGCTGCCTATGAGGAATCACGCGGTATCGAGCACGCAACGGTTATAAGCGCAGTACCTCTTTCGGACACCGAGCTGTCACGGCTTAAGGAGAAGCTCGAGCGCCTGACCTCGAAGACCTTCATTATCGAGTGCGAGGTCGATCCCTCAATACTTGGAGGAATAAAGCTTCGGTATATGGGCAGGCAGCTTGACAGTTCCTTAAGGACGAAGCTCGACAGCTTTGCGAACAACCTTATGAAGACGATAGTCTGATACTACTAATCTAAAAAGTTGGTGAAAAGATGCAATCGAAAATTGATGATATAAGCAAGATTATCAAAGAGCAGATAAAGCACTACGAGAGCAAAACCGAGCAGGACGAGATAGGCTACGTCATCTCCGTCGGCGACGGTATATCGAAGGTTCTCGGGCTTGATAGGTGCCGCTCGAACGAGCTTGTCGAGTTCGCGAACGGCTCATACGGAATGGCCCTCAACCTTGAAGAAAATATCGTCAGCTGCGTTCTTCTCGGAACAGACGTAGGTATTAGCGAGGGAAGCCTCGTTAAGCGCACAGGCAGAGTCGTTTCCGTGCCCGTCGGCGAAAAGCTTATCGGCAGGGTCGTTGACGCACTCGGTCGGCCAATCGACTCGCACGGTCCGATAGAGTCTGACGGCTACAGCCCGATTGAGCGCCGCGCTTACGGAATTATTGAAAGAAAGGCAGTCTCAGTTCCGCTAGAAACGGGTATCAAGGCTATCGACTCTATGATACCGATAGGACGGGGGCAGAGAGAGCTTATAATAGGTGACAGACAAACGGGTAAAACGGTTATTGCCACAGATACTATAATCAACCAAAAAGGCAAGAACGTAATATGCATCTACGTGGCAATAGGCCAGAAGCAGTCTACCGTAACGGGAGTCGTTGACACTCTTACAAAATGCGGCGCTATGGACTATACTATCGTCGTGGCAGCGACTGCGAGTGACCCGGCACCGCTTCAATATATAGCCCCCTATGCTGGCTGCTCTATGGGAGAATACTTTATGGACCGCGGCCGCGACGTGCTTATAGTCTACGACGACCTATCGAAGCATGCAGTGGCCTACAGAGCACTCTCGCTTCTTATAAGACGTCCACCGGGTCGAGAAGCATATCCCGGTGACGTATTCTACCTGCACTCAAGGCTTCTTGAGCGCGCGGCGAGGCTGTCGGACGAATGCGGCGGCGGCTCACTGACAGCGCTGCCGATAATCGAAACACAGGCCGGCGATGTATCGGCCTATATCCCGACGAACGTAATATCGATAACCGACGGACAGATATTCCTCGAGAGCGAGCTGTTTCACTCCGGTGTAAGGCCTGCGGTAAACCCCGGTATATCGGTCTCCCGTGTCGGCGGAAACGCACAGATAAAGGCTATGAAAAAGGTATCGGGAACGCTTAAGATACTTTATTCACAGTATCGCGAGCTGCAGAGCTTCGCGCAATTTGGCTCTGACCTTGATAAGGATACAAAGTCACGCCTTGACCAGGGTGCGAGAATAGTTGAAGTTTTAAAGCAGGGGCGAAACGCACCCGTGCGTGTCGAGCTGCAAATAGCCATTATTTACGCCGTAGTAAACAACCTTCTCTCCGACGTGGCGCTCTCTGACATAGCCTCGTTTGAAGGTGAGCTGTTTGATTATCTTACGGCGACGAAGGATGAGCTTCTTACAAGCATAAAGACGACAGGCGTACTCACTCCGGAGAGTGAAGAGGAGCTGCGTGAGTCTATCCTCGCTGTAAAAAAGAAATTCAGTACCGTATAAAACAAACAAAAAGCAGAAGGGAGGAGTACTATGGCAGGCACCTCTATGAATGACATAAAGGCGCGCATAAAAAGCGTTGAGAGCACGATGCAGATAACGCGTGCTATGGAGCTCGTCGCTACGTCGAAGCTACGCCGCGCAAAGGAGCGGGCGGAGAGGACCAGACCTTATTTCGAAACGGTAAACGACTGTATGAGAAGATTTATCTCTTCCTGCGACTCGGACTCCTCACCGCTTTTAAAGAAAAAAGAAGGCGGAAAAACTCTGTTCGTAGTCATAGCGGGAGACAGAGGCCTTGCAGGCGGATATAATTCCAACATCTTCCGCCTGGCACGTGCTCTTGCAGGCTCGGCAGAGGCTGCGTATCTGCCTATCGGAAAGCGTTCGCTTGAATATTTCAAGCAAAAGGGAGCGGAGGTATACTGTGACAGCGCAGCCGTTGCAGCCGATATGGGTGTCGGTGATACAATGGAGCTCGGCAGAGTGCTGACGCACGGTTTTCTCGACGGAGATTTTGACCGTGTGATACTGGTCTATACGAAATTCGTCTCTATGCTCTCACAGTTACCCGCGTACGAGGAGCTTCTTCCGCTCTCGCCGTACGAGGACGGCAAAAAACCTCCGGCCGAGTTTGAGGGCGATATTGAGGAGAGCTTTACAAAGATAGCCTCGGAATATCTTGGCGGCATACTCTATTCAGCTCTTTCGGAGAGTATAGCCTCCGAGCACGCCTCGAGAAGAAACGCTATGAGCTCTGCCGGCAACAATGCAAAAGAGATGATAGACACGCTAGTTCTGAAATTTAACAGAGCACGTCAGGCGGTCATCACAAGAGAAATAACGGAAATAGTTTCAGGAGCAGAGGCTCTGTAAACAATTATCGACATTATTCGCACCAAAAATCAACACGGTGCGTACCGAAAGGAATATGCATGATGGAAAAGAACATCGGCAAGGTAGTACAAATAATAGGCCCTGTAGTAGACGTGAGATTTGAAAACGGTCATCTGCCCGACCTTCTCGGTGCTATTGAAATAGAAAACGACGGTGGCACCGTCGTATGCGAGGTGGCGAGCCAGATAGGAGACGACACCGTACGCTGCATCGCTATGTCGAGCACCGACGGTATGTCCAGAGGAATTGACGCCGTATACAGGGGAGAGGGCATAACGGTGCCCGTCGGAAACGAAACGCTCGGAAGAATTTTCAATCTGCTCGGCGAGCCAATAGACAATCTCCCCGCTCCCGAGAGCACAGAGCGATGGGGCATACACAGAGAACCGCCGCCCTACTCCGAGCAAGAGGGCACGACGGAGATACTCGAAACGGGTATTAAAGTCATCGATCTTATTGCTCCCTATGCGAAGGGCGGTAAGATAGGTCTTTTCGGCGGTGCGGGCGTTGGAAAAACGGTTCTTATTATGGAGCTCATAAACAACGTAGCAAAGGAGCACGGCGGCATTTCCGTATTTACGGGTGTCGGCGAGCGTACTCGCGAGGGTAACGACCTTTACAATGAAATGAAGGAGTCGGGAGTTTTATCCAAGACAGCACTCGTCTACGGTCAGATGAACGAGCCCCCCGGAGCGAGAATGAGAGTCGCTCTTTCAGGTCTTACTATGGCGGAATATTTCCGTGACAGAGAGGGGCAAGACGTTCTTCTTTTCATCGACAACATATACAGATTTACGCAGGCAGGCTCCGAGGTTTCGGCGCTTCTCGGAAGAATGCCGTCGGCCGTTGGCTATCAACCCACTCTTGCAACGGAAATGGGTACTCTCCAAGAGCGCATAACATCAACGAAGCGCGGCTCTATCACCTCGGTTCAAGCCGTCTACGTTCCTGCCGACGACCTTACAGACCCGGCACCCGCGACAACCTTCGCACACCTTGATGCAACGACGGTGCTCTCAAGAAGTATAGCCTCACTCGGTATATATCCTGCGGTAGACCCTCTTGAATCAACATCAAAGATACTCTCCCCCGAGGGTGTAGGTATCGAACACTACGAGGTAGCACGAGAGGTGCAAAGACTCTTGCAAAGATACAAGGAGCTACAGGATATAATTGCCATTATGGGTATGGATGAGCTCTCTGAGGAGGATAAGCTCGCCGTAAACCGCGCAAGAAAAATTCAGCGTTTCCTCTCCCAGCCCTTCTCCGTTGCGGAACAGTTTACGGGCATGGAGGGACGCTTCGTTCCCATTAAGGAAACGGTGCGCGGCTTCCGCGAAATACTTGACGGTAAACACGATGACCTTCCCGAGAGTGCCTTCCTCTTCGTCGGTACTATCGACGAAGCCGTTGAAAAGGCGAAGAAGCTTCGAGGCGACAGCTGATTATGAACACCTTTCATCTTGATATAGTAACACCCGACGGCGAGGCCTTCTCGGGAGAGGTGGAAAGTCTCCTTATAAGAACCGATGGGGGAGACACCGAAATACTTGCGGGCCACGCAGACTACGTAGCGCCAGTCGGTACGGGCAGAGCGCGCATAAGGATGGGCGGCGTGAGCCGCTTTGCTTCGGCATCACACGGCATAATTACCGTAGTGGGCGGCGACGTGAAGCTCGCAGCCGTAACCTTCGAATTCGCGGAGGATATCGATGTCGAGCGTGCAAAACGTGCGAAGGAGGCCGCAGAGGAAAAAATCCGAGTGGCAAAGGATGACCGCGCACTTATGCTCGCGCGTGCAAAGCTCGAGCGCGCTATCGCGAGAATACGGGCATCGGAGCTTAAAATGTAATTCACAGCCTTTGTTGTAAGGGCGGTTGGAGCAATATGCCGACCGCCCTTATTCTTTTTCGGGAATATCCGACACTTTTCATTTTATTTCACTATTACTCTTATTGTCTTTCCATGCCATTCGTGATAAAATGTTGCTAGGGCTTAGTCCCTAGTATTTTTGTTTGGAGGCTGCTTCTGATGTTTAATACTGCGCACGTTTTTTATATGCTAATCTCGGCAGCCGTCACAGCCGCTTTACTAACAGTTCTTTTCATTTGGGTGAAGGAGCGAAGGTGTAAGCTTCTCGTCGTGAGAATAACCGCCATTCTCACCGTCGTTATTCATTTCAGCTCCCTCTGGGTCGATTTTTTTGCAGAAGGGACGGCTACAGTTGAGAAAAGCATGCTTCTTCCCATATATCCGTGTAATATTTGCATGTGGCTGCTTCTTATCACAGCGTTTGTCAAACCCGAGCGAAAGGCCTTTCGGTATCTTTCTGAGTTTCTTATGCTTGCAGGCGTTGTTTGCGCCGTTATCGGTATAGTGTTTAATGAGAACTACGGAGAAAATCCAACTCTCGCCGATTATGATATCCTAAAGGGACTGCTCAGCCATTCAACGATGCTCTTCGGCTGTCTTTATCTGGGCGTCTCGGGGCTTGCCACCCCACGTATGCACTGCCTTATCAGTGTAGTCTCGGGCCTTATGCTCTTTATCGTCGACGGATTGGTCATCAATGCACTTTTCGCCACCTTTGGTCTTGACAGTGTCAACGCTATGTATCTTTTATCACCCCCCTTCGAGGGACTGCCCTTCATCAACACCCTTACGATAGGAATTGCGGCTGTCGCGGTGACCTTTACACTCGCCGCCTTATACGAATATTTCTGCGTAGAAAAAGAAGACAGATGGTACAAGACTCTAACGCGTTACGTAAACGAACTAAAAGCTAGGAGATTTTAATTTATGAAAGATTTTTTCCTTTGGCTCTTCAAGGAAAGAACGGAGCCCTTTGACATTACTTTTTTCAGCATCTGGCACATTTTATTTATGGTGCTCATATTCGGCGGAACTATAGCCGCCGCAATACTCATTCGTAAGAAATCCGACGAGGTAAAGGAGCGCATCTGTCGCGGACTTATAATCACCGCAGTATCGCTCTACGTGCTCGATATGTTCGTTATGCCGCTCTACGTTGATAGCTATAACGCTCACGTCGATAAGCTCCCCTTCCACATCTGCACGCTGATGAGCATCGTTGCAATATTCGTTCAGTTCAATAAGAAGCTCTCGTTTCTTCGCGAGCCCGTCGCTTTTCTTTCGATAGTCGCTCCGATGATGTACATATGCTACCCCGGCACTGCTATCGGCGACGTATCCCCCTTCTGTTACCGTATAATACAAACCTTCCTGTATCACGGCATACTCTTCGCGTGGGGATTTATGAGAATAGCTACGAAGGCGGTAGTTCCGAATATTAAAAACTGCTATAAATCTCTTATTGCCTTGCTCGTCGTCGCAGTATGGGCCGCATTCGGTAATGCAGTGTACGAGGATTACAACTCCAACTGGTTTTTCCTCGAGGGCGGAATAATTCCCCTCCCCGAGGCAGTCGAGCCCTTTCTCGCTCCCGTTATTGTGATAGTCGGAATTTTCGCTATGGTGATGACTATTTACGGTATCTATTACGCAACGGTGGCAATAATGAAAAAGTATTCAAAAACAGAAACGGTCGGCGAAAACACCGAGGAAAAGACCGAAATAACGGTATAAAAACCGAAGAAATTAAATGTGGAGCTCATTTTTAAACACGAGCTCCACTCTTTTTTTCAAACGGCTTGACCTTCGCGTCCTAATGTGGTAAAATACTCCTTGTGAAAGTGAGGTTTTATTATGTATTTCGGATATAAGGTAAGCGACTATACGGCAAAGCTCGCAAGGCAGGCCGAGGACGACTGCCGAGAGGTGTTCCGTAAAATTGACGAGAATGCGCTCGCCTGCTCGGCCAAGGTGCTGACGGCATTTCAAGAGTGCCGAGTTTCTACCTCGGATTTTATAGAAATTACGGGCTACGGCTATACAGACTCGGGCAGGGATAAGCTCGAGGAGGTCTACGCCAGAGTCTTCGGCGCGGAGGACGCACTTGTCAGACCGCAGCTGATGTCGGGAACTCACGCACTCGCGGTAACGCTCGGCGGCCTTCTTAAGCCGGGAGACACCCTGCTCTATATCTCGGGCGAACCCTACGATACACTAAAAAGCGTTATCGGGACAGCCGGCGAGAGCCGTAATTCACTTTTAAAATACGGAGTAAACTACGAGGAAATAGACCTTATCGGCGATGAATTCGATATCGAGGCGATAAAAGCTAGGCTCAAGGAGAGCTACGTAAAGCTTGTAGCTATACAGAGAAGCCGAGGATATTCTCAAAGGAAAAGCTTAACGATTGATAAAATTGAAAAAGCAATAAAGGCGGTTAAAGAGGTCTCGCCCAAAACAGTGATTATGGTAGACAACTGCTACGGCGAATTTACCGAGGACAGAGAGCCTACGGACGTCGGCGCCGATGTTTTCGTCGGGTCTATGATGAAAAATCTTGGCGCAGGCTTCGCCGTCAGCGGAGGCTACTGCGTCGGACGGGCGGATATAATTGAGGACATAGCGGAAAGGCTGACCGCGCCCTGTGTCGGAAAGAGCCTCGGCGCG
The DNA here is from genome assembly GCA_017453365.1 of Clostridia bacterium. Lineage (GTDB taxonomy): Bacteria > Bacillota > Clostridia > Oscillospirales > CAG-272 > UBA1740. Next base: position 86,630 of record JAFTKH010000009.1, read on the forward strand.
AATTTCAATCAGCTGGCAAGCTTCTTCAAGGGCTTCTTTATGGCACCCACGACCGTCGCTGCGACGTTGAAATCAATGGCCTTCGCGGCACGTCTGCTTGAGCTCGCCGGATATTCAGACGTCAGCCCGAGGTATGACGAGGAGCGTACCGACATAGTTCAAACTATTGACCTACACGATGCAGACAAGCTCATAAAGTTCTGCCGCGGCATTCAAATGGGCTCGCCCGTCGAGGCATACTGCACACCAGAGCCCGGAGATATGCCGGGATATCCCCACCCCGAGATTATGGCGGCGGGAACCTTCGTTACGGGAGCTACGAACGAGCTCTCCTGTGACGGCCCGCTTTGTCCACCCTTTACCGCTTATATGCAGGGCGGACTGACCTACGACTACGGAAAGCTCGGTGTTATGAGAGCACTCGATGAAATGCTCGACCTATCTCCGATTGAGTAAATATTTATTTACAAGGAATATAAACGAATGAATACCTGCTACATTGTCGGAGCCGGAGAGTTGTACAACCTCGCAAAGCCCGACAAAACCGACCTGCTCATAGCCGCAGACGGCGGCTACGACCATTTAATTTCGCACCACCTCACCCCCAACCTCTTGATAGGCGACCTCGACTCAATACGTGAGGTGCCGGAGGATGTTGAAATCCTGCGTTTTCCCGAGAGGAAGGATGAGACAGATATGCTCCTTGCATTCAATGAAGGATATGCCCGAGGCTTCCGCGAGTTTCGGATATACGGCGGCACCGGGGGCCGAGAGGACCATACCTATGCAAACTACTCACTCCTGCTCTACGCAAAGAACAGAGGTGCAAGAGCGGTGCTCAGTATGAAGGGCTTCAACGCGGAGGTTTTGCGTGACGAGACAGTCTCCGTTATGCCCGAGCACTCCGGGTATTTCTCACTCTTCGCCCTGGGCGGCGAGGCCAGAGTCACCATCAGGGGTGCGCTATTCGATGCAGAGGATATAACGCTCACACCCGAGTTCCCGCTCGGAGTATCGAACAGATACCGCGCTCCCGTGACCCAAATAACGGTGACCCACGGAACGGTTCTCGCTTTTCTCTGACTTTTTTCGCGAAAGCTATTGACAGCCCCGCTTACGTGTGCTACAATACTTTTGAACCGAACAGAATATATATCAGGGGTGCTTTTTGCTGAGATGGCCGTTTGCGGCTGAACCCTTTAACCTGATACGGATAATGCCGTCGTAGGAAGATTTGAAGGTGATTTTTCTTTCATAAAAGTCATACCGCACGGATATCTATCCTGTGCGGTATCTTTATTTTGGAGGTTTCTTTATGAGAAACAAAAAAATCACTGTCCTCGCTGAGTGCGCCGTTATGGTAGCGCTCGCCTTCGCCCTGTCGTGTGCGAAGCTCTTCGAAATGCCGCTCGGCGGCTCTATCACGGTAGCAAGCATGCTGCCTATTATGCTGATAAGCATAAAATACGGCAACGCGATAGGTCTCGGCTCTGCGTTCGTCTACTCTGTAACGCAGGTGCTCCAAGCTCTTGCCGAGGGCAACGTCTTCCCCTATTGCGAGACAGCAGGGACGCTTCTGCTCTGCGTCTTCTTCGACTATCTCGTCCCCTTCACCCTGCTTGGGCTTTCGGGTATGTTTATGAAGTGGGGAAAAATACGCCACACAGAGATACGTGCATACCTCGGTATCGTATCGGTTGTCGTCCTGCGTTTCCTCTCTCACTTTATCACGGGTGTGGCTATTTGGGGTCAGTGGGCACCCGACGGAATGGGTAAATATCTCTACTCTTTCCTTTACAACGGCGGTTTCCTCTCTCTCGACTTCCTCATTTGTATAGCAGTTGCCGTGCTTATGTTCAGAAAGAGTGAGATAAGAAAGCTCGTAGAGCTCGATAAATACGCGAAGGAGAGCGTATAAAAATCCAACCGCCGTGCTTCATCGCACGGCGGTTAGCTTATCCTTATGAGAGCCGCTTTGGCTCTTTTTTATTGGCCCGTCGTGGGCTTCGTGTCGGTATTCCTTCTTGGGCCTCGCGATTTGCGCTTTCTAACCTTACGTCTTATAGCCGTGCGCTCAATACCGCGCCTGAACTCGGCAAGCTGCTCCTCGGTCGCCTGCGATACCGTGCGCCTTGCGCGCCATGTGTCGTTAAAATTCCTATGCATCTTTAAGGACAAAAGCATATCGCCGTCCCTCGGGCAGGCAAAATGGAAGGTATACCTCTGCCCCTTCGAGTGTAAGGAGTTGTCCTTCATAGTAAGAGGGTTTTTGCATATTGGGCATAGGGGATTTTTAACTATATCGTCGTCGAGCATCTCGCCGATGGTGACGTATCCGTCGTCACCAGCATCTGCATCTCCGATGACGCTCTCCTCGAGAAATTCACCCTTTTGGTCGTTGTAGGTTCTGACTCCCGCTTCTACGTCGAGCTTCTGTGCAACAAGGGCTGTAAAATACGCATCATTGAGAGCGTCGTGCGCAGGCAGGGTCATCGGTATCTCGTAATACTCCATAGCATACTCGAGCGAGCGCTGCTTCGCAAGTCCGTCGGTTTGCCTCGAGAAAATAAGCTGAAGGTCGTAGGTGTGCGACAGCCAATCGTGAGAGAGAGAATTGACGTGAAAATTCTCCTTCAGCATCGGTATGTCATCAGGCCCCCACGTGAGGAAGGCAAAATCGTCGCCGCACCAACGCTTAAAGCTCTCTGCCGCTTCGGAGAGCGGCGTCCCGACATCCATCTGCTCCTGCGTTATTCCCGTAAGCTCCGAGACGTGCTTATGTAGCTTTTTGAAATATTTCGGTTTTACTATTATCTGATACGAACCGCATATACGCAGCTTACTGTCAAGCTTGACAGCACCTATCTGTATAACCTCACCTCGCAGCCGTGCCGACAGCTGCCGTTGCACCGCGAGTGCCTTCTGCGCGTACGCCTGGTTCCATTCAAGATCCAGCGTTATATAATACATTAAAACGTCCTCGGTTTATTCATTCACTATAAAATTATATCACCGAGGTCGACAAAAGTCAATAGCGAAACCCAACATTTGAAATGGGATTTACACAAGCCGACAAAATCTCTTGACAATCCCCGAAATTTGCTTTATAATATACGTATTATTTCGAAATGTCGGGAGATTGGCACCATGGACACAGAAAGAATATCCGATATATTCGCATCAGAGGTCTTCAGCGAGGACGTTATGCGCGAAAGGCTGCCGAAGGACGTGTATAAATCACTCCTTAACACCATAGCTACGGGCAAGGAGATAGATGCGGGAATTGCCGACGTCGTCGCGGGTGCTATGAAGGACTGGGCAGTCGAGCACGGCGCGACACACTTTACGCATTGGTTCCAGCCTCTTACGGGTGTTACCGCAGAGAAGCACGACGCCTTTCTCACCCCCGTCGGCGGCGGCAAGGCTATTATGGAGTTTTCGGGCAAGGAGCTCATAAAGGGCGAGCCCGACGCATCGAGCTTCCCCTCGGGCGGACTCCGTGCAACCTTCGAGGCGCGCGGCTACACCGCGTGGGACCCCGCTTCCTATGCCTTTATAAAGGACAAGTCCCTCTATATACCCACCGCCTTCTGCTCCTACACGGGTGAAGCACTCGACACGAAGACTCCGCTTCTCCGTTCTATGGACGCGATAAGCGCACAGGGGCTTCGTATAGTACGCCTTTTCGGTGATAACACCGCGAAGCGTGTTACTACGACAGTCGGCGCAGAACAGGAATATTTCCTGATAGACGAGGAGGATTTCAAGGCTCGCCGCGACCTTTTCTACTGCGGCCGTACCCTCTTCGGTGCTCCCGCCGTTAAGGGTCAGGAGCTCGAGGACCACTATTTCGGTGCACTGCGCCCCCGCGTCTCCGCCTTTATGCACGAGCTCGATATAGAACTTTGGAAGCTCGGTATAAGCGCCAAGACGAAGCATAATGAGGCAGCTCCCGCGCAGCACGAGCTCGCGCCGATATACTGCACTACGAATATTGCCGTTGATAACAACCTTCTCACTATGGAGTTTATGAAGACGATAGCTCCGAAATACGGTATGGCGTGCCTTCTTGCAGAGAAGCCCTTCGCGGGCATCAACGGCTCGGGTAAGCACAACAACTGGTCGCTCGGAACCGACACGGGAATAAATCTTTTAAAGCCCGGCAAGACTCCTGCGGAAAACAAGCAGTTTCTTCTCATTCTCGCGGCGGTTATAAAGGCAGTCGACGATTACCAGGACCTTCTCCGCATCTCTGCGGCAACAGCGGGCAACGACTGTCGTCTCGGCGGCTGCGAGGCGCCGCCCTCCATTATCTCCGTATTTCTCGGGGACGAGCTGGATATGATAGTAAGCTCTATCGTCGACGGCTCGGAGTATTCGGACAAGAAGAACAGTAAATACATGTCGCTAGGTATACCATCGATACCGAACATCAGACGCGACACGGCCGACAGAAACAGAACCTCGCCCTTTGCCTTCACGGGCAACAAGTTCGAGTTTCGAATGGTCGGCTCGTCGCAGAACATCGCACTTGCCAATATCGTCATCAACACCGCGGTGGCAAGCTCGCTTTCGGACTTTGCTGACGAGCTCGAGGCTGCCGAGGATTTCGAGGCTGCTCTCACCACTCTTATCTCACGCACCTTCCGCGAGCACAAGAGAATACTCTTCTCGGGTAACTCCTATTCCGACGAGTGGGTAAAAGAAGCAGCAGCTCGCGGGCTCTCCAATTTCAAAACCGCTCCCGAGGCATACGAGCATTTCACAGACGAGAAAAACATCAATCTGTTTGAAAAGTTCGCTGTAATGAGCGAAACGGAAATGCGCTCGCGACGCGAAATATTCTTCGAAAACTATAGAAAAATAAAGAACATCGAAGCAAGAACAATGCTCGAGATGACAATAAGAGATTACATTCCCGCAGTCTCAGCCTACGTCGAGAAGCTTTCCACAGCCGTCGTAAATAAAAAGGCGGCTATTCCAAATGTGAATACGGAAGCCGAATGCGACCTCATTGAGCGCCTCTCCGAGCTTCTCTCCAAGACCTACTCGGCCTACGGCGAGCTTCTTCGCACAGAGAACACCGCCGTCAAAAAATCCTGCGACGAGGAAGCGGCGTTCTACTACAAATCTCACGTTATCCCAAAGATGGACACACTCCGCCGTTACGTCGACGAGATGGAGGTGCTCACCGCGCGTGAGTTCTGGCCCGTTCCTACATACGGAGATATTACGTTCAGAGTTTAATAAAAAACACCACACAGCGAATGTCGTATGGCATCTCGCTATGTGGTGTTTTTTATTATGCTATCATCTCATTGAATGGAGCTGTATGCAGTATCAAAACCTTTTGTTTCAACGGTAAATAAATATGAAGAAATTGAATATTTCGTAGATTTTAAGTAAATCTTTATACTATCGTTATTTTTTAAAAGATTAATGACTTTATTTCTATCAGCATCTTCGAAATATACTCTTGTGCCGCTTTTGTAAATAGTTCCGGTAAAATAATACTTAACGCCGGCTTCATCCATTATAGTAATGTTATAATATTCGTAATCAAAAGTACCTTTTACTAAATTGCTTTGGTACTCCCAGAGCATAATACCTATATTTTCCTTGTCAATTTGTAATGCTGCATATAAGCTGGAATTTGTAGTAGCACTATTGCTAAATGTACCGTATGCATTTGTAATTATATATTTTTTACCTGTCGGCTGTTCAAATTCATCCGTGTACTCACCCAGCTCCCAATCACTGAAGTTTTCTCCGCACCTCGCACACACACCGCTATCAGTCGTGTGACCTAACGCTGTCCCTGATGTTTCATCGCATTTAGTGCATATTTTGGGCTCGGTACATGTAGCCGACCTCCAATTGTGGCTACACGATGTTGTAGAGTTGTTTTCTGGCGGCTCGCTTGATGTTCCTCCGCTCGAGCTTAATCCACAAGAAGTTATGGAAAAAAGCAAAACAATAACCAATAGTAAAGATAGATGTTTCATAGTGTCCTCCTAATTTTTATGCTCTTTTTATAGAGTATAAAAACATTATACTCTATTTGTCGACAATTGTCAAGTAATAGAGTATATTTTATAATATTTTTTGGAGGTGTACCATGATTTCATACGAGCCGTTTTATAAAACGTTAAAAGAGAAAAACATATCTACGTACAAATTAGTAAATGCCTATGGTATAAGCAGAAGCTTGTTGGACAGGCTAAAGCATAATAAACCCATAAGTTCTGTTACCATTAACGACCTTTGCACGTTTTTAGATTGCAGGGTTGAAGATATTTTGGTATATATTAAGGAAGATAGTAAATAACAACGCATTCGGTTAAGGCCTCTAAATAATTTTGGCTGTCTCAAATTGACTTTGAGACAGCCGTTCTATTCTTAAAGGAATTATAAATTAGAAGTGATAAGTCCCCGTCTCGACCTCGTGCTCCCTGCCGTCTATCACTACCGTTGCGGGGGTAGGAACGGTAATATCGTACTCTACTCTATCCCCTACGTAGCGCCACGAGGAGACTATATCGCCGTTTCTCGTCTTATACCTGACCGTAAGGTGACCGAGACGAGGTGACGGGTGGGGTGCAATTTTGGCCTTACCGTACCCGGGAAAATCGGGGTGCGGCATTATACCCGCGGCACGCGAGAATATCCAGTCGGCACAAGCACCGTAGGCGTAGTGGTTATACGAATTCATAGTATCGCTCCAGAGAACGCCGTCGGGGCGAAGCCCGTCCCAGTGCTCCCAGATAGTGGTAGCACCCATAGTGACGGGATAGAGCCACGAGGGGTACTCCTCACGCAGAAGCAGCTCATAGGCGAGCTCATCATCTCCACCTGCAGAGAGTGCGTGAAGAAGATAGGGAGTGCCGACAAATCCCGTCTCCAGGTGTCCGCACGCGCGAATCTTACTTACTAAGCGCCTGTGTATCTCTTCCCTGTTATCGACAAGGTCGAAGTGGAGTGCCAGCGCACACTCGGTCTGCGTCGCGAGCTTATCCTCATACGCACTGATAAACGACTCGCGTATCCTCGCATAAAGGGCGCGATACTCGGAAACGTCACGTGAGAGAATCTCTCCGCTCTTCACAAGCAGCTCGGTCGAGCGCGCATAGAATGCCGTCGCAATAATATCCTCATTCGATGAGCCCTTAAGAGAACCGAACGGTGCATCGAGTCCGAGCCAATCACCAAACTGATCGTCACCCGTCCAAAGGTGGCTATCGCCCGCTCTCCGTCTCATAGACTCCACGTGATCGCGCATAGCTTCAAAGGTTTCTTCAAGTATCGACTTATCTCCGTAAGCGAGGTACAGCTCAAAAGGACAGATGGTAATTGCATCGCTCCATGCCGCAGTCGGCTCGAAATTCTGCCAATTCTTATATCCGTTGGTAAGAGGTGCTATACGCGGTATTACCTTTTTCTCACCGCGCGAAAGGATAAGATCTTGAAGCCACTTGCGGAAGAACTCAAGCACGTCGAAGTTGTAAATTGCCGCCTTGATAAACACCTGCGCATCCCCGCACCAGCCGAGTCTCTCGTTTCTCTGCGGGCAGTCGGTAGGGATATCGAGATAATTTCCTCTCTGACCTCTTATTATATTCTCATAGAGCTTATTAAGAAGCTCGTTCGACGAGTCTACGTATCCGCATCTTTCGATATCAGAGTGTACCCATACGGAGCGCAGCTCGCCCTCTTTATATTCGTGGGGATATTCATCAAGCCTTACGTAGCGGTATCCGTAGAAGGTGCCGAATGGCTTGAATTCCTCGCCACCGCCACGGCAGGTGTAATCGTATCTGCATTTCGCAAGACGGTAATTCGCGTTATAGAAATTTCCGTCCTTATCGAGTATCTCGGCAAAAGAGAGTGACACGCGGCTACCCTTCGGTGCATCAATCTTAAGTATAGGATATCCCACCATATTGACACCGAAATCAAGCACCGTCTCACCCTTCGGCGTTCTTATCAGCTCTATCGGGTGCACGGTTTCGTGCTCCTTCACCTTCACGCTGTCGAGGAGGAAGAACTTGTCCTTAGGGTAATCGAGCACCGATACAGGATTAAGGTCCGACAATATATTCGCATCGTAGATAATTCCGTCGTATATATCGGATGAAACTACCTGATAAGCACCTCCGACAAATGACTCGTCCGATACTATCAGAGATTCATCGCCCCCCATATCTGTATACACCATCTTCATTATGACGGAAACGGGCAGTGTCTGCTCGAATCCAGGCTTATAACAGGAATAAATGCTTCCGCCGTGCCAGCCGTGAGATGCACGTATTTCAAGCACGTTATGCTCCTTCAAATTCTCTGCAGTATACGCGAATGCACCTATTCTCTTATCATAGCACTGCCAACCGGGAGCTAAAATCTCATCTCCCAGCTTCTCTCCGTTAATATATACTTCGAAAACTCCGAGTGCTGATACTGTGATTTCCGCGCACGTCCCCGCACTTGCGTCAAATTCGCGGCAAAATACAGCATCGTGGAGACTCGACGGTGCATAAATCAGCTTAGCATCTTCAAACATAGTTATTTTTCTCACTGCTCCTTTATTTTGTCTATATCGTAAGGAGTTGTTTGGTAAACAAAATAATTCAGCCAATTCGTAAAAAGAAGCGTCGCGTGTCCGCGCCAGGTGAGCATCGGCGGCTTCGTGTCGTCGTCACCCGGATAGTAGTTCTCGGGAACGGCCGGCGATATACCGAGCTTCTTATCGCGAAGATACTCCTTTTCCAAAGTGTCAGCATCGTATTCTGAGTGTCCGGTTAAGAACACCTGCTTCCCCTTCGGGGTAATGACGGCGTAGACACCCGCCCTTTCGCTCGATGCCAGCACGCGTAGCTCGGACACACGCTCTATATCCTCGCGCAGCACCGTTGTGTAGCGTGAGTGCGGAACGTAGAAAACGTCGTCAAAGCCGCGAAAAAGTATCGACCTCTTATAGTCGACCGTATGAGCGTAAACCCCCGAGAGCTTCTCTTCCATAAGATGCTTCTTTATTCCGTAGTGATAATAAAGACCCGCCTGCGCACCCCAGCATATATGAAGTGTGCTATGAACGTGAGTCTTCGTCCACTCCATAATCTCAGAGAGCTCTTCCCAATATTCGACCTCTTCAAACTCCATTTTCTCGACGGGAGCACCCGTTATTATCATGCCGTCGTAATAATTATCGCGGACATCGGAAAACTCGCGGTAAAAGGCAAGAAGATGCTCTTCCGAGGTGTTTTTGGATTTGTGTGTCGAGGTGTGTATCAGCTCTATCTCAACCTGTAGCGGTGTATTACCGAGAAGTCTTGATAGCTGTGTTTCCGTGTCAACCTTTGTTGGCATAAGGTTAAGCACAAGAATTTTAAGAGGTCTTATATCCTGTGTTATCGCTCGAGTCTCGGTCATAACGAAGATATTCTCGTCCTCGAGTATCTTCACCGCCGGAAGCTCGTTCGGTATTTTAATGGGCATAAAATCTCAACCTTTCTATTGTTTTATATTTTTGCAAGAGCCTCTTCAAGGTCCTCGATAAGGTCGTCCTTATTTTCTATTCCGCAGGAGTATCTAACGAGGTCGGGAGACACGCCCGCAGCGCGAAGCTCGTCATCGTTCATCTGTCTGTGCGTAGCACTCGCGGGGTGCAGACAGCAGGTGCGTGCATCGGCAACGTGGGTCTCGATTGCGCCAAGCTTAAGCTCCTTCATAAATTTCTCGGCCGCCTCGCGTCCGCCCTTAACACCGAAGCTTACGACACCGCAGGTGCCGTTCGGCATATATTTTTTCGCACGGTTGTAATATTTATCTCCCTCAAGACCGGGATAGGTCACCCACTCAACCTTCTCGTGAGATTGTAAAAATTTCGCTACAGCAAGAGCATTTTCACAGTGACGCGCTACACGAACGTGAAGGCTCTCGAGTCCAAGGCCGAGGATAAAAGCGCTCTGCGGTGACTGCGTACAACCAAAATCACGCATAAGCTGTGCCGTGGCCTTTGTAATATAAGCCCCCTCTTTACCGAATTTCTCGGCGTAAGTGATGCCGTGGTAGCTGTCGTCGGGAGTTGTAAGTCCCGGAAATTTATCCTTATGGGCCATCCAATCGAACTTACCGCTGTCAACAATGCATCCGCCGACAGCGCTTCCGTGACCGTCCATATACTTGGTAGTGGAGTGTGTAACTATATCCGCTCCCCATTCGAAGGGACGGCAGTTTATCGGAGTTGCGAAGGTATTATCAATAATAAGCGGAACGCCGTGTGCGTGTGCCACCTCGGCAAAAAGCTCAATATCAAGGACGTTAAGAGCGGGATTAGCTATCGTTTCACCAAACATCGCTTTAGTATTCGGACGGAATGCCGCATCAAGCTCCTCTCTCGTTGCATCAGGAGAAACGAAGGTGAAGGATATACCCATTCGCTTCATAGTAACCGCGAAGAGATTGTAAGTTCCGCCGTATATAGCGCTCGATGCTACAACGTGGTCGCCCTCGGAAGCGATATTGAATACGGCGAAGAAATTCGCCGCCTGCCCCGACGAGGTAAGCATAGCGGCAGAGCCGCCCTCAAGCTCGCATATACGTGCGGCAACCGTGTCGCAGGTTGGATTTTGCAGCCGCGAGTAAAAATATCCCGATGCTTCAAGGTCGAAAAGCTTACCCATATCCTCACTCGTTGCATATTTGAAGGTTGTGCTCTGCACTATTGGTATCTGCCTTGGCTCACCGCTTTTAGGGTGATATCCGCCCTGCACGCACTTTGTTTCAATTCTTGTCTTCTTCTCGCTCATTTTAATTTCTCCTTACAAAAATAAAAAGCCATCCGTCCCATACTTTGAGACGAATGACGAAAGTCAGCCGTGGTACCACTCAAATTCACGCTCAAAAAGGAGCGCCTTATAGGCTCATCACAAAGCCCCGCACCGATAACGCAGTACGTGCGTGCTGCCCTAAACCGCAATCTCGAACAGCAAACTCGGGAGCCATAGACATTCCGCATCCGACGAGCGCCTCACACCAAACGCGCTTCTCTGTACGTCTTCCCTCGGATATCCTCTCCGTCACAGTCTTTGCATTGATTTTACCACAAAGCAATTTATTTGTCAATAGTTTATTGTTTAATATGGAGCTCTTTCTCCTCTCCGGCGGTTTGATGACCAATATAGCGGTCTGCATTATACTCAATTAAAGCAAATGCTATTGAAGAAGAGAGATAAAATGGAGTAAAAGCTGCGCCGTGACAGGAGAGAATGGGCGGTAATTTACGCATTTTACGGCACAAGCACGATATTTCCAAGAAAAGCTCTGTAGAGAGCTTCAAGCGGGGATGCTACACAAGTCGGAAGCAGTGACCTAGAGGTGAACCTCAAAATAAATATCCATACGGAGCCTTAAGCAGATATATAATTGCAGTTGTAATAATTCTCTTGCGGGTTTTAGATAAAAGCGACTGTCGAATTTAGGCAGAAGTAAATAAAAAAACGGCAGAGACACTTCAAAAATAATGTGCCTCTGCCATTTCTTTTGTAAATCAAAAGAAATAAGGTCGAAAACCTTTGGTTTTTCTCGTTTTTAACAAAGCTTTTTTATACGCTCGTGCCGCTTCGCTAATTCAGCCGACAATTTCTGCTCTAAATCCGTTAGCCCCAAGGTTCTGTTCTTATTATCCTTTAGTTCAAGTTAAATACTATATTTTTCCGTATACGCACGGTAGGACTCGTCATATTTTTCGCTTCCCTGCCTTACAGATGCGAGATACTTATGCATATCGAGCGCGTCGAAGGCAGATATCTCTATGACACAGCCGCCGATATTCGAACAATGGTCTGCCACACGCTCAAAGTTCGTCAGCATATCGGAGAGGACAAAGCCGTGCTCTATCGTGCACTCGCTCTTTTGAAGACGGAGAATATGTCCGCGCTTTATTCTGTCGCGAAGATCATCAACGACCTGCTCTAGAGGCTCTATATCAAGAGCTATGTTTACGTCGTTTTTCGTAAAAGCCTCATAAGTTATTTTCAGAATTTCCTCTACCGCAGAGCGGAGAACGCCGAGCTCGCGGTTTGCCTCGTCAGAGAAGCTTATTTTCTTATCGCGCAGCTCCTCAACCGACTCGACAATGTTGACCGCATGGTCGGAGATACGCTCGAAGTCACCGATAATGTGGAGCAGCTTCGTTACCTCGGCAGAGTTCCTATCATCGAGGGAGCAGGACGAAACCTTAACGAGATATGAGCCAAGTGCATCCTCATAGCTGTCAACCTTCCCTTCCAGCTCGCGCACGAGGTCGGCTCGCTTAGAATCATATTCGTCGATAAGCGAGAATGCCTCAACCATAGCCTGATAGGAAATAGCCGCCATATCACGGGTAACCTGTGCGGCTCTCTCGACAGCTACGGCAGGAGTGTCGAGAAGTCTCTCGTCAAGCAGACTGGTGCTCTCCTCGTCGTCCTTTTTATCCTTAATGATAAGGCAGGAAAGCTTCTCGAGCTGACGGTAGAACGGTCCGATAATAGCAATAGATATCAGCTTAAACAATGTGTGAACTATAGCAACACCCCACGCGTTTATGCTTCCCTCGAGAAATGCGAACTGTCCTGCTATTGCATTGACTGTATAGAATATAGCCGAAACGGCTATAACGCCGATTACGTTAAAGGAAAGATGTATTACCGCCGCACGCTTACCGTTCTTGTTAGCACCTAAAGACGAGAGCATAGCGGTAACGCAGGTACCGATGTTCTGACCCATTACTATCGGTATTGCCGCACCGTAGGTGATAGCACCGGTAACCGTCAGAGCCTGGAGAATACCGACCGAAGCCGACGAAGACTGTACTATCGCGGTAAGGATAAGACCTGCCATAATGGCAAGGAAGGGATTTTCGCCGAACATCGTGAGCACGCCGGTAAATGCCTCGTTTTCCTTAAGAGGTCCTACCGCATCACTCATAAGCGTCATACCGGTCATTAGAACAGCAAATCCGAGGAGTATCGCGCCGAGGTCCTTCTTTCTGCTCTTCTTTGAGAACATAACGAGACAGATACCTATAACCGCTACAATAGGAACCCACGAATCGGGCTTTAGAATAGCAAGGGCACCGGTAAGCTCAGCACCACCCTCGCCACCAAGGCTGTTAAGAGCAGTGAGCCACGCAGTAATCGCAGTACCGAGATTCGCACCTATGATAACTCCGACGGACTGAAGAAGGGTCATAACACCGGAGTTTACAAATCCGACAACCATAACCGTCGTAGCGGACGAGGACTGAATAACAAGGGTTACTATGAGTCCCAGAAAGAAGCCCTTAATGGGATTGGAGGTCATTTTACCGAGGAAGAGCTTCAGCTTGTTTCCGGCACTCCTCTTAAGTCCCTCGCCCATAACGTCCATACCGTAAAGGAAGAGGGCAAGTCCGCATAACAGGGAAAGCACGTTTGTTATTCCAAAATTCATTTTGTTTTCCTTTCAGTTTTAAATATTTTGAAAACGAAGAATTAAAGCAGCTCCTGACCGTTAATATTAAGCTTAAAGGCAAGCCCCAGCTTCTCGGCCGCCTTTCTGCAAAGAATCATTCGGTCTAGAAATATTTCGAAGTAATCCATAACAGTGCTTATCTTCGTATCTATTTTGAGAGAAAGACAAATGCTCTCTTTATTTTCTGAAATTTCAAGCGACGACTCCTCTACGGAGTAGTTTACCCTGTCGTGAATATCAAAGGTGGAAAAATCCGAGTTTCTCACCCTCGACCGTCTTACGTCAGCCTTATCAGCAAGAATAAGCGCCGCGGCCACGTGACTGACAGGAACGCCCGTTCCCTCATCGTGATTTCCAATAGCGGTGGTGATAACCGCTATTTCAGTCGGCTCCATACCGAGCTTGTCGAGCAGTCTGAAGGCTATGAGCGCCCCGCTCTCGGAGTGTCCGTGCCTGTTCACAAGATTTCCGATATCGTGAAGATATCCTGCGATACGCGCCAGCTCCGCCGTTCGCTCGCTGTGTCCGAGTGCGGTGAGTATATCAGCCGCGAGAAGCGCAACCTTCGTCACGTGTGCAAAGCTATGCTCGGTATATCCGAGAGCCGAGAGGGACTCGTCCTGCGCAGCGATATAGGTATTTATTTCTTCGTTCTTACGAAGCTCAATATAGCTTATCATAGGCACCTCCGTTGTTTCGGCCAATCTTTCCCTTATATATTATAACTCGAAAAAACGCACTTTTCAAGTAGTTTTCAAAATACTGTAAGGTTTGTACCATCAAAGAGTAAAATTTAAGTAAAAAATTTGTTGACATTATTGCAGAATTATTATATAATGTTACTACTTAAGAAAGGGGGACAGATATGACGTTTGCAGGTTTTATGTACTCTCTTAGCGAGCTGTGGCTTGCGCTCCTAAAGGTCACGCTCGCCATTATAATCGGCGGTATTATCGGAATGGAGCGAAGAAAGCAGGGACGTGCGGCAGGAATGCGCACTCATATTCTCGTCTGTCTCGGTGCGACGCTCACCTCAATGACGGGTGTCTATGCAACGAGCGTGCTCGGCTACTCGGGCGACCCCATGCGTGTCGCGGCACAGGTTATCTCGGGCATTGGTTTTCTCGGGGTAGGCACAATTCTAGTCAAAGGAAGATTTCAGATAACGGGTCTTACCACTGCGGCAGGACTCTGGTGCGGTGCAGCAATAGGTATCGCGCTCGGTATCGGCTATTGGGAGGGTGCTATCGTCACCTTTATAGCAGAGGTTGTCGTCACAACCGTTCTGCACAGACTCGAATACCGTTTGACGAGCAAAAACTCACGCTTCGGAATATACGTTGAGATAAGGTCTGATGCGGCAGTGCGCGCAGTGCTCGATATGTTAAGCGAGAGCTATCCTATAACGGATATGCAGGTAACAGCACCGAGGAGCGGCACTGCGGGCAACGTAGGAATAGAGGCGAACGTCCACGCCTACAACCGACCCGACCTGACTCCCGAGAATATGGCAAAAGAGCTTGAGACTAATGAAAACGTAGTCTTTGCCATAGAATCCCTTTGATTTAGGCTATCGCATTTAGGCGCAATAGAAACAATTCTCTTTCGTAATGGCGAAAACCTCACTAACAAAAAGAGAGCATTTCGGTATATAACCGATTTGTTCTCTTTTTCTGTCGTTATAAGGGGCGGAGTTGCTTTGCACTATTATCATCCCTTGCATTTGGCTGGGAAAATGCGGTGCTTAACTTTGCCGAGTTGATAAAATCCCCGCTAAAAATCACGCATTCATTGTGGCTCTCATTTTCTTTGTATGTATTATTTCAAGATTAAAAACTCCGTTTTTCTTCCGTTAAGCTTGAGTTTTCTATTTCCGACAATTCGTTATTCACCTTCTTACACCACTCGCGCGGCGACGCGCCGTGGTGCTTTTTAAAGCACCTCGAAAAATACTCAACGTCAGAAAAGCCGCAGGTAATAGCAATCTCCCCGAGCGAGAGCTGCCTTTTCTCCATAATGCTCTCGGCGAGCTCCATTCGCTTTTTCATAACGTACTGCATTATAGAGATGCCAAACTCGCGTCTAAAATGCTCGGTTAGAGTCACCGTGCTACAATGCAAATTCCACGCGATATCCGAGAGGGTTATTTTCCTCGCAATATTCTCCTTCACGTAATTCTTTACGAGCTGTCCCACCGTCTGCTCCCTCACTGGCATAAGGCGCTCGGTCTCTATGTATTTACACAGAGCGGTGAGAATACCCACGTAGGCATTCCTTTCCTCTCTTGTGAAATGGGGCATAAGCTCCACCTTCTGAAGAAGCTCCTCTCCCGATATACCGAGCTCTCGGCGGCACAGCTCCATCACGCGCGCGTCCCCCGTCTCGTCAAGAACACCCATAGAACAAAAAACATAACCGGACAGCTCACCGTCGCGCATAATAGGCAGGAGTATCTCCTCGATACCTAGCGGGCAGGTATACTGCACGGGGACACACAGTCTCTCCATTTCGTAGATATGCTCCATATCCGAGCGTTTGCAGATATCCAGCGCGCCAGGGGCGGAATGTACGTATACACAGAAATTACATCCCGCGCATCTCGAGGACGTAATGCTGTGGTGACTGCTGTCGCCGACGGCTATTTCCATACCCGAAATTCGATAAAAATTATTTATAGTGCGATAAAGTTTCGAAGCTTCCATAACCGAAAAACCTCATTATTTCGTAGTTTTACCTTATAATAACACATTAAGCTTCCGATTTCAATAGCAACTCACGGTAGTTTCGATAATTTCGGGCGTGAAAACGGCAAAAATCTTATCGATTTTACGGGTTTTCTTATTGATTTATCATTTAAAAGAGTGCTATACTCTGCTATAATGGTCTTATATACGGTTAAACCGTAAATTTACATACTAAAAAGGATTGCTAATATGGAAAAGTTAGTTGTAGGCGTTATCGGCCTTGCTATGGGAGCTATGCACTTAAAGGGTGCTATCGAGGGCGGCGCCGAGATAGCTCTCATCTGCGACACAAATCCCGAGAAGCTCAAAAAGGTGGGCGACGAGCAGGGTATTCCCGAGGAGCGCCGTACCGAAAACTGGCTCGATATCGTAAATAACAAGGAAATAAATACGGTTATAATAGCCACCCCTGACCAGCAGCACAGAGAGCAGATAGAGGCCCTGCTCGAGGCAGGCAAGAACATTATGTGCGAGAAGCCGCTCGCTCTCACGCGCGAGGATATTAACGCCATTGTAAAGGCGGTAAGCTCTCACCCCGAATGTAAGTTTATGATAGGTCAGATATGCCGTTTTACCCCCTCGTTTGTAAAGGCGAAGGAGCTTATCGAAGCGGGAAGACTCGGCGAGCTTTACTACGTCGAGAGCGAGTACGCACACGACTATCTGCATTTATATGAGGAGAACCCGGGAAACTGGCGTCAGGACCCCATCCGACACGGAGTAGTCGGCGGCGGCTGTCACGCGGTAGACCTACTCCGCTGGCTCGTCGGAGAAAATCCAAGCGAGGTGTTCGCCTACGGTACGCATAAGCTCTTAACCGAGCATATTTCCTACGACGATGCAACCCTCTCGATTATGAAATTCCCCGGCAACGTAATGGGTAAGGTCTTCGTATCCACGGGTTGCAAGCGCTCGTACACTATGCGCACCTGCATTTACGGCACCAAGGGTACAATCATCATGGACAACACCTCGCCTACCCTAGATTTCTACGAGGCGGACGAGAACGGCCACGTCGCAAGCTCGAACCCGCAGGTTATAGACGTTTCGGTAAATAACCACAATGCTATACGGGAATTTGCAAGCTTCCAGGACTCGCTCCTTAACGGCACGCCCATCACTATGACGGTAGAGGAGGGCGCGAAGACGGTTGCAGCGTGTCTTGCAATAGTCGAAAGCTCCGAGCGCGGCGGCGCTATCGTTTATCCCGACTACGATTTCACAAAATAAGAGGCTTATATAATTCTTTATTATTCACTGTTCATTGGGGGCGACGCATTTAGGCGCGATGAAGAAAGAAGATCTTCGCTCTAAATCCTCCGCTACATATACGAGAAGAGGCCGGCTCAAGTTGCAAAAACTTGGGCTAGCCTCTTATATATTCCTCAATCTCACCCGTGACGCTCTCGCACTCAAGCTTAAGCTCCCTTGGGCTCATTCTGTAAGCACCGTTGCCGAGAATAACGAACTGCTCCGCAAGGTCACCCGTTGCAACTCTCACGTAGTTTGTCGGGGCAATTTTATACGTCGCGCGCTCGATATAGGTATCTGCCGTTTCGGCATGCTTTGTATACACGACCGTTACGGGACCGCACCGCAGAACACTCCCCTCTCCCTCTCGGTTATATGCATCAAAGACCACTATGGTATGAATTTTCTTCATCGCCGAAAAGCTGCACATAATTCTGACAAGAGCATCGCGTGCGAGGGATATTTCGAGCTCGGCAAGGTGCGAAAGCTCGTCCCAGGCGTATATCACATTATATGCATCTAGAATTAGATATTCCTCCCCGCGCGGACGCGGCTTTCCGGACCTTTTACATTCGTTCGGAGCTTCGTTTACCACCCTCTCGCTTACGTGTCTGGGCTTCGGTTTACCGTACGTTGCCTCGAAAATACGCATAAGCTCGCGGTCTTCCTCAAGTGTACCTGAATATCTCACCGCCCGTGCTCTTTTGGGTATCTCTCCCTCTTCATCTGTGGGCTCTTCCCTCTCATACGGCTTCACGTGCATAAGAGCATCTGCCTCATCCCACGGCACGGTGTACCCCGCGCCCGCACGGCAAAAAACCGAGCCTGACGGGTTTCTCTCGTCGAGGTCGGGGTCGTAGCCCCGTGTCGCGATTATCTCGTCGGGGTTATGAGCGGGCTCGTATTCTCCGATGCTCATAGTAAGCCGCCCCGCCCCCTTCGTATACGTGCGAAGAGCAGTCGGGTAGGAGCGCATAGTAGCAACGGGACAAACGCCCGAAAGCGTTGCCGTATCTCCCACAATTTCCGTACTGTCAACTCTTCCGTGCATATTCGCAATGTCGGTAAGAAGCCGCCCCATATTCTCACGCGGCAGCTCCGCTCTGTAGGAAAAGGTCGGCTCGAGAATGACAGTGCCGTTTTTTCGAAGTGCCTGCCTTATGGCTCTATAGGTAGCCTGGCGAAAATCTCCGCCCTCGGTATGCTTCGCGTGTGCGCGCCCCGTGACAAGAGTAATACGCACGTCCGTAAGCGGAGCTCCTATAGCCGTGCCTCTGTGCACACGCTCGGTAATATGGGTCATAACAAGCCTTTGGAAGGAGAGAGGCAGCGTATCTCTGTCACACTCCGTATCGGCTATAATTCCACTGCCTGCGGGCAACGGCTCAAGCTTTAGGTGCACCTCGGCATAATGCCTTAAAGGCTCGAAATGACCGGCGCCGTAGGCTACGCCGCCCACGCTTTCCTTATACAGTATCTCACCCTCGTCAAATTCAGCCGTAACACCGAGACGTGTTAAAATCAGGCGCTTCAAAACCTCAATCTGTATCTCTCCCATGAGGCTAACTCTTATTTCACCCGTTCGCGAGTCAAACTTCAGATTTAATGATGGCTCCTCCTCGGCGAGCTTCGAGAGAGCTGCATACATATCGTGAGGGCTCTCGCCCCCCGGGAAGGTTATTCTGTAATCTAGGACGGGCGCGAGCATCGAGATATCGTCAGCCTCCGTGCCGAGCCCCATTCCGGCTCGAGTTGCCATAGGGCCGACGAGAGCGCAAACAGTGCCTGCCGCGGCGCTTTTTATTTGCCTCGACCTATCCGCGGAGAAAACCCGTATCTCCTCCACCTTCTCACGTATACGCTCCCCCGTCGCAAGGCGTACCTCGACGGTATCCTTCGGATGAAGAGCTCCGCCCGTTATCTTCACAAACGTAAGGCGTCTGTCCTGTGCATCGCGTGCTATTTTGTATACCACAGCGCCGAAAAGAGCATCTGAATATTCAGTGCCGAGCGTGTATTTATCTATTACCGAGAGAAGCCGCTCGACACCGTCGAGCTTAAGAGCCGAACCGAAAAGGCACGGGTATATGTTTCCTCGCCTCACAGCCTCGGCAATATCCCGCTCGGTTGGCATATCGCCGTCAAAATATTTGCTCATGAGCCGCTCGTCAAGTCCGGATACGTTCTCGTAAAACTCCGGAGTATCATCAAGAGTAAAGTCGACGCACGCAGGCGAAAGAACGGTTTTCATCTCTTCAAGAAGCTCCGCACGCAGCCTTCCGGAAATATCACATTTGTTTACAAATATGAAGGTGGGAATACGCCTTGCGCGAAGGAGCCCCCACAGCGTTTTAGTGTGAGAGCGTACACCGTCAGGTGCGCTAACGACGAGCACTGCGTAATCCGCAACCGAAAGGGTGCGCTCAGTCTCGCACGAAAAATCTATATGCCCCGGGGTGTCGATAAGGGTAATATGTGTTACCTCGGTTTCAATATCCGCCTGCTTCGCGAATATAGTTATACCGCGCTCACGCTCCTCGGGGTCTGTATCGAAATACGCATCCCTTTTATCGACCCTTCCTAACCTGTCTATTGCTCCGGACAGGTATAAAAGAGCCTCGGAGAGTGTTGTCTTACCCGCGTCCACGTGAGCAAGAATATTCAGCGCTATGCTTTTTTTCATACCTGCCGTTCCTTTCTGTTTTTTTAATACGGGCTACAGCTCCAAGCGGAAATATACGCGCTCACCGTCAGCAGACACGCACTTCATTTGTTTTTTTGTCATAGCTATCGATGGAAAGTTTTCGAGCATTACCTCTGCTGTCAGATAAAGAAGCCCCATATCCCTCGCTATACGGATAAGCGCTCCGAGAGTTTCCGTGCCGAGTCCATGCCCCTGATGCTCCGGCAATAGGCGCAGCGCTACCGACGCACCGCCAGCCATATCAAAGGCATAGATTACGCCCTCGCCTATCAATTCACTGTCAAGATACACGCCGAGAGTCACGGCGCACCCAGAGGCAAATTCTCTGCGCGCAACCGAGAGATGATATTCCATGTCGCACTCGGGATTGTCGGCACTGACGTCGTAGCCCCAAAACCTATTCACCTCACAGCTTTCACATAGCTCCGAATAGCGCCGAGCGTCAGCCTCACTTATTTCCCCAAGCCGCACCCGCCCGTGCACAAGCTTTGGAATAGAATCCAGAGCATCACACTCGTTCGTCACGGTCAAGAAAAAAAGGTCGCAATCGTCATCATAAGCTCGTGCATCAACAAAGCGGAAAAGCTCGGTATAAACGTCAAGCTCCTCTCTCATAACGTCGGTAAAATAAAGCGGTATCATCTCACGCACAGCATAATCCCGAACGGCGACTACCGCTCTCTTCATATCCCATGGGTCGATAAGGCCTATAGGTGACAGAAAAACGTATTTTTCGCCGTCGTAAATACGGACGAGCAGACAGTCGGGGAGCAAAGCAATCGCCGCACCGTCCGCCATATCCAAAAATGAGTCTGTGACCTCTCCTGCAAGCTCACAGTCAAGACCGAGCTCTCGCACCTCGTCGAGAACACGTTCTCCGCCTCCCTCGGAAAGCGGAATGAAGGTAGGTATAAAGCTATTCATTCCCGTCTCCTATATCAAAGCTGAGTATTACGGCAAAATCCTCGCCGCGTCTTCCTGCCGAAAATTTTATGTTAGAAAGCTCGGAGAGCTTGATGCAGGTGCGTATTCCTATTCCGTTGCTCTCCACCATTTCACTGTTCTGTAAAATTTTATTTACTATTTCTACAGTCAGGCTTCGGCCTTCTACCCTTGAATAAATATACACGGGATAGGACTTATCAGCATATTTCATTATATTGGAGAATATGTTTTCCGCTATCCGCATAAGCTTGTGCGCGTCGGTAACGACGGTTATACTGCGATAATCGGTACGCATACCGTCTGCCTCATTTATTACAACCTCGCAGCCACATTCGCGAAGCAGCAAAACCTTCTCGGAAATTATCTGCTCGAAGAGCGTCGCAGCCTCATAGACGCCAAGCTCCGTTTCCATATACTTGTCCGAAAACACAAGAAAATAGTTGAACATATCGTCGGACATTTCCTTTAGGCGCAGAGCGGTGCTCTCCGTTGCTCGAAGATACTCCTGCATAGCTCCCTCGGGGGCGTTCATTTTCATAATATCAATATATCCGAGAAGCACTGTAAGAGGCGTCCTTATATCGTGCGACATCGAGGTGATGAGGTCTGTATTGGCATCTATCGCGGCCCTTTCCTTCGCTATGTTCTCAAGCATAGACAGGCGCATATTTTCGACGTTCTCCATAAGCTTCGATATCTCGTCGGACTCTCCCTTCCGCATTCCTATGGAATGGTCCATATCGCCAGAGGCAACGACGTTTACATCCTTAGCAAGGCGTGTTATCCTGCGCGTGATGCCCGTGAAATAAAGCATTATAATTATTATCAGGACCACAGCGGCCGATACGAGGGATACTATGTTGAAAATATCGTAATAGAAATATTCCGTATAATCTACCATCGATACGAGAAGATGTATTCCGTCGGACATCTCAATCGGGAAGGAGTCTCGCTCTTTCGCATACTCTATCAAGTCCTCGCGGGTAGGAAAGGTTACTGTAATTCCGGAGTCTGCTCTGTCCTCCGCTTCACCTGCAACGGAGCTGTCGGGGTTCTCCGGGAGCTCGTCCGCACCGGGCAGCACATCAGGCCTCTCCAGTGCAGAGTCGGAATCGAGAACGAGCTGGTCGTCCTTATATATCATCACATAAAGGTATCTGTTATCTCTCACCCACTCGGCAAGAATATCGGTATCCTCGCTCGAAAGTCCTCCGCCGTCAACGTAGTCCTGCAGCTCGCGCAGATATTTAATTTCTCTTTCGCTGCGGCTCTCGTCCGACAGATACTGCTCCTCAATAAAAATACCCGCTACTATCTGCACGCCGAAATACGTAAACACGGCAAGAACCAGACCCAAAACGAGCGCATAAAGCATTGAAAGCTTCAATGACCTGAATCTTGCGAAAAAAAACTTCTTCAGAAAATCAGTCAATCTGATATCCCCTTCCCCAAACCGTTCGTATTATTCTCGGCGATGCCATGTTTTCCTCGAGCTTACGTCTCAAATTCAGAATATGAACAGTTATATTATTGCCGGACGACGGGAGCGGCATCTCGCCCCATACGGCCTCGTAAAGCTCTGACGAGCCTATGCACCTTCCCCTGTTTTTCACAAGGTAGATAAGCACGTCTATCTCCTTATCACGCAGCTCAATACGAATACCGTTTCTTCTGACCTCCCTCTTCTCGGTATTTACGGTAATGCCGCCTGCAAGGCGTACACCCTCGTCCGCTTCTATCTCCTTTTGCGAGTAGGAGTTGTATCTTCTTATCATAGCCTCTACCTTCATAAGAAGCTCCGATGCGGAAAACGGCTTAACGATATAATCGTCGCCTCCGCTCGAATAGGCTAAAGCCTTATCCTGCGACAACGACTTCGCGCTCAAAAAGAGTATTGGTACTGACGAAAACTTTCTAATTCTGCGCGTGGCCTCGACCCCCGAGAGCCTTGGCATCATTATATCCATAATACATAAGTCGATGTCGCGCTCGCGCTCAAGTATAGTGCTCGCTCGCTCTCCGTCCTCGGCGGTTAAGGTCTCATATCCCGAGCCCGAAAGAAGCAGCTCGAGGACTCTGCGTATCTCCGCCTCGTCGTCAACTATAAGTATTTTCATTATTCAAATCCTCCTTTTAGGAAATTCTAAACAGGCTGCATCTCGCCGAAAACAAGCTTCATAAGCACGTAAAGAAGCGGTATCGTAATGACACAGAGAGTATGTGATATCAAAGTCATAGACGCCCCTGTGCTGCTGTATTCGCCGTACGCCGCAGGAAACACGAACGTATTTAGGCCGAGGGGCGTTGCGAATGCGAAAAAGGCGAAGAGCGGTCGCAACGTAGACCTTCTTGTTCTTCAGCATCTCGGGCAGTCCGTAGCTTGCAACGGTGAAGCCCGCTATCAGCATAGCGACGGGCCCCATGCAGCTCTTGAGTGCATCGAGGGTATCCCCAACGAAAACGGGAATATAATTTCCAAGTCCCGTAATACTTACAACTATGCCGAGAAAAAGTGCGATAAGGGGAAAATTCAAAACCTGCTTCAAAGTTCGCTTTCCTTCTCCCTCGGCAACCAAAACTGCAATATCCCACGAGTACACAAGAAGCGACAGGGGCAGCGTAAACATCTTATAATACGACAGCATAGAATCGCCGAACAACGCCTGCACAATAGGGTCGCCGAGATATCCAAAATTACCGAAGGCGAGGGCGTATTTATACGCACCGCGGACAGCCCCTCTCTTAACGAACAGACCCGAGAGCGGTATTGCTATACCTATTGCGAGGGCTATTGCAAGAATGGCCACCAAAGCGTTTATTCCGTGAGTGCCGAGGGACTCTACCGTACAGTAGCGCCATAGTAGCGAAGCTGAGCGCAGGACAGAAGACGTAGGTCTCGAGCTTCGAAAGAACAGTCGCGCTGTCCTTCGGCATTATCCCCGCACGGCATACGGCATAGCCACCGCCATACAGAGAAAGAGCATCAGCATAGGATTAAGTGTAGCAATAAACGTTGTAAGCATATACGTTACCGAAAAACAGAACTTTATTTTATTCTATCATATATTTGTTTTAAAATCAACTGATTTTACATATTCGTAAATCAAGAGAACCGGTCTCTTTTTTTAGCAGAAAGATACTTATTCTCTTATGCATTATCGTTTATAGTATTTACGGAACGGGATAAACAATATTGACTATCCCGTAGAAAAAATTATTTGCGGTCTCGGGTACAGTAACGAGAGCTTTTTCAGACGGATTTTCAAGAAAAATCTCGCCAAAAATCCGCCTGAGTACCGCAAATTCTTTCTTAAATAAAAACACGGGTCAGTCTCCGATAGCGAGCCTGACCCGTGTTTTTATTCATACGCTTACTGTTTATATGTCGAGTATTCTCTTCACCCCTGCTGCCAAGATACGCTCCCTCGGTGCAACGAGGGTTGAGGTCGCCCCATCCGACAAGGCGTCGAGCATATCCGCGAAGGCAAGAATTTTATTCTTATCCGTCGCAAGAATTTCGCGGCGAATT
Organism: Clostridia bacterium; assembly: GCA_017453365.1. Taxonomy (GTDB): domain Bacteria; phylum Bacillota; class Clostridia; order Oscillospirales; family CAG-272; genus UBA1740. Next base: position 111,294 of record JAFTKH010000009.1, read on the forward strand.
CTTTTAGTATCCTCATCAGTTTTTCCCGAAATATACAGAAGTGTCGCGGCACTCGAGGCGCTTCGCGGTGTCGACGCCGTGTCCTGTGCTCCGACGGAGCTTATGATATATTTGGTGATATCCACGCCCTCTTTGACTAGCTTCCTTAACCTCTCACCAAGCCCCGAGAAGAGCGCGACCGACCTTTCGGGTGTTGGGTCTCGGTAGGAATAAAGCGCTAAGGAGCCGCTATTCGCCCTCGCAATAAAGCCCGTGTCGTATGCGCCGCCCGATAGACGCACCTCTCCCCACAGATGCTCGTATACTAGCATGGTCGAGGCTACGGCGAACGAGCCGTCATATATATAGCCGTCGGGGAGAAAATTTGTTCCACATGCCGCGTAACCCACAGCGGCAGGAACCGCTATTCCCTCGTCGACCATATCGGGTCTTTCTACGCTTAAGGGCCCCGCAGAAGCACCGCCCGTCGGTATGACGGAGAGCGTGCTCTCGGCAATTTCAAGCGGAGCATCAAAGGCAACGGCGAGAGTCAGCCGCTCTCTTTTCAAAATCCGTTCGAGAAGAGGCGCAAAGCTGCTCACGACTTTCTCGCGCTCCGACGGTGAAAAAGCATCAAAGCGAAGCAGATAGCTATGAAAATCATATCCGAAGAGCTTCTCCCTAAGTGCAGAGTAATCGTCATATCTTGCGAGCGTGCGAGTTAGTGCATAGCTGCTGCCGTCCTCTGAAAACGACAGCTTCGAGTGTGTCAGCATCTGCTTCGCTCTGCGCGACACGGCCTCGGCATTATCCGTTCTAGTCATATAAAGTCTCTCCGTCAGAAGCTCGAGCGCCGAAGGAAGATTATCGGCGAGAAGAGAGACTGAAAATCTCAAATAAAGCTTTACTTCCTCGCCACACTTTACTGGTAAGAGCGTTGCACCGAGGTCTCCAAGCTTCTTTTTAACCCTTGCACCAAAGTCCTCGGCGCTGCCGAGCTCTGTATCCATATCGGGAAGCGTTCTAGAAAGAAGGCGCAGGGCGAAAAGCTCGTCCCCTGTAACGTCGGACGCATCGAACAAAAGGTCGAGGTATGCGATACCCGAGCTCGGTACGGCATGGAGGAGCACCCTCGAGCCCAAGAGCACCATATCACAGGTCTCAACGTCGGGGGCAGGCTCTGTTATATCGGAAAGTGAGAGCGTGGGTATAGATGCGAGATCCGCATCGGTGTCAGGGGTCGCCTGCCACTCAAGGAAGGAGGCGTGCTTTCTCCCAAGCTCCGAAAGCTCCTCATCCGACATCAATGCTCGGTATTCCGCGAGCTGCTCCGCAGTCCGTTTTTCCGAAAGCTCTACGTAATCGGCTCTCGGCAAAAGGCGGAGAGTAACGCGCTCACGACTCAACAACTCGGAGAGAACCCCGTCGAAATAGGGAGTCCCGAGCTTTTCTTTTAGCCCTTTGAACAGTGTATTGTAGGTAAAAGCGCACTCGGGCTCCTCTCCAAGAAAGGCATATTCGAGCGCCGCGCTCATATATACCATACCCTTTGGGTAAGCACCGAAATCCGCCTCGCGTGTCTTGAACTCCAAAACGGAAAGAGCGGCAGAAATTCGCTCGTTATCGAGTCCTGCCGACAGAAGCTCTGACATCACACTGTCAAAAAGCTCTGTAAGCTCCTTATTTTTCCCTTCCTTCACGTTAAGAAACTGCACGCCGAGCGTACCGACGGCAGCTCCCGAGGAATAGTAAACGTACATGTTCTCGCAAAGGCCCGATGCAAGTATTTTTCTTTTAATAGGCGAGGAATTACCGTCAGCTATAGCATCGAGTATGGCCGTTACTGCCAGGGTACGCTCCGCGTCGGCGTGAGGAAAGCCGCGGTAACCGAGAACAAGCCGTCCTCTGTCATCGGGGCTCTCACCCCCGTCTATTCCATAATATTCCACCCGCTCCTCGGTATCGACATCGCCAAGCGTGAGCTTGGGAACGTCAGGCGCTTCATCGCAGTCGGGCAGTGCACTGTCCAGCAGCTTAAGCACCGACGGCAGGTCAATTCTTCCGTCAAGGAAAATACAGGAGTTGGCAGGCGAGTAAAAATTCTTATGCGCGGATTTAAAATCGTCGTACCCGAGCCGAAGAATGCTCTCGGGAAATCCGCCCGAGTCAGCGGCGTATGCTCCACCCGCAAAAAGGAGCTTCGAAAGATAATGCTCCACAAGCTCCTCGGGAGAGGAATACGCACCCTTCATCTCATTGTAAACCACACCGTTCGGAATGAGCGAACCGTCAGGCGCCGGCTCAAATCTGCGGCCCTCACAAAGAAAAATGTTCTCGTTTTTCAAAGCAAGCGGATGAAACACCGCATCCATATAAACGGATATAAGGTCAAGAAATGCTTTTCCGTTTTTGCTCGACACGGGGTACAGCGTCTTATCCGGATAAGTAAACGCATTTACGTAGGTATAAAGAGAGCCCTTCATAAGCTCGGAGAGAGGGTCCTTCACGGGATATTTCTCCGAGCCGGAGAGCACCGAGTGCTCGAGTATGTGAAAAACACCCGTATCGTCGGTGGGAATAGTCTTAAAGCCTATTGCAAATGTCTTGTTTTCATCGGCTCGGTCGAGGAATAAAAGGCGCGCCCCGCTCCTTTCGTGGAGCATATCTACAAGAGTTGCATCAAGCTCCTCTATGTAAACACACCGTTTAGGCGTAAAGCCGCTTTCGTTTTCGTATCTTTTCATTTGTTCTCCGTAGTATTCGCAGTATTCGGCATTTCAGCTTTCGCTCTGCCTATGTATCTCGATGCAAACTCCGCGCAAATAGCATGATACCGCTCCGGATCGACAAGGCAGGACATACCGTGGTCCGCCCCCTCGAAGACGTGATACTCCATAACTCCCGTATGGGCAGCATATATAGCATCACTCATATATTTCGGCACGAAGCTGTCTTCCTCTCCGTGTATTAGAAGCACAGGGAGCTTCGATGCCCTCGCAGCCTCGACGGGCGAGGCCAAATCGGGGTCGAAGCCGGCAAAAATCGCACCACCAAGGCGGACAAAGGGATACACAAGCCTCGGCGGGAAGCCCATTCGCTTCGCCGTCAGCATTATCTCTTCCTTTGCTGTCGAATACGGGCAATCCGCAACAACACATTTCACGTTGCTCGGCAGGTCGAGCGCAGAGGCGATTATCACCGTAGCTGCTCCCATGGAAACGCCTGCAAGCAATATCTCTACGCCGTCACCCTCGCGCTCTATAATGTAATCCACCCAAGAGGAAACATCGCGGCTCTCCTTATATCCGAAGGTGAGCGAGCGTCCCTCACTCCTGCCATGCGCCCTCTGATAAATAAGAAGAACGTTATGCCCTGCCTCAAGGTTCATATCGACAGAGGCGCAGAAGTCGTGGACGGGAGAGCTGTTATAGCCGTGGCACAGTATGTGAACGGGCGCCCCCTTTTCAACACTGTAATATCTGCCGACAAGCGTAAGACCGTCGTGAGAGGTTATCTTCACCTCTTCGAAGGGGAGCTTTCGCAGCTCATCGGCAAGCCCCTTAAGGTCGACGCCGCCGGCAATCTCAATACCCAAATCCTTCACAAGGTCAATAGGACGGCGCTTTCTTTTGAAGGAAACGCTGTATGCGTAGTAGGTGAAGCCAAACACAAAAATAACGAGCGCCGCGACGGCAATAAGTATAACAAGTACCGGAGTAGGCATTTATTTCTCCTTTCTGCCCCATGAGAACTTTATGTTCTCCATAAGTATGATTATTGCCTGCAGCGGTGCGCCGACAATAAAAATAGACCATATATTGTCACTGTTTCTGATAAGAAGCTCAACGTATACGCTTAACAGAAGAGTCCACGCTAAAAATGAGGACGATAATATCCTGAAAATCTTACTGCCGAAAAACAGGTAGTTAGCAAAAAAGAGCACAAGGCATGTAGCAGGAAGCGCCCAAATAAAAAGCGTCCACGGGTTCATCTGCCACATAAGCGCGTAAAGCACCGTCACTATAAGCCATACGGTACAGGCGGCTGTCAGAGTTATAACTACCTTACTTCCCGTGTCACCTCGTTTTATATGAGGATTGTTCCTCTCCGGCGGCTGCTCCTTTTGCAAGAGATATTCGAACTTAACCCCGTAAATATCGCACACGCGACACAGCGTTTCAATGTCGGGGAGAGTTTCCGCGTGCTCCCAGCGTGACACTGCCTTATCCGTATAATTCAGCTTTTCCGCCAACGCCTGCTGTGTCATCTTGTGACTGCGTCTGAGCTCTACGAGATTTTTAGCAATTATTTCCTTTACGTTCTCCATTTCGCACACCTTTCTGCCAAACAGCACCGTTATGTAACCGATTATTTACATAAAAATGTCTTTCTGCTTTAATTATACTATTTCTCGCGCGATATGTCAACAATAAATCGAAATTCTCACTTTTGTGGAGTGGCTTCGAACTGTCAATTCGATTTAAAATAGAATTCCACAACTCGGGGAGATGTCTTTTTTTGAAATTGCTTGCATTTTTTTGCCAGGTCTGGTATAATTACAAGCGGAAGCTGAAACAGAAGGCTTAGGCATCAAATCGGCGATTTGGTACACGGCTTTTCAGCGGACGTGCTTTATATTGAAGGTTTAAAAAATAAAAAAAGGGCCCCCGGCGTGTGTTCGGATGGCGGCGTGTATATGAAAAAAGAAAGAAAAGGAAGATACCCAAAGGCTACGGTTGAATTTTCCGAGTTCACCGAGGATTTCGAGTCGAAGGCCGACGGCATAGAGCTCGGGCGAAGCTATAAATATCTTGACGCAGGACGCCTTCACCGTTTTATATCCTTCCTCGCCCATAACGTAATAGCTCCCCCGATAGCGTACTTTTATTCCAGGCTTATTCTTCGGGATAAGCTCATAGGAAAAAAGAAGCTGGAGGGGCATAAGTCTCTTATAATGTACTGCAACCACACGGAGCCTGTCGGCGATGCGCTTGCGCCTCATACCTTCGTTTTCCCGAAGCGTGCGTATACGGTAGTACACCCCGATAATCTCGCGCTCCCCGTCCTCGGCAAGCTTATTCCCTATCTCGGAGCAATACCGACCCCCACCGACCTTACAACCTCGAGACGCTTTTCAAAATGTCTTGAGCAGTGCTTTTCCGACGGCGCGGCTGTCGTAATTTTCCCTGAGGCGCACGTTTGGAAAAAATACACAGGTATACGCCCTATGGACGACGGGGCTTTCAGCTTTCCAGGAAAATACGGCGTCCCCGCCTTCGCGGTCACCAGAGTTTACAGGCGAGCGCGACTCGTCGGCACGAGATGCCATATTTATATTGACGGCCCGTTCTTCGAGGACTTATCTCTTCCGAGGGGCGAGGCAAGAATGAAGCTAAAGGAGGAGATAATAGAACAAATGAAGGAGCGCGCAGCGCTCTCAAACGTTGAGATAATAAGATATGTAAGAAAGGAAAATTAAGCCTATGGCAAGACGTATTCCAATTTTTTTTGCATCAGACGATAATTACGTTCCCTACCTCGCTGTTACGGTAAAATCAATAGCCGACCATGCAAGCGAAGGAAACATATATGATATAAAGGTACTCACAAGCGGTCTTACCGAAGAAAACACAAAAAGACTCGCATCTATGAAAACGCACGCTATTGATGTAGAGATAGTTAACATAAACGAGGCTATTACCAACCACAGAGGAAGCCTTCGCAAAAGGCTTCGCGACTACTACTCCGAGTCTATATTCTACCGTATCTTTATAGCCTCGCTCTTCCCGAAGCTTGAGCGCGCTATTTACATTGATTGCGATATAGTCCTTGTCGACGATATTGCGAAGCTTTACGACATCGACCTCGGAGATAACATACTCGGTGCCGTTGCAGACGAGAGCATCCCCTCCGTTCCCGAGTTCTGTACCTACGTCGAGCGTTGGGTAGGTGTCCCGAGAAATGAGTATATAAACTCCGGCGTGCTTCTTCTCAACCTTACAGAATTTCGCCGTGCAGGGATTGAAAAGCGCATAACCGAGCTCTCCTCTGCCTACAACTTCGATACCGTAGCCCCCGACCAGGATTATCTCAATTTCCTGTGCCGAGGTAGGATTAAATATCTCGACCTTTCGTGGAACAAGCAGCCGAAGGCCGACAACCCAATTCCCGTATCCGAGCTTCATCTGATACATTACAATATGTTCAACAAACCGTGGCATTACGAGGGTGTCCTCTACGAAGAGGAATTTTGGCGCGTTGCCGATACGACTCCCTACAGGGAAGAGCTACGCTCCACCCTCAAAAATTATACGGACGGCGAACGCCGTCAGGACCTCGAGGGAGCGGCTATGCTCGTATCCAACGCCGCCAGACTCACTTATGCCGAGGGCGGATTCAATGAAACACTTGGAGATAAGAATAAATAACCCAATAAAGGAGCAACGAGCGCCGTTATGACAGCACAGTGCCCTAAAATGAACGAAGAAAGACTTAAGGTCATAGATAATATAAGAGCGGCACTTGAGCGCGGCGACAGCTTTGCAAAGGTGGAGCTCCACGACCCGGTCATAACCGATGAGGACAGGCAGAGGATCATATATCCCTTCGACAATATGCGAAAGAGCCCCGTAAAACGTGCGAAGGCTCATATTGCAAGAAAAATTGCCGAGTCGGAAACAAAAAAGAGAAACAAAAATACCGTAATCGTAGGTCTTGAAAACGCGCTCTCTGTAAGCGGGGGAGCTATAATTACCTGCAACCATTTCAATATAATGGACAACACCGTAGTACGCCTTTTAGCACAAAAGTGCGGACGCGCGAAAAAGTTTGACATAGTAGTGCAGGAAACGAATATCTTCATGGAAGGCTTCTTCGGCTTTCTTATGAAGAACTGTAATACACTCCCCGTTTCGGCAAGCGCGCAGTATATGGCGAAAAACTTAAAGCCTGCGCTGCAACAGCTTCTGTCGCGCGGCGACTTCGTCCTTATATACCCCGAGCAGGAGATGTGGTTTAACTACAAAAAGCCCCGCGCACTGCGCGAGGGTGCGTATCACTACGCTCACGAAATGGGGGTTCCGGTTATTCCCTGCTTCGTTGAGATGCGCGAGGGTGAAGGATACGACGATGATGGCTTTTTAAGCGTAAGCCACACACTTCACGTAATGCCGCCGATTTACCCCGATGCAAGCCTCTCGCCGAGAGAAGCGAGAGCAGATATGCAACGGCGCGATGCGGAGGCCAAGCGTGCCTGCTACGAGAGCGTATACGGCATATCGCTCGACGATACTTTTATTCCGGAGCGTGACATAGCAGGGTATCATAAATAAAAGCAGCCTTGTCGCAAGAAGCGAAATGTGCTTTTGCATTCGACAAGGCTCTTTTTTGCCTAAATTTTTATATTGTTCCAGTAAAATTCACTTGACAAAACTTCGCTGTCAGTGTATAATCAACATAGGGTATCGGCGATAATTTATTCGTCACCCGCAAAAATTCAAAAAATAAAAAACAGAACATAAAAAGGAGACAACCATGGACCTTAAGGGAACAAAAACCGAACAGAATCTTATGACTGCCTTCGCAGGTGAGTCGCAGGCAAGAAATAAGTATACCTACTTTGCTTCCGTTGCGAAGAAGGAAGGCTACGAGCAGATAGCTGCAATTTTCGAGCAGACAGCAAACAATGAGAAGGAGCACGCAAAGCTCTGGTTCAAGGCACTCGGCGGTCTCTCCACCACCGCTGCCAACCTTGTAGCGGCAGCAGAGGGCGAGAATTACGAGTGGACCGATATGTACGCTACCTTTGCTAAAGAGGCGGAGGAAGAGGGCTTCAAGGCTCTTGCATATCAGTTCCGTGCCGTAGCTGAAATTGAGAAGGCTCACGAGGAGAGATACAGAAAGCTTCTCTCCAACGTTGAGATGCAGAAGGTATTCGAGAAGGCAGAGATGACTATGTGGGAGTGCCGCAACTGCGGTCACCTCGTTATGGGTATGAAGGCTCCCGGCGTTTGCCCTGTATGCGCTCATCCCCAGAGCTACTTCGAAGTAAGAAAAGAAAACTACTGATAAAAAGGTCGGCAAATTATGCCTATCCTTTCATGAATAATGAATATTTGCGCAACGCAAGCCCGCGCTCGGGCGAAGCGCGTAAATTCATTACAAAATCCCCACGGGAGACCGTGGGGATTTTGCTTTTATCGTCAAGAAGCGGAGCATCTCCGCATGAGTGCACTGCCCGCCTTGTGTAAAGGAAGGAGGAACAGTTTTTTGTGCAGATTTTGGATAGAAGGTTTCGTTCTTCCGACCGAAGGCGTAGATACCTACGTCGAGATAGTCGGAAAACGGAAGCTTATGCCAAAATCCGCCAAAAACTACCAATCAAAGGCATTAAGATA